>NZ_KV823244.1:74800-78027 GCF_001815905.1 Brevibacterium sp. HMSC07C04 | reverse complement strand
TTAGCAACAACTGCTGACGGGAGTTTCTGTTGCTCAAGGGAGTCGCCGTGCGGCTCAAGCGTGGATTTGTCGTTAACGGTGCGGAGACGCGGAATAGTCAGCCATCCAGCAGCCGCGGCGGCAAGAGGCAGCCCGCACGTTTCAGCGGGTTCTGCAGATCAGGGCACATGCTCCAGCTTGGGGTGTGCAGCACCTACAGCGGGGGAACGATGACCCGACACACCAGTCGCCCCACACACAAAAAATCCCGGGACATCGAGTGAACGATGTCCCGGGACTTCACAACGTGGAGCCGAGGGGAATCGAACCCCTGACCTTCTCGATGCGAACGAGACGCTCTCCCAACTGAGCTACGGCCCCTTTGGACACCACTGTACTCCTTGGCCTGTGCACTGTGTCAGGAAGGCACAGACCCCTCCCGCTGAAGTGACGAGACCACAAGCACAGCCAGCACAGCGGGTACGCAGCTTCTTTGAAATCATGGTGTGCCCTTGGTACGTTGTATCTGTTATCTGGCGGCTTCGCCCCGCTGTCAACACCAGCGCAACTCAGCTATGCGCCTTCTGCTCAGGAGTACGTTCAACGAATGGTTCTGTGATCTTCACTCAGCAACGCTGAGACGCCGTCCGCGTTTTCCGCTCACTGGAGATCACTGTGCCTTCTATCGTTCTTGATAACGTTTCCTTTTCCTACTCAAGCAAACCTCTGCTCTCGCAGATCAATCTGACTGTCGGCCCAGGTGAACGTGCCTGCCTCGTAGGCCCGAACGGTTCAGGAAAATCGACCCTGCTCGCTATTGCTCAAGGGCATCTTCTCCCCGATTCAGGACAAGTCGAGGTTCCCAAGTCCACCCCCTCCGCCTCGATTCAGTCCTGTTTTGACGATCTCGAGCAGACTGTTTCCGCAAGCATGGAAACCGCACTTTCGCCTCTGCGGAACCTCATATCCGAATTCGAGTCCGTCACCGAGCAGCTTGCCCACGACAGCTCCGACTCAGTTGCTGCCCGCTACGACCGGTTGCTGAGTGAACTCGAAAGCCGCGATGCGTGGTCGATCGACGCTCGCCTCAACAAGACACTCAGGGGTCTAGGGCTCAGCATCGCAGCCGAAAACGCTGAATCCCTGCGCCTTAGACAACTCTCCCCTGGTCAACAAGCACGGCTGCAGCTGGCCGCTCTGCTTGTGCTCCGGCCTCCCGCTCTTGTCCTCGATGAACCGACCAACCACTTAGATGACGATGCCATCGAGTTCCTCACCGAAGTGGTTATGGGCTGGAGCGGCCCAGTACTCACAGCCAGCCACAACCGGGCTTTCATCGAGTCTGTTGCCACAGTGCTCTACGACTTAGACACTGTGGTGTGGCACGAGCTCTCGCGTGCGGACGGCACCACTGAACCAGGCGGTCTGCACAAAAACTCCGGAAACTACACGGACTATCTCCAAGCGAAAGACAAAGCCCACCGCGCACACCGTGCACTTCACGCTGCTCAACAGGAACAGAAACGCAGTATTGAGGAACACCGCCAGGGCAGTCAAAAGATCGCCCGCGGCGGTGTGCGTCTTGCAACTGCTCAAGGAAAAGAGAAGAAGTTCTTCGCCGACCGGGCTGCCGCAACAGCGGTCCGCCGCACCCGAAACGACGATCGCCGTTTAGAACACCTAGCAGAACACGAAGTGCGCAAACCTCGGCTGTACGAACTTTCGTTTCCCGCGCGTTCAGGTGACGAACCGGCAGGGTCGGCAATCGCAGCCCGCGCTGCAACAATAACCGGCAGGCTTTCGCCAACGACTTTCGATCTGTCCTACGGAGAACATCTGCTGCTCACCGGCCCTAACGGATCAGGCAAAAGCACACTGATCAGCTGGATCGCTGATGGCAAGCCGCCCGCGGACACACCGGCATCGGGATCGATCACCAGAGACGACGACATTGCGCTGGTGCCCCAGAGGCTGCCAAAATGCGGCGACCCCGGCTTCACAGACGACATCTGGGACAGCGGAGTGGGTTCCACCGGACGAGGAATCCTCCACCCGTCCATGTGGACAACACCGATTTCCCACCTGTCCGACGGCAATCAGCGCCGGGCTCAACTCGCTGTCGCACTGGCAGACCAGCCGGCGGTCCTCCTCATTGATGAACCGACAAATTACCTTGACCTCGACACTCTCGAAGCCCTCGAAAAGGCTCTGGCAAGCTGGACGGGCACGCTTGTCATCACCACCCACGACCGCTGGCTGATCAACCATTGGCAGGCCAGGCGACTCCACCTGGAAGCATAAGCCCCCCGGCCCAGCTGCCCTCGACAACGAATAATCACGAGGCACTGCTGAGGAGAGCCGTGAGGATGTATTGCTGTGAGTACGGAGATCCGGCTCGAGGCGCCACTCATCTGCCGCAGAAACTACAGGCATTCCGACAGCTCGCGGACAATTAAATCGGCCATGAGCCGACTGCGCATACAAAAGCCGAGACAGCCTTCATTGACCATGCACCAATAGTGCAATATTGTGCACTTCGTGGATGTGAGTACAGAGTCGTTAGCGCGTGTGATCGGCACGCGAGTCAAGCAGCAGCGCAAAAGTCGAGAATGGACTCTCGATCAGCTCGCTGGATTCGCTGGAGTGAGCCGCCGCATGCTCGTGAACGTCGAACAGGGTGCCGTGAATCCGAGCGTGGGAACGCTGTTACTGCTCTCGGATGCGCTGGGCATCGGCCTTCCGGCTCTTGTGGAACCTCCGGCCTCGCGCGCAGCGAAGCTCACGCGCAGTGGGCAGGGCGCTGTCCTGTGGACCGGCGACGCAGGGGGTCGGGGCGTGCTGGTCGCGGGCACGGAGCCGCCAGATGTGGTCGAGCTGTGGGACTGGACGCTCGCCCCGGGCGAACGGCACGACAGCGAGGCCCACAGCGAAGGCACCCGCGAGCTTCTCCACGTCCAGGACGGAGCAGTCGCGATCGAAGTGGGCGGCGACCACTATGACCTCGCAAAAGGCGACGCACTGTCGTTCCCCGGCGATGCTCCCCACGCCTACATCAACTCGACCGATGTCCCTACCCGGTTCTCACTGACGGTGTTCGAACCGGGCGTGGGCGCCACACATCGAACGGAGACCCCGAATGCCTGAGACCATGACCCCTAAACGGCTCCCCATCGCCCGCACCGTGAATGCTGAGGTGCGCACACGTGATCTACAGGTGGGCGCGTGATCCGGCAGCGTGTGGCGGGGAT
>NZ_KV823244.1:70371-74790 GCF_001815905.1 Brevibacterium sp. HMSC07C04 | reverse complement strand
GGACTATGGCGGTCGCCGCAATGCTGGCCGTGCAACTGTCCAACGCATTGTCCGTGCTGGTGATCGACCAGATCGGGCCGGCGGGCACCGCGTGGCTGCGTATGTGCTGTGGCAGCCTGCTCCTCTGGCTCATCGCCCGGCCTGCGATCCATTCCCTCCGCAGGAAAGACATCCCCGCGCTGATTGCACTGGGCGTGGCAACGGGGTTCATGACGGCGTTCTTCCTCGCAGCCGTTGAGCGCATCCCACTGGGCACCGCAGTCGCGATCGAGTTCCTCGGCCCGCTGGCAGTCGCCGGGATTATGAGCAAACAGCGCAAAGCTCTCATCTGGCCGATGCTCGCCCTCATAGGCGTCGTGCTTCTGACAGAACCATGGCACGGGAGAGTTGATTTCGCCGGTGTCTGCTTCGCGCTTATCGCGGGCACCTGCTGGGGCCTCTACAATCTGTTCACTCAGCACGTCGGAGACCGGTTCTCTGGCATCAGCGGCCTGTCACTGACGATCCCGGTCGCAGCGCTCGCAACGTTGCCGGTTGGTCTGCCGCAGGTCATCAGGGGCGAGCTCACCTGGTGGGTGATCCCGGTCACGGCGGGAATCGCGCTCATTTCGCCGGTGATCGCATTCGGCCTCGAGATGCTCGCCCTGCGCCACATGACCCACACTGCTCTCGGCACTCTGCTGTCAATCGAGCCCGCCTTCGGGATCCTCATCGGCTTGCTCGTGCTCGCCCAGACCCCCACCGTCATGCAATTGGCCGGTATCGCGCTGGTTGTTCTCGCGGGAGCAGCCGCGCAGCGCGACGGCAGACGCACGACCGAACACCGACTCGACCAGGACCAGTCATGACCAGCCAGCTTTTCACCGGCCTCTCTGCCTTCCCCCTCACCCCGCTCCACAACGATCGCGTCGACGAGCAGGCCTTCACGGGCCTCATTGAGCGGCTTGCCGCCTCGGGAGTGGATTCGATCACCACACTCGGGTCGACCGGCTCTTACGCCTACCTCACCCCGGCAGAGCGCGACCGCGTTGCGAAACTCGCGGTCGAGCATGCCGGATTGACTCCAGTGTTCGTCTGTGTTGGAAGCTTGCGCACCTCGCACATCCTCGCCCGTATCGATGCCGCAGAAAGAGCGGGAGCCGCGGGGGTGCTGGTACCCCCGATGACATATCAGGCCCTCACCGCCGATGACGTGTTCGAGCTGTATCGCACCGTCACCAAGTACACGGAACTGCCGGTGATCGTCTACGACAACCCCGGCACCACCCACTTCACGTTCACGTGCGACCTCTACGCCCGCATCGCCGACCTCCCTGGAATTGCGTCGATCAAGATCCCCGGCATTCCCACTGATCCGCAAGAAGCGCTCGATCACGTCGCCGCAATCCGTGCGATGGTGCCGGAACATGTCACGATCGGGGTTTCCGGTGACGCCTTCGCCGCGACGGGCCTGAATGCCGGCTGCGATGCTTGGTACTCGGTAATCGGCGGCACACTTCCCGCGCCAGCACTCACAATCACCCGCGCCGCACAAAAGGGCCGCGAGAGCGAGGCTGTGTCAGAATCAGAGCGGCTGGCACCCCTGCGGGAGTTGTTTGCCGAATTTGGGGGCAGTCTGCGCGTCACCGCTGCGATAGCCGAGCATCTCGGCTGGGCACCTCACGGGTGCCTGCCGCTGCCGATCCAGGGCCTCACCGAGGCGCAGCGCGCCCGTGTCGTGCAAGTGGTGGACGCACTAGGGCTTGCCCGACCAGCCGAATCGCTCCCTGCTGAAGGCAGTTACAGGTATTCCGACACCTCATGGACTACGAAAAGCGCAGATGACGGTGTTCCTAAGGCAGAAGCGCCTTGATGCCCTGAGCCAAGATCGCTTGCGGACTGATGTGATGCGCCGTGTGGAGACGCGCGTAGGTGGGAGCTTGCTCAGGGTCGATGACAACGCGCTTTTCATCAGGTGCCATCGGAGCAGTCAAGGCGGAGCCGATCACCAGGTTGGACAATCGGTAGGCAGTCCCAAGCGGGTCGGGGGCGCCCGCCTGTTCGAGAAGAACGCACATCCGTTCAGAGAGAGTCAGATATGCGGGACCTCTTGGCGCGCGCATACCGATGACCTGCCCGGCCCAGCGGTGGGCCGTGAGGTGCACGAAAAAAGCCTGCATGAGGTCAGGAAGGTCAGCGCTGCGGATCGCCTCGGACATCAAGGGATCATCTGCCAGCGCTGCGTCGAGGGCGAGATCAAACAGATCGTCAACCGATTCGACACGTGAGTACAGGCTCGCTGGCGCGACACCTACCTTCTGCGCCACAGACCTTAACGTGAGGGCTCTCAACCCTCCGTCGTCCAGCAGTTTGGCCGACACCCGCGCAACCTCCATTATGTCCACGGCACGGAGGCGCTGAACAGGTTTGCGATGCTCCCAGTAACTCACCCGACCAGCCTAACCAAACAATATTCTATTAGCTATCCGTACTATGTTAGGTTTAATCCATGCTTGATGCCACCGCCCTTCCGATCACCTATGAGGACACTCGCCTACGCCCCCTTTCTGAGCTCGACGCAGAGGCGTATGCAGCCGGCACCAAGGATGAAGCTGTGCGGCGCTTCGGCCACCTGCCCGAGTCCGACTACACCCCCGAGTCCGTGCGACGCATGATCGGCGAAGAGGTAGCAGCGGGGCTGGCGTCAGGCAAGTTGGCAGTCCTTGCGCTCGCGGATACCGAGACGAACCGGTTTGTGGGCTCCATGGTGCTCTTCGATGCCAACTCGGAGACAGCCGAGGTCGGGTTCTGGATTCATCCCGACGCACGCGGAAAAGGGCATGCCCGCCGAGGATTGGAGCTGGCGTCGCGTTTCGCACGCAACAGTGGACTCCAGACTCTGACGGCGCGCACACTTCCGGGGAACAAGGCCTCCCAGCAATGCTTGGCCAATGCAGGGTTCCGTGAGGCGGAGCGAGGTGTCGGAATCACGCCCGCAGGCCAGCACGAGGAGTTGTTCCACTACCGACGCATTCTCACACCTACCGCTCAGTAGCCGTTGGTGACGGAACGACTCCGGCTCCGTCTGCATGATGCTGAGGATGCCGTTTGGCTTCACAAGCTGTACTCTCAACCCGGCGTTGCCCGCTACCTGTTGGACGAGCCATGAACCGCGGAAGTCACCCGCGACAAGCTCTCCGAGCGGCTAGCGAAGACCGACCTCGATGGCGAGACTGGTGTGCTTGCACTGGTCATCGAAGATGGCGGCGTCGCAATCGGAGACGTGGCCCTTTGGCTCACCGATCACGAGCACCGTCAAGGCGAGATCGGGTGGGTTCTCGACCCAGCACACGGTGGGCACGGTTTCGCCAGCGAAGCCGTCCGAGCAGCACTCGCCCTCGGGTTTGACCACTACCGGCTCCACCGCATCACCGCGAAGATAGATGGCCGCAACAGTGCCTCTGCCGCGCTCGCTCGTCGTGTCGGGCTCCGGCTCGAGGCACATCACGTCCAGGACTAGTTCAGCAAAGGCGAATGGACCGACACCCTCATCTACGCGCAACATGCCTCCGAGAACATGCGCCAATCATCGGGAGTGTGAATTTCATGCTCCCTGTACGCGGCGGCAGAAGCGAGCGCGTACAGACGTGCTCAGTGGGTGGCTGTTGTCTGCTGGTACAGCGCGAGACGAGGCTTTCCGTCGACCAGCGTGTAGGTGCTGCTCATGACCGCCTCAAATGGATCCTCGTCACCGCGGGAGGCTTTGGCTTTGTAAACAATGGCAGCCGCGCTGTTTCCAGCGGCGACCATTCGAGCATCTGTGATCTCGTACCTGTCCCAGCCCGGCGCCTCGTTGAGTGAAGCCACCACGGCGTCACGGTCCATGATGAAGCCGTTCACCAAGACCATGAGGCCATCCTCGGTCATCAACTCGCCATAGAAGACAGCTCCGGCGCGGTTGCACAGGGAATCCCATCCCGCTCGCTCAAGATCCAACAGTGTGTCCAACGTCAGCAAGCCCATGCCATAACTATGCCATAACAACACTCGCACAAGCGACGGCGACAGTGCGGGTTGGCCGTTCGGCACCATGTGGGGCGCTTCGGCACCAAGAAATGCCCCCTCACCGCCCACGCAGCCGCCATTCAAGCCAACGGCGAATCCCGAATGCTTGCCGGGCAACAAGCCCAAGCCCTCATCGCCGCAACCCACCCCTGTGATGTTCAGGTATTTGAGTGCCGGAGCCCCTCCACGTCCAGGAGGGAGCAGTCACGATCGAAGCGGGCGGCAACCACTATGACCTCGCAGAAGGCGACGCACTGTCATTTCGCGGCGATGCTCCCCATGCCTACATCAACTCGACCGATGTCCCTGCCCGGTTCTCACTGACGGTGTTCGAACCGTGCGTGGGCGCGTGATCCGGCAGCGTGTGGCGGGGAT
>NZ_KV823244.1:69739-70361 GCF_001815905.1 Brevibacterium sp. HMSC07C04 | reverse complement strand
GGACTATGGCGGTCGCCGCAATGCTGGCCGTGCAGCTCTCCAACGCATTGTCCGTGCAGGTGATCGACCAGATCGGGCCGGCGGGTACCGCGTGGTTGCGTATGTGCTGTGGCAGCCTGCTCCTCTGGCTCATCGCCCGGCCTGCGATCCATTCCCTCCGCAGGAAAGACATCCCCGCGTTGATTGCACTGGGCGTGGCCACGGGGTTCATGACGGCGTTCTTCCTCGCCGCCGTTGAACGCATCCTGCTGGGCACCGCAGTCGCGATCGAGTTCCTCGGCCCGCTGGCAGTCGCCGGGATCATGAGCAAGCAGCGCAAGGCTCTCATCTGGCCGCTGCTTGCCCTCATCGGCGTCGTGCTTCTGACGGAACCATGGCACGGGAGAATTGATTTCGCCGGTGTCTGCTTCGCACTCATCGCGGGCACCTGCTGGGGCCTCTATAATCTCTTCACCCAGCACGTCGGCGACCGGTTCTCTGGCATCAGCGGCCTGTCGCTGACGATCCCGGTCGCAGCGCTTGCGACGTTGCCTGTCGGTCTGCCGCAGGTCATTGGAGGCGAGCTCACCTGGTGGGTGCTCCCGGCCGCGGCGGGAATCGCGCTCATTTCGCCGGTGATCGC
>NZ_KV823244.1:0-69542 GCF_001815905.1 Brevibacterium sp. HMSC07C04 | reverse complement strand
CGGCACTCTGCTGTCAATCGAGCCCGCCTTCGGGGTCCTCATCGGCTTGCTCGTGCTTGCCCAGAACCCCACGTTCATGCAATTGGCCGGTATCGCTCTGGTTGTTCTCGCTGGAGCAGCCGCGCAGCGCGACGGCAGACGTACAACCGAGCACCGACTTGATCAGGAACAACTATGACCAACAAGCTTTTCACCGGCCTCTCTGCGTTCTCCCTCACCCCACTCCACAACGACCGCGTCAACGAGCAGGCCTTCACGGGCCTCATTGAGCGGCTGGCTGCGTCGGGGGTGGATTCGATTACCGCCCTCGGGTCGACCGGCTCCTACGCCTACCTCACCCAGGCAGAGCGCGACCGCGTTACGACACTAGCGGTCGAGCATGCCGGATCGACTCCAGTGTTCGTCGGTGTCGGAGACTTGCGCACCTCGCACGTCCTCGCCCATATTGATGCCGCGGAGCAGGCGGGAGCCGCGGGAGTGCTGTTGCCCCCCCCGATGACCTATCAGCCGCTCACCGACGATGACGTGTTCGAGCTGTATCGCACCGTCACCGAGCACACGGAACTTCCGGTGATCGTCTACGACAACCCCGACACCACCCGATTCACGTTCACCGCGGACCTCTACGCTCGCGTTGCCGAGCTCCCTAGAATCGCGTCGATCAAGATCCCCGGCATTCCCACTGATCCGCAAGAAGCGCTCGATCACGTCGCCGCAATCCGTGCGATGGTGCCGGAACATGTCACGATCGGGGTTTCCGGTGACGCCTTCGCCGCGACGGGCCTGAATGCGGGCTGTGATGCTTGGTACTCGGTAATCGGCGGCACGCTGCCCGAGCCTGCCCTCACGATCACCCGCGCCGCGCAAGAGGGCCGCCAGAGCGAGGTGGCTGCAGAGTCCGAGCGGCTGGCACCCCTGTGGGCATTGTTTGCCGAATTTGGAGGCAGTCTGCGCGTAACCGCGGCGATCGCCGAGCACCTCGGATTGGCACCTCACGGGTGCTTGCCGCTGCCAATCCAGGGCCTCACCGACGCGCAGCGCGCCCGCGTCGCGCAAGTGGTGGACGAGCTCGACCTTGCCTGACCGGCCAAATCTCTCTGTACCGAAGGCAGTTACAGGTATTCCGACAGCTCACGGACAATGAAATCCGCCATGAGTCGCCCGCGCAATGTCAGCGCTAGCCATTCCTCATCAGGTTCTACAAGACCTTGCTTGGCAAACTGCTCCAGCAGAAGTTCAGTACCCGCAGGCAGTTCATTCAAACGCATGCCCTGCCGGGTCCTGGCTCGCAGCATGAGGTCTTCGAGCCTGCGAGTATCCGCATCTAGCACTTCCCGACCAATTGCCGGCGACTGCCCTTGACTCAGCCGGTTGGCCCAGGCACGCGGATGCTTGGCATTCCAGAAGCGTACTCCCCCAATGTGCGAGTGCGCCCCGGCACCAAAACCCCACCAGTCCTGGCCGGTCCAGTAGGCATTGTTGTGGCGGCATTCGTGGTCGGTACTGCGAGCCCAGTTACTCACCTCGTACCAGTGCAGACCGGCGTCAGAAAATGCAGCGTCAGCCGCTGCGTATTTATCAGCAAGATCGTCCTCATCGGGCATAGGCAGCTCACCCCGGCGAACCTGCGCACCCATTTTGGTGCCCGGTTCGACAATGAGCGAATACGCCGAAATATGGTCTGGCCCCATCTCAACAGCTGCCTCAACAGACCGCTGCCAGTCCTCAGCTGATTCCCCCGGTGTGCCGTAGATGAGGTCAACAGACACCTGCATACCGGCGTCCTTGACCCACTGAACCGCTTTGGGAACCTGCTCCGGATTATGCGTGCGGTCCAATGTTGCTAAGACGTGCGGCACAGCCGACTGCATGCCCATCGACACGCGCGTAAAACCAGCCTCAGCCAGCTTGGCCACATACTCCGGGCTCAGAGTGTCCGGGTTCGCCTCCGTCGTAACCTCGGCGTCATCCGCCAAGCCAAAAGCGGCCCGCACACGTTCAAGCGCGTAGGCCAGATCAGCTGCCGGCAGAAGAGTCGGCGTTCCCCCGCCGAAGAACACGGTGCTGACCGGCCTGGCAGGAAAGTCAGCCAGAACACGGGAGGCGAGCTCCACCTCGTGAGCTAGATTCCCAGCCCAATCGGAACGATTGGCACCCGGACCGAGCTCCTCGGCCGTGTAGGTGTTGAAATCGCAGTAGCCGCAGCGCACCCGGCAGTAGGGCACGTGAATATAGGCACTCAGTGAGCGTGATTCGGCCCCGGCCTGCGCGGAAGCAGGCAGTGAACCGTCAAGCGGAGGAACGTCGCCGTCAGGCTGTGCCGGCACCGATCAGCTCTTCCGTCAGTTCTTTCCGCCGCCGGCAGCATCCGACGACAGCGCGGCAATGAACGCTTCCTGCGGAACTTCAACAGTTCCGACCATCTTCATGCGCTTCTTGCCTTCCTTCTGCTTTTCTAGCAGCTTGCGCTTACGGCTGATGTCACCGCCGTAGCACTTGGAAAGAACGTCCTTGCGGATAGCGCGAATGGTTTCGCGCGCAATGATGCGCGAGCCGATAGCCGCCTGCACGGGAACTTCGAACTGCTGCCTGGGAATGAGCTCCTTGAGCTTCCCAGCCATCTTCACGCCGTAGTGGTAGGCGTCATCACGGTGGACAATTGCCGAGAACGCATCTACGTGATCGCCGTGCAGCAGAATGTCGACCTTGACGAGGTTGGCGGCCTGATCGCCGTCATCCTGGTAGTCAAGAGACGCGTAGCCGCGGGTGCGGGACTTCAGCTGGTCGAAGAAGTCGAACACGATCTCAGCCAGCGGCATGCGGTAGCGCAGCTCCACACGGTCTTCCGACAGGTAGTCCATGCCGTTCATCTGCCCGCGTTTGCTCTGGCACAGCTCCATGACGGGACCAACGAAATCCGACGGGGTGAGGATCGTCGCCGCAACCATCGGTTCGCGGACTTCCTTGATTTTCCCTTCCGGGTATTCGCTGGGGTTGGTCACCGTGTACTCGCTGCCGTCTTCCATCGTCACCTGGTAGACAACAGACGGTGCGGTCGAAATGAGCGAAAGATCGTATTCGCGCTCCAGACGGTCGCGCACAATCTCCAAGTGCAGCAGACCCAGGTAACCGCAGCGGAAGCCGAAGCCCAGAGCCGCCGAGGTCTCAGGTTCAAAGGTCAGCGCAGCGTCGTTGAGCTGCAGCTTCTCCAGCGCATCGCGCAGCACCGGATAGTCCGAACCGTCAATCGGGAACAGACCGGAGAACACCATCGGCTTGGGCTCCTGGTAGCCCTCAAGTGCCTCTTCGGCCGGGTTGGCGGCAGTCGTGATCGTGTCACCGACCTTCGACTGGCGCACGTCCTTGACACCCGTGATGAGGTAGCCGACCTCGCCAACACCCAGACCCTTCGACGGTTTGGGTTCAGGCGAAGACACGCCGATCTCCAGGGTTTCGTGCGTCGAACCGGTGGAAAACATCTGGATCTTTTCGCGCGGACCCAACTGGCCGTCAACCACACGAACGTATGTGACAACACCGCGGTAGGTGTCGTACACGGAGTCGAAGATCATTGCTCGGGCAGGTGCGTCCTTATTGCCTTCCGGAGCAGGAATGTCGCTGACAATCCGGTCGAGAACATCCTCAACACCTTCACCGGTCTTGCCGGACACCCGCAGGCAGTCTTCGGGCTCGACACCGATGAGATTGGCAAGCTCCTCAGCGTATTTGTCCGGATTCGCCGCCGGCAGGTCGATCTTGTTGAGCACGGGAACAATCGTCAGGTCATGCTCCATGGCCATGTACAGGTTCGCCAACGTCTGGGCTTCAATGCCCTGCGCGGAATCCACCAGCAGCAGCGCACCTTCGCACGCCGCCAGCGAACGCGAAACCTCGTAGGAAAAGTCCACGTGCCCGGGAGTGTCGATCATGTTGAGCGCAAACGGTTCGCCCTCGTCAGTCATCCACGGCATGCGCACCGCCTGCGACTTAATCGTGATGCCGCGCTCGCGCTCAATGTCCATCCGGTCGAGGTACTGGGCGCGCATTTCACGCGGCTGCACCACCCCGGTCATCTGCAGCATACGGTCGGCAAGAGTCGACTTACCGTGGTCAATGTGGGCGATGATGCAGAAGTTGCGGATATTCGCAGGGTCGGTGGACGCCACCTGAATCCGCTGGGCAGCAGTATCGCTCACCTGAGGCATGAACGCTCCTTTGTGGGTCTCAAACAGCTACTCATTGTCTCATACGCCCGGTCAGCGCTTATCGTTGACACATGGCGAACTCCAACTTCTCACAGCGCCTCATTCGCAAAGGACTTCGAGCCGGAATCACGGCGCTCAGCCGCAGCATCGACCAGGAACAGGCGGGTCGGCTGGCAGTCGACCTCCTGCTGGGAGGCCGGCCCTCCGCATCGTCAGACTCACGAGGTGGAGCTCCAGGCAGCCCTGCCAACTCACCAGGGCGAACCCAGAAGAACAAGGCACGCCCTAAGAAGGACAGCGGAGGCCCGAAGAAGCGGGACGAATTCTCAATTGCCCGGAGGGCCGAGAACCAGCCGATCAAACAGGGATTCCCCAAAAGGCCATCAGGCGGCTACCCGGGTGATTTCACCGGCACCGTTCGACCTGTCTACTCCCCCGACCTCGACGGCAGTCCCGACCCGGGCGAAGTCGTGTGGGCCTGGGTGCCCTACGAAGAGGACTTCACACAGGGCAAAGACCGTCCGGTCCTGCTCGTGGGACACGACCGTTCGTGGTTGCTGGGGCTCATGCTCACCTCCAAGGACAAGGTGCCCGGCAGTGTCGGGGAAATCCGGAGCAACGAGGGAACACCGTGGATCAACATCGGATCCGGCGACTGGGACGCAAAGAACCGCCCCTCGGAAATCCGCTTGGACCGCGTCATCCGAATCGCACCCAACGCAGTGCGCCGCGAGGGAGCCATCATGCCCATGAGTCTGTACTCGAAGATCGTGGAGAACATCGAAACCGGAGGGAAAAGCTGACAGCAGGCTCTGTACGGCGGACAGATTCGCAGCGTGTGGCGAATTCAACCGCGCTGACATCCGCTGAAAATTAGCGTTCGCCCCGGTGAGCCGCTATGCTTTTGGCCGTATGTCCGCCAAGGTGTGTGTCTCACCATGGTCGGGCGGATGTACTCCTGATATTCAGGCGCCTGACGCTTTCCCCGCTGAGAGCGCATCGAGTATGAGGAAGCCCTCACGACCTATTGATTTCGACAGAAGAGTGTTGAAGTGGCAAATATCAAGTCTCAGATCAAGCGGAACAAGACCAACGAAAAGGCTCGCCTGCGCAACCGCGCTGTGCGCAGCGAAGTTCGCGGTCACATCCGCCACGTCCGCGCAGCCATCGAAGCTGGCAACGCTGACGAAGCACAGGCAGCCCTGCAGGTTGCCTCGCGCAAGATCGACAAGGCAGTGAGCAAGGGTGTGCTGCACAAGAAGAACGCAGCCAACCGCAAGTCGCGCCTGGCTAAGGCAGTGAACGCGCTCAAGGCCTGATAGAGCCGAAGGGAAGGGGGACGAACCACGTGTTTCGTCCCCTTTCTTCATGCGGTTCTACGTGACTTGCTGCCGGTCAACGCCGGCGGGCTGACTGGGCGACTTCCCGCACGAGGGTTTCAACCGCAAATTCGGGGTCCCGTCCGCCGCCTTTCACAGCCGCATCGGCCGCTGCGACATTGAGCAGCGCACGCCCCAGTTCGGCTTCGTTCCACTGGCGAACCTGCCTGCGTGCTCGGTCCACTTGCCACGGAGCCATTTTGAGTTCGGCTGCCAACTGGCCAGAAGAGCCGCTGAGCCCCTGCACCTTCGCCAGCTGGCGAAGCTTCATCGCAACTGCCGCGACAATCGGCACGGGGTCCGTGCCCGTTGACAATGCGTGGCGGGTCAGCGCGAGCGCCTGTCCGGTGTTGCCGGAGCAGGCTGCGTCAGCGACTTTGAACCCTGTCGCCTCGACCCGCCCGCCGTAATAGCGGTCGACAATCTGATGGGTGATTTCGCCTTCCGTATCAGCCAGCAGCTGGCGGATACCCTGGTCGAGCTCCGAAACGTCCGATCCGAGCGCATCCATGAGAGCAGCGAGCGCATCCGGTCGGATAGAGCGTCCGGCGCGTTTGAATTCGCCTTCGGCAAAGGCGTTCTTGTCGGCTTCTGATTTCAACGCCGAGGCGTCAATGCGGGGAAACTCGGCCTTTTCGAGCGCCTTGATCAGGCGCGCTCCCCTGTTGCCTCCTGAGTGTTTGAGGATGACGACCATGTCGTCAGAGGGTTCGTCCGCGTAGGCGAGCGCGTCAGTCAGAAAAGCGTCGTTCATCGTGGCGCAGTTCTCGACGACCACTATGCCGCGCGTGGTGAACAGTGACGGTGCGGCTGCCTGTGCGAGTTCACCCGGCTGATACGAACTGGCATCTAGGTGTGTGATGTCATCGCCGTAGGTCTTCTTCGCCTTGCCCAGCACGGTGTCTTGGGCTTTTCTGGCAAGCACCGCTTCCGGCCCGGAAATCAGCACAATGGGGGCCGGTTTGGCGCGGTGCCACGGGATGAGTGTTTTCTTCGCTGCCACGTGATCAGCCTAGCCGCTTACAGACCCAGTGCACCCGCCGAGCCCTCTGAGCTGAGCGTCGCGGTCCAGTACAACGGTGCCGCATTCGTCTGTGCGCAGAACCGGCACGGAGCCAAAGGCATCGAGCGCCTGCCGTGTTGGGTGGCCGTAGCGGTTGTTCGCACCAACCGACACGATTCCCGCCGAAGCGCCAACCTGGGCGAAGAAGCTCGGATCAATGAAGCGAGAGCCGTGGTGGGGTGCGGTGAGAATGTCTGCCTGGACGCTTTCTGCGGCCATGGCTCTCTGTCCGTCCTCTTCGACATCCCCCGTCACAAGTACAGAGACTCCAGCCGTTTCGATCTGGATGACCGCTGAGATCTGATTTCGCCCGTCAGTCTGCTCTGCCATGTCCGGCGGCGGCCACAGCACTTCCCACCGCACATCGCCCGATGAGAACGCCATGCCTTCGGTGAGTCCGCGCACCTCGTGCCCCGTCAGAGCCTGCACTTCGCGTGCTCTGGGATCGGCGAGACTCGGTGCCGATGCCCATACGGCTGCCACCGTCCTCCCACCGGTTGTGGCCGCCCGCAGCCCCGCATAGTGGTCGGCATCGAAGTGGCTGATGATAACGCTCGTCTGCCGCACCCCCAGAGCAGACAGACAGTCGGCGAGCTTCGCCTCGTCAGGCCCAGCATCAACGAGCAGAGCGTGCTCAGCACTGAGCCGAACCGCGGTCGCACTGCCCTGCCCCACATCGCAGAAGGCGACGGTCCAATCGCCTGCGGGCCGGTGGATCAGCGGCAGCCCCATTCCCAGCACAAGCGCACCGACTGCGACAGCCGCAGCGAGCCTGCGGAAAGTAACTTTGCGAAAGCCGATGACAGCAACACCGACTGACACACCCAGCACCACAGCCAGAACAATGCCCAGTGTTCCCGCAGCCCACGGCAGCACAGCTCCGGGCAGGCCAGCCGCCGTGTGCGAGACCAGTGCAATCCACTGGGCCGGCCACTGCAGCAGCCAACCCACACCATCGGCGAAATAGCCGAATACGGCCCAGCCGGTCAGGAGGTGCAGTCCACCTGACACCAGCACTGCGAGACCGCCGATGACAATGGGCCCCAATGCGGGAACAGCCACGACATTGGCCGGTATTGACCACAGGCTCGGCTGGCTGTCGATAGTCAGCAGCACCGGGAACACGCCCAGCTGAGCGCAGACTGGAACAGCCAGGAGGTTCGCCGCAAACGGAGGCATCCACCTGCACAGTGCGGTTGTCATCGGCTGGCTGAGCACAATCAGCGCCCCGGCAGCACACACCGACAGAGTGAAGCCGATGGAGCTGGACAGCTCCGGCCGGGTGATGAGCACACCGATGACCGCTGCCGCTATGAGGGCCAAACTGCGTTTGCCAGTTCCGCGCACCACGGCATAGGCCCCTACCAGGCCCATACCGGCGGCACGGATGACAGAAGGGGCCGGACCCACAATGAACACAAACCCGGCTACGAGCACCACAGCCACCGCAGTTGCGCTCAGCGGGCGATGGCTGATCCAGCGCGCCAACCACAATGCGGTCATCGCGACAATCGCCAAATGCGTGCCCGACACGGCTGAGACATGGGTCAGGGATGCGATCTTCATGTCCTCCAGCAGCGCGTCGTCCGCTGTGGTGCGATCGCCGAGAACCAGACCCGGCACGAGGCCCGCACCCGCACTCCCACCTACTACTGCCGCATGAAACTCCTGTCGTACGTCCCTTCGCACGCGCCACATTCCGACGGGTCCGCGCACATCGCGCATCGAGTTGACAAAACCTGTCGCCTGCGAAGCTTCGCGCGTCAATGACAAGTCCGCGTGCGCAGTACTGCCGGCTTCGGGAAGCTCCTCGCGGGAAAGCAGGGTGACGGGGCCGTCGTCCGTCGACGCCGCCGCCCGCCACCAACCCGAGGCACTCTGCACCGGATCGCTGAAGATCTTCACCCGCCCGGACACAGTGCCTTCGTCCGGGGTGCCGAGCACGCGCGCCGCGCTGACCCCTACAGCGGCCAGTCCCACGACAACGCAGGTCACGGCAAGCAAAGCGATTGCCTGCGCGCGGCCGGCTTCGCGCCTTTGACGGCTGATCCGCCGCTGTGCCCTGCTCGAACCGCCTGGGGTCGATTCCGTCCATGCCCACAGACCGATGGACAGGACTGTGAAAACACCGGCGGCCGCCATCATCGCCCAGTCGGGTCCGGGAAGCGCAGCACAGAGCCACACTGCGGCGGCCGCTGCCACCAGCCGAAAGGTGACGGGATACTTCAGGCCATATCGAAAGAAGTGCTCAGACGGTGGCGTTCGGTTTGATCTTCGCAAGGGTCGCCTCCCCTATGCCTGACACTTCTGTCAGCGCATCCACCGAGGCGAAGGGCCCATTCTCCTCCCGGTGCGCAACAATCGCAGCCGCCGTGACAGGACCGATGCCCGGAAGGTTCTCAAGTTCTGCTGCCGAGGCGGAATTGATGTTGATCTTCTGCCCTGCACCTGTCGCTGTGCTGCCAGAAGCCGCCCCGGTGCCACCACCAGTCGCCCCGCTCGGTGCTTGCGGACCGTTGGGGCCGGAGTCGTCTGCGATCTCCGGTACAACTATCTGTTCGCCGTCTTTGACGACCCTAGCGAGGTTGACCTGGGTGAGGTCTGCATTCTTCTTCGTCCCGCCGACGGCATCGAGCGCATCAACAACCCGGGCTTGTCCGCTGAGCGTAACCACACCTGGTTTCTTGACGGCCCCGGCAACGTGCACCTGCACGGTTGCCTGTTCTGTCGGCTCCGCCGTGATTTCCGCCGCCTGCGGTTGGCTGCTGCCCCGTGTCCTGAGATAGCCGAAAACGCACAGAGCGATGAGAACGATGATCATAAGCGCCACAATAACCGTACGCCGCGGCAGCGGGCGGCTTTTCGGCAGCAGGTCGGCAATGTCGTCGACGTCGTCTTCGGGTTGCCATCCCTGCGCGGAGCTCTCACGCAGAGAGCCCAGCCTGTCTTCTGGTGAGCGTTTCATGCACCGTATTCAACCCCACCGAACCGCACCCCGCTGGGTGCCTGTGGACAGCGTGGAATCATCCACAGAGGGTAGCGCCTAAGTGCTCCCCGAGGTTTCAGGCACGCCCTAGGGCACCAGCCGGACTTCAATGCCGGCGGACCCGGGGCCCACATGGGCTGTCACAACAGTCGACAGAACCGCGGTGTCCACGTGCTCCCACTGCGCGCGTGCGGCCTGAAGAATGGCGCGGAAGAGCGCGCTGCCCTCATCGGCCGTGCCTTCGGGGTGCAGAACGGTCGCCTGCACCCGCA
Organism: Brevibacterium sp. HMSC07C04; assembly: GCF_001815905.1. Classification (GTDB taxonomy): domain Bacteria; phylum Actinomycetota; class Actinomycetes; order Actinomycetales; family Brevibacteriaceae; genus Brevibacterium. The sequence goes on along the minus strand of NZ_KV823244.1, from coordinate 59,637 downwards.
GGTTCTCCGCCCCTTCACGCGTCCGCATTTCGGCCACGGCGGCGGTTGCTTCGTCGACTGCGCGGCGGGCGGCCTTTGCGGTGGTGCGGACTCGCGCGGCCGGTTCTACGCGACCTTCGTGCACCTGCAAGACGGGCACGATCTTCAGTGCGCGTCCGAACAGAGCCGCTGCGCCGCCGATTCTTCCTCCCCTGTGCAGGTACTCCAGTGTTTCGGGGACAAAGTAGGTTGCGCTGAACTGTGCGGCGGCTTTCTCGCAGGCATCGCCGCAAGCAGTCAATCCCAAGTGTGCATTCGCGGCCGCCCAGTGGGCGATGCCGACGGAGCCTGCGCTGGCTGTCTGGGAGTCGATCACACGGATGCCGACAGTACCCTCAGACCCACCGCCGTCAGCCTCAAGCCCGCGTTCCTGCGCAACCTGCGCCGCAGCGGCTGTGGCGGCCCTGTACGTGCCGGACATCTCCGCTGACAGCGTGATGATGATGACCTCGTCGGCTCCGCCGTCCAGCTGTTCGCGAATTGCTGCGGCGAAGTCCTCGACCGCGGGCATTGAGGTCCGGACGGTGCTTCCGCCGCGCATACGCGAGCACAGCTCAGATGGATCCAGCTGTGAATCCTGGAACTCGGCTTCATCGACCGTGACCGTAAGATCGACCGAGTGCACCCGACCGGCGAAAGCGCGGTCGAGCTCTTCACGGTCAGCATCGCTCAACCGCACGGTTGAATCGAGAATCAGTCCGATCACAGCACAGTCCCGCACTCGCGGCTTGCTGCAGAGCTCATTGCCGCAGAGTTCATTCCTGCCTGCCCAGGCCGCGGACCGTCCAGCCGGCTTCGCGGTATGCCCTGCGGTCGACGACATTGCGGCCGTCGACGATGATCTTCTGCGCAACGAGTTCGCCCGCCGCCACAGGGTCGAGATTCTTGTACTGCGGCCATTCCGTCAGCAGGACAACACCGTCAGCCCCGGTGAGGGCTTCTGTCAGGTCTGGGGCGTAAGTCAGTTCAGGATCACGGCGGCGGGCGTTCTCAATGGCTTCCGGATCGGTGATGACGACCTGAGCACCGGCCTGTTCCAGGCGCTCAGCGACATCGAGCGCGGGAGAGTCCCGAACATCGTCGGTGTTGGGTTTGAACGCGATGCCCAGCACCGCTATCCGCTTGCCGGAGAGGTCTCCGCCGAGTGCTTCGCGTGTCAGGTCGACCATGCGGGCGCGCCTGCGCAGGTTGATGCTGTCGACCTCCCGCAGGAAGCTCACGGCCTGTTCGACTCCGAGCTCGTCGGCACGGGCGATGAAGGCGCGGATGTCCTTCGGCAGGCAGCCTCCGCCGAAGCCCAACCCCGCGTTGAGGAAGCGCCGTCCAATGCGCTTGTCCATGCCGATGGCGTCCGCCAACACAGCAACGTCACCGCCGGCGGTTTCACACAGCTCCGCCATCGCGTTGATGAAAGAAATCTTGGTCGCCAGGAAGGAGTTCGCAGCTGTTTTGACCAACTCGGCTGTCTGGTAGTCCATGACGATCCGCGGGGTCACTGCCCCCGCCTCACCGGCAACACCCACCTCGCCAGCGGCACCGGCCTCACCACCGCGCAGGTTGTGCGCGTACACCTGATCGAGAATTGCCACGGCGGGGTCGTCTTCGCTGCCGCTTTCTACTCCGTAGATGATCCTGTCGGGCCGCAGAGTGTCTTCCACCGCGTGGCCTTCGCGCAGAAATTCGGGGTTCCAGGCCAGCTTCGCCCCGGTCGGTGCGACCTTCTTGGCCAGTTCAGCTGCCGAACCGACCGGCACGGTCGACTTACCCACCACCAGGTCACCCGGTTTGAGGTGGGGCATGAGGTCGTTGATCGCGGAGTTCACATAGGTCATATCAGCGGCATTGCTGTCTTGTGACTGAGGCGTGCCCACGCAGATGAAGTGGACGCTGGCTTCGGCCGCACGTGAAATGTCCGATGTGAACAACAGGCGCTGCGAAGTTCCGTCCGCGCCTTCGTTTCCAGCTGACTGTTCGGCTTGTCCGGCCTCGAGAAGCTCAGCAAGGCCGGGTTCGAAGAACGGCGGCTGGTAGTTTTCCAGCTTCTGCAGCTTCTGTGTGTCCGTGTCGACGCCGATGACGGTGTGTCCGACAGAAGCCATAGCGGCAGCGTGCACCGCGCCGAGATAACCACAGCCGATGACCGAAATGTGAGTCAATTGACCCTCTCCTCGCAGGTGTTCAGTTCTGCTTCCCATAGTCCCACGGGCAGCCGTACTAAAGTGGACGGTGTGATGCGTTTTACCGACTTTCTCGTGAATTCCCTGTCGGCGCTGCTCATTGCGGTCACCGGTATTGTCCTTGTCGTTGTGGGAATCGTCGCGGCTGTCATCTTCCCAGGTGCCGCCGGTGTTGTCATCGGCCTCATCATTGTGCTCACCGGTTTGGCGATTCTGGCCGGCACTGTCGGAATGAGCTTGGAATGGGCCCGCACCCAGGACCGCATTGATGCTCTCAATGCCGAGATCGCGGAAGCCCGCAAAGTCGAAAACACCATCTACTACGCTGCGGCACTGCCCGAAGACGATCAACCGGACGCTCCCGCAGCACAGAAGCTGCTCGAGGTCTTCTCCGCGGACAGTCCGCTCATGGAAAACCTCCGCATCAATCGTGGTCAGGACCTTCCGGCCGAAGGTGCCGCGCAGCTTGATGACTTCCTCAGCTCGTCAGCCAAGCAGTCATTCGCCGATGCGGCCGTGCACACCGCTTTTATGGACGTTTTCCGCGCCGCACGCGATCTGCACGCCTGGCTGAAGTCTGAAACTGCCGAAGCCGACGGCGTCCGGTCGATCATTCCCGGCGACACCAGAGAAGGCGGATGGCGTGAGTTCGCTGCCGCGGCCAACGCAGGCGACACCCTCTCCCAGAATCTGTTGGGCGCGCGGGCGGCCTTTGAGCGGGCAGTGCTCGAAGCTGACCTCCTGTGAGTCCGGCTGGACAGGCCGCCTATCCTCCCGGCTCTGCTCGCCCAGCGTCGGCGGCCGGGATCCCACCTGCTGCAGGACTGTTCAGCAGAACCGCAGCAGTGTTCCTCGGCGGTGCAGTCGGCACTGCTGCGCGCGCAGGTTTGGGGATCCTGTTCGACGCTGACTGGGCTGTGCTGATTGCCAACACACTGGCGTGTGGTCTGCTCGCGTTCATCTGTGCTCGCCCTTCGCTGCTGGCACCGCACTCGCTCCTGCGCCTGGGGCTGGGCACCGGTTTGGCCGGTGCTTTCTCAAGCACGTCCGCAATAGCTGTGCACAGCTTTCTGACCGGGTCCGCGGTGTACCCGCTGCTGTCAGCCACGGCTGGGCTTGTGGCAGTCGCAGTTGGAATCATGGTTGGCAACCGGTTCGAAAGGTCATCATGAGCGGGCCTGTTTTCGCCCTCGTGTGCGGCGCCGGGGGTCTCGGAGCCGCCGCGCGCTTTCTTCTCGATACCGCTCTCTCACGCCTGTTTCGCTCACCGGCCTGGCCGGTGGGCATCTTCGTGGTCAATGTCATCGGCAGCTGTGCCGCGGGGGCCGCCGCGGCTTGTCTGACCGGGCACGAGGTGCCGCTCACCGTGGTCTCAACAGGTTTCCTTGGCGGCTTCACAACCTTCTCAACACTGATGGTATCGACGGTGCAGATGCTCATCACCCGCCGAACTGTGCTTGCGGTGAGCTACTGCGCTGCCACCGCTGTCTTCTGCGGCGGCGGGGCATGGGTGTTCTTCCGGCTGTTCAGCTGAGCCGCCCGGCACCCGAACTCAGCATCGGATCCACCAGTCGGTGTGCGGAGCCACCGGCACGGTGCGCTTGTGTCGACTGCGCATGAAGAGCTGTTCGATCTTCATCGCAACGTCTTCGGGCACCTCGCCGCCTTCGAGGTACGTGTCGATCTCCCGGTAGCTCACACCGAGTGCCTCTTCGTCCGACTGTCCGGGGGCGTCGTCCAGAAGATCAGCCGTCGGCGTCTTTTCGTACAGGCGGGCGGGGGCTCCCATTTCTTCCAAAAGGGCCCGACCCTGACGTTTGGTCAGCCCGGACAGCGGCATGACGTCCGCTCCCCCGTCGCCGAACTTCGTATAGAAGCCGGTGACAGCTTCGGCGGCGTGGTCTGAGCCGACAACGAGCTGACCGGATGCTCCGGCAATGGCGTACTGCGCGGCCATGCGGATGCGCGCTTTGACGTTGCCGCGATTGAAATCGCTCATCGGCTCACCCAGGGCCGAAGTGAATTCGTCTGCCAGAGCGTCGACGCAGCTGCCGATGTTGAAGTCGACGTCTTTGTCCGGCTGGATGAAGTCCATGGCAAGCTGCACGTCTTCGTGATCAGACTGGACGCGGTAGGGCAGCCGCACGGCGGTGAAGGCAACCTCTTCGCCGAGCGAACGGAGCTTCTCGGCTGCCATCTGGCACATGCGCCCGGCGAGTGTGGAGTCTTGGCCGCCGGAAATCCCCAGCACGAAGCCGCGAGCTCCCGTTGTCAGGCAGTAGTCGACAAGGAACTGCACGCGCACAGCGATTTCGTCACGCGGTTCGATGGACGACTTCACTGCCAGGGAAGCCCGGATTTTGTCAGCAAGCCTAGTCATGGGCACAACGGTAGCCCGAAGAAGAATTCACACCAATTTGTCAGCACGCAAACAGGCCGTCTGCGGGTGTGAGTTTCACAACAGCAGACGGCCTGCGTCACAGGCAGCCGGTGGAGTCTTAGGCGTCCGGCACCAGATTGACGAGCTTGGGAGCCTTGACGATCACGCGGCGAAGCCCAGCACCTGCCAGTGATCGCTGGGCTCCAGGTGATTCGATGGCGAGCTTCTCAAGCTCTTCCTCCGTGATGTCAGCAGGAACTTGAAGCCGGTCGCGCACCTTGCCCTTGACCTGCACCACTGCGGTCACGGTCTCAGCTTTGAGGTAGCACTCATCGGCTTCTGGGAATGCGCGGTAGGCCAGGGTTTCTTCGTGTCCCAAACGCTCCCACAGTTCTTCAGCAATGTGCGGCGCCAAGGGACCCGTCATCTGCACGAGAGCTTCGACGGCTTCCCGCGGCGCCTCGCCCGCCTTGGTGAGGTGGTTGGTGAGAACAATGAGTTTGGCCACGGCGGTGTTGAAGTGCATGTTCTCCATGTCTTCAGTGACACCGGAGATCGCAGTGTGCATGGCGCGCAGGGTCTCTTCGTCCGCAGCGTCGTCAGTGACCAGCAGTTCGCCGGAGTCTTCATCCACGACCAGGCGCCACAGCCGCTGCAGGAAACGCTGCGAACCGACGACAGCGCGTGTTTCCCAGGGGCGCGACATGGTCAGCGGGCCCATCGACATTTCGTAGACTCGGAAAGTGTCAGCGCCGAAGGCCGCATACATTTCGTCCGGTGTGACGACGTTCTTGAGCGATTTGCCCATCTTGCCGTATTCGCGGCTGACTTCCTCACCTTCGTACCAGTAGGTGGTTTCGCCGGCATCGTCCGTGCGCTCTTCGACATCTGCCGCGGGCACGTAGACCCCGCGCGCATCCGTGTAGGCATAGGCCTGGATATACCCCTGGTTGACCAGGCGGTGGAACGGCTCGGACGACGAAATGTGTCCCAGGTCGAACAGAACCTTGTGCCAGAAGCGGGCGTAGAGCAGGTGCAGGACAGCGTGTTCGACACCGCCGACGTACAGACCGGCACCCCCGGCGGGGCGCTCGGCAGTCGGCCCCAGCCAGTAGGCCTCGTTGACCGGATCGACAGCGGCGTCATCATTTGTCGGGTCGGCGTAGCGCAGCTGGTACCACGACGATCCCGCCCAGTTGGGCATGGTGTTGGTTTCACGGCGGTACTGCTTGGGACCATCGCCCAAGTCGAGGGTGACATTGACCCACTCTTCTTTGCGACCCAGCGGAGGTTCGGGTTCCGAAGCCGCGTCGTCAGCATCAAAGGTGCGCGGAGAGAAGTCGTCCATTTCCGGCAGGTCGACGGGCAGCTGCTCTTCCGGCAGGGCGTGCGGAACACCGTCTTCGTCATAGACGATGGGGAACGGCTCACCCCAGTAGCGCTGGCGGGAGAAAAGCCAGTCGCGCAGACGGTACTGCGTGGTTTCCTCAGCAAGGCCCTGACCTGCCAGCCATTCGACGACAGCGGCTTTCGCGGCTTCCACTTCCAGGCCGTTGACGTCGATCTCAGCATTGGCTGAATTGATCTTCTCACCTTCGCCCTGATAGGCGGAATCTTCGTCGTGTTCGGCGTCAGGCTGGACCGTGCGGATATACGGCAGGTCGAACACCTTCGCGAAGTCCCAGTCGCGGGGGTCTTCAGCAGGAACACCCATGACGGCGCCCGTGCCGTAGCCCATGAGCACATAGTCGGCGATGAACACCGGGATCAGCTGCCCCGTTGCCGGGTTCGTCGAGTACGTGCCGGTGAAGACACCGGTCTTGTTCTTATCCTGTTGGCGCTCCACGGGGGTGCGCCCAGCTGCCCAGCGCTGATATTCCTCTACTGCCTCAGCCGGGGTGCTCTTACCGCCCTTCCAAGCGTCGGGGGTCTGCGCCGGCCACTGGTCGGCCGTGTATGACTCAACGAGCGGGTGCTCCGGCGAAAGAACGAGGAACGTTCCGCCAAACACCGTGTCGGCGCGCGACGTGTAGACCTCGATGCACTCCAAGCCCTCGGTCTGCGGCTCATAGCGCAGGAAGGCACCGGTCGAACGGCCAATCCAGTTGCGCTGCATGGCCTTGATCGCATCGGGCCAGTCGACCTTGTCGAGATCGTCGGCCAGACGGTCGGCATAGGCGGTGATGCGCATGTTCCACTGCCGCAGACTGCGCGTGTACACAGGGAAGTTCCCGCGCTCCGACAGGCCTTCGGCCGTGACCTCTTCGTTTGCGAGCACAGTTCCCAGGCCCGGACACCAGTTGACAGGAGACTCTGAAATATAGGCCAAGCGGTATCCCTGCAGCACCTCTTCACGTTCTGCCGAGCTCAGCTCTGACCACGGGCCCCGGCCGGTGTCACGACCCTGCTCGAACTGGGTCACAAGCTCCGAGATCGGGCGAGCGGCGCCTCGTCCCCCATCAGCTTCGGGGTCGTACCAAGAATTGAAGACCTGCAGGAAGATCCACTGCGTCCACTTGACGAACGCGGGATCCGTTGTGGCGAAAGAACGGCGAGGGTCGTGTGCCAGGCCCATGCGGAACAGCTGCTTCTGCATGTTGGCAATCGCAGCATCGGTCGTCACACGCGGATGTTGGCCCGTCTGCAGTGCATACTGTTCTGCTGGAAGCCCAAAGGCGTCGTAGCCCAGCGCGTGCATGACGTTCTTGCCGCGCATGCGCAGGAACCGGCCGTAGGTGTCAGTCGACACGTAGCCCAGCGGGTGGCCCACGTGCAGCCCGGCACCGGAGGGATACGGAAACATGTCCATGATGTAGACCGGTTCGCGGTCTTCTGCGGAGAAGCCGTTGATCGACTCTGCGAGATCACCCTTGGGATTGGGAGCTGCGAAGGTCTGCTGCTCCTGCCACCGACGCTGCCACTTCTTTTCGATCTTTTCGGCAAGAGCCGCGTCATACCGAAAAGAAGCGGGCTTGGGCGACGTAGACGTCATCGGGGTCCTTCCAGGTGAACACTGTGGGTCGCGGCCAATTCTATGCACAGGCACAGACAAACGCTCAGCGTGTCCGACATGTCCGCCAAGGTGCGCATGCGCCGTGAGACCAATACGATGGCAATAACCATTCGAAGGAGATTGCATGACGCTGATGATGCCGATGTCGTCGACGCCGCTGGAATTCGAGCTTGACACCACGTCGACCATCCCCGATTCCCTGACCGCCCGAGTCGAAATCGACCCCGAAGCGCATCTGCTCAGCCGCCTGGAGAGCGGACGCGAAGAAGAAGTCAGCGCACGTGAATTCTTCACCGACGTCGTGGCGCGCGCAAAGGGCCTCATGAAGCGCGGAGTCGGCCCGGGCGTACGCGTGGGCATCTTCGGTCCCACCAGCTACTACTGGACCGTCATGGACTTCGCGATCAGCTTCGCCTGCGGCATTTCCGTACCGTTCTACGACACATCAAGCCGCGATCAGGTCGCCTGGATCCTCGAAGACGCCGGCGTCACAATCGCCCTTGCCCAAGACGACGAATACGCGCAGCGCCTGCGCGAAGCGGCCGCAGACAACATCGAAGTCTTCGTCTGGGACGGCGGCTGCACAGAGCTCATCGCCGAAGGCCGGTCGGTCAGCGACGACGAGCTCAGCGCACACCGCTCGGCCATCCAGCAGGCTGATGTCGCCACGATCATCTACACGTCGGGCACCACGGGCAAACCCCGCGGCTGCGAACTCACCCACGCCAATTTCGTGCAGACGACACAGGCAGCCCGCGCACACGTCCCGGAAGTCTTCTACCCCGGAGCGCGCTGCCTGCTGTTCCTGCCCACGGCACACGTCTTCGCCCGCTTCATCCAAACGGCGTGCATCATCCAGGGCGCAGTGCTGGCGCACGAAGCCGATCTGACCAAACTCACCGAATCACTCGGCCTGTTCCGCCCCACGTTCATCCTGGGTGTGCCGCGAGTCTTCGAAAAGGTGTTCAACGCCGCGCTGCAGAACGCCGAAACCTCCGGCAAGGGCAAGGTGTTCAGCGCCGCGGAGAACGTCGCCGTCGCCTATTCGGAAGCCAAGTCCAAGGGCAAGGTCCCACTCGGCCTGAAAATGCAGCACGCCCTTTTCGACAAGCTCGTCTACAGCAAACTGCGCAAGATCCTCGGAGGCCAGGCCGCCCACGCAGTTTCCGGCGGCGGCCCCCTGGGCACCCGCCTGGGCCACTTCTTCGCCGGAGTCGGCATCGACGTTCTCGAAGGCTACGGCTTAACGGAGACCACCGCGCCCATCAGCGTCAACACCCCGGGGCTCAGCCGCATCGGCACGGTCGGCACCCCATTTCCGGGCTGCTCCGTAGCACTTGCTCCCGACGGCGAAATCCTCGCCAAGGGACTGTGCGTGTTCAAGGACTACCTGCACAACGACGAAGCCACCAAGAACAGCTTCGTCGACGGATGGTTCCGCACCGGCGACATGGGGTCAATTGACGAAGACGGCTTCATCACCATCACCGGCCGCAAAAAGGAGCTCATCGTCACCGCCGGAGGCAAGAACGTCGCTCCGGCTCCCATGGAGGACATCATCCGGCGCCACCCAGCTGTGGGCCAGCCGGTTGTGATCGGCGAAGGACAGAAGTTCGTTTCCGCGCTCATCTTCCTCGATTCGGAAATGCTGCCCGGCTGGCTTGAAAGCAAAGGCCTGCCGAACATGTCGTTGGAAGAGGCCGCAAAGCACGAACGCGTGCAGCACGCAGTCCAGAAGGCCATCGACCGGGCAAACAAAACCGTTTCGCGCGCCGAGTCGATCCGCGCCTTCCGCATTCTGCCGGTCGAACTGACCGTGGAGAACGACTACCTGTCAGCCAAGCAGTCAGTCAAACGCCACCTGGTCACGCGCGACTTCGCCGAAACCATTGACGAGATCTACGCGCAGCAGAAACCAGCCGGGTGATCAGCTGAGATCACGCGGCAAGACACACGCTTCTGCTCCACGAGCAGATGCTCCATGAACCCTGTGAATTCTCTAAGATAGAACTATGAACGCTCAAAACGACGCCTCCCGCAAACCCTCCGCCACCTCGGCCAAAAAACCGGCAGACGCCGCCGACAAGACTTCGGCGAAATCTGAATCCGCAGCAGCCGCGCAGAAGCCCGCATCTTCGGCACGGGCAGCTGACAAGGCTGCGGCCTCCGACAAGACACAGACCACAAAGCCTGACACTGACGCCGAGTTCACCCTCACACCAGACGGCGTACCGGACTTCGCCAACGAAATCGACTCGATCCGCTCGCTGCGCAACAGCCTGGAAAAGCGCAAGGGTCCCAAGTCGGACGCGTGGAAGATCAACTATCCGTACGACGAAAAGCTCAGCCGCAAGGAATACGAACGCACCAAGCGCGCCCTGCAGATTGAGCTGCTGAAGCTGCAGACCTGGATCAAGGAAAGCGGGCAGAAGCTCGTCATCATCTTCGAAGGCCGCGACGCCGCAGGCAAGGGCGGAACCATCAAGCGGTTCATGGAGCACCTCAACCCCCGCGGCGCCCGGGTCGTCGCACTCGAAAAGCCCACGGAGCGCGAACAGACCCAGTGGTACTTCCAGCGCTACGTCTACCACCTGCCGGCCGCCGGTGAAATGGTGCTGTTCGACAGGTCCTGGTACAACCGCGCCGGCGTTGAGCGCGTCATGGGCTACTGCTCGCCGGAAGAGTACCTCGACTTCACCCGCTCGGCCCCGCAGTTTGAGAACATGCTCGTGAACTCCGGCATCAAACTGGTCAAGTTCTGGTTCTCCGTGGGACGGGAGGAGCAGCTGCACCGCTTCGCTTCGCGCAGCAACGACCCGGTCCGCCAGTGGAAGCTCTCACCGACTGACCTTGCAAGCCTCGACAAGTGGGACTCCTACACCGAGGCCAAGGACGCCATGTTCTTCTACACTGACACCGCGGCAGCCCCGTGGACCGTCGTGAAATCGAACGACAAGAAGCGCGCCCGACTCGAAGCGATCCGCCACGTGCTCAACCAGTTTGACTACCCTGGCAAGGACGAAGAAATCGCAACCGCACCCGATCCCCTCATTCTCGGATCCCGCTTCGACATCTACGATTCGGGCGAAACACCGGGCGTGCGATTCGACACCCTCGAGATCTGATTAGGAACCTATGACTCAGCTTCTGACGGACAAGAAAAGCGAAGACGAATATTCGGTCCCGCTGACGGCCCGTCCGGCCATCGCCCACATCATTCGGGCGATGGCCCGCTTCGGGGCCCGCTTGGGCAACCAGTTCGGTGCGGCGATCACGTACTTCCTCGTGCTCGCCATGATCCCGATCCTCATGTTCGCCTTCTCTGCTCTCGGATTCTTCCTTGACGTCGTCCGTCCAGAAGCGGTCGAAACCGTCAACGACTACATCGAAAGCTCGCTTGGCTCAAGCGACGAAATGGCCGAGATGCTGACGAACTTCATTTCCAACTGGAAGGCCGTCGGCATCGTCGGTATCCTCTCGGCGCTCTACACCGCACAGGGATTCATCGGCAACCTCAAAGACGCCATCCGCGCTCAGCTGGCTGCCGATATGGGTGAGATTCCCAAGCAGGCGTTCCCCGTTCGGGTGATCACGAACATCGGAACACTCATCGGGATCCTCATCCTCACGGGCCTGACAATCGCAGGCACCGTGATCGGCACCGGTCTGCAGTCCTTCATCGCCGAACTGTTCCAGCTGCCCGGCTGGGCGGCCCCAGTGCTCAACATCGTCACGATCCTGCTGACACTGGGCCTGGGCTGGGTTCTGTTCATGTTCATCTTCTGGGCGATTCCGGCTCATCCGCTGCCCAAGCGCACGCTCATGCTCGGTTCGCTGTTCGGTGCGATTGCCCTGACGGTGCTGCTCAATCTGGCAACCGTGCTCATTTCGCTGTTCTCCGGGTCTCCAACGGCTGCTCTGTTCGGCCCGGTCATTGCGATCATGCTGTCGATGAACCTCTTCGCCCGCATCATCCTGGTAGTTGCCGCCTGGATGGGAACGAGCGCAGAAGCCCCCGTGTTCGGACGAGTGAGCGAAGACCCGAAGACCGTCTCCCAGCGGGAGAACATCGAACCGCCGTCGGTTGTTGCCCACCTGGGCGCCCTGGTCGTCGGGACGGGCATCGTCGCGGCAACCATTCTGGGCCTCAAACGCTACGAAGAAAAGCGCTGAGCTGATCAACACGCACGGTCTGCGGGCGGAGGAAGACTTCTTCCTCCGCCCCGCGCTTTCCCTGGCGCCGGATCTTCTTGGCCGCGTGCTCATCCACAGCGACGCAGACGGCACCGTCGCACTGCGCATCACCGAGGTCGAGGCCTACGTCGGAAGCGCCGACCCCGGCTCCCACGCCTTCAACGGCAAGACTGAGCGCAATCAGACGATGTTCCGCTCCGGCGGACACCTGTACTGCTATTTCATCTACGGGATGCACTTTTCCATCAACCTCGTTGCCGACCGCGCAGGGTGTGGCACGGGAGTGCTCATCCGCTCCGGCGAAATTCTCGAGGGCGAAGACCTTGCCCAGCAGCGCCGCATGGCCCGCCGGTCCACGCCGGTCCCCCACCGCCTGCTGGCTTCTGGCCCGGGCAATCTGGCACAGGCGCTTGGAGCCGACCGCGACGACGACGGAGCAGACCTCATCAGCCCCGGTGAGTGGCACCTGCGTTTGGGGAGCGAACAGCCGGACCGGCACCTCGTGAGAAACGGCCCGCGCGTGGGAGTCGGCGGCCAAGGAGGCGACCCGGCGGTCTTTCCGTGGCGCTACTGGATTGACGGCGAACCATCCGTTTCGAAATTCCGCGCGGGACGTCACGTCCGCCCTGCGGGCGACTGGGCGATAGGGCCGCCTCCACAGTAGAATGATCCCGATTATCAGCCAAAGGAAGGAACCCCCAGGGTGAGTGAGCTTACCGAGAAGCGCCTGAGCGAATGGAATGCGAAAGCAGAAGCCGCCGAACAGCTTCTTCCCGCTGTCGGCCGCCTCTACCGCAACAACCGCGTACAGCTGACCATCTTCGGTCGGACTCTGCAGAACAAATCGGTCAACGGCATCATCAAGGCCGCCCGCTACGCGCGACACCACAATAACGGCGTCGAACTTGACCTCAGCACCGCAGCTGAAGTCGCAGGCGTCCTCGAAACCCTCGATCTGGGTGAAAGCACCATCGATCTGGGCCGCCTGACCTCCGGCTTTCAGGCACAGAGCAGCAGCCTCGAAGAATACCTCCGGGGCGAACTGGCTGACGCTGTCGGCAAGGCCGGAAAGTCGCCGGCTCCGCGTGACGTCGTGCTGTACGGCTTCGGGCGGATCGGCCGTCTGCTGGCCCGCATCCTCGTTCAGCAGGCAGGCGGCAACGGGCTGAACCTGCGCGCCATCGTGGTCCGCAAGGGCTCTGACGACGACATCATCAAGCGCGCCTCGCTGCTGCGTCGCGACTCTGTGCACGGCAAATTCGACGGCAACATCGTCGTCGACGAAGAAAACAGCACCATTCAGGCCAACGGCGTTCTCATCAACGTCATCTACTCGTCGGACCCCGCAAGCGTCGACTACACCGCCTACGGCATCAACGACGCCATCATCGTCGACAACACCGGTGTGTGGCGTGACGAAGCTGGGCTCAACCAGCACCTGAAGTCCAAGGGCGTCAGCAAGGTCATCCTCACCGCACCGGGCAAGGGCGATATCAAGAACATCGTCTACGGCGTCAACACCGCAGACATTGAAGACTCCGACACCATCCTGTCGGCGGCATCGTGCACCACCAACGCCATCACGCCCACGCTGAAGGTCATCAACGACAGCTTCGGCATCCGCAACGGGCACGTGGAAACCGTGCACGCGTTCACCAACGACCAGAACCTCATCGACAACTTCCACAAGGGAGCACGCCGCGGCCGCGCAGCCGGCCTCAACATGGTTCTGACCGAAACCGGTGCCGCAAAGGCCGTAGCCAAGGCCCTGCCGGAACTGGAGGGCAAACTGTCCGGCAACGCCATCCGCGTTCCCACCCCGAACGTTTCGATGGCCATCCTCAACCTCAACCTGGACAAGGCCACCACCAAGGACGAACTCAACACCCACCTGCGCGATGTTTCGCTGGATTCGCCATTGCGCAACCAGATTGACTACATCGCAAGTCCCGAAGTCGTCTCGACTGACTTCGTGGGCTCTCACCGTGCCGGCATCGTCGACGGTCTGGCCACGATTGTCGACGGCGACCGCGCTGTCGTCTACATCTGGTATGACAACGAGTACGGCTACTCCTGGCAGGTTGTCCGCTGCCTCGCCGTTATGGCCGGAGTTCAGGCCCCTTCGCTGCCCGGCAACGACTGATCATGTATCTGCTCGCCCTCGATGAGGGGACGACGAGCACCCGTGCGGTCATCTTTTCCGAAGATGGCCGCACGGTCGCTTCTGCGTCCAGCGAATTCACCCAAAGCTTCCCGCAGCCCGGCTGGGTCGAACACGACGCCCAGGAGATCTGGCTGACCTCCAGCCAGGTGATCGGCGCGGCTTTGGGCCGCGCTCGTCTCACAAAGGACGATATTCGCGCCGTCGGAATCACCAATCAGCGCGAAACCACGGTCCTGTGGGACAGACAGACAGGTGCTCCCGTGGGTCCGGCGATTGTCTGGCAGGACGGACGGGGCACCGACATCGCCGAAACGCTCACCGAGCACACTGATGAAAGCCGCGCCATCACGGGCCTGCCCGTCAACACGTATTTTTCAGCCGTCAAGCTCATGTGGATGCTGCGCGAGGACGACGGTCTTCGAGCCCGTGCCGAAGCTGGGGAACTGGCCTTCGGCACGATCGATTCGTGGCTGATCTGGAATCTGACCGGCGGAGTGCACGCAACGGACGTCACGAACGCTTCGCGCACCATGCTCATGGATCTGCGCACCGGCCAGTGGTCCGACAGGATGCTCGAGCTCACAGGAATTCCGCGGGTGATACTGCCGGAGATCAAGCCGTCGGTGGGCTTCTTTGGTGAGGTCTCTGAGGGCCAGCTGCTGCGCGGCACGCCGATCACCGGTGTTCTGGGCGACCAGCAGGCGGCCGCGTTCGGCCAGTGCTGTTACCGTCCCGGTGATACCAAGAACACCTACGGCACGGGCGGTTTTCTGCTGACCAATACCGGCACCGACATCCCGAGTTCTGACAGCGGACTCGTATCGACCGTCGCCTACGGTCACGAAGGCAGTCAGCTGACCTACGCGCTGGAAGGCTCTATTGCGGTGGCGGGATCGCTCATCCAGTGGCTGCGCGACAACTTGGGCCTGGTGCAGTCCTCGGATGAAATCGAATTGCTGGCTCGCTCTGTCAGCGACAACGGCGATGTCTACCTGGTTCCGGCTTTCTCCGGTCTGCTGGCTCCGCACTGGCGGCCCGATGCACGGGGTGTTCTGGTGGGGCTGACCCGCTTTGCCGGTCGCGGGCACATTGCCCGAGCCGCCTTAGAGTCAACCGCCTATCAGACTGCGGAAGTGCTCGCCGCCATGCGGGCCGATTCGGGCTACGACATCAGCGAAATCCGCGCCGATGGCGGTATGAGTCTGAATGATCTGCTCATGCAGTTCCAGGCAGACCTCCTGGGCACTCCGGTCATCCGGTCCTCCACCTCGGAATCGACTGCTTTGGGCGCTGCGTTTGCAGCGGGACTCGGCTGCGGCCTCTATTCGAATCTTGATGAACTCACCGAGCTGTGGTCAGCCGACCGCACGTTCCAGCCCGAGCGTGATCGCGACTGGGCACAGGCCCGGATGACCCGCTGGTCTCAGGCGGTCGAGCGCTCCCTCGGCTGGGTTTGAGGGCGTGGGTTCCGTCGGCGATTTCGGCTGGGTGCGCGCCGACTTCCGGCTAGTGCGCACCTGCCGAAGCCGACGAGGCGGAGCCCACCTCTGCGCTGTCGCCCAGGGTGGTGCGCGTCTTCCCCTGCTGGCCGACCCGTGTGGCCAGTGGAATCTCTTTGACGAACAGCAGAATCACCGCCGCAATGGCCAGCAGCGGAACTACCCACAGGAAGATCGGCACCAAAGCGTCGTTGTAGGACGCGATGACCGCATCGTGAACGGGTGCGGGAAGTTCAGCCGCTTTTGCCGGAGTCAGCTGAGCCGAAGCGTCTGCCGCACCCTTCGCCTTGACGGGAAGGGATTCGGCGAGGTTCGCCATGAGCCTGGCAGTGAACACCGATCCGATGACCGACATGCCCAAGGTCGCGCCGATCTGGCGGAAGAAGTTATTCGACGCTGTTGCAGTGCCGACCATGCTCACCGGAAAAGAGTTCTGCACAATCAACACCAGCAGCTGCATTGACAGCCCGATTCCCGCACCCAGCATTGCCAGTTCGGCAATGGGAATGACAGCGGGATCATCCGGGTGCATGCGCGACATGAAGAACAGCGCTGTTCCCATGACGACAGCACCGATGATCGGATAGATCTTGTAGCGGCCCCAGCGGGAAACGACAAAGCCGATTGACGTCGACACAATGAGCACACAGCCCATCATCGGGGTCATCATCAGTCCCGCACGCGCTGCTTCGACACCGTGCACCATCTGCAGGTAGGTCGGCATATACGACAGGACGCCGAACATGGCCACGCCGATGAAGACACCCGCGATCGTGCACAGTGTGAAATTGCGATCAGCGAACAGGGACATGGGCACGATCGGCTCGGTGACTCTGCATTCGACGAACACGAAGACCGCCGCTGAGATCAATGACGCAGCACCCAAGCCGATGATGACCGGATCCGTCCACGCGTACTGGTGACCGCCCCAGGCTGACAGCAGCACGAGGCACGTGGTGAAGACCACGATGAGCATCATCCCGCCGCCGTCAATGTGGGGCCGCTGGGCCGCCTTTTGGTGCGGGAGCTTCAGCAGGAAGACAGCTGTCAGAAGAGCCAGGGCACCCAAGGGCAGGTTGATGGCAAAAGCCCACCGCCACCCCGGGCCCTCGGTGATCCAACCGCCCAACAGCGGCCCGGCAACAGACGACACGGCAAAGGCCGAGCCCATGATCCCCATGTACTTGCCGCGGCTGCGCGCCGGCACGATCGTTGCGATGATCGCCTGCGAAAGCGTCATGAGTCCTCCCCCGCCGAGTCCCTGAAAAACCCGTCCGGTGATCAGCATGGCCATCGAGTCGGCGAACAGGGCGATGACGGACCCCAGGATGAAAACCGAAATCGCCACGATGAACAGCGGCTTGCGGCCGAACAGGTCGCCGATTTTGCCGTACGCCGGCATTGTCGCGGTTGAAGCGAGCATAAACGCGGTTGAGACCCACAGCATGCTGTCCCAGCCGTCGAGTTCTCCCACGATGGTCGGCAGCGCCGTTGCCAGAACCGTCTGGTTCAGCGAGAACATGAACATCGCCACGAGCAGGCCGACAAACACCCACAGCACGGCACCGCGCGACATGCTCTCAGCAGAGTCCTCACCGGCATCGGCGCCGATTGCGCTGCCGGAATCTTCAGCGGCAGCTACAGCAGTGTCGTCGGTCATTTCATCCTTTCCAAAAGCTGTCCGCACAGTGCAACCGTGTCGGCAAACGCCCGGTCGAATTCTTCCTGGCTCTCACCGCTGAGCTGATAGGCAAGAGCCAGGGGCACAGAGCACACGCGGATGATCATGCGCCCCACAACCGTGCGGTCACCGTCGGGCAGCTGCACTCCGAGGCTTTCAACACGGTCGGCTATCTGCTCGGCCAGATGTATTTCAATGCCGCGGGCAATCTCCACATTGCGCCGAACCAGCATCGGATAGCGACGCAGCACCGCTTTGCGCTTGTCTCTGTCCACCGCGTCACCGCCGATGCGGCTGTACACCGAGCGCATCACCGCCGACACGTCCTCCAGCGGGCTGCCCTTCGGCGGGCAGTCCGACACATACTCAGCCAGCCGCTGCGGATTGAGGGTCTGATCGCTGATGCCGACGATGGCGTCTTCTTTTGTTTCGAAGTAGTTGAAGAACGTGCGCGGTGACACGCCTGCGGTCTGGGCAATCTGCGCGGTGGTCACCTTTTCCAAGGACTCTGCGTAGACGAGGTCGACGGCGGCAGCGTGGAGCGCCGATCGAGTGGCGTTCTGTTTGCGCACGCGAAGCGAATCCTGTTCAGTCACACTCACTATTATGCAGTCACTGCAAACTTGCATCAACTGCAATTTCTGCCGCCACACATATATCGAAGCCCGGACTGAAAGCCCGCTGCCCCACACGCACCGGTCAGCTCACATGCCGCTCCCGTATTCTTGAGCCATGGCTCGAGAGTCTTCTATTCCCCACATTCTTTCGATGCTGCGCATTATTCTGCATTTGAGCTTCGCAGCTCTGCTGAGTGTCGGCATTGTCCGCACGTTCCTCGAGCGGACCCAGCTTGCGCCTCTCATCTGCATTCTTCTGACAGCAGCGTTCACCGCCTGCCTGTACTTTGTGGGGACGTTCAGCGAAATCCGCTTTGCCAAGGGAGAGTCATCTTTCGACCCTCGGTCTCTGATCACATGGTGGCTTGCTTCCATCCTCGTTCTATGGGCCGGACTGACGCTCTCCAGTGAGAGTTTCGTGTGGGTGTCCTTCCCCCTGTTCTTCCTCGTCATCTACGCGTGGCCGCCGATTGCTGCTGCCGCCGCCATTGTGGGGATGATCACCGTCATCGCCTGCAGCAGCGTTCTGAACTCGGTGTTCACTCCCGGCGTTGTCATCGGCCCAATCGTCGGGGCGATCGTGGCCGTCACCATCTCGGCGGTGTACGCGAAGCTCGTCGACGAAGCCGTGCGCACACGGGCCGCATTCGAAGAGCTGCGCGCCGCCCAGGCGAAGCTGGCCCTGTCTCAGCAGCAGGAGGGTCGACTGGCCGAGCGGCAGAAAGTCGCCGCGGAGTTCCACGACACGATTGCCCAGAGCCTGCTGTCCATTGTGCTCATTGCCCGTGCCGGTCAGAATCGAAGCGAACCGCAGGCGCTGCACGCCGACCTGGGGACAATTGAGAACACGGCCGCGCAGAGCCTCACGAGCGTCCGCGGCTTCCTCGCCGGCGAAGAACTGGGCGGAAGCTCTGCCGAGGCGGAACTCGCCGAAGCCTGCACCACTGTCGAAGCCGCCGCATCGGCAATCGGGACTCCCCTGCGGGCAGCCTTCTCTACTGAAGGCACAAAGATCGGCCTGGCGCCGTCTCTGGAGTATTTCTTCTCGCGGGCAGGGCAGTCTCTTCTGTCGAATGCCCTTCTGCATTCCGAGGCCGACTATGTGTCCGTGACCCTGCACTACTGGGGTTCGGCTGTCAGCCTCGATGTTGTTGACAACGGCAGGGGCTTTGCCGGCAAGCACTTCGGCTACGGGCTCAATTCGCTCAGTGAGCGCACGGAAGAGCTGGGCGGTTCGATGACTCTGCGCTCAACCCCCGGCTCCGGCACCGAAGTGAGCGTATTCGTGCCGATCACAGGCGATTCGCTGGCCCGCCCGGCAGCCACATCGGCGCCCCCGAGCGAACAGCAGCCCACGTGGAGGAGCACACCGGCCCAGCAGGAGGAATCATGGTGATACGCGTTCTTCTTGTCGATGATCACCCGGTCGTCCGCGCGGGCCTGGCCTCCGTCATCTCCAGCGCGGACGACATTGATGTTGTCGACGTCGCTGAATCGGGTTCAGACGCGCTCAACCGTCTGCGCGCTTTCGACGTGGACCTCGTGGTGTCTGACCTGCAGATGCCCGGCGGTGACGGCATTGAACTGATCAAAGCGCTGCCGCAGGGCCCGCCGGTGCTCATTCTGACGACTTTCGACACGCAGGCGCTGGTCTACCGGGCCGTCGATGCCGGTGCGGCAGGCTATCTGCTCAAGGACTCCCCGGCGGATACCCTGCTCGACGGCATCCGCCGCGCAGCCGCGGGCCAACCGGTCATGTCCGATGCTGCCGCGACCGCCCTGATGCAGCGCACTCGCGTGGCGCACAGCGAACTGTCTGAGCGAGAAACTGAGATTGTCCGTCTGCTGGCAGCAGGACGCACCAACAGCGACATCGCCGGCGAGCTGTTCATTTCTCTGGCAACCGTGAAAACCCACGTCAGCCGCATTTTCGACAAACTCGGCGTGGACAACCGGACCGCCGCCGCGAAAAGAGCCCGCGAACTCGGGCTCATCAGCTGAAGCCTGCAGGCCCCAGCACGCGGCAGCGCACAGCGGGACTGAGGGACCGCCTAGACCTGACGGGTGTGCGGGCTGTTTCACATGTACTGGCGCAGCCGGGCGCGCTGACGTTCAAGGACCTGCAGCTGTTCGAGCAGTTTGGCAGAAGCCGCACCGTCATTTGGGTCGCTGCGCAGAAGCTGCGAGTGCAGCAGTCCCGCAATGCGCACAATGTCCTTGTCGAAAAGGCGGGCAACAATGGAGCGGCAGTACCGCCCGACCTCGTCTTCCCTCTGTGCCGGAAGGGGCCGCACCACCAGTTCCGCCACGATCTGCTTGGCCCGTTCATCACAGTTTTCTATCACGCGCTCCGGCCAGTGCTGGGGGTTCTGCACTGCCCACGCCATACCGCCTGCCGCCTGCATGGCCTGGAAGACAGCGCGGCTTCCAGCGTCATTGAACGCTTCCGGTTTGAGCCGGTCAAACAGCTTGACGTTGATGAAATCGGGCTTCTGCAGAGCTACCTGCAGCGCGCCGCGCTCAATGCGAAAACCCGTGTAGTCCTGCTCGGTGCCGCCGATTTCCTGCTGATAGGACTCAACATCGTTGGCAATCCGCGCCCGCCCCGGATCCTCCGTGCGGCCGGGCTGCTGGTTCGCATAGTGACTCGTATGCCCCACTCCCCCACGAGCCACTGGCTGCTCCCAGCTGCGGTTGGCCCGGTCTCTTCCCGGTTGGGCGGCCTGTCGGTTCGCCGTGCCGGCTCGCTGCACGGCATCGCGAACTTCGTCAAAGGTCATGCCCAGACGGCCTGAGAGCCACCGCTCATAGCCGGGGCGCATACCGCGATCGCGGATCGAGGCGACGATCGGCGCGGCTTCGCGCAGGGCCTTGACGCGGCCTTCGACGGTGTCGAGGTCGTAGTCGGCGATTGCCTTGGTCAGTGCGAATTCAAACAGCGGTCGGCGTGAGTCAATGAGATCGCGCAGCGCACCATCGCCCTTGCGCAGGCGGATGTCCGCCGGGTCGAGCCCCGAGCGCTCAACCGCGACGAAGGTGTCAGCAGTGAATTCGCTGTCTTCGCGGAATGCGCGAAGAGCTGCCTTCTGACCGGCTTCGTCGCCGTCGAAGGTGAAGATCACTTCGCCTGTTTTAGATGCGGCATCGCCCATCAGCCTGCGGATGACCTTGGTGTGCTCCGCCCCAAAGGCCGTACCGCAGGTGGCAATCGCACAGTCGATCCCCGCCAGGTGGGCGGCCATGACATCCGTATAGCCTTCGACGACGACCACCCGGCCCTCCTTTGCGATTGCCCGCTTGGCCCGGTCCAGGCCGTAGAGAACCTGATTCTTCCGATAGAGCGGAGTTTCGGGGGTGTTGAGATACTTCGGACCTTCGTCATCGTCATAGAGCTTGCGCGCGCCAAAGCCGATCACACGGCCGGTCACATCGCGGATCGGCCAGATCAGCCGACCTCGGAAGCGATCGTAGACTCCACCTCGGCGGCCTTCTGCGGCAAGCCCTGCGGCAGTCAGCTCTTTGTCGAGGAAGCCCCGCGAGCGCAGGTGCTTGCTGAGATTGTCCCAGCCGCGCGGCGCATAGCCCACACCAAAGGAAGTGAGCGCTTCTTCGTCAAAGCCCCTCTCGGCCATGTAGAGGCGCGCTTTTTCTGCTTCGGGTGAGCGGATGTTCGCCCGGAAGAAGTCTTGGGCCTCTCTGTGCGCTTCGAGCAGACGGGCCCGCTGGCCCGCCTCGCGCCTGTCCGGTCCGCTGCCCTTTTCATAGCGCAGCTGTACGCCGGCCCGTTCGGCCAGCCGTTCGACTGCTTCCGTGAAGGTGCAGCCGTCCATTTTCTGCAGGAACGTATAGGCGTCGCCGCTTTCCCCGCAGCCGAAGCAGTGGTAGTAGCCAGAGCTGGGCCTGACGTGGAAAGACGGGGTCTTCTCGTCGTGGAAGGGGCACAGGCCCTTCATCGAGTCGACGCCCGCGCTGCGCAGAGTGACATATTCGCCGACAACGTCGTCTATGCGCACGCGGCTGCGGACTTCGTCGATGTCATCGCGCACTATCAGCCCCGCCATGGCCCTTCCTCCCCTCGGAATGCCGCCGTCGGCACCTGTCCGGACAGTCGGCCTGAACAGCAGCTCACAGCAGGCTGCCCGTGTCCTCCTGCATAGCATGGTAGAACGACCACGCGGAATGGTCGGTCAGGCTGGCCACTTGGTCGATGACGGTGCGAAGCTTTCCATCGTCACCGTCGGCGTCCCGGTAGTCCAGCCAGAACATGGTGTCCATCGCGTCGGGCTTTTCGCTGAAGTATTCGCACAGGGCGCTCAGCACCCGCCCCTGAATCCGCTGGGTCTTCATGCGCTCTTCGGCAACCATCACGGTGACGGTCGCCAAACCTTTGAGCACCGCGATTTCGTGTTCGGTTGTCTGCGGCACAACGAGGTTCCCCTGGTATCGGCCAAGCGGCTCCCAGCCGTAGCCTTCGCGAGTGGCGGCTTCTGCCGCGCCTACAAACCGGCCGATGAGCTGGCTGGTCAGGTGCTTCATAGCCGCTTGCGCGCGGCGGGAGCCGTCAAAGCGCTCTGTCGGCCAGTATGCGGTTGAGCGCAGCCGATTCAGGGCGTCGATGATGTCTTCGTCGCGTGCCCCAGGCAGGTACCAGGAGCGGGTGATGTCTATCAGCCCGGCCATGGCGTGATCGTTTTCGTAGGCTTCGAACACCAGGTGGCCGGAGTTGACGGCGTCTTCGACATCGTGGACGGAGTACGCGATGTCATCGGCGAGGTCCATCAGCTGAGCTTCGATGCACCGCTGGGTTCCCTCTCTGCCGTCGCGGATGAAGGCGAAGACCGTGCTGTCGTCTTCGTAGGCGCCGAACTTCCGCACCGGGGCTCCCGCTTTGTCCGGTGTTGGAGCACTGTCGCGTGACCACGGGTATTTGATGCACGCGTCGAGGGTTGCCCGGGTCAGGTTCAGCCCGGCCGGCCCGCCCTCGTCGGTGAAGACCTTCGGTTCGAGCCGCGTGAGTATCCGCAGGGTCTGCGCGTTGCCCTCAAATCCTCCGATGTCTTTTGCGAACTCATCGAGAATGGTTTCGCCGTTGTGGCCAAACGGCGGATGGCCCAGATCGTGGGCCAGTGAAGCTGTTTCAACGATGTTGGGGTCGCAGCCGAGGTACCGGGCGAGCTCACGGCCCACCTGGCCCACTTCGAGCGAGTGGGTCAGCCTGTTGCGAACGAAGTCGTCTGTGCCGGGTGAAACCACTTGGGTTTTTGCGGACAGGCGGCGCAGTGCCGATGAGTGCAGGAGTCGTCCGCGGTCGCGCTGAAAGGCCGAACGCCGGGGATTCTTCCGCGGCTCAATGACCCAGCGTTCGCGAGAGTGGTCGTCGTATTCGGCAACACCGCCGGTCAGTGACACATCAGCCTCCGGAAATGTCGAGTTCGGCTTCAGAGATGTCCGCGTGGGCTTCGTGGTCGAAGATCCGGTCGTCCAGCCAGCCGTCGGGCAGGTGGGGTCGGCGAGCCCGTCCGGTGCGTCCGCGCACACCTTCAGCGGCAGCGCCCGGATAGGGTGCGCTGTGGTCGAGTTCGTCGAGGAAGCCGCGCAGCTCTTCGAGGCTGGAGACCATTGCCAGGCGTGTCCGCAGCGTTCCGCCGACCGGATATCCCTTGAAGTACCACGCCATGTGTTTGCGCAGATCGCGCACGCCGAAGAATTCATCGTCGTAGTAGTCGCGCAGGTATTCGCCGTGGCGGTACACGACGTCGGCCACGTCTCCCAAGCTTGGCCGGTGTCGCTCCTCGGAGCCGTTGAGCGCGTTCTGCAGATCGCCGAACAGCCACGGTCGGCCCTGGCAGCCGCGTCCGATCACCACGCCGTCGCAGCCGGTCGTGGCCATCATGGCCTGTGCGTCTTCGGCAGCGAAGATGTCTCCGTTGCCCAGCACCGGCACGCGATCGCCCACGTAGTCTTTAAGCCGGGCGATGGCGTCCCAGTCGGCTTGACCGGAATACAGGTCAGCGGTTGTGCGCCCGTGCAGCGTCATTGCCGCCACACCCGCGTCAATGCCGATGCGCGCCGCATCGAGGTACGTCAGATGGTCGGCGTCAACGCCTTTGCGCAGTTTGATGGTCAGCGGAATATCGCCTTTGTCGGCTTCGCGGACAGTGGTGTGGACGATATCGCTGAACAGGTCGAGCTTCCACGGCAGCGCTGATCCGCCGCCTTTGCGGGTGACTTTCGGAACGGGGCAGCCGAAGTTGAGGTCTATGTGGTCTGCCCGGTCTTCTTCTACGAGCATGCGCACGGCTGCGCCCATGGTTTCAGGATCCACGCCGTACAGCTGGACTGAGCGCGGGGTTTCCCACTCTTCGTGCTGAATGATGCGCATGCTCTTGTCGCTGCGTTCGATGAGGGCTCGGCTGGTGACCATTTCCGTCACGTACAGTCCGGCCCCGTATTCGCGGCACAGGCGGCGAAACGCGGTGTTGGTGATGCCGGCCATGGGGGCGAGCACCACCGGGGAGTCCAGTTCGATGTCGCCGATGCGCAGCTTCGTCTTCTCAGTCACAGTCACGGGCACATTATCCCAGGCGGTGCAAGTCCTGTGCGCTGCCGGTGTTCCCTGTGCTGCCGCCGGACGGTGCCAGAATGCAGATTCTCCTTCACGCCCGGCCTCCGGCGGGCTAGTGTGACGCTATGTCCCTGCTGCTCACGGCCCTTCCGGTTCTCACCGCGATCGGCCTTCTTCTGGCGGGCCGAGGCGCCGTCACCGCCGCTGTGGTTTCTGCGGCTGTCGCAGCTGTCGTCGGGGTGGGTACGGGCAGTCTGTCATGGAACCACCTGGGTGAGGCCGGCGAGTACGGGCTGCTGACACTTCAGGTGCTGCTCATTCTGCTGTTCGGCATGCTGTTGGCCGCGCTTCTGGAGCGTTCGGGCGCAATGGCGGAACTGTCGCGCTTTCTGTCCGATTCTGTCCCCACACCGGCGCTGGGGGCTGCGGCGGTTGTCTTCGGCGTTGTCCCCTTCGCCGAATCGGTTACAGGCTACGGAGTCGGCGTGACGGTGGGCGTGCCGATTCTTCGCGCTTTGGGATTCGCCCCCGCCAGGGCCGTCATTTTGGGCATGCTCGGCCTCAACACGGCGGTGTGGGGTGCTCTGGGCCCCGGTACGTCAATTGCAGCCCAGCTGTCCGGACAGACTTTTCGGGACGTCGGCGTGTTCTCTGCGCTGTTCTTCGGCCCGACTCTCCTCTTGGTCTCGGCATCGGCATGGCTGACCCTGCGCTTGCGGACGGGTGAACCCGATTCACCACACTCTGAGCAGCGCGGCCTGACTGCCGCGATCGCGGTTTTCGGTTCGGCTCTTCTCCTGTGGGCGGCAGTGCTGACGGTCAACCTGCTCATCGGCACCGCCGTTGCCGGTGTGCTCGGCGGTCTGATTGCGCTCATTGTGCTGTTCGGATTCTTCAGGGTCCGCCACGGCCGTCTTCCTGCACGCCGCGCCACCGCGGTCGCGGGTCTGCCCTACGCGGTTCTCACCGGCGGACTGTTGGCTTCCTACGCCGCTTATGCCGCTTGGGAGAACCGGCTCACGTCTGTTCTCATCTGGCCGCCGGTGTGGCTGGCTGCAGCCTGCGCGACTGTTTTCTTCATCTGGCGGCGCCGGGCTCTTCTTCCCGAGGTGCCCTCCGCCGTCCGCCGCTGGGTCCCCGTCGGAGTGTCCACGGGCGGCTTCATGATGCTGGGGTGGATCATGACCGTCACCGGCATGAGCACCACACTGGGCGAAGCGGCTTCTGTTCTCGGCGTGTGGCCGGCACCGGCGCTGAACACGCTTGGCGGGTATCTGGTGGGCAACACCACCGGGTCGAACGCCATGTTCGCCCAGACAATCGCCTCTATGGCCGCCGGCAGCGGAGCAGATGTGCTTCTGACGATCGCCGCTGCCAATGTGGCGTGTTCTCTGGCGATCATCGCCTCTCCCCCGCGACTTCTGCTGGGCATGCAGATGGCAGGGGCGAATCCGGCGAGCGACCAGCGTCCCATCACACGGATTCTCAGTGCGGCAGTGTGTCTGAACACGCTTGTCATCACCGCGGTTCTTACCGCAGCCGTCCGGCTTTCCTCTGCGGCCTGAACTCGCCGACAGGTCTCGCTTCCCACACTGTGGACAGACCCTGGAAGCGTCAGCGGACACTTCCTAGACTTTGCCAAACCACATGCGACACCAGGAGTTGTAAATGAAGTCTGACGCCCTGCCCGAAGGGACGCTCTCTGCCGGCCACATGATCGTCAAATCGCTTGAAGCCCACGGCGTTGAGCGCGTATTCGTCGTCCCGGGCGAAAGTTTCCTCGACACGCTTGACGGGCTCTACGACTCCTCTATTTCGACTGTCGTCACCCGCCACGAAGGCGGTGCGGCCTATATGGCCGAAGCCATGGGCAAGCTCACCGACACACCCGGTGTGGCAATGGTGACCCGGGGCCCGGGTGCGGCCAACGCGCACGTGGGCCTGCACACCGCGTGGCAGGACTCCACGGCAATGGTGCTCTTCGTCGGCCTCATCCCGTTCGAGCACCGAGAAAAAGAGGCCTTCCAAGAATTCGATCCGAAGTCGTGGTTCGACACCGGCGCCAAGAGAGTCATGGTCCTCGACCATCCTGAGCGCGCCTCGGAAATCGTCGCCGAAGCCATGTTCGCAGCCAGTTCCGGACGCCCGGGGCCAGTGGTGGTCGGCCTGCCGGAAGACATCATCACCCAAGCGCACTCCTCGGTTATCCACCCGCCCATCCCCGTGGCGAAGGGCGGCATGACCGTAGAGGACTGGAAGGACCTCAAATCGACCCTGCAGAGGGCCGAGCGTCCGCTGTTCGTCTTCGGCGGCAACGACTGGACCCACAGCGCTGCCGAAGAGTTCACCGAATGGCTCGAAGCGCACCGACTGCCGGCTGCCGCAGAGTGGCGCTGTCAGGGAACGGTTCCGTTCAGCTCGCCCAGCTATGTCGGCCCCATCGGCTACGGTCGGCCCGACTACACCCACCGCGTGCTCGATGAATCCGACCTCCTGATCTTCGTCGGCACCGTTCCCGGTGATGTTCTCACCGACGGCTTCACCGCACGGCAGAACTGGGACAAAGAGAACTTCATCGTCACCATCGACCCGTCACTGCGCGGGCGCTCAGGTCCTGTCACCCGGCAGATCATTGCCAAGCCCGCGAAGTTCGTCGACGATCTCGTGCGCATGGAACTGCCCGTCAAAGACGCGTGGACGCAGTGGACGGACTCCCTGCGCGCCATCCAGGAGACATGGTCGGCTCTGCCTCCTGCGGAGCCGACGGAGGGGCCGGCGAAGATGGCGACGGCCATGGCGAACGTCGTCAACCGGCTGGATGACAACGCAATGGTCACCTTCGGCGCGGGCGAACACACCAACTGGGCACACCGCTACTTCCCCGCCGAGGAGTACGCGGCGCTGATCTCAGCGCGCAACGGATCGATGGGCTACTCCGTGCCGTCGGCAGTGGCCGCAAGCCTCGAATATCCGGGCCGGGACGTGCTGTGCATTGCCGGTGACGGCGAATTCCTCATGAACGGCCAGGAAATGGCCACAGCCGCTCAGTACGGCGCGACACCGCTGATCATCGTCATGGACAACCAGGAGTACGGGACCATCCGCACCCACCAGGAAGTGCAGTATCCCGAACGGATCTCCGGGACCCAGCTGAAAAACCCCGATTTCGCTCTCATGGCTGAAGCCTTCGGCGGCTTCGGCATCAAAGTCACACAGGACGCCGAGGTTCCGCAGGCAATTGAACGGGCGCTCGAAGCCACGCGCAGCGGCACGTTCGCGCTCGTGCACCTGGTCGTCGAACAGCGCGTCAAAGCCTACTGATAAATACTCAACACCCGAGCCCTGCACGCGCGAGGCGCCCGACACCAACCGTGCCGGGCGCCTCGTCACACATGGGTGCTCAGCAGCCCAGGCGAGCGGCCAGGTAGGACTCCACCTGGTCGAGCGCAACGCGCTCCTGGCTCATGTCATCGCGGTTGCGGATGGTGACCGCGCTGTCGTCGAGCGAATCGAAGTCGTAGGTGATGCAGAACGGAGTGCCGATTTCGTCGTTGCGGCGGTAGCGACGGCCGATGGCGCCGGCATCGTCGAACTCGACGTTCCAGCGGCGGCGCAGACCGTCTGCCAGTTCCCGCGCCTGCGGCGAGAGCTTTTCGTTGCGCGACAGCGGCAGCACCGCGGCCTTGACCGGTGCGAGCCTGGGGTCGAGCTTGAGCACGGTGCGCTTATCAACTCCGCCCTTGGCATTGGGGGCTTCGTCTTCGACATAGGCGTCGACCAGGAACGCCATGAGCGCACGCGTCAGACCGAATGACGGTTCGATGACGTACGGCGTGTAGCGTTCGCCGGTGGCCTGGTCGAAGTACTGCATCTTCTGGTTGGAGTGTTCCGTGTGGCGGCCCAGGTCGTAGTCGGTGCGGTTGGCAACACCCATGAGTTCGCCCCATTCGCTGCCGGTGAATCCGAAGCGGTACTCCAGGTCGATCGTGCCGTCGGAGTAGTGGGCCCGCTCGTCTGCGGGGACA
Organism: Brevibacterium sp. HMSC07C04; assembly: GCF_001815905.1. Lineage (GTDB taxonomy): Bacteria > Actinomycetota > Actinomycetes > Actinomycetales > Brevibacteriaceae > Brevibacterium. The sequence goes on along the minus strand of NZ_KV823244.1, from coordinate 31,283 downwards.
TCGAACCTGCGCATGTTGTCGGGGTCGATGCCGAGTTCGACAAACCAGTTCCAGCAGTCCTCAACCCAGGAGTCGAAGAACTTCTGCGCGTCATCGGGGTGAACGAAGAACTCGATCTCCATCTGCTCGAATTCGCGGGTGCGGAAGATGAAATTGCCCGGCGTGATTTCGTTGCGGAAGGCCTTGCCGATCTGCCCGATGCCAAACGGAGGCTTCTTGCGGGCTGCCGTCACAACATTGGCGAAGTTCACAAAGATGCCCTGCGCGGTTTCGGGGCGCAGGTAGTGCAGGCCCTGACCGTCATCAACAGCACCGAGGTAGCTCTTGACCAGACCGGAGAACATCTGCGGTTCCGTCCACTTGCCCTCCTGGCCTGTTTCCGGATCGCGAATATCGGCAAGGCCGTTTTCGGGTTCCCTGCCGTGTTTGGCAACATAAGCCTCGATGAGGTGGTCTGCCCGGTAGCGCTTATTGGTGTGCAGCGATTCCACCAGCGGGTCGACGAACGTCTCGACGTGCCCGGAAGCCTCCCACACCTGCCGCGGCAGGATGATCGACGAGTCCAGGCCGACCATGTCAGCGCGACCGCGGACAAAGGTCTGCCACCACTGCTGTTTGATGTTCTCCTTCAGCTCCACGCCCAGCGGACCGTAGTCCCATGCTGAACGTGATCCCCCGTAGATCTCTCCGGCCTGGAAGACGAAGCCTCGCCGCTTGGCCAGGGTGATGACGGAATCCAGAGTCGATGCCACAGATGCTCCTTGATGCGTTGTGCAGCCGGTTCGCTGCCGGTACGGGGTCGCTGCGGACGCGCAGCCTCCACAAGGTTACCGAACTCACGGCGTGAGACGACCGTGCGGGCACGCGTGTGGCCTAGACTGGGACGTGCACCCAAACCGTGTGCGCCGACAGGCAGCGCAGCATCTTCTGCGCACCCGGCGCTCAATCTCTCTGGGCTTTCCGTGCGTTTATGAGTGCACACCGGCCTGGAACGGGCAGATCGCCAATTCAGTTCTCAGCGATCAAGCGTGCACCCGCACAGAAACGAGTCCCATGGACAGCGCACAGAACCACGCAGAAGACACCTCGGCCAACACTGTCGATCAGCAGGACAGCCTGCAGTTCTCCGATTTCGACCTCCACCCCTCAGTGCTGGCCGCAATTTCCGACCTCGGCTTCGAATCCCCCTCGCCAATTCAGGCGCAGACTATCCCGCTTCTGCTGGAAGGCCGGGACGTCATAGGACTCGCGCAGACGGGAACCGGCAAAACCGCGGCATTCGCACTGCCGATGCTCACACACCTCGCCGATGTCGGCCGAGCCGACGACGGCCCGTTTGCCCTCATCCTGACCCCCACCCGGGAATTGGCCATTCAGGTGGCCGAGGCGCTCACAAGCTTCGCGGCAAACCTCCCGAACTTCTCAGTTCTGCCTATCTACGGCGGACAGTCCTACTCCCCACAGCTTGCCGGCCTCAAACGCGGCGCCCAGGTGGTCGTCGGAACCCCCGGCCGCGTCATCGACCACCTCAAGCGAGGTTCCCTCAAACTGCACAGTCTGCGACACATGGTGCTCGACGAAGCAGACGAAATGCTCAAGATGGGCTTCCAAGAGGACATCGAAGAGATCTTCGCCGCCTCTGGCTCCTCCCGTCAGGTGGCCCTGTTCTCGGCCACCATGCCGTCGTCCATCCACCGGATCACCGGGAAGTACCTGGAAGACCCAGCTGAAGTCCGCATCAAGCAGGCCACTGCAACCGGGGCGAACATCCGCCAGCGCTTCCTGACGGTCATGCACTCAAACAAGCTCGACGCGCTGACCCGAATCCTCGAAGTCGAAGAAGCCGACGGCATCATCATGTTCGTCCGCACCAAGCAGGCAACAGAAGAGCTCTCGGAAAAGCTGCGGGCCCGCGGCATGCGCGCAGCAGCCATCAACGGCGACATTCCGCAGCAAGCGCGCGAACGCACAGTTGAGGCCCTACGCTCCGGTTCGATCGACATCCTCGTTGCCACTGACGTCGCCGCCCGCGGCCTGGACGTCGAGCGAATCTCGCTTGTGGTCAACTACGACATTCCGCTGGACACAGAGTCCTACGTCCACCGCATCGGACGAACGGGCCGTGCCGGACGCACCGGTGAGGCCATCCTGTTCGTCACTCCGCGCGAACAGCGCATGCTGCGCTCGATTGAAAAGGCCACCCGCCAGAAGGTCGAGCCGCTGACCCTGCCGACGGTCGACGAACTTGCCGATTCGCGCACCCAGAAGTTCAAAGAGCAGATCTCCGAAGCACTTGTTTCGAACGACCTGACGGAGCTGCGCCCTGTCATCGACGCCTACGAACACGAACACGATGTTCCCGCTGCAGACATCGCTGCGGCACTCGCAGCACTCGTATTGGGCAGCGCAACACTCAAGCCGGAGCCCCTGCCGGAACCAAAGGCTCGTCCGGACCGCAATGAGCGCGCCCGCACCGCAGAGGGCATGACCACCTACCGCATTGCGGTCGGCCGCAATGAGCGCGTCAACCCCGGTGCGATCGTCGGCGCAATAGCCAACGAGGGTGGGATCACGAACAAGCAGATCGGCCACATCAACATCCGGTCGAACCACTCGCTGATCGACCTGCCGGAAGATCTCGACCCGGCTGTTCTCGACCGTCTGAAGAACACCAAGATCCAGGGCAAGCGCATCGACATCCGCGTCGACACGGGCCGCCCCGGACGCCCGTTCAAGCGCAAAGACCGTAAGGCCGGCTCAGACCGCCCGTTCAAGCGCGGCGGTCGCGGCTTCCGCAATGACAAGCGCGGCGGTGACCGCCGCCGCTGAGCGCAGACGTCCGACTGAGCCAGCAGGCTGTCAGCGCAGCTGCGCGGCTTTGATTCGGGCCCGAAACCACTGTGGTTTCGGGCCCGCTTCGTCTGCAGCCTCAGTTCTTACCGGAGTTCTTGCCGACGACCCTATCGACTGCGCCGCCGAACCGCCGGTCGCGCATAGCGTATTCTTCGACGGCATTCCACAGCGTCGTCCTGTCCACGTCCGGCCACAGAACATCCTGGAAAACCAGTTCCGCGTAGGCCGACTGCCACAGCAGGAAGTTCGACGTGCGCTGCTCACCGGAAGAGCGCAGGAACAGGTCGACATCGGGCAGGTCCGGGGCATACAGTCGCGCAGCCAAAGACTTGGCCGTCACCTTGCCGGGTTTGAGTTTGCCCTGGGCAACCTCGTGGGTGATGGCGTTGACCGCATCGAGGATTTCGGCCCGCCCACCGTAGTTGACACAGAACTGCAGGGTCATGCGGGTGTTGTTCTTGGTGCGGTCGCGGGCGACATCAAGCTCCTTGATCACCGAGCGCCACAGCCTGCCTTCTCTGCCCGACCACACCATGCGCACGCCCAGAGCGTCGAGTTCATCGACCCGGCGGCGGATGACGTCCCGGTTGAAGCCCATGAGGAAACGCACCTCTTCCGGGGAGCGCTTCCAGTTCTCCGTCGAAAACGCGTAGGCGGACAGCACCTCAACACCCATTTCCAGGCTGCCGTAGATAACCTCCATCAGCGAGGCTTCCCCCGCTTTGTGGCCGTCTGTGCGCGGGAGTCCGCGCTCATTGGCCCACCGGCCGTTGCCGTCCATGACAACAGCAATGTGCTTCGGGATGAACCTCGTTGGAATCGCCGGCGGCGCGGCGCCATGCGGGTGCGGGGGAATCGGCTGATACTTCACGCCGCCATTATGGCAGGAGCACGGCTCAGCGCTCCAACAGCGCAAGCGATTTCACCCGTCGCTCCAAGTGCCACTGGACAAAAGCGGTGACGACTTTCGAAGCGGCCTGTGCGTCATAATCGGCCACCGTGCCCGGCTCCGGCCAGTCTGCCGTGCTGATCCTCTGCAGATACGCCAAAGCCTCGGGACCGGGAAGGTGCTCTCCTCCGCGCCGACACGCCTGACACACCGCACCCCCGGCTTCAAGCGAGAACGCGCGGTGTGGTCCGGCAGTCCCGCACCGCGCGCAGTCAATGAGGCTCGGAGCCCAGCCGGCCAGCGACATAGCTCGGACCAGATAGGCGTCCAGAGAAGCGCGTGCGGGATGTTCGCGCCGGCACATAGAGCGCAGAGCCGCCACCAGCAGCAGAAACTGGTCTTCCGTACGGGGGTCGTCTTCTGTCAGCCGCAGAGCGGTTTCGGCCATAACGGCGCCAACGGTGTAGTAGTCGTAGTCGGTGATGAGCCCCTGGGCAAACGGCTCAATGAGCTCCACCTGGGTGACAACGTCCAGATTCCTGCCGCGGTTGGCCTGCAGGTCGATCATCATGAGCGGCTCCAAGCGCGAACCGAAACGGCTGGTGGTCCTGCGAACCCCCTTGGCAACAGCGCGGACAACACCGCTGTGACGAGTGAGAACCGTGACGATCCGGTCGGCTTCGCCGAGTTTATGGGTGCCCAGAACCACACCCGCGTCACGATATTTCCTCACCGGCCCATTGTCCCCCACACACCACGAGGCGGTGCCTGGGCACCGCCTCGTGACATGTGACCGTAACTGCGTCAGTCGCCGCTGTTGTCGCGCAGGTAGCGGTTGACCGCGGAGATGACGGCCTTGAGGGACGCCTTGGCGATATTCGAGTGCATGCCCGCACCCCACATGATCCGGTCCCCGATCATGACTTCGACATAGGCAGCGGCCGCGACGTCCGCACCGGCGCCGATCGCGTGCTCGGAATAGTCCTGAACCCGCATATCGAGATCGAAGTTGTCGTTGAGAATGTTGACCAGAGCATTCAGCGGCCCCGTTCCCTGACCTTCGAACTCGCGTTCCTGACCGTCGATGCTCAGCGCCACCTCGACCTTTTCGGAGTGGCGTCCGGCTGAATCATCGCCCAGGGACTCGGTGCGCAGACCCCGAATGCGGAAGCGGCCCCACGCATTGTCCGTCGGCAGGTATTCATCGCTGAAGGCTGACCAGATTGCCTCTGCTGTGAGTTCGCCGCCTGATGCCGTGACGTTCTTGATGACCTTGGAGAACTCCACCTGCATGCGGCGCGGCAGGTCCAGACCGTATTCGCTCTTGAGCAGGTATGTGACTCCGCCCTTGCCCGACTGCGAATTGACGCGGATGATCGCTTCGTAGCTGCGGCCGAGGTCCTTGGGGTCGACCGGCAGGTAGGGCATGTCCCATTCCATGAGGTCGATCGGCGTGCTCGTTTCGCGCGCTCGACGTTCGCGCTGCGCGAAAGCCTTGTTGATGGCATCCTGATGCGAACCGGAGAAGGACGTGAACACGAGATCCCCGCCGTACGGGTGACGCTCGTGCACCCCGATCTGGTTGCAGTACTCGACCGTGTGGATGACCTCATTGATGTCGGAGAAGTCGAGTTCGGGATCAACCCCCTGGGTGTAGAGGTTCATGGCAACTGTCACGAGGTCGAGGTTGCCGGTGCGCTCACCGTTGCCGAACAGACACCCCTCAATGCGGTCCGCCCCGGCCATCAGCCCCAGCTCTGCTGCGGCCACACCCGTGCCGCGATCATTGTGCGGGTGCAGCGACACGGCCACCTGGTCACGGTATGGGATGTGGCGGCAGAACCACTCGATCTGGTCGGCGTAGGTGTTCGGGGTGCCGCGCTCAACTGTTGCCGGCAGATTGACGACGGTGTCGCGGCCATCTTCGGGCTGCCACATGTCGAGCACACCGCCGACAACGTCGAGAGCGAAATCGGGCTCCGTGTCAACGAAGATCTCCGGCGAGTACTGATAGCCGAAGTCAGTGTTCGGAAGCACCGATTCAGCGGCTTTCATGACAGCTTGGGTGCCGCGCAGCGCGATGTCCTTCGTCTGTGCGCGGCCGTCTCCGTCAAAGCCGAAGACAACGGAGCGGAAGACCGGCGCAGTGGCGTTGTACATGTGGATGGTGGCCTTGTCCGCTCCGATGAGCGCTTCGGCTGTGCGCTCGATGAGATCTTCGCGCGCCTGGGTCAGCACGGAGATGCGCACATCATCTGGGATCAGATCCTTTTCGATGATGTGCCGCACGAAGTCGAAGTCCGGCTGACTGGCCGAGGGGAAGCCGACTTCGATTTCCTTGAAGCCGATTTTCACGAGCAGTTCGAACATCTTGATTTTGCGTTCGACCGTCATGGGGTCGATGAGCGCCTGGTTGCCATCGCGCAGGTCGGTTGAAAGCCAACGCGGTGCGCGAGTCAGGCGCTGGTCCGGCCAAGTGCGGTCGGACATGTCCAGTTCAATGCGATCGAAGAAGGACTTGTACTTCGTGAACGGCATGGGGCTTGGCTTCTGCAGATTGGTCATGTGATCTCCTCATGTGGTCTTCAGTCGACCGAACAGCACTGACTCCGCGACGAGGGTCCGGCCTTGTTCAGGACTCGCCGCGGCAGCTAAGGAGAAGCAGACGCATACTGTGACCCTACTCTCGCCTCACTGAGTCTCGAATCTCCGTCTTAGCGTTTGAGACACAGAGCTCGTCACTTGAAGTTGAAGTCGCCTTTGCGAACGTGGAAGCTGCCGCCAGGACCCGTGCAGCGCACACCGTCTCGCTGCGATGAGCACTCAAAGCCGTGGGCTTTGATGGTTTTGCCATAGCCCAGCTCTTTCGGGCTTGGAGCTTCGCCGACGCTCTTGCACGTAAAGCCCGCGGATGACTCAGTCACTTCAGCAACGCTGCCCCATTCGACGCCGCCGGAGCAGTCGTCTGGCTGTTCACCGGGCGAATACTCGAAGCTGCTCACTGTGCAGCGCGCACGGTCTTTGTAGATGACGCAGGAGATATTGCCCGACGGGGTGATGAACGCCTCAGCTTCGGAAGAATCAAAGTCTGACGAGCTGTCGTCAGAATCGGAAGCACCCGATGGGTCCCCGGCTGTCGGCGGCTTGGTCGATTCCACCTGGCCGTCAGAGGACCGCATGTCGAAGAAGATATACAGACCCGCACCTACGAGGAAAAGCGCCAGCACGGTGGTGAACGTGACCACAGCCCACGGCGGTTTCGACTTGTTCTTCTTGGGCTCCTCCTGCTGGTGCGGCACGTGCCCCGAGGCGACGGCGGTGTAGCCCGCCGGCGCATAGCCCGCGTGCAGACCCTGCGGAGAGACCGACTGCGCGGCACCGTACTGCGCCTGCGGCGTACTCGGCGACGGAGCCGTCGTCGGAGCAGAAGACGGCGGCGGAGGCGGCGGCGGAGGCGGCGGAAACGCATCGGCGCCCGACTGTGTGCGGACAGGCGGCCGAGAGGGAGGAGCCGGTGGAGCCGGAGGCATCGACGAAGCGGACCTCGGCGGGGCAAACGGCGGCGGAGGCGGGATGACCCGATCCCCCTCCGACGAGTAGTCCCGACCGCTTCCGCTGAATTCGTCATGGTCGAACTGCCGCGTCGAATCGGCTTCGCTGTCAAAGATCTCGCGGTATAGGCCCCCGGACCCAACACTGTTGTCGGATGAGTAGCGCGGGTCGCCGTTCGGCGGTGTGCCTGTGGAACCAACGTCGGACGGTTTGCTCATGCCGTGCAGTCTAACGGAACACTTCCGAAAACCTCGCCTGCGCTGACTGCATCAAGCACATTGACACGCCCTATACAGCGCATTTCCTGCAGAGAATGAGATACTGGTGAACATGGACAGCGCGCGATCGAACCCATCATCCGCGAGACCGTGGTGGATATACCCAGCCGCCGGCGCTGTTGCCGGCGCACTTGTGCTCGCGCTGGCCTCTGCAGACAGAACTTCAGCAGCGCTCGCCGAAGACGAACGGCTCACAGCACCCACTCTGCGCACACCGGGCGATTTTTCAGCCCCCGTCCTCGACATCCGCAGCGGCGACAGCACGCAGGCCCGCGGTTCGATTCCTCACCTGGGCCCTAGGACCTCCGCCCAAATCCCACACGACACCCACCAGGTGATCGTGTCCTCCAGCCCAGAGACAAAAAGCTCCACCGTAACCACCGCACTGTATGAGCGCACCTCCGATGGCTGGAAGCAGAAGCTGTCCTTCACCGGCCACAACGGTGAGGCCGGATGGAAGGAAAAGCGCAAAGAAGGCGACATGTCGACCCCGGCCGGAGTCTTCACCCTCAGCGACGCCGGAGGCTACCTGCCGGACCCGGGAACGAAAATGCCCTACACGCGGGACACGAACCTGCGCGCCAGCGCTCAGTCTGTGTACGGGGACGACTACAAACTGGTCTACGACTATGTCCTCGCCATTGACTACAACCGCAAAACCGGAGTCCCGCCGACCGACCGCACGCGCCCACAGGGCAAAGCCCCCGGCGGCGGCATCTGGTTGCACGTCGATCACGGCAAGGCCACCCACGGCTGTGTGACTGTTGACCGCAAGGACATGGGGGCCATCCTCAAAGAACTCGACCCGAGCAAGAACCCCATGATCGCCATGGGCAGCGCAGATTTCCTCGCACGGTAGGGCACCTTCGTGGCAGCCTCACAGCACCTGCATCAGATCTTCCCGTCACCTGCGCAGTTTGCTCCCGATCCGCGGGAGGCGGCACTCACCGCGCTGTACGATTCAACAGACATTCCGCCAGACCGTCCCCGTGTGCAGTCGAACATGGTCCAAAGCCTCGACGGCAGGATCGCCGGTGCGGACGGACTGTCAGGAACAATCTCCAGTCCCGCGGACAAGCGCGTCTTCGCCGTTCTGCGCGCACTTGCCGATGTTGTCATCGTCGGAGCCTCCACTGTGCGCGAAGAGGGCTATACGCGCCTTCCGGCTCGCCAGCGCTTTGCTGAGGATCGCCGAACTCGAGGGCAGGACCCTGCTCCGACGCTTGCGATCATCACCGGTTCGGGGAACCTCGACGTCGACCACCTGACATCTGCCGGCAGCGGCAGCATCATCGTGTTCACGACCACTGACGACGATGACGTGCTCGGCCGCCTGCGCAGCAGCCTGTGCGAGGTGATCCGCGTTGACAGTCCCGACCCGCACACCGTGCTGGAAGCCCTTGCGCAGCGTGGGTTCAAGCGCGCACTGTGCGAAGGCGGACCTTCGCTCCTGGGGGAATGGGCGGCAGCGGGGGCCATCGACGAAATGTGCGTGACCGTCAGCCCGCTGCTCGTGGGCGGGGCCGGCCCCGGAATCCTCGGCCGGGTCGAACTGGACGGGCCTGCCCGTCTGCGCCTGCTGTCAGCCGTCGAAGGCGACAGCACCCTCATGTTGCGCCTGGGTTTCCAAACCTCGTAGGAAGCGCATCACGTCGTCTTCCCACGCAAGCCGATCCACGTTCCATTCCTTGGTGTGCCGGGCTTTCGTATAGCGCGGCATCGTCACAAGGTCACGACGGAAGCCGGCAAGCGCCCGCGACGGCCCCACCGGCACGAATTCGTCGTCTTCGGAGTGGATGAGCAGTGTTGGGACCGTGAGGTCGGCTGCGCGTTTGACCCAGTCCATGCGGTCAAGGTCGAGAGGTGTCTCAAGCCCGGTGAGCTTGCGCGCCCACGGCCGGGTGATCATCTGCAGGGTCAGCCTGGCAATCGGCGTGGGCAGGAGGTTCAGGCGGGCCTGGTGGTCAAGAACGTCGTACCAGTCGACCACCGGACCGTCGAGCACCATGGCGACGATGCTGTCGGCGTGGCGGCCCCGCGATGCGGTCTGGAAGGCAATCGCCGCTCCCATCGACCATCCGAACAGCACAATCCGGCGCGCCCCGTTGGCAAGGGCGAAGTCGATCGCCCGATCGACGTCGATCCATTCCGTGTCGCCCAAACCGTAGGTCTGGTGGCGCTCAGTTTCCGGGTCATTGCGGTACGACATGGCGATTGACGGAATTCCCACCCTGTCCAGAACGGCGGCTGCACGCAGTGTTTCCCGTCGAGTTCCGCCTCGGCCGTGGATGAGGATCGCCCAGGTGTCCGACGGCTGGGCTGCGGTAGTCGGCAGAAGCCAGGCGGGCAGTGCCCCGACGTCAGAGCTGATGACGATGTTCTCGCAGGGAAGGTCGAGGTCTTCTGGCCCCATGTGGACGGTTCCGGTCCACCGGCCGACACAAGCGTGGCGAATGTCGCCGTACAGCACCTTCTCGACCCGTCGGCTGACGGTCGCGGACTCGGGATCGTATTCCGTGAGTTCGCCGATGCGGGCAAAGCCTTCGGCAGAGCCGTTTGCGAAGTACAGGCCGTAGGTTCCGGCAACCAGAGTGTCGGGGGTGGCCTCCAGGTGGATGAGCATGTCGTTGTCAAAGCCCTCGACGTGCAGGATCCGAACGTCGTTTTTGGCCTTGCCGGGAGTGACGATCTTTCTTGCGAAGTAGACCGCGAGCCCGGATGAGGCAACAGAGGCGAGGGCACCGATTCCGATGCCGATGCCAAGCCCCGCTGCCAGCGCTCTCGCTGTCTTGGACTGGATAGCCTGTGCCACCTGGTTACCTCCTGCCGGACAGTCTAGGGGCGGCCTGGGCGGCTGTGCCACCGTGACCGGAATTCTTTGCACTAGACACAGGTTTTCTACAGTTGAGTCATCACCGGCGCACAAAGAACAGGAGCTGACATGGCTGAAGCCGCAGACAGGACTGAACAGTATTGGCGCAACATTCTCAGCCCGGAGGAGTTTGCCGTGCTCCGTCAGGGCGGGACGGAGCGGCCCTTTTCCGGTGAGTACGACGGGGTGTTCCGCGAAGGTCGCTACCTGTGTCGGGCATGTGGGGCGGAGCTCTTCACCTCGGAGACGAAGTTCGATGCCCAGTGCGGCTGGCCGGCGTTCTACGCGCCGCTGGCCGAAGACCGCGTGCGCTATATCCGGGATGAATCGATGGGCATGGTGCGCACCGAGGTCCGGTGTACAGCATGCGACAGCCACCTGGGCCACGTCTTCTACGGTGAGGGCTTCCCCACTCCGACCGATGCGCGGTTCTGCATCAACTCCATCTGCTTGGAGCTCATAGAGCCCTGACTGGGCGGCGCTCGCGGTCTGTCTGCTTGGAGCGCAGGCAGGGCCGGTTGTTTGAGCTCACACGACTGAGGCCGCCGGATATTCCGGCGGCCTCAGTCTGTCAGTCAGCGCTTTTCGCTTGACGCTGCTTCGCGGCAGGGGAAGATCAGCGCCAGCCGGCGATGATGTCAGCCAGTTCGCGGCGCGGTCCCGTGAAGAACGGAATCTCTTCGCGCACGTGCAGGCGCGCTTCGGTGGCGCGCAGGTCGCGCATCATGTCGACCAGACGGTGCAGCTGGTCGGCTTCGAAGCCCAGCAGGAATTCGTAGTCGCCCAGCGCAAAGGCCGACACGGTGTGCGCCTTGATGTCCTTGTATCCGGCTGCGGCCATACCATGATCGCGCAGCATCTTCGAACGGTCTTCGGCATTGAGGATGTACCAGTCGTAGCTGCGCACGAACGGGTACACGCACAGGTAGTCAAGCGGAGTTTCGTCCGTCATGAACGCCGGGATGTGGCGACGGTTGAACTCTGCGGGTCGGTGCAGGCCGACAACCGACCACACGGGCTCGAGAATCGCACCGAGTGTTGAGCGGCGCACAATCGAATAGGCCTTTTGGAGGGTTTCGACCTTCGGTGCGATCCACCAGAACATGATGTCGGCGTCGGCTCGCAGGGCCGAAACGTCATAGGTTCCGCGGACTGTCAGCCCTTCCGCTTTGAGTTCGTCAAGCTGCTGAATGACCTCTGCGGCAAGTTGCTGGCGGTCGCCTTCGGGAAGGTCACCGCCGGCGGCGAAGACGGAATAGCCCAGGTAGCGGATTTCGTCATTGGCCTGGTCGATCTGTTCCTGTGAGGGTTCTTGGTATTCGCGCATTTTCAGCCTTTCTCGCCTATGCGATGGATTTCGTTCTGCGCTCGGGATATGCACGCCGGCAGTCCTACACCTTCGTACACGTTTCCGACAAGCGCCAGACCGGGGGTCTCAGATGTCGCACGGTCGATGTCCGCCACGCGGTCGAAATGTCCCGGAGTGAACTGGGGCAGACTGTCCTGCCACCGCTGGACCTCCAGGTGCGCGGCGATGTCGTTCCTGCCGGTGATGTCGAGCCAGTCCGCCCACGCGCGGCTGGCAAGTTCAGCGTCGTCCAACTGCCCCCACGCGTCAGGACCATCACCGTAACGGCCAACGCTCATGCGCACAACAGCACGGCCGTCAGGCAGAACAGCATCCAGCCAGGGCCATTTGTTTGACGCGTAGGTTGAAGCCTTGATGAAGCGATTCTCGGTGGGCGGGATGAGGAAGCCGCTGCCGCTTAACGGCTCGGCAAGGTCGATGACCGCGGTGATGACGGCACAACTGGCGTAGGGAACATCTGCCAGCAGCTGCGCTGCCCGAGGTGCCGCGTCGCGCAGAATCTCTGCTGCCGCATAGGCGGGCACGGCGATGATGACGTCATCGGCCAGGGCCTGCCCGCCGTCGGCGAACAGCACCTGCCAGCCATCGTCGCCCCTCTGCGCGGACACAGCCCGCGCTGACGTCACAATCTGCCCTCCGCAGCTGCGCACTTCATCAGCCAGGGCCGAGACCAGAACGCTGATTCCGCCGCGCAGGGTCATGAACACCGGCGGCGCAGCCTTTTCCTGCGTGCCGGGAACATTCGCCCCGGCAGCCGCAGTGCGGGCGGCCAGCGTGGTCCTGACCGTTTCGGTGACCGAGGTGCCTGTGCGGTAGGCATCCAACAGGGCCGGAACCGTCGCCTGCATCGACAGGTCACGACAGCGGCCCGAATAGACGCCGCCGATGAGGGGGTCGAGCACCGTGTCGACAACAGCCTCACCCAGTCGGGCGGCTACGAAATCGCCGATCGACACATCGCCGCTGCCTGCGCGGGTGAGCTGTTCGTCTTCGGCCCTGGCGATCTGTTCGCTGCTGAGAATTCCCTCCAGCGCACGAGGGTCCCCCGGCACACCCATCAGGGTGCCCTTGGGCATGGCCTGCATGCGCCCGCCTACAAACAGCTGCGAGGAGTGCTCCCGCGACGGATACACGGCTTCCAGACCCAGATCCTCGGCAAGTTCGCGGGTTTCAGGCCGCAGATAGAGGCTCGCCTCGGCACCGACGTCAGCCGATTCAACAGCCCCGCCGAGTGTCGAGGACTTCAGCAGACCGCCCACGCGGTCAGACGCCTCGTACACCGTGACAGAACTGCCCGGGCGCAGCCGCAGGTACTCATAGGCGGCGGTCAGGCCGGAGATTCCGGCCCCAATGACGACTGCCCTACGTTCGGTCATGACTTTTCAGCCAGCACCTGCTCGGAGATCCGGTGCACTTCCCGGACAACCCGGCCCGGCACCTCGGGATCGGTATTGGGCAGCACACCGTGACCCAAATTGAACACAAAGCCGGGAGCTTCGAGACCCTTGCGGACAACCGCCTCAATGCGCTCCCGCAGAGCCTCCCACGGTGCAAACAGCATGGCGGGATCCAGATTGCCCTGCACCGCCTGGTGAGGCTGAAGCCGCTTGATCCCCTCGGCGAGGTCAACGCGGAAGTCAACGCCGACCGCGGTCGAACCGGCTTCCGACATGGCACTGAGCAGCTCGCCGGTCTGCACCCCGAAGTGGATGCTGGGAACATCAAGATCGGAAAGGCCGGAGAAAAGACGTTGCGTGTGCGGCAGAACATAGCGACGGTAGTCGGCCTCGCACAGGTAACCGGCCCAGGAATCGAAAACCTGAAAAGCGCTCGCACCGGCTTCGACCTGGGTGCGGATGAACAGCTCCGACATCACGTCGAGTCTGCTCAGCAGACGGTCAAACAGCTCGGGAGCGCCGACCATCATGGCCTTCGTCTTTTCGTGGTTCTTCGACGGCCCGCCCTCAATGAGGTAGCTGGCCAGCGTAAACGGCGCTCCGGCAAAGCCGATGAGCGGAGTGTCTTCGGGAAGCTGCTCAACAATTCCGCGCACCGATTCCGCAATGTCGGGAATATCGTCCGCAGTCAGCTCAGGCAGCGCGTCAATGTCCTCAGCGCGGCGAATGGGCTGATCCATAACCGGCCCGACACCGGGTTTGATCTCCACGCCGACACCGGCTGCCTGCAGGGGAACGACGATGTCGGAGAAGAAGATCGCAGCGTCAACGCCGTGACGGCGGACCGGCTGCATCGTGATTTCGGTGACCATATCGGGGCGGCGGCACGATTCGAGCATCGACGTGCCCTCACGCAGTTTGAGGTATTCAGGCAAAGACCTGCCTGCCTGCCGCATGAACCAGACGGGTGTGCGCGATACGGGACGACCGGTCGCCGCCCGTTCGAAAGTTGTAGCCATACGCCTATCGTCTCAGATGCTGGGCCTCGCCAGGACACCGGTCAGAGCCGGTTCACAGGGCTGTTGTGGGCATATCGTCACAGAAGGTCGCCAAGATCGAGGAAACGGCGCCGGTGGTAGACCATGGGGCTGCCCTGGGGTCTGCGCACAATGTCTTCGACTTCGGCCACGACCACCGTCGATTCGCCAACGGGCAGCCGACCGTAGTGGGAACAGACGAAAACGGAATGCGCATCGCCCAGCACCGGCACACCGTCGTCCATGTAGGTCCAGTTCTGACCCGGTGAGAAGCGCTCACCGCCGGGCATCGCAAACTGCACGGCCAGCTCAGAATGGCCCGCGTGGAGCATGTTGACTGCAAAGCGGGCGGAGTCGAGAACGTGTCCGGCCGCTCCCCTGGCCTTTGTCACGGAGAACAGGAGCGAAGGCGGGTCGAGCGACACACTGGCAACTGAGGACGCCGTGAGCCCAAACGGACCGTCACCGCTGTCTGCGGTGACGATGCACACCCCAGCAGGGTGATCGGCAAAAGCGCTTTTGAAGTCTTCCGGTTCAACGGGCACTGTCTTCTCCTTCCGACTGTTGAAGGCACTTTGGGCCCTGAGTATTCCAACCGCCCGGCGTGGGAGCTTCGCCAGTCCCGCCGATCTGTCTACGGTTGAATGCGTGGTCCAGCCCGTTCCTATCAACCGCACGCCCAAGGCCTTCGCGACACTCGCCGAGGCCCTCCGAACCGTGCGGTCAACACCGCAGGTGCACATTGAGGAAATCGCCGCTCCCGGCCGTCTGGCACCGTGGGCTGTCGCCTTTTCCGCCCAGGTCACAGCCGAGGGCACGTTCCTCGAAGGCGACGCCGTTGACGACCTCGCCACCGGCAGAATCGTCGTCCTCTACGACCCCGAGGCCCCGGTGGAATGGCAGGGAGAGTTTCGCCTCGTGTCGTACATCCGAGCCGAACTCGAAGACGAACTGGCAGCCGAACCCATGCTCGGGCAGGTCGCCTGGACCTGGCTGACAGACGCGCTTGACGGACGCGACTGCAATGTCGCCGAAGTCGGCGGCACAACCACCAAAGTCATCTCCGAAAGCTTCGGAACACTCGCGCAGCGCCCCACGACAGTCGACCTTGAGCTGCGTGCATCGTGGAGCCCCATACTGGAAGACCCCGCAGACATCACCCAGCACATTGAGGCCTGGATAGAGCTCATCACAACCGCGGCGGGCCTTCCGCCTATGCCCGAAGGAGTCAGTCCCTTCCCGGGACGCAGGCGATGAGCTCATCAGACGTCGACCCCGACCTTCCTCTGCTGAGCGAGCCCTCGTCAGGGGTACCCGAGGTCATCAGCACCCCGAAAGCGCTCGCCGACGCCGTTGCCGCGCTCGAAGCCGGAAGCGGTCCTGTCGCAGTCGATGCCGAACGCGCATCGGGAATCCGCTACGGCAGCCGCGCTTTTCTCATCCAGCTCAAACGCGCCGGCGCAGGCATCCTCCTGCTGGATCCCGAAGCACTTGGCAGCCTCGAAGCGGTCGGCCGGGCAATAGAAGACGTCGAGTGGGTACTCCACGCGTCCTCCCAAGACCTTCCGTGTCTGGCAGAGGCAGGCATGGTCCCCACGCGTGTTTTCGACACCGAAATCGCCGCCCGCCTGCTCAGCGAACCGAAGTTCGGTCTGGCCTCTCTCATCGGCGCCCATCTCGGTGTCCGTCTGGCAAAGGAACACTCCTACGTCGACTGGTCACAGCGCCCGCTGCCCCACGACTGGCTGGCCTACGCCGCTCTCGACGTCGAACTGCTCATCCAGCTGCGCGACATCCTCGAACAGAAGCTGCGCGAAGCCGACAAATGGGAAATAGCGCAGCAGGAATTCGCACACGCCGCGAAGTTCACCCCGAAGGTCTACCCGGAGCCGTGGCGACGCGTCCACGGCCTGGGCGCTGTCAAAAGCCGTCGCGGTCTGGGGCGCGTTCGCGCCATGTGGGCGGTTCGCGATGACCTTGCCGAACAGCGCGATGTGGCTCCGGGCCGGATCATCGCGGATCGGACCATGGTGCAGGCAGCCGGGGCCCAGATCCGCTCCTCCAAGGAGCTTCTGCGCCTGCCCGGTCGCGGACGGCCAACACCCGCGGACGCGCGCGAGCTCTTCAGCGCAGTACAGGCATGCAACAGACTGCCCGAGGACATGATGCCGACGGTGCGCGATCCGCACAAGTCCACCCCGCGAATGACGCGGGAACAGCGGGACGTCGCAAAGGAACTTCTGTCGCACATGAAGAGCGCCGTCAACGCGCGGTCCGAAGAACTCAATGTTCCACACGATCTGCTCATTGCCCCGGCTGTGGTCCGTGAGCTCTCAGCGCGCGCCGCTCTCGGCGGCAAGCACCCGGCGGATATCGACGCACTCGAGGAGTTTCTGCGACAGCGCAGCGTCCGCGAATGGCAGATTGCCGAAGCCGCGCCCGCGCTGTGCCGCGTGATCGACAAACACCGCGGCGTCAGTGGCTAGGCTCCCCAACACGCCCCCACAGCACTCTGCCGCCTATCAGCTCAGAGCTCGGTGGGCTTCAGAGCCGGCTTACGTCAGCGGGCTTCGCGCAGGTGGCGCTGAGAAGTCGGAAGCATGCGCAGAATGTCGTCCACCATGTCCTGTACGTCCATACCGGCGTGGGACAGAACTTCTTCCCGCGTTCCCTGCGGCAGGAACTCATCCGGCACGCCGAGTTCGACGACGCCCGTGCGCGAACGGTCCTCCCGCAGCTCCTGTCGGATCTGCGATCCGATTCCGCCGATCTTAATGCCGTCCTCAATCACCGCCACAAGGCTGAATTCAGCGCCTCGCTCGATGACAGACGGCGGGACCGGCAGCACCCAGCGGGGATCGACGACCATGGCGCCGATGCCGCGCGAGGCAAGTTCTTCACGCACTGCCAAAGCCCGGTCTGCAAGCGCTCCCACCGACACGATGAGAACATCCGCACTGCAGTCATCGGGCACATCGGCCAGCACGTCAACCCCGTCCTCGGTGCGGCGCAGCGCTTCGAATTCGCGTCCGACCTTGCCGCGGGAGAACCGCACAACAGTCGGGGCATCATCCACCTGGACGGCTTCACGCAGCTCTTCAACCAAACGCGTGGCATCCCGGGGCGCAGCCAGCTGCAGGCCGGGCACGATCCGCAGCATCGCCATATCCCACACGCCGTGGTGGCTTGCCCCGTCCGGCCCGGTCACTCCGGCACGGTCGAGAACAAAGGTCACACCCTGCTTGTGGAGCGCAACGTCCATGAGCACCTGATCGAATGCTCGGTTGAGGAACGTGGCATACAGGCAGACCACGGGATGCAGTCCCCCGTAGGACAGTCCGGCAGCTGAGGCAACGGCGTGCTGTTCGGCAATCCCCACGTCGAAAACGCGGTCGGGAAATTCGTCAGCGAACTCTTTTAGACCAACCGGCTGCAGCATTGCGGCGGTGATGGCGACGACGTCCTCTCGTTTGCGGGCAATCTCCACAATCTCTTTGCCGAACACCTCGGTCCACGATGTGCCGACAGTCGGCTTGGCCTTGCCCGTCGACGGGTCGATGACGCCGACGGCGTGAAACTGGTCCGCATCGTCGTTGTAGGCCGGCGCGTAGCCGTGGCCCTTCTGTGTGAGCGCGTGCACGATGACAGGACCGGCATCGTACTGCTTGGCCAAAGTCAGCGCCCGCTGGAGGGCTTCGAGATCGTGACCGTCAACCGGGCCGATGTACTTGATGCCCAGCTCGTCGAACATACCGGCCTGCGATGACGGAGTGGTCACCATGTCCTTCAGGCCCTTTTTCACCCCGTGCATAGCCGAGTAGGCGTAGCGGCCGGGAATGCCGCCCTCCTGCAGCCGCTCTTTGCCCC
Source organism: Brevibacterium sp. HMSC07C04 (assembly GCF_001815905.1). Lineage (GTDB taxonomy): Bacteria > Actinomycetota > Actinomycetes > Actinomycetales > Brevibacteriaceae > Brevibacterium. Next base: position 13,169 of record NZ_KV823244.1, on the reverse strand, counting down.
AGGACAGAATCTTTTCGTAGCTGGATGACGTGCGCAGTGAGTCCAGGTGTGACGCGAAGCCGCCGACAGTCGGAGCGTAGGAGCGCCCGTTGTCGTTGACGACGATGACCATCTTCCGCGGCGGGGTCGATTCGTCCGCCGCAATCGTGTTGAGCGCTTCCCAGGCCAGACCGCCCGTCAGTGCACCGTCGCCGACGACGGTGACAACGTGCCGATCGTTATTGCCCCGCAGCTGATTCGCCTTGGCAATGCCATCAGCCCAGGACAGCGCGGCCGAAGCGTGCGAGTTCTCAATGACGTCGTGCTGGCTCTCTTCCCGCGAGGGATAGCCGGACATACCGCCCCACTGGCGCAGCGTATCGAAACCGGCGCGCCTGCCGGTGAGCAGCTTGTGGACGTAGGACTGGTGTCCTACATCGAACAGCACGGTGTCGCGCGGAGATTCGAACACGCGGTGAATGGCCATGGTGAGTTCGACAACGCCCAGATTGGGGCCCAAATGCCCGCCGACGGCAGAGACTTTCGAAATCAGTTCGTCACGGATCTCTTTGGCCAGAACGTCACATTCGGCGTCGCTGAGTTTCCGCAGATCATCAGGGCCGCCGAGCCCCTCAAGGAAAGTCACCGCGTGGTCCTCCAGTGCGTGTAGGTTTCAACGCTTCAGTCTAACCGTCTGCAGAAAATGACAGAAACCGCCCACCTTCGGCGTTCAATGGGCGTAGCCTGTTCCACATCCGTATTGCCGACTCGAGGTAGGTGCCCGTGAGCACACCAGCATCATCTGCAAACAGACGTTCTCAGACGAACGCCAAGACCATCATCGGCACGAGCGTGGGCAATGCTCTCGAGTGGTACGACTGGAACGTCTACGCCAGCTTCGCCGTATACCTGTCAAGCCAGCTGTTCGACAGCGCAAACCCGCAGTCGGCCTTTTTGGAGACCATGGCGGTCTTCGCAGTCGGCTTCGTCGCAAGGCCCTTCGGCGGTGTTGTCTTCGGATGGATCGGCGACAGGATCGGACGCAAGCACGCGCTCACCCTCTCAGTGATCGCAGCCTCCGGCGGATCCCTGCTCATAGCGGTCTGCCCAAGCTACGAACAAATCGGCTGGCTTGCCTCGGCTCTGCTCCTTGTGGCCCGACTCATTCAGGGTCTGGCCCACGGCGGTGAGCTCCCAGCCGCGCAGACCTACCTTGCCGAACAGGCACCTCGTGAACATCGCGGCCTGTACTCTTCGAGCATCTACGTGTCCGGCACCTGCGGCCAGCTGCTCGGCCTGGCACTGGGCTTGACCCTGCAGGCAACACTGTCACCGGAGGCGATGAGCGCCTGGGGTTGGCGCATCCCCTTTGCTCTCGGCGCCGTCCTCGGAGTTGTGGCACTGTGGATTCGCCGCTACATGGAAGAATCCGAAGTCTTCGAAGAGCAGCGCCGAAAGGTACAGGAACAGCCCACACCCGAACTGTCGAAGAACGTCTTCATCGAAGTGCTCAAGAACTGGCCTATCGGCCTGCGCGTCATCGGCATGACGGCCGGGCTGACGGTGTCCTACTACATCTGGTCGGTCACCATTGCCTCAATTTCGCACAAGTCCTTCGGGTTTACGGAACAGCAGGGCTTCGTTGCAGGTCTTATCGGGAACATCGTCTTCTGCTTCGCGCTGCCGGTGTGGGGCTGGCTGTCAGACAAGTGGGGACGCAAACCCACCATGCTCATCGGCCTGGGCGGAAGCGCGCTTCTGTACTTTCCGGCGATCGGCGTGATCTCCACGGGATCGTTCCCACTGCTGGTTGCCGCTGTGTGCACGCAGCTGATTCTGCTGGCAGGGTTCCTTTCGCACGCGCCGGCCACCTACGCCGAGATGTTCCCCACCGCTCAGCGCACAGCTGGGTTCGGCATCCCCTACGCCGTGGCGATTGCAGCCTTCGGCGGCACCGCCGGAATGATTCTCACAGCCGTCGGCAGCGCTTGGATATTCGGCGCATACTCGGTGTTTCTGCTGATCGCCTCGTGCGTCACAATTGCCACCATGAAGGAAACCTCGGGCTCTGACCTCAGCCACTGATCAGGCCAAGATCCGAACCAGTCCGCTTTCCAACATGGCGTCGAGTTCGGCCGGCTCCGTGCCGGGGCTGTTGATGTAGTCAAGGGTCAGGCCGTTGACCAGCGCGGTGACCAAACGCGCCGCGAGCGACACATCAAGATCCGCACGGAGCTCGCCGGACTCAACACCCGAGGCGAACGCCTCTTCCAGCTTCTCCCGGAAGCTGTCGAGTTCCCGCCGATACAGTTCAGCCAGCCACGGCCGGGTTGAGGCTGCCGCCCCGAAGGCGACCCACGCCAGCGCGTCTTCCCTCTGTTCCGGGCCTATCGGCAGCAGCTCACGCAGAGGGCTGCGCTTGCTGCTCACGTCCCGATCAGCAGCGAGCACTCGCGCGTCCTGGCGCTGCACGGAACGCTGAAAGGCGGCCTGGAGCAGCCGTTGGCGGCTGGGAAAGTGATACTGCACCGCTCCCGGAGACATCCCGGCTGCGGCAGCGGCCGAGCGGACACTGACAACATCAAAGCCGCGCTCGGCGATCACCGTAATCGCCGCGTCCGCGATAGCAGCCTGAGCATCGGAGAAAGAAGCAGATCCAGTCACTCCAGCACCTTATCAATACACTTGTATCGACTATGTGATACAAGTGTATTGATCCGTTCCTCGAAGACTGCTGGAGAACACCCGTGGATCTGCTTTTGCTCATCGGCCTCGCACTCTTAGACAGCCTCAGCCTGGGAACCCTCGTCATTCCCGTAGCCCTTGCCATTCGCCAGCAACGCGTCGAACTCAGACCACAGGCGCTGTACTTCCTCACCGTCTGCAGCGCCTATTTCGCTCTCGGCGCTGTGCTGCTCTTCGGCATGGAAACGCTGCTGGACGCGCTGACCGACATTCTGCACACGCCGCCCGCTCTCTGGGCACGCCTCGTGATCGGCGCCGGACTGGCAGTTTTCGGGATCTTTGCGAAAAACCCGAAGAAGCGCAGCCCAGAGGAAATAGCCGACCAGCCCGCACCGAAATCGCCTTCGCCGTGGGCGGTGATTGTGCTGGGTCTCAGCGCCGCGGCCGCGGAGGCTGGCACAATGGTGCCCTATCTGGCCGCCATAGGAATCATGGGCAATATGAGCCAACCGTGGCCAGTCCGCTTGGCAATTCTTGCCGGCTACTGCTTCATCATGATCGCACCGGCGCTCGTGATTCTCACTGCCATCGCCATATGGGGTCCGCGCGTCTTTCCTCGCGTTCGGCGTCTTCTGGCGACTTTCGAATACGAAGCGAAGGTCACACTCCTGTGGATCGCTGCAATCATCGGGATCCACTGGGCAGTGACGGCCGCAGTGCAGATCTTCTCTCACTGACAAGCGGACACAGAAAAGCGGGCCGGATCAATTGATCCGGCCCGCTTCAGCGCTGCCTTACGGCCTCAGCGAATCTTCAGTGCGTCACTTCACGAGCGAGCGAAGGACGTACTGGAGGATGCCGCCGTTGCGGTAGTAGTCGGCTTCACCGGGTGTGTCGATGCGCAGGACCGCATCGAATTCGACGGTTTCGCCGTTTTCCTTGGTCGCGGTGACCTTGAGCGTCTTCGGCGTAACACCTTCGTTGAGCTGTTCAACACCGGAGATTGCGAAGGTTTCGGTGCCGTCCAGACCCAGCGTGTCAGCGCTTTCACCCGCTGGGAACTGCATGGGCAGAACACCCATGCCGATGAGGTTCGAACGGTGGATGCGCTCGAAGCTCTCAGCGATGACAGCTGCAACGCCGAGCAGCTTGGTGCCCTTTGCAGCCCAGTCACGCGAAGAGCCGGAACCGTATTCCTTACCGCCGAGGACGACCAGCGGAGTGCCGGCTGCCTGGTAGTTCACAGCGGCGTCGTAGATGGTGGTCTGCGGACCGCCCTCCTGGGTGAAGTCGCGGGTGAATCCGCCCTGAACACCGTCGAGCAGCAGGTTCTGCAGACGGATGTTGGCAAACGTACCGCGGATCATCACTTCGTGGTTGCCGCGGCGCGAACCGTAGGAGTTGAAGTCCTTGCGCTCGACACCGTGCTCGGTGAGGTATTTGCCGGCCGGGGTGTCGGCCTTGAAGGAACCTGCCGGCGAAATGTGGTCGGTGGTGACCGAGTCGCCGAGCTTGGCGAGCACGCGGGCACCTTCGATGTCCTTGACCGGTGCCGGTTCGAGTTCCATGCCCTCGAAGTACGGGGGCTTGCGGACGTAGGTCGATTCGTCATCCCATTCGAAGACGGAACCGGACGGAGTGTCGAGCTTCTGCCAGCGCTCGTCGCCGTCGAAGATGGTGCCGTACTCGGACTTGTAGGCCTCGGTCGAAATCGAAGAGTCGATGACGCTTTCGACTTCTTCCGGCGAAGGCCAGATGTCCTTGAGGAATACGTCGTTTCCATCCTGGTCCTGGCCCAGCGGCTGGTTTTCGAAATCGAAGTCCATGGTTCCAGCCAAGGCGTATGCGATGACCAGAGGCGGCGAAGCCAGGTAGTTCATCTTGACGTCCGGGCTGATGCGGCCTTCGAAGTTGCGGTTGCCCGACAGGACTGCGGTGACCGAAAGGTCGTTGTCCTGGATGGCCTGGGAGATCTCGGATTCCAGCGGGCCGGAGTTGCCGATGCAGGTGGTGCAGCCGTAGCCGACGATGAAGAAGTTCAGCGCCTCGAGGTCTTCGATGAGGCCGGCCTTCGTGTAGTAGTCGGTGACGACCTTCGAACCGGGGGCGATCGAGGTCTTGACCCACGGCTTGGAGTTCAGACCCTTCTTGCGGGCGTTGCGCGCCAGCAGACCGGCAGCCATCATGACCGACGGGTTCGAGGTGTTGGTGCACGAGGTGATCGACGCGATGGCAACCGCACCGTTCTTGAGTTCGAACTCGCGGCCGTCTCCCATCGAAACGTCGACGGACTTCTGCTCTTCACCAGGCTGAGCGTAGTTGTGGATGTCCTTGGCGAACTGAGCCTTGGCATCAGCCAGCTCGATGCGGTCCTGCGGACGCTTGGGACCGGAGATCGACGGAACGACGGTCGACAGGTCGAGTTCGAGGTATTCGGAGTACTCGACTTCGTTCGACGGGTCGTGCCACAGGCCCTGTTCCTTGGCGTACTTTTCGACCAGGTTGATCTGCTCTTCCGAACGGCCGGTGAGCTTGAGGTAGTCGATCGTGACGTCGTCGATGGGGAACATGGCTGCCGTCGAACCGAATTCGGGGCTCATGTTGCCGATCGTGGCGCGGTTGGCCAGCGGAACGGCTCCGACGCCTTCGCCGTAGAACTCGACGAACTTGCCGACGACACCGTGCTGACGGAGCATGTCGGTGATCGTCAGGACGACGTCGGTTGCGGTCACGCCCGAGGGGATTTCGCCCTTGAGTTTGAAGCCGACGACGCGCGGGATGAGCATGGACACCGGCTGGCCGAGCATTGCCGCTTCGGCTTCAATGCCGCCCACACCCCAGCCGAGGACGCCGAGGCCGTTGACCATGGTGGTGTGGGAGTCGGTGCCGACCAGCGTGTCGGGGTATGCGCGGGTCACGCCGCCGACTTCGCGGGCCATGACGACGCGTGCCAGGTATTCGATGTTGACCTGGTGGACGATGCCCATGCCCGGGGGAACGACCTTAAAGTCATCGAATGCGGTCTGACCCCAGCGCAGGAACTGGTAGCGCTCACCGTTGCGCTGGTATTCGATGTCCATGTTGCGCTCGATGGCGTCTGCGGTGCCGAAGGAGTCGATCTGGACCGAGTGGTCGATGACGAGCTCTGCGGGAGCCAACGGGTTGATGTCATCGGGGTTGCCGCCGAGTTCTTTAACGGCTTCGCGCATGGTCGCGAGGTCGACGATGCAGGGAACACCGGTGAAGTCCTGCATGACGACGCGCGCCGGCGTGAACTGGATTTCAACGCTCGGCTCGGCCTTGGGATCCCACGAGGCGAGCGCCTTGATGTGGTCCTCGGTGATGTTGGCACCGTCTTCGGTGCGGAGCAGGTTCTCCAGCAGGACCTTGAGGCTGAACGGAAGCTTGTCCGCACCATCGACCGCGCTGAGGCGGTAGATCTCGTAGGACTTGTCTCCGACCTCAAGAGTGCCCTTGGACTTGAAACTGTCGACGTTGCTCAAGTGACTCTCCTGTTCGTTCGCTCTCGATACTCTGCGCCCGGCCCAGCTTCATCCGGACTCGAATTAGGCAACATTAACGTTGTGCAAAGTATCTTGACGTCAAGATAAATCTTATCGCATCGCCACAGTGTTCTCCACCACCGGGGCGGGGCTGTCGCGCCTGGTCTCAGCGGGAGAATACGGCGGTGAACTCGGTGTGCTTCGTCAGCGGGAACGCGTCCCACCCCTCCAGGCGCACAAGCTCAAATCCGCCGTCGAGAAGACCGCGTGCGTCACGCGCGAACGTCCCGGCGTCACAGCTGACATAGACGACCTTTTCCGCCGCCGAGGCGCCGATCATGTTGACGACATCTTCTCCGGCACCGGCTCGCGGCGGGTCGAGCACGACGGTGTCCGCTGCCGGCAGCATGCCCAGCTTTTCAATGCGCCCGACTTCGAACTTCGCCGGCAGGCCCTCCGCATTGGCTCTGGCGGACTGAATCGCCCCCTGCGATCCTTCGATCCCGGTGACCTTGACCCCCGACAGAGCGAGGAACACCGAGAACAGTCCGGCACCGCAGTAGAGATCAAGTGCCCTATCGGGGCTGCCCGCGAATTCGACGACCTTCGCCGAAAGGACATCTGCTGCTTCGACGTGCACCTGCCAGAAGCCATCGGCGTCCAGCCCGAAGCGCTGGCCGCGGACCTCTTCGCGCACCCGCCCAGTACCTGCAAGAATCTGCGGGGGTGCTGGGCGGCCGCGATTGCGCTTGCCCTCTGTGCGCAGCAGAACAGACCAGCCGCCAGGCTGTGCGGCAGCGATCTCTTTGAGTCGGCTGAGCACAGCGCCCTTCGGTGCTCCCACGGCGATGATCGCACCGCCTGAAGCCGAAGCGACGAGCTCCAGCCGCGACAGACCCGGCAGGGTCTGCAGGTGCAGGCCCAGGTCATTGAGCTCTGGGACAGCCAGCGGAATGCGGGATACGGGAACAACCCGGTGCGATCCCCCGGCTCGCAGACCAGGCTGGCCGTCTGACCCCACAGCAAGCTGAACCCGGGTGCGCCAATCCATTCCGGAGCCCCCATCCGCTTCGCGCGGCAGCGGGCTGACCCGCAGGTCCCATTCGATGCCGCCGATCCTTTCCAGCTGCTGCCGAGCGGCTTCGGCTTTGAGCCTGCGCGAATACGCAAGATCGACAGCGGCGAACTCCGTCCCGCCGACTCCTGCGGCACCGCAGGCGGCCAGCCTGTCGGGAACGCGATGAGCCGAAGGCTCGAGAACCGAGACGACCCGAGCGCGAGCAAAGCGCTTCTTCACCTGAGTCAGCTCCACCTCGACGGTTTCGCCGGGCAGCGCACCGTCGACGAAGACGACCCCATCTTCGGTGCGGGCAGCGGCCGCTGCTCCGGCGGCAGGCGCATCGGGCACGAGGACACGGCGGTCACCGACCGCTGGACGCTGGCTGGTCATTTCTTCATCCTGATGTCAGACAGTTCGATCTTGCCCTCCGCACTCTCCAGCACAACCTGGTTGCGGTTGAAGGACTCCAAACGCCACGGCACGGTCGCAACGACGACACCGGGCAGAAAGGCCAGGAAGGACTTCAGCCGCAGAACCGTCTGATTGTGCAGCAGCGACTCCCACCAGCGGCCCACGATGAACTGGGGAATGTAGACGATGATGAGGTCCTGGGGGTGGCGCCGGCGCAGCGTCGTCACGTGCCGCATGATCGGACGGATGAGTTCGCGAAACGGCGAATCGATGATAGTCAGCGGAACTGTCAGCTCCATCGCGTCCCACTGCTTTTGGATTTCATCGACCGCATCGGCGTTGACCGCAACCGTAAGAGCCTCCAGCTGAGTGGGACGACTGGCGCGGGCATAGGCAACCGAGCGCAGAGCGGGCTTGTTGATGCTCGTGACGATGACGACCGCGCGGGTGCCTGCTGGAAGACGGCGCACATCGGTGTCTTCAGGATCGACGCGCAGATCCCGGTTGACAGTCGAATAGTGGCGGAAGATGCCGCCCATGACGGCGTAGAGCACGAGCATCGCCACGAGCGCCATCCACACCCCGCCGACGAACTTCGTGATGATGACCACCACGAGCACCGTCAGCCCCAGAATCGCTCCGATGAACCCGACAACACGCGCAATGAGCATTTTGGTGCGCTTCGGTCCGGAAACGGTGCGCCGAAGAATGTGATTCCAGTGGCGGACCATGGCCAGCTGCCCCAGAGAGAACGACAGGAACACGCCCACCAGATACAGCTCGATGAGCTTCGTGGGCTGAGCGTCCGTGATCAGGATGATGAGCACGGATGCGCACGCCAGCACCAGAATGCCGTTGGAGAACGTCATGCGGTCCCCGCGGGTGGCCATCTGCTTGGGAAGCAGCTCGTCGCGAGCCAAGCGCGAAGCCAGAACGGGAAATCCCTCAATCGCAGTGTTCGCCGCCACCAGGAGGATGAGCGCAGACACAACGATGACAACTGCGGTGAGAATCGGCGAAAAGGAGAAGACGGCTTCGGCCATCTGCCCCACCACGGGGTGCTGCACGTAGTCCGGCCCAACGCTGTGACCGTCCACAAAAAGCTGCGCTTCCGGATCGATCGCGTATTTGATGCCCAGCGCCGAGGCCAGCCACATGAGCCCCACGAGCATCGTCGCCGACAGCGCTCCGGTGATGAGCAGCGTATTGCCGGCGTTGCGCCCGCGCGGCTGGCGGAACTTCGCAGCTGCAGACGCCACCGTTTCGATGCCGGCGACAGCCACGGCCCCGGAAGAAAAGGCCCGCAGCACAATGAAAACCGCTGCCAGACCCTGCATCGCGGTATCCACACCGGCCAGCGGCTCCAGAGTGAACCCGGCGGTTTCAGCCTGCGGAAGATCGCCCGCCAACATCCGCCCGAAGCCCACGGCCAGCATGATGAAGACAAGCGCAATGAACGTGTACGTCGGCACCGCCATGAGGGTCCGGCCCCCCTTCCAGCCGCGCAGGCCGAACAGCGACACCGTGACCACCCCAGCAAGCGCAATGAGCACCGTGTAGCTGCGCAGCGGCGGTATGAGCTGAGCGACGAAGCCGGAGAACACCGCCATCGACACCGACAGTGTGAGGACGAAGTCAACAAGCAGGGCGGCGGCCACGAGGCGAGCCGGACGCGCTCCGAGGTTCTGGGCTACAACCGAGTAGTCGCCGCCTGCCGGATAGGCGCGCAGCGTCAGCCGGAAGCACAGCACCATGATGAGGGTGACAGCGCCGACGGCAAGGCCGATCCACGGCGAAATGGTGATCGCCACGATCCCCGATGTCGACAGGGCAAGCAGTATCTCGTCCGGTGCGTAGGTAACCGACGACAGCATGTCCGAAGCGAAAACCGGCATTGCGAGGCGCTTTGGGAGCGCTTCGCGTCTAAAGTGGTCACTGCGAAACGGCCGTCCAACGACTGCGCGCTTGAGCGCATAGGTAAAACTGCTTGCCACGGCCCCCATGGTAGTCAAATGCGAAGAAGGCGAAGGCCGTGCACTTTGTGATTATGGGCTGCGGGCGCGTCGGCGCGCTCTTGGCCAGAACGCTCGACCGTCGCGGACACACGGTCGCTGTCATCGACCAGGATCCCGATGCATTCCTCAAGCTCGGACCGGATTTCGCCGGTTCGACCATCACCGGCGTCGGCTTTGACCGCGATGTCCTCAAACGCGCCAGAGTGGACGGCGCCTATGCCTTCGCCGCGGTGTCCTCTGGCGACAATTCGAATATCTTGGCCGCGCGCGTCGCCCGCGAAACCTTCGGCGTGAAGAACATCGCCGCGCGCATCTACGACCCCAAACGAGCACAGATCTTCGAACGGCTGGGCGTGCCGACCGTGGCGACAGTCCGGTGGACGGCCGAGCAGATGATGCGCCGGCTGATCCCCCAGGGGTCCGTCAACGAGTACCGCGATCCTTCCGGGCAGATCGGCCTGTCAGAAGTGCATGTCCACCCGGCGTGGGTATCGCACTCCGTTCTCGAAATTGAAGAGGCCGTGCCGGGCCGCGTGGGATTCATCACCCGTTCGGGAGAGGGCATTCTTCCGCAGAGGGACACACTCCTCCAGGAAGGCGACCTGGTGCACATCATGTCGCGGATGGACGACCTCGACGACATTGAGCGGATTCTGGACGCACCCCCGGCACAGCCGTACAGACAGCAGGACTGAGAGGAATCACCATGAAGGTCGTCATCGCCGGAGCCGGTTCGGTGGGCAATTCAGTCGCCCGCGAGCTTTTGGAGAACGGACACACCGTCCTGCTCATCGACAAGGACAAGAACGCCATTCGCAGAGATCTCGTACCCGGCGCTCAGTGGCTTCTGTCGGATGCGTGTGAACCCGACGGTCTGGCCGAGGCCAATCTCGACTACGCCGATGTCGTCGTCGCAGCGACCGGTGATGACAAGACGAACCTGGTTCTCAGCCTGCTGGCCAAAACCGAGTTCGGTGTCCCCCGCACTGTCAGCCGAGTCAACAACCCTCGCAACGAATGGCTGTTCGACGACAGCTGGGGCGTCGATGTTGCCGTCTCCACCCCTCGTCTGCTCACAGCGCTGGTAGAGGAGGCAGTTGAGGTCGGCGGCCTGGTGCAGCTGATGAACCTGCAGCGCGGCGGTGCTTCGCTGGTCGAGGTGACGCTGCACGAAACCGCCGCCATCGCCGGTCAGCGCGTCGGCGACACTTCGTGGCCGGCGGACACTGTGCTCGTCGCCCTTGTCCGGCAGGGCCGCGCCTTCGCTCCCGACGCCGATGATTCGCTCATCGCCGGCGACGAACTGTACTTCTTGACCCTGCCGGAGCTGCATTTGCAGCTGACGGCTATGACTCGCTGATCAGCGAACTGCGCTCAGCGGCACCCTGCGCAACAGGGTGTAGGCAGGGCTGAGGGTGACCATTTCGCCGCCCAGCAGGCAGAACTTGCCGTGCACTGCCACTGGGCGGCCCGGCAGCAGCCCTGAGACTTCCCGCACACCCAGGAATCGCACGCGCACCTCGCCGGTATCGTCAGAGACAATGCAGTCGAACGTCGGGTTCGCTCCGTGCGCCGACCGTGTGATTGATCGGATTGTTCCCGCCACGGACGCGGTGTCGCGGTCGGCGATCTCGCTGATCGGCACACAGGTCCGGGTCAAGCGCGACAGTTCGGCCACACGAGCCGAACGGGCCGCGCAGTCAGCGGACTTCGGCAATTGTCGGACCCGGATTGAGCGGATCGCCGCCGTCTGATTCTTCCGCCTGAGGCTGTGCGTTCGGCGGGGTGAGCATCAGAAGCTCACGCGGAGGCCGCGCTTCTTCACCGCGATCGACGATGACGCCGCGCAGAACCGCGCGAAGCTCTTCGCGCGCTGGGCTTTCCTCTACTGCGGCGTTCGTCAGAGCTGCCCGGAGGAACCAGCGAGGCCCGTCAATGCCGATGAAGTGCACCGGGCGCAGAGAGGACGCGTCTTCTCCTTCGTGGTTGACCGGCACTTTTGCGTGCAGCTCCATGCCGAAGTTTGTGTAGCGCTCGGCCGCCACGCCGCCGGCCTGCTTGATGTTGTCCGCTGTCAGTGAGCGCACATCACTCCACAGGCCCTCCGCCTTAGAAGCGGCAAAGGCCTGCAGCTGCAGGTTTCCGCCTTTGTGTGCCAGTGTCACTGCGACGACTTCACGCGTGTCCTCCGTCTGCTCCAACTGCACCTGCATCTGGTCGTACACGGGGATTTTGAGGGCACCGAGGTCCAGGCGGTCGACGTCCGAGGCCTTTTCGGACGAGTCCCACGGGCCGTTCTGGGCGCGGTCGCGCGGTCCTTCTTTCGCTTTGAAGTCGTCATCGGCATCGGCTTCAGCCGCTTCGTCAGCGGCGGCGCTCCTCCTGCTGACCGGCTCTTCAATCTGTTCGTCTGTCGGCTTGGCCTTGCGAAAACGGCTGAAGAATGACATCTACTGCTCCTCGTTGTGGGTGAATCCGCCGGTCGATCCGAAACCGGAGCTGCCCCGGTCGGTTGATGACAGGGTATCGACAATTTCGAACTCTGCCCGGCAGACCTCTTGGATGACGAGCTGGGCAATCCGGTCGCCGCGCGAAATCGCTGCGGACGTATCGGGGTCGAGGTTGACCAGCGGCACCTGGATTTCGCCGCGGTAGCCCGCATCGACAGTTCCCGGCGCATTGATGACAGTCACGCCCGCTTTGGATGACAGTCCCGACCGGGGGTGAATGAATCCCGCATATCCTTCCGGGATCGCCAGGGCAATGCCAGTCGGCACGCGGCGGCGCTCCCCCGGCTGCAGCACGAAATCTTCGGCGGCGATCAGATCGCAGCCGGCATCACCGGAGTGCTCATAGCCGGGCAGAGGAAGGCCCGGATCAAGAACCTTGAGCTGGACGGGAACGATATTGGCAACCACGGGCAGGACTCTAGTGCTTAGCGCCTGCCGATGCCACCTCGGGAAGCGGCCTGACGAACCGCGCAGCAGGCACATGGGACAATGGTGCGCATGAACTCCCCCGCGTCTGCGACGCACGGCGTCGCCTATGTCGAGAAGCTCTCGCCCACGATCACGTGGTGGTTTGTAGGGCTGTTCCTTTCGTCGATGACCGCCGCCATGGTCTACCCCGTGTGGCACATCGGAGCAATAGTGGTGCCCGCCGTCGTGTTCGCACTCGCCGCCTTCTGGCTGGTGTCAATGGGAGCGAAGATCCTCGTGACCGACACGCACTTCTATGCGGGTCGAGCTCATATTGAGCGAAGCTACATCACCGAAGTCGAGCCGCTGGACTCCGACGCCGCCTTCCAGGCCCGCGGACCGCAGCTTGATGCCCGTGCTTTTCTTATGATCCGCCCGTGGGTCAAACAGGCCGTCAGGGTGCACATCAACGACCCCGCAGACCCGACACCGTACTGGGTTGTGTCAACCAAACGGCCCGCGGCTTTGGCACGAGCGCTGAGCTCCTGAGCATCCGAAAGCCGGGCAGACGACAGCGGGGCTGAGAACAGATCTGTTC
>NZ_KV823243.1 GCF_001815905.1 Brevibacterium sp. HMSC07C04 | reverse complement strand
CGCTGCGGGGCGACCGTTCGGCGCAGCGCCGTCGCAGGACGCTCATCCCACTGGTGTCCCGCCTGCCAGAAGCCCCAGCGGCTGCGCTGAGCGGCCGAGCCTGCTGCGGGCTCGGCCGGCTGTCGCGCACCGCGGCAGGTCAGGAGCGGACCAACCGGCTGATGGCCTCGCTTGCCTCCTGCAGCTTCTCCAGCGCTTCGTCCTCACCCTGTTTGGCGGCATTGAGCACGCAGTGCCCGAGGTGGTCGTCGAGCAGTCCGGTGGCAACGCCCTGCAGAGCCCGGGTGAGTGCGCTGATTTGCGTGAGGATGTCGATGCAGTACTTTTCCTCGTCGATCATCTTCGCGATTCCGCGAGCCTGGCCCTCGATGCGCTTCATGCGGGCGAGGTAGCGGCCCTTGTCGCTGATGTAGCCGTGCTGGTGGTTCTCAGATGCCGTGTCCGTCGTCATAGCCGTGTCCTATGCCTCTAGCGCTCCAGGACGGAGCGGGTGCTTGATTCGGGGGAGAGGTCGATGCGCCGCAGCAGCTGGGCATTGAGCGCTACGACGACGGTCGACAGCGACATGAGAACCGCGCCGACCCACATCGGCATGACGAAGCCGATCGGTGCGAGGACGCCCGCTGCCAGGGGCACGGAGATGAGGTTGTAGCCGGCGGCCCACCACAGGTTCTGCTTCATCTTGCGGTAGGCGGCGTTCGACAGCTCGACGACCGACAGAACGCTGCGCGGATCGGAGCTGGCGAGGATGACCCCGGCGGAGGCGATGGCGACGTCGGTGCCGGCGCCGATCGCGATGCCG
>NZ_KV823242.1 GCF_001815905.1 Brevibacterium sp. HMSC07C04 | reverse complement strand
GCAGCCGGTCGGAGACGACCACCTCGCCGGAGTCCCCGGTCTTCACCCCGACCGCATCGAGGTTCAGGCCATCGGTGACGGGACGGCGTCCGAGGGCGACGAGCACCTGCTCGGCGCGGAACTCCTGCGAGTCGCCGGACACGTCGGCGGTCACGACGGCCTCGCCTCCCGTGCCGCGGGACACCCGGGTGGGCACCACGCGGCGGACGACGCGGATGCCTTCGTCGGCGAACGCCTCCTGAAGCGCCTTGGACACCTCCGGCTCCTCCTTCGAGGCGAGCCGGGACCGCACCAGCAGCGTGACCTGCGAGCCGAGGCGAGCGAACAGCTGCGCCTGCTCCAGGGCGACGTAGCCGCCGCCGAGCACCAGCAACGACTCAGGAACCTCAGCGAGTTCCATTGCCGTGGTCGAGGTCAGGTACCCGGTCTCCTCCAGGCCGTCGATCGGCGGAGCCCACGGGCGAGAACCAGTCGCGACCAGGAAGTGGTCGGCCTCGATGGTCTCGACCGTCCCGTCGCCGGCGATGATCTCCAGTACCGGGGCGTCTGGGCCGCCGGCGAACGATGCATCGCCGCGGCGGACGGCCCACCCGTAGGAGTCGGCGACGTCGGCGTACTTCTCGCCGCGCAGCGACTCCACCAACGCTTGCTTCCCAGCGATCAGCGCGGGCATGTCGACGGGATCCGCCGTCGTCGCGATCCCGGGGAACCGGGTTGCGGCGTCGACGGCGACGTGCCGCGCGCCGGCCGCGGCTATGAGCGCCTTCGACGGGACGCAGCCCGTGTTCACGCAGGTGCCGCCGAGCGTCCCGCGCTCGATCATCACCACCGACTTCCCGAGCGTGCTGGCGCGGATCGCAGCGGCGAACGCGCCGCCTCCCGATCCGATGATGGCGAGATCGTACTTCGTAGGCATCGCTGCTCCTGTCAATTCTTGGCTTTCTGCTCTGTCTCAGCCATACTGGACCTTCCAGCGCAGGGGAAGGTCAAGCGCGGCCACGGAGGGAGACAGCATTGCGGATCGGAGAACTCGCCGAGAGGGCGGGCACTACCGCGAAGACCCTTCGCTTCTACGAGGAACAGGGCCTTCTGCCCCCGACCGAGCGCACGCCGTCCGGATACCGCGACTACGCGCCCGAGATGGTCGCTCGGATCGACTTCGTCCACCGCGGCCAGGCCGCGGGCCTCACCCTCGCCCAGATCCGCCAGATC
>NZ_KV823241.1 GCF_001815905.1 Brevibacterium sp. HMSC07C04 | reverse complement strand
CCGGAGTGTGTGGATACGACTGTTCATGCGTTTTTCAATAAGGGTCGTGTGCCGCGTGATGGTGAGTTTGGTGAGAAGTTGAAGAAGCCGGATTCTGCGAAGGATCATCGTGGTAAGACTGTGACGTTGTCGAAGCGGTGCAAGATGCAGACGTTCCGTGCTGATGGTTTTGCTTTGTCGGCTTCGAAGGCTCATGTGGGTCAGGATGTGCGGTTTAGTGTTTCGCGTCTTGATCCGAAGGCTGAGTATGTTCTGACGGTTGGTAAGAAGCGTCAGAAGTTTAGGACTGATGGCAGTGGTAATCATTCTGGTGTGTTTACTGTGCCGAAGGGTCTGAAAGTTGGTTCAACCGTTGAGGTTGCGGTTGTCAATGGGCAGGGTTCGACTGTGAAGAGTGCTGGGCTGAAGATCGTGGCTGAGGGTGCTGCGGACAAGAACCCACCAGCAGCTGGTGGTACAGCTGAACAAACCGCATCTGGTGGTGATTCCACTGGTGCCAGCGCGGACGGTGCTGGCAAGCACAGCTCAGCTTCTTCCGAAGAAGCCAAAGGCAGTGATAGCCCGCTGCCGCGCACGGGTGCGAGCGTTGCGGGGATTCTTGTGATTGCTGTTGTGCTGTTGGGTGCTGGTGCTTGGGCAGTGGTGCGCAGTCGTCGCAGGCTGGGCTGATCGGCTTTCCGTAGGCCTGTGGGGCGGGTGTTCAGGTGACTGAGCACCCGCCCTTGTTGGTTGTGTGCAGGGGTCTTTTTTTGGGCCTGGTTTTGGGTCTGGTTTTGGCTTTGTGTGGTGTTGGGCGGGGCTACTGTTGCCTGTTATGACCCCGTTTAATTCTTTGTTCAGGCGCTGTGGGCATTCTGTGTTCGCTGCGGTTGCTGTTACGTCTTTTGCTGCCGGTTTGGCTGTGCCGGTTGGTGCGAGCCCGGTGGGTGATGCTCCGGCAGAACCGGCACCGGAATCACCAAGTGCTGGTCCAAGCCA
>NZ_KV823240.1:24201-26779 GCF_001815905.1 Brevibacterium sp. HMSC07C04 | reverse complement strand
CGGGCCTCGGGAAACCCGAGGCCCGCCCTTTGCATGCCCAAAGAGTCTGAGTGAATCCTGACCTCTACTTGCAAGTTCGAACAAAATCACGAAAATGGTAGCTAATACGACACTTGACAACACACTGAGGTCCTGTTTATGAAGAAACTTCTCGCTGCGGCAGCCATTGTCTGCATTGGCTTCGCCAGCTCCATCACCACGGCGGCGCCTGCCAACGCAGACAGCAGACGCTGGCCCCTCTGCCTCGATGATCCGCGGCTTCTCAATATCAGCCCCTCGCCTATAACAGAAACTCAGCTGAAACAGCAGGGTGCAAAGATCACCGTCAACGCCAAAGGCCTGCGCCCGAACACACTGGGAGTGGCTTTGGTGATCAAGGGCAAGCTTCAGACGACCGACGACCTACTGGAAAAGGCGCGCGAAGAGGCAGGCGGCGAGCTTAGCGCCTCTCGGTTAGAAGAATTCAAAGCCCTTAAGGCTATGAACATCTCGCACGCAAACCCCAACAATTATATATTCGATGACATTGACCCGAACAACACCGGTGTTATCGCGCGCACAGGGTACGTCGTCTCTGATGAAAGCGGCACGGTTTCGTTTACTTTCGGCGGCGCAGAAGAGGCAAAAGAAAAATCACCGCTGAGTGCCGAACAAGAAGAACTCGTCAATGAATTGAATACGACCCCGTGGTCATCGCAGCTTCCAGAAAGCAAAGACGACGATTATCGGGGCGATTACACTGTGCTGCTGGCCCTTCCAAGAAGCGGCCCGTATGACCTGTACGGACTTGCTTTCGATGAAAACAACTCCCTGGTCCCGATTCCCCTCGACCGCATGTACGAAGATGAGTACAAACCGATCATCGACAACCGTGAGGCCATGCTTCGCGAACAGGGGGTGTCAGAAGATCGATCGCGCGGTTATGCTGAATTCACACCGGTTCTAGGCTGCACCGGCTTCACAGTCACCGACGCTCCGCCTGAGACACCGGAACCTGACGAAACCCCAACACCTGAACCTTCGCCCACACCGAGCGAAAGCTCGACGCCGGAACCTTCGCCGACGCCGAGTGAGAGTTCAACGCCCAGCGAAACCCCAACACCGGAACCGAGCGAAAGCAGCACTCCCACGCCGGAGCCGTCACCGACGCCGAGTGAGAGTTCAACGCCTAGCGAAACCCCAACGCCGGAACCGAGCGAGAGCAGCACTCCTACTCCCGCACCGGAACCAAAGGAATCCACCCCTCCAACCCCGGGTGATTCCTCACCGAGTACCATGCCGCGCACAGGCGCTCAGATCATGGGCGCACTCGCGGCAGCAGGAACGCTCCTGGCAGTGGGAACAGCCATCACTGTGCTCTCACGCCGCCGTTCACAGCGCCAGTGATAACCACAGCCCACGGGCACTGACCCAGCAGCAGCCTGAGAGGGGCCAAGCCCCTCTCAGGCTCAGCAGGAACGCAAACCATAAACGCCGCGCGTGGAACTGTGGAACCGAACAACATCATCAGAAGGAACTACACCTAGAAGCTCAGTGCTGTCAGGGACAGCTACAGCAACCCAAGGGATCTCTCCATGAAGAAACTCATTGCAAGCGCCGCTGTTGTCTGCACTGCACTTGCCAGCACGATCGCCGCAACAACACCAGCTCAAGCACAAGCTGCGTCGGCACTGTGTTTGAATTCGCCGGGGTTCATCAACACTGCGCCCATGCCCGTCACCGAAACCCAGTTCCGACAGGACGGCGTCACCATTACCGCTAAGGGACTGCCTCGAAACCCCAAGGCGCTTGGCCAAATGGTTGTGGTCAAAGGCGATTTGAGAAATCACCCCTACGTAGATGAACTCACTGAAGACAGCAGTCCAGAGATGCAGCAGTTCGCTTCCCTGATGAAGGAAACGAACATGAAGTTTTTCCCTTTCAGTTCTACTTTAAGCGGCTTTTTCTTCGAGACCATTGATCCCGAAAGGATCGTCCATTTTCAGTATTTCACTCCGAGGCCTGACGGAACCGTATCCTTCACCTTTGGTGGAAAAGAACAGAACCAGCGGAGCTCGCCTGTTCCACCTGAATTAGAACAGGCGCTTAGAAACGAGTATGGCGACAAAGCTGACGACTTAATAGCTGGACTTAACGACAGCGCACCGGATTTCCCCAGGGCAGCAAACGACACTGTAGACGTCAAGGGCACCTATTCCATCGGCTTCAATCTCAGCTCAGACTCCTTTGGAGAATCTGACGGAAGCTTCCCTGTAGGGCCTTATAGCTTCTTCTTCGACGGAACTTCGGCTTCGACAAGTTTTGGAGCAGTAGAATTCGAACCAGACTTCGGCGAAAGCTACGCTGAAGAGTTTGACAATGAAGATGTCAAGCAGTATTTTCGCGATTCCAGCCAGAAGCTAAAGAACAGGGTGGAATCGCTTGAAAGAAAAGGACTGCCGCGCGATGGCATCGTTAGGCATATTTCTACCCTTACTGCATGTTCCTCTTTTGCGGTGAGCGACGACCCAACTGCGGATCCTTCACCAGCCCCAAGTGAAGACGAGCCTGAAACACCCGCGCCTTCGCCTAACCCAAG
>NZ_KV823240.1:21552-24191 GCF_001815905.1 Brevibacterium sp. HMSC07C04 | reverse complement strand
CGCGCCTTCGCCTAACCCAAGTGAAGACCCGACGCAGGCGCCCTCACCCACTCCAAGCGATGAGGAAGCTCCGACACCTGACCCTTCGCACAGCGACAGCTCTAACCCAGAGCCAACCCCAAGCGAAACCCCGACCCCAACACCTGAACCCTCGCCAACGCCAAGTGAGAGTTCAGCGCCGAGCGAAACCCCAGCTCCGGAACCGAGCGAGACCAGCGCTCCCACCCCTGAAGGTGATGAGACCCCGGTACCGGACCCGTCACCCAGTCCGAGCGTTGAAGAAACTCGGTCACCTGAACCTTCGCCAACGCCAAGTGAGAGTTCAACGCCGGGCGAAGCGCCGACTCCGGAACCGAGCGAGACCAGCGCTCCCACCCCCGCACCAGCGCCAAAGGAATCCACAACACCGACCCCGGGTGACTCACCGAGCGCCATGCCTCGAACAGGCACCCACATCATGGGAGCACTCGCAGCCGCAGGCACACTCCTAGCACTGGGAACAGCCATCACCCTGCTGTCACGCCGCCGTTCACAGCGCCAGTGATAACCACACCGCATACCGGAACCCTTAAATCATGTACAGGAAAGTCCCTATGAAGAAACTTCTCGCTGCCGCAGGCATCGTCTGCATTGGCTTTGCCAGCTGCATCACCACGGCGGCGCCTGCCAACGCAGACAGCAGGCGCTGGCCCCTCTGCCTCGACGATCCGCGGCTTGTCAGCATCAGCCCTTCGCCTATAACAGAAACGCAGCTGAAACAGCAGGGTGCAAAGATCACCGTCAACGCCAAAGGCCTGCCCCCAAACACACTGGGACTAGCTCTGGTGATCAAAAACAAGCTTCAGACGGCAGACGACCTATTTGAACCGGTTCGCGACCAAGTTGACGACGCTGGACTACAAGAATTCAAAGCTTTTAAAGCTATGAACATCTCGCACTCAGACTCCAACGAGTATTTGTTCGGTGACATTGACCTGGCCGACAGCGGCGTTATTGCGCGCAGGGGGTACGTCGTCTCTGATGAAAGCGGCACTGCTTCGTTTACTTTCGGCGGCACTGAAGAGGTCAGAGAAGAATCATCCCTCACTCCCGAACAAGAAGAACTAGCGGGGCAATTGAGGGCAACGTCGTGGTCATCGCAGCTTCCTGAAAGCGAAGCCGATGATTACACGGGCGACTACAGTGTACTGCTGCTCATTCCGAGAAACAGCGTGCATGACCTGTACCAGCTCGCTTTCGATGAAAACAACTCCCTCGTCCCGGTCGGTCTCGAAGGCCCGACCGACGGTCCGATAGACGATAAGCACAAAGCTGTCGTCAAGCAGCGTGAGGAAATCCTTCGCGGGCAAGGAGTGTCAGAAGATCTAACTCGCCGTTACGCTAGCTATATGCCGGCCGTAGCCTGCACCGGGTTCAAAGTGACCGACACTCCGCCTGAGACACCCGAACCTGACGCAACCCCAACACCTGAGCCTTCGCCCACGCCGAGTGAGAGTTCAACGCCAAACGAAACGCCAAAGCCAGAACCCAGCGAAAGCAGCACTCCGACACCTGATGCGGAGGAGACTCCAACTCCCGAGCCTGGCGGCAACAACACACCCACGCCCGCACCGGAACCAAAGGAATCCACAACACCAGCCCCGGGTGATTCCTCACCGAGCGCTATGCCGCGAACAGGCACCCACATCATGGGAGCACTCGCAGCCGCAGGCACACTCCTAGCACTGGGAACAGCCATCACTGTGCTCTCACGCCGCCGTTCACAGCGCCAGTGATAGCCACACCGCATACCGGAACCTTTGAAACACGTACAGGAAAGTCCCTATGAAGAAACTTCTCGCTGCCACGGCCGCCACCTGCATCGGTCTGATGAGCCCACTGCTCAGCATGGCAACCCCAGCGCAAGCCCAAGCACAGTCAGGGTTTTGCCTGTCCGCGCCGGGGTTCTTCGAGCTCAACCCCTCGCCCGCTACTGAGAGTCAGCTCAAAGAGCAAGGCGTTACCCTCACTGCTAAAGGCCTCCCTCCAAACGCAATTGTCCACATAACTCTCACGCGGGGCGATCTCGTCAAGGCCAGCGAAATTTACGACAATGATGAATTGCCCCCTGATTCTCCTCTGGTTGGTTTGCCGACAGCTGATCGCGACGAAATCTGGGACGACGAAGAGATTCCCTTCAGCCGCGGCATCATTTTCACTGATGAGTCAGGAACTGCCTCCTTTACTTACGGCGGCAAAGACAACAACGATAGGAAGTTGAGGCTGCCCGCCGAGTTCGAAGAATATCGCGAGGAAATCGAAAAAGAAGCTTGGAACCCAACTCTTCTCAAAAGCAAGTCCGGCGGCCACACTGGAAGTTATTCTTTCAGAATAGCTGTCGAGGACCCAATAGGATATAACAACATATTATTTTCTCTTGCCGACAATAAAGTCTCAGCGATTTCTGAAGACGAGTACAAAAAGCAATGGGAAGACCGTCTATCAGATTTGCTGAAACCTGGCATGTCTAAAGACGAAATCAACGAGCTCGAAGAATCTTTGGAGCTTGAACGAATTAATTCCACGTCTACGCATGCCTGCAGCTCGTTCGCGGTAGGTGAAGACAAGCCTGAAACACCCGCGCCTTCGCCTAACCCAAG
>NZ_KV823240.1:0-21542 GCF_001815905.1 Brevibacterium sp. HMSC07C04 | reverse complement strand
CGCGCCTTCGCCTAACCCAAGTGAAGACCCGACGACAGAGCCCTCGCCCACTCCAAGCGCTGAGGAAACTCCGACACCTGATCCTTCACCCAGCGACAGCTCTACCCCAGAGCCAACCCCAAGTGAAACCCCGACCTCAACACCTGAACCTTCGCCAACGCCAAGTGAGAGTTCAACGCCAAGCGAAACACCGACTCCCGAACCGAGTGAGAGCAGCACTCCGACGGCCGCATCGGAACCAAAGGAATCCACCCCTCCAACCCCGGGTGATTCCTCACCGAGCGCTATGCCGCGAACAGGCACCCACATCATGGGAGCACTCGCAGCCGCAGGCACACTCCTAGCACTGGGAACAGCCATCACTGTGCTCTCACGCCGCCGTTCACAGCGCCAGTGATAACCACAGCCCACGGCCACTGATGCAGTGACGGGCCTGAGAGGGGCCACACCAAGCCCCTCTCAGGCCTGTCACGCTCGACGGCATGACGCACGCTGCCCACCCGGGGCGTCCGCTGGCAACCGCCGCTGTCCCAACCGAAACGACGCTTTACAGCAAAAGGCTTTGTCACATTGCAATCTGCCGATTCAGCTTCCACTTCGAAGCTCATCCCTACTTGCAGATCCTTTTTGCGCGCGCTCCTGTCAATACTGAGCTGTTTTACGGTTCTGGCTGTCACCGCATGCGGTTCGAACACGGCCACTGCACCCAACTCAACCGGCACTGAATCTGCTGCGAAGTCCCCTCTGCAACTGGGCGTTGAAATTGTCAGCGAACACCCGTGGGACTCAAGCAGCTTCACCCAGGGCCTCGAGGTTGTCGATGACGGCAGCCTGCTTGTTGGAACCGGCATGAACGGCAAGTCGCGGATCTACCACACAACGGCAGATGACCAGCAGACCAACAACCGACCGCTCCCTGCCAAGTTCTTCGGGGAAGGTGTGACCCAGCACAACGGCAAGGGCACCTCGTCTGTTTGGCAGCTGACCTGGCAGCAGAACGTTGCGTTTATGCGACACCCAGACACGTTAGAAGTCATCACCACCAAGACCTACGAGGGTGAAGGCTGGGGTCTGTGTTCGGACGGGGAACGACTGGTGATGAGCGACGGGTCGGCCACCTTGACGTTCCGAAACCCTGACAGCTTCGATCCTGAGGGCACTGTTGACGTAACCCTGGAAGGAAAGCCTGCACGAGGACTCAATGAGCTGGACTGCGACCCAAGCGCAGATCCGCAAGGTTCACCCGCAGTGTGGGCTAACGTCTGGCAAAGCGACGATATTTACCGCATCGACCCACACAGCGGCGAGGTTACAGCAGTTGTCGACACACAGGGCGCTTTTAAGGCCGCGCGCAGACCAGGTGCGGACGTCCTCAACGGAATCGCCAAGATTCCAGACACCGACCGTTACTACCTCACGGGCAAATACTGGGACACCCTTTATGAGGTTCGCTTTGTCCCGGTAGGCGATTAAGTGGTGCTCTCCACCTCGTCAATCGACAGAACCAAGGGCCAGCCGCCGCACCTCACTGCGGAACAACTCCGAGGTGTTTCGTTCCCAAGCGTGCGGCACGCACGCCGTTGAGAATGACGACGATTTCAACGAGTTCGTGGACAAGCACTACTCCGGCGAGGTTGAGCAGCCCGAAGATCGCGATCGGGAAGAGAGCGAGAACCGTCGCCAGCGACAGGGCAATGTTGACGGTCATGATCCTTCTGCCGCGGCGCGCATGCAAGAGCGCAGCCGGGATCAGCCGCAGATCGTGCCCCGTCAGGGCGATATCCGCTGATTCCACAGCAGCTGCCGACCCAGTGGCGCCCATCGCAATCCCAACCGTTGCCGTTGCGAGCGCGGGAGCATCGTTGATGCCGTCGCCGACCATCGCGGTTGGCTGCTGGTCATTGAGCCCGGCAATAGCGTCGGCCTTGTCAGTGGGCAGCTGCTCGGCACGAACTTGGTCTATGCCTGCTTCTGCTGCGAGCGCCAGCGCGGTGCGGCGGTTGTCGCCGGTGAGCATGATCGTGTCGACGCCATTTTCGGCCAGAATCGAGATGGTTTCTTTGGCTTCTGGCCGCAGTTCATCGCGTACTCCGATCAGGCCAACAATCGTACCGTCGGCTTCGACCACGACAACTGTCATACCGGCTTCGGCAAGCTCTTCTGCGGCAGCACTGAGACTGCTTGGATCAATCCAACGCGGGCTGCCCACCCGAACATCTGTGCCGCCAACAGTGCCGCGGATGCCGTGTCCGGCATCTTCACTGATCCCCGTCGCCGCTGGAGCTGCTGGTACGGCTTCGACAATGGCCGCAGCCAGCGGATGTGTGCTTGTCGCCTCGACCGCGGCGGCCCACGCCAACACCTGGGTCTGCGTGGTGTTCGCGGCAGTGCGGACTTCTGCGACTTTGGGGTGCCCTTGTGTCAGTGTGCCGGTTTTGTCGAAGGCCACCTGGCCCACGGTGCCGAACTGTTCAAAAGCAGCGCCGGATTTGATGACCACTCCGAGTTTGGATGCCGAACCGATGGCGCTGATGACAGTCACCGGCACTGCTATGGCAAGTGCGCACGGCGATGCTGCGACCAGCACGATGAGCGCGCGCTCAACCCAGGTCCACGGGTCACCGACGATGAAGCCGAAGGCGGCTACCAGGGCCGCGGCTATGAGCGAAATGGGCACCAGCGGCCTAGCAATTCGGTCCGCAAGCCTAGCCCGTGAACCCTTGCGCGCGTGCGCTTGTTCTACGAGGGCCACGATCTGTGTAAGCGAGTTGTCACACCCGTCCGCAGTCGCCTTGACCACGAGCGAACCCGAGCCGTTGACGGTGCCGGCTGTGACCTCATCGCCTTCAGCAACTGCGACAGGAATCGCTTCGCCGGTAACGGCACTAGCGTCAATATGCGACCGGCCTTCGAGAATCAATCCGTCGGTGGCAATCCGCTCCCCCGCGCCGATGATCAGCCGATCGTCTTCTCGAAGGTCGGCTACGGGAACCGTGTGCACTTCATCGCCGTGCACCACCCGGGCCGTCTGGGGAACCAGGGAAAGAAGCTCTCGCAGGCCTGCCTTTGCGCGATCCATCGCGCGATCTTCCAGTGCTTCGGCGAGTGAGAACAGGAAAGCGAGGGCGGCCGCCTCGGCGACGTGCCCGAGGGCGACTGCGCCGACTGCTGCGATGGTCATGAGCAGGCCGACACCGACTTTGCCGCGCACTGCTCCCCTGAGCGCACCGGGCACGAAAGTCCATGCGCCTGCCAGCAGAGCGATAGATTCCAGGACCGTCGCCAGCAGCGTCTGGCCCGCAAGGCCAAGAGCAAAGCCGACGATGAGGAACAAGCCTGAAATTGCCGACGGAAGCAGGGCGGGGTCACGCCACCACTTCGGGGCCGTCTCTATTTCCTCACCGGGGACGATGGGCCGGGCAGGTGTTTCTGTTCTGCAGCACACGTCGCTCATCGGGCACTCCTCATCAAAGCTGGACATATAAACGACTGCCTATATGTCCAGCTTACAATATAAAAGCCCCTGCTTATATGAGGGGATGGTCCGCTGCGCGCTTTGCCGACTGGCCAACGGGATCAGTGCGCCATCCTGCCTGGTCACACGCTTTGTCCCGATAGAATGGAAGCGGTACGCGAGCCCTCACAGATGTCGGCAACTACCACCGGCATCCGCCCGAGAGCTGGCCGAATTCGAAAGAATGGAAACGCAATGACGCAGACTCCACACACGCCCAAGAGGAATCAGAAGCTTCTGAAGAGCAAAGCCGACTTCAATCGCGAAGACCTGGCAGCGTTCTTGGAAAACTTGGCCACACGCATTCGCGCAGGCGATATGACCCTCGGCACCGGCGAAGGTGCGGTGTCCATGGAGCTTCCTGGAACATTTCGCACGACAATGGAAGTGACTGATTCGCACCGACGTCGCGGCATTGAGCGCGAACTTGAGCTCGAAATCGAATGGCTTGTCGATGACACCGGCGCGCCTGTCGATGAGGACGGCCAGGCTTCGGGCTTCGCAGTTTCCTAAGCGGTCGAAGCCACCGGGCCGCGCGACGATGCGCTAAGCGGCTTTGCTTGCACCCCGTTTGCATCGGGGCGCACCTGTCACTCCGGCCGCGCGGTCGAGCCGACCAGATGGGTATTGACGATGCCGACGGCTTCCATGAGCGCGAACATCGTCGTGGGTCCGACAAACACGAAGCCTCTCTTGCGCAGCGCCTTGGCGAGAGCTTTTGATTCCGGCGAGGTGGTGGGCACCTCGTCTGCCGTTCTCGGGACAGGCTGGACCTCCGGCTGGTACGACCAGATAAGGTCAGCTAATCCCTCGTCGGCGCGCAGATCGAGTGTTGCCTGCGCGTTGGTGATTGTGGCGTCGATTTTGCGCCGATTGCGCACGATCCCGGCATCTGCCATCAGGCGTTCCCGGTCTGCGTCGTTGTATGCGGCAACGATTTCAGGATCAAAGCCGTCAAAAGCCGCCCGGAAGTTCTCACGTTTGCGCAGAATCGTCACCCATGACAGGCCTGACTGGAACGCTTCCAAACTGAGCCGCTCGAACAAGCCCTGCTCATCCCTGACCGGCCGACCCCATTCCCTGTCGTAGTAGTCCCGCAGCAGAGGGTCCGAGGCAGCCCATGGCGGGCGGATGATTCCATCGTCGCCGATGACAAGAGATTCATTCATGCGGCTGGCCTCCTCGAAACTGCTCCGCGATGGGCTGAAGATAGAAGCCCGAAGCTCGGCAGGCCGCAAAGGCGCACTGCAGAATAAACGAACGGCGCAGGCAGCGAACCTGCCTACTCATAATGAGTCCACATTCGAAGGACATGGACGATGCGTTCTTGGGCGTCAACCTCATAGACAAGGCGATGCTGGATATTGATTCGCCGCGAATAGCAGCCGGCCAGATCTCCAACCAGCTTCTCAGAACGCGGTGGCGCAGCGAAGGGATCAGCGGCAAGCACCTTCAGCAGCGACTGTGCTTTTGGCTTCAATCCGGATGAGGCCAACTTTTTCGCGTCTTTCTGCGCCTGCCGTGAATAGACCAAGCGCCAATCAGTCACCAGTCAAGCTCTTCCGACGCCGCACTGATTCCTTCAGCCCGAGCCGCACGGATCGAGTCGGTCATCCCTGGAATTGAGGCCAAAAACAGGCTCTCCTGCACCGCCCGCCAGTCGTCCTCACCTACCAAGACCGCATTACCGCGTTGACCCGTGATGGTCAGCGGCTCGGACTCGCTGTTGACCTGATCGATCAGGCGATACAAGTTGGCGCGCGCCGAGGTGACACTCACAGCAGTCATGTCATCAACACCTCCAGAGTGATCGTACGCTTTTACGTACGTCCCGGCAAGGGGTTGATAACAAGGCACCGCCAGTCTGCGCCCCTTCAAGAGCACTCACCCTAATTCAGTCAAACCAGTTTGACACTGTCGAGATCATCGTTGTCATTTTTGGAGATTTGGCGGTGGCCAACGCCAATGCGCTCTGCAAGCTGAGCTTATGTTGAGCTGACTTTCTCGCGCAGGTGCTCGTCAGACCTATCGTTAACCAACGGAGTGTTCTCTTTGTACCAGCGTTGCCGGATACTACATCTCGTCAATAACCAAAGTTCTCTCTTCAGCCACGACCAGCACCTCGACCCCCTTGAGGGCTTCACTGAGGACGTCATTGACAACCCACTCGAGCGAATCAAGGGCGTCCTCTCCCCCGCTGACGGCTTCAGCCTCGCAGTCATTCACCCGGATGAGCGCGGCCCCGCCGATGGGCACAACGCCATCATCGTCAGAGCCGTGCTCTTCAACAATTCGCGCCCATGCGGAATCCAGCGCGTTCGGCGTGATGACACGTACCCGAACCCGGTAGGCAAGGTCTTGAGTCGTGTGCCGGTCAAACCAGTCGTCGGACACTTTCCAGATTGTCATGGTTCAAGTATCAAACTGAGCAGGTGAGGTCGCAATGAGCGTGGCGCTTCGTTGCTCAAAGGGCACAACCACCACAGACCACCCGGCACAATATGCCGCCACTTCCAGTCGGCGTACTCCACAAGATACCCACTGCACCTAGCGTCTAACCTAATTTCGTATTACGATTAAGGGCATGAAGACCATCAAAGGAAAGCCAGTCAGCGAAAAGCAGATTGAGGCTTGGGCAGCCGAAGCAGAACGCGGCTATGACGTGGAGACCCTGCGCTCTCGGGGGCGCAAACCTCGTGACGAGGCGGCGGCAAAGGTTGTCTCTATTCGCCTCTCGCCCAGCGAAATTTCTGATCTGGATAACTATGCCGCCGCCCACGGCTGGTCGAGATCTCAAGCAATCCGCGAAGTATTGAGGAACGCAATCTAAGGTGGAAGTTCACCGGAGCGCAACAAAGCACGGCATAGAGCCGGCAGATTCTGTGATTGCAGCAACGTCCGGCTGCGCTTTCAAGGCTCCACTTGACGACGAGACCCCTCAACGAGAGCTTCGCCTCGGATTCGACAACTCAACACGACTGCTCGAGCTGGTTGTCCTTATTTGGGACGACGGATCAGAAACCGTCATTCACTCGATGAAGGCTCGAAAACAGTACCGGACCCTGCTCGACTAATCGCCAAGATAGCCAGGAGCTCCATTGTCTCCTGCACTAAACTCGCACTCATGGAACTCGTGACATACAGGCACGATGACGCGCCCACTCGAGAAGAGCTTGTTTCGCTCTACGGTTCCGTCGGCTGGACAGTCTATACGCGCACCCCCGAACGGCTCGAAGCGGCGATTGGTGCTTCACTTCGGGTCGTCACAGCGAGGGTGGGCGACGAACTCGTGGGACTCGCCCGCATCGTCGGCGATGGGCTCACGATCGCCTATTTACAGGACATTCTCGTGCGGCCGAGCCACCATCGACGCGGGATTGGCCGCGAGCTCTTCTCGCGCGCATTCGAGCCCTACGACGAGGTGCGCCAAAAGGTGCTCATGACCGACTGCGGGCAGGCCACTCGCTCGTTCTACGAAGCCATGGGCTTCACTGAGACCCACGACCTCGGCGAACTCAGCGAACAGGCGCGCGTTTTTGTGCACTTCAGCTGAGCGGACTTCACTCGTCGAAAACCAGCTCGACGGACTGAACCCAGTGAGTTAGTGATTCCAAAGATGGACGGCATCGTCGCCCGACAGTATAACTAGGGCGGTGCCGGACAAAGCTTCCTCAGCGGCGCGGATGCGATTGCCATCGGCAAGGAAGGCCATGCCGGCAAAAACCCGAACCGCCCAATTCCTCCTTCCATCCGAGCCATGCGCACCACCATGTCACTCATGCCAAACGGCTCCACCCACACGAAAAGGGCGGCCCCGGCGAACTCCGGGGCCGCCCTCAAGCGGCCATTCAGCCGATCAGCCAAAAGCTGAACGACGCACTCGGCTACACGTTAAACCGGAACTCGACCGCGTTCCGGCACTGAGAACCATCGCGTTCACTGGCGTGCGTGCCGTTGATGCGCTCGCCGGCCAGCCAGCGGCTGAGCACGTCGATCCACATGCCCAGAGGACCGATTCAGCCAAGAATCGCCTCGCAGGCGGTGACGATCGCCGATGCGGCACTGATTGCTTCCCTGACGTCCTGGAGGGTCGCCGTCGGCTGATCATCACTGGGATACTCTGTCGCGTTGCGCACTTGGCGCATCCATTCGAACTCCTCGAGTGCAGCGTCCTCGATGAACTCGGCGGCGGCCACTCCCGTGTTCCGATGGGCTCCGCCAACCGGGCGCACCCGCAATCCCTTCGTGGCCAGAACGGCGACGAGCGCCTTGCGCGCAGCGTCGTAAGCCGCCGTGAACGCCATGGCCTGGTCATCGGAGCCGGCCAGCGCCTCAGCGGTGCGGACGTGTTGTTTCGCCATCTCGATCACCGTCACCGCATAATCCCTGTTTACCGCGACCCTCTCCAGCCGTCGGCTCGCGAGCATCCGAGCGATGACGTCAGACATGAAGATTCCCAGTCATCACGTCGAAGCTAGGGCGTGAACGCAACGTCGCCACGAACGGCGTCGGGTCATCCGTCTCCCATTCCTCGATGGACAGCCTGGTCACGTTCACCGGCACATCGAGTCGCTCTCCGACCTCGGAAGCGATCGCCACCAACACCCGGCGCGGAGCAGAACCCAGGACAAGGACATCGATATCGTTCGGGAACTCCCCTGCCTCGCCGGCTCGTCGGGCTGCCCAGGATCCGTAGATCAGTACGCGCTCGATGCCCTCCACACCATCGAACTGCTCACGGAGAACGGGCACGGGCCCATAGGTGGCGTCGACAATCTCGCGCATGGGCCTGAACAGCGGATGCTCGTCATCGGCTCGCACAAGTCGATTGCGCCCTTCATGACGGTCCCGGAGAATGCCGCTCTCCACGAGCCGCCCCACCTCACGATGAACCACTGGGCCACTGACGCCGGTGCGGCGGCCGAGCTCAGCCAGTGAGAACTCCCGGTCGGGATGACTCAGGGATTCCGCAAGGATCGCCCCGACCGCGTCGGAGCGCACGAATGGAGTCAACTGCGAGCCAGGAACCTTCACAAAACGTGAATATATCTTCCACTTATGGGAAGTGTCAACGGTGCGCGTCAGACGTTGAACCGGAATTCCAGCGAGTTCTGGCACGTAGGACCCTGCAGCCAGCGACTACCAAGCCCGCCCGCGCAGGTCGACGTCTCCGTCAGGCCATGTCTCGAGCGGGGCGATTGGCAGGATGAGGATCGGCGGGCCGAGCTCGCCCACGACAGATTCGCCATCACGCCCGATCGACTTCTCGCGAGCAAGAATCCTCTTCCAACCACACGACTCGTAGAATGGGACGACTTGCTCTCGACAGCCCAAGTAGCCGAACGCGAGGCGACCGCGATCGCGCATCGATTGCGCTGCCCAGCTCATGTGTTCGTGCCCGAGACCCATCCCTCTCGCGTCACCGGAGATCAAGACACCGCCGACTCCCGCGATCGCGAGGGTCTCCGTACCGACAGCGATCTCGCGGCGTGCCCATCCCACGTGGCCAATGACGCGGCCTTCGATCCGCGCCATGATGTGGACATCATGTGACGCGTAGCCGTATGGCTGTTGCGGATCCCACTCTCCGAACTCCTTGAGATACTCGCTGTCGAACAGCTGTCGAAGCCCACGCAGATCGGCCTCAGTGACTTCCTGGTGGGCGAGGACCTCGATCGAATGACGCTTCACGCGTCCACATTCCAAGGGTCCACGAGTTCGACGCCGGTGTGCTGAAAATCCTTCACATTGCGCGTAGCGCAGGTTGCCCCGTGTGCTAGGCAGATCGCGGCGATTTGGGCGTCGGCGGTACTTATCGGCGCGCCTGCGGCCTCTCGCGACGCGAGCACCTCCGCGTATTGCTTCGCCGCGTCAGCATCGAAAGCAAGCAAGGACTGGCTCGCCCGATACGGCGCTACTGCTTCCTCGATTCCATGCGCCAGCTCGTCTTTGCGTCGGCCTTCCGGGAGCTTTCGGACACCGGCAAGCAGCTCCGCAAGAGTGATGGATGTGATCGCGACGTCACCGGTCAGCGCCACAAGCCATTCGACGACACGAGGCTCCGGCGAGGGCCGAAACATCTCCGAAATGATATTGGTGTCGAGGACGATCATTCGAAGTACGCCGCCCTTGCAACATCGTCGCGCGTCGGAACCGGGAGCTCCTTGACCCCACCGACTTCCCGCGCCACGCCCAGAAGAGCCATGCCGATGTGCGGCCGTCGAGCCGCCTTTGTCAGGATGTCACGAACCTCGGCTTCCATAGACCGCCCGTTCTCCTTCGCCTGAGATGCGAGCTGTTGCTTCACGTGGTCATCGAGACCACGCACGATGATAGATGCCATCAGAGCCACCTCCTTGTGCTATCAACAATGATTGCTGCGATGGTGCAATGCGGGAACCAACAACCGGAAGCACTCAAGAACGATGCCTACGCTATAACTTCAATAGCAAGTAGGCGGCACGAACACGTTACACCGCGAGGTTACATTCACTCACGCGACCTGCAGTGGAGTAATAGCAGCGACCGTGTTCTTCAGAGCGCGACGCTTCAACCGCAGCTCGTAGTTCGACTGCAGATTCATCCAAAACTCCTCGGACGTCCCGAAATACCGCGCCAGTCGTATCGCCGTATCTGCAGTGATACCTCGCTTGCCATGCACGATCTCGTTGATCCGACGAGGCGGCACCCCGATCGAAACGGCAAGCTTGTTCTGCGTAATCCCGAAACCCTCGATGAAGTCCTCCAGCAGGATCTCTCCCGGGTGGATCGGCTCGATCAGGTCGTCCTCAGTGGTAGTCGACGAGTTCGACATCTTCTGCACCTCCATCTCTCCAGATGAAGCAGATACGCCATTGCGCGTTCACTCGGATGCTGTGCTGTCCACGCCGGTCGCCGACGAGACGCTCCAGCCGGTTCCCGGGCGGGATTCGCAGATCATCAACGTCCTTCGCCGCGTGAATCAGCTCGAGCTTCCGCATGGCCGCCCGCTGCACAGTCCGGTCAATACGCTTGACGTACTGCTCATGCCAGATGCGCTCGGTGTCCTTGTTGCCAAACGATCTGATCACGGCGTGATTTTATAACGGAGACCATCAATAACGCTACACGTTAAACCGGAATTCGACCAAGTTCAGGCACGTTCCAACCTCTGTCACCGGATCCGCACAGCTGGTTGCCCGGTGATGTCCGTGTGTACGTTCACGCCTCCGCAGATGTTCGCTGGATCAGCGTGATCAACGACTGCGCCAGAGACGACACCTGACTCGATTCACGATCCCAGTCGACCTGCCCCTCGCCTAGGTACTCGCGAGCGGCAGCAAGAAGCAGATCCGCCCCAGCGGGATCGACGCGCCTCGCCGCAACAGCTGCCGCCTGATCCTTGGCGACTATCGCTCCGGTCTCCACGGTATGAAGCGCACGCGCCAGCGTCAGAAGAACATTGCGCGGCTCGCCATCCAGATCGTCGACGAGCGCCGGCAGTGCAGCCAGTTGCGCGTCCTTCAGGAGCGCGAAGGGCACATCAGTGACCAGAGTGTCCAGCGCCGCCCCGTGCAGCACCCGGTGCGATGCCAAAGCTGTCGCCAGCAGGATCACCACATCCGGATCGCGCTCCGGCTCGGACACATAGCCCTGGACGAAGTCGCCCCTGAGTCACTCCCCGAACTGGAAGTCACGCCACGGCGCAGCGACCAACGGCTTGAGGTCAGCCGTGACCAAGCTCGTCACCTCAAGCGGGCGACGGCTCGCGACTTCCGGGAACGCCTCGGCATGCCCCTTCCACCCCGAGAGCCCGAGCAACGTGGAGATCAACGATGCCCGATCTTGAGGCGTCAACGATCTGCGCGTCACCAGCAGCAGATCTACATCGCTCTCCGGGCCGAGACCCGTCGACGTACTGGAGCCGTAGAGGTACACCCCGACGATCCCGCCGGGGTCGATTGCGAGCACTCTGTCGAGAACAGTCCGGATCAGATCGTCCATATCAGTGAAGGCTACGTGCCAGAATCCGCTCGGCAGCATGGGTCGTTTCGTTCCAGCCGGAAACGCGGCGCTCAGATGTTGAAGTGAAACTCACCCACACGGGAGAACGACTCAGACACCCTTCTGACCAGGGTCATTTATACATTGAACCTGAACTCCACCCCCAGTTCCGGTACATGCAGCCATCACAGGCTGGCCAGCCGTTCAAGCCGATGTTCGATGAGGGCCTGAGCCCGATCGCATTGGTTCAGAAGCCGATCGCCTTCATCGACACGCTCATGTAGGGCGATGACGAGCCCGGCGTCGGCCTCTTGGAGGGCAAGCTCACCGAGGTCGGCCAGTTCGGCGGCGGCGGCCTCCTGCTGCTCATGGTGGTGGGTGCGCAGCAACTCGAGCCGGCTGGCGCGCTCACGCCAGTAGGCCACACGGGATTGCCGATCGAGAGAGGTCCGACCCTCCATCCAGTCCCGCAGCTGAGCGCCGATGACGTCGTCGGGGACACCAGTGGCGATCTGACCCTCATCAGGGTCAGGCAGGTCGGCGGGCACATGCGACAGGAGGACGACAGGCGTGGTGCCCAGCGCCACTGCCAGGGCGACGAGGTCGTCGACCGTGGCCGGTGCCTCTCCGGCTTCGATGGCCCGGATGTCGGCCGATGTCATCCGGTGACCGAGATGCCGGACCGTCTCGGCCAGTTCGTCGACGGTGAGTCCAGCGGCCTCACGCTGGTCAGCGACGGCCGCGGAGACAGCGAGCGAAGTCGGAGGAAGAGTCGGCATGACACCTCAGTGTAGAAGCCGGTACAGACATCTGCTCTGTTCGGAAATGAGTGGAAGCCGGGGAGGTCGCCAGGAAGAAGAATGAAGGGCAATGCCGAGCCGCAACGGCATTCCGGAGATCGGCCCTGCGGGCCGGTCCAGGCCTCAAGAGGCTGAAGTGCGCACCGGCCTGCGGCCGGCTGGTTGGTCAGAAGGAAGGGAAGCAGGGGGCTGTACCCAGTGCTGGGTACAGACGTTTCCGCAGGTCAGAGGGGGTGGTTGCCTATTGGCGTACCCAGCTTGTACCCAGTAGCAATTTTATTGGGTACAGGTGTTTGCCCAGGTCAGAGCATGTATTTAGGGGTGTTGCACCCAATGTACCCAGTAAAAATTGGTTACGCACACACATGCACGCATGTTTACGCTCCGCAGGGTATCCACATCGTATTTTCCAATTAGAAAACTCTTCCAATTGGGTACATTGGGTACAGAGGAGTCAAACACCCGCTCTGACCAGGCATTATGCCTGTACCCAGTGGATTCTCCGCTGGGTACAGCATTGCCGCGGAGTTCCGCCAATACCGGGGCTGACCAGGGACTGTGCGTGTACCCAGCACTGGGTACACGGGTCAGATGATGGATCACTCCCCACCTCCTGACTGCCCAACCCGCCCGGAGGGTCCGCACTCCCCCGACTCAGGCCAAGCCCAGCGCCCGCAGGGATCGGGGCCCACGTCGCAGCGGGCGGATAGAGTCCGGGGCTCCAGGAATCACTCAGCCCCTTCGGTGTCCAGTTGCGCCAGCGCCTCCTGCGCATCGATGGCTGCCTGGTAAGACTGCATGTACTCGTCCTGAAGCTGACGCAGGCGCAGTTCATACTGCTCGATCTCCCGCTCCAGCTCGATGCGACGCAGGGTCGCCTGGTCCTCTGGAGCAACCATCGGCTCCAGCGGCAGGTCGAGGATATGGGCGATGTACACCGCCTCGTTGAGCCGGATCGCCCGATCTCCCGACTCCATCTTCGTGATGGCTGTCGTGTTGAGCTCACTCCCCTGCAGCCGTGAGAGCAGGCGGGCAAGCCCAGCCTGCGTCATGCCGGCGGCTCGCCTCTGGTCACGCAACCTGCGTGCGAACAGCTCTTCGGGCGTCTGTGACATCAACTCATCCTTCGATCGTTACCGTCAATCTGCTCTAATCGCATGTTGCATGACCGAGAGTTGCTCAAATCGGTGCTTGTTGGGTATGATTGGGGCAAGGCTTCACCCGGATGGTGGAGCCGAACCAGGCACATGCCAGAGCGGTGAGCCCTTCGATGGGCGACGCGGCCGGGAAGTCGGAACCGGACGGAGCTCGACCCCGCAGGATGCGGAGAGCAGTCGAGACATCTCAGCGATAATCACCACTATTGAAAGGTTCCGACTAATGTGCACGACCCCATCGACTCCAGACCGCCTCTACTCCGTGCGTGAACTGCAGGAGCTGGGCTACGGCTCGAAGAATACGATCCGTCGGCGAATCGCCGAGGGCGTTGTCCCCGCTCTCATGGTTGCCAACACCGTGAAGATCCGTGAGACGGACCTGAAGTATCTCGCCGTCCCCATCAACGCCGATCAGGCCACGGCATGAGCACCGCCGCACCTGAGGCCCGGCACGGGCCACTTTCTCGGAAGACGACCTCGACGCCTCGAGGGGTTAATACTCATTTTGTGTGTACAGGATAGGGGTCTTGGCCAGTAGTCCGTAGGGCTTCAGGGATGTGTACATGCTCTGAAAGCATGCGGGGTGACCGGTTCTAGGAATCAGCCCCGATGTGGTGTATGCGCAAACAAGCTCGTCAAGAACGGTAAGACCACCGCTGGACGGACGCGCTGGCGCTGCAAATCCTGCGGCGCTTCGACAACCCAACACCGGCCGGATATCACCCGGCACGCTGAGTTCCAGGCGTTCTTGTCCTGGCTGTCCGGTCCTGCTGGGATCAACCGGCTCGACGTGAGCGCATCGACGTTTAGACGCCAAACGGCTTGGTGCTGGAACGTCACACCGACCATCGTGCCGACTGGCGAAATCCATCACCAGATCATGCTCGATGGCACCTATTTCAACGGCTGGTGCGTCCTCATCGCTCATACCGGCTGCCATGTCATCGACTGGCAGTGGTGCGACCGGGAAAAGCTCGCCTCCTGGACAGCGCTACTGGCCCGGATCCCGGCACCGGCCTACGCGATCGTCGATGGCAACGGGCCGTTGCCGAAGGCTTTGAAGAACTGCTGGCCGGATACGAAGATCCAACGCTGCTTCTTCCACATCCGTAACGCCGCCCACCGGCATCTGACACGCACACCGAAACTGCCAGCCAACCAGCAACTCCTAGCCCTGTACAAGGCCCTTTCCACCGTGAGCAGCCTGGATGAAGCAGCCGCCTGGACGGCCTCGTTCCTCAGCTGGGAAGCGACCTGGCAGACGTTTCTCAATCACCGCACCTACGCCAGGAAGAACACACCCCGGCCAGCGCACGCGAATCCGAACCAGAAATGGTGGCACACCCACATTCGAACCCGACGCGCACACAAACTGATCACCGGGCTCCTGGCCGACAACGAACTGTTCACCTGGCTAGATCCCGACGCACCGAAACCTGTTGCTGCGACCACGAACCCGTTAGAAGGCGGTCCGAACAAAGCAATCAAGGACTTCCTCAGACACCACCGCGGACTCACCGCCGACCATGCCCGCCGCGGCGTCGACTGGCTGCTCTACCAGCACACCGAACACCCCGCGACCCCTGGAGCTTCGTCACCGAAGCCCACTGGAACCCGCCCAGAACAAGGCCACAAGCCCCTACCGATGAGCTCATCGGGCCAGCCGCCTACGACACCGCTTTCAGCTACGAAGACGGCATCGGAATCCAACAAGGATGGGCCGGCAGACACCACTGACACGCCGAACCCATACACACATTTTGAGCATTAACCCACCGGTGAGGTGGACTCCACCACGGCCGACGAGCCGAGGGCCACGACCTATGCGGTCTCCGTCCAGGCGTGGTCGCCGTACCTGGAGGTCTGGACGGTCGACGGCACCGAGGTCACGCACGACAAGATCAACTGCCTCGGGCAGAAGGACTCGGTGGCCGGGACACTCGCCGACAGCTCGATCAGATGGGAGGGCAATAACCCGATGCCGGGTGCCGGGCCCACGTCACCGACCTCGATCGAGGTGACCGACGACAGCCTGCACGTCGTCGGTGAGCGGGAAACCGCGGTGATCGACCTCGAGGGCCAGAAGGAGCAGCACATCGACAAGTGCAAGGACGCCGGCGAGACCGTCGGGAAGATCGTCTTGGGATGAGGGGTGCTCAACAGGGTCTACCCGATGGGACAGACAGCATGACCCCTCGAACCCCGTCCAAAGAGGTCGGGTTCGGGGCCCTTCGACACAACTGATTGAGAGGTCTAGAGATGAATGGACAGAAAAAGGGCCAGACGGTCGGGTACGTACGAGTCAGCGCCGCCGACCAGAACGAGGCACGGCAGGTCGAGGCCATCGGCGAGGTCGACCGGCTGTTCGCCGAAAAGGTCTCGGGGAAGAACGTCGACGACCGGGCGCAGCTCGAGGAGATGGTCGCCTACGTCCGCGACGGCGACGTCGTCCGAGTGAAGAGCCCGGACCGGCTGTCGCGCTCGACGACCGACCTCCTCTCGCTCGTCAAGGAGCTGCAGGGCAAAGGCGTCGCCGTCGAGTTCGTCGACAGCCCGGAGCTGAACACCGACACTCCGCAGGGCGAGTTCATGCTCACGATCCTCGCCGCGGTCGCCCAGCTTGAGCGGGCGACCATCAGGGAGCGCCAGGCCGAGGGCATCGCGATCGCCAAGGCGCGTGGCGTCTACGAGAGGGAGCAGAAGCTCACCGACGGGCAGATCTTCAGTGCGCGTGAGCTCATCGCCCGCGGCGTGCCGAAGGCGGCGGTCGCACGAGAGCTCGGCGTCAGCAGGCAGACGCTATACACGGCGCTGGCCGGCGAGGGCAAGTATGGGGTCGATCAGACCCACAACGAGATGGAGCGGGAATGAACGACATCACGAACCAAATCCAGCGCTTCGACCGGCTGCGCGAGCGCATCGACACCGCGGGACTGGCGCAACAGGTCGTTCGCGAGGCCACCGAACTCGGGCATACCCAGACGTTCACGGCGACGCTGTCGGAGGACCTGTGCATCGAGGCCGCCGCCGAGATCGGCCTCGACGGAAGCGTGGAGGCCGTCACGATCTACCGTTCGGAGGGCGGACAGCGCGTGGATCCGGCCGCGGTCGACCCGGGCAGCGGGCTCTGGCGGGCGATGGAGGTCTGGTAGGAACGGTTCCGCACCACGTGGACCGAATGAGCGTCCCGGAGGGACGCCGCAGGGCTGTAATAGTAGCTGCGGCCAGATCGGCTTCTTTCTGCGGTCTCCAGGCTGAGGCTGAGCACCGCACCCTCGACGTGGTGAGGGTGCGGTGCTTGGCTGACTCAGGCGTGCTCATTGACGAGGCGGACGAAGCGGTCAACGTAGTTCTGGAGGAACTCGACGGTGCGCTCGGCTGTGATTCGCCCCGTATCGTCGATCAGAGTCGGTGACTGGCCAAGGAAGACTTCGGGTTGGCCGAGGGTGGGCATGTCGAAGTAGGACAGGGCCAGGCGCAGGTTCTTCTGGGAGCTGTAGCCGCCCATGCGTCCGACGGAATGGCTGATGATCCCGGCCGGGAGATTCTTCCAGGCGACGTCGCTGTTGGGCTTGGAGCCGATGTCGATGGCGTTCTTCAGGCAGGCCGGGATGGTGCGGTTGTTCTCGGCGGTGACGAACAGGACCCCATCGGAGGCCTTGATGGTCTCGCGGAACCGCGTGTACTCCTCCGGCGTGGCCTTGTCGGTGACCTCGGGGTCGTCGTAGTCGAAGTCATAGAGCGGCAGGTC
Source organism: Brevibacterium sp. HMSC07C04 (assembly GCF_001815905.1). Classification (GTDB taxonomy): domain Bacteria; phylum Actinomycetota; class Actinomycetes; order Actinomycetales; family Brevibacteriaceae; genus Brevibacterium. The sequence continues at coordinate 4,337 of NZ_KV823240.1, read as the reverse complement.
GCGGATCTCGACGATGCGCGAGTCATAGCCCTCGGGGAAGTATGTGATGGTCTCGTGGGCGATCTTGCGCGCGTAGGAGCCGCGGCGCAGGCTGCCGACGATCACGGAGATGTTCTTGGTCATGTGGTGCCTTTCGTTTGGGAACAGGTTGGTCGGTCGACGGGTCTCAGAAGTCCCAGTCGGCGTCGCTGGTGTCCTCGCCCTTCCCGATGACGTAGGAGGATCCGGACCCGGAGAAGAAGTCGTGGTTTTCATCAGCGCTCGGTGCCAGGGCGGCGAGGATTTCCGGATTGACTTCGGTCTCTTCCGAGCTGAAACGTGCAGGGTAGCCGAGGTTCATCAGTGCCTTGTTCGCGTTGTAGCGCACGAACACTGCCACGTCGTCCATCAGCCCCAGCGGCTCGTACAGTTCACCTGAGTAGGCGAGCTCCAGCTCGTAGAGGACTTCAAGCAGCTCGTAGGTGAACTCGCGCATCTCGTCATGCCGTGCAGAGGACTGAGACTCGATGCCGCGCTGATATTTGTAGCCGGAGTAGTAGCCGTGCACGGCCTTATCCCGCAGGATGAGGCGGATCATGTCCGCGGTGTTGGTCAGTGTGGCGTGCACGGAGAAATGCAATGGCAGGTAGAACCCTGCGTAGAGCAGCAGTGAGGACAGCAGAGTAGAGGAGACCTTCCGTTTGAGCGGGTCGTTGCCGTAGTAGTGTTTCAGTACCATTTTGCACCGCTGCTGAAGCAGGTCGTTGTCCACGGCCCACCGGTAGGCGTCGTCGATCTCCGGAGTGCTCGTCAGGGTGGAGAACACCGAAGAGTAGGACCGGGCGTGCACCGACTGCATGAACGCGATGTTGGTGTAGACGGCCTCTTCGTGTTCGGTGCGAGCATCCTGGATCTGACAGATCTCGCCGACTGTGGCTTGCACCGTGTCAAGCATCGTCAGCCCGGTGAAGACACGCATCGTGAGAGTTCGTTCCTTCTCGGTGAGCCTCTGCCAGGCGGGGATGTCGTTGGACAGTGGCACCTTCTCGGGCAGCCAGAAGTTCGCGGTGAGCCGGTTCCATACCTCGAGGTCTTTCTCGTCGCCGACGCGGTTCCAATTGATCGGTCGCAGCCTGGCCAATGGGTCGTGGCGGTATGCGGGCGGGGTCACCGAGGTCTCGGAGAGCGGGCGGGTGGGGTTAGTGGTCGTCATGCGGGTTCCTTGGGTATGGGCTGGATTGGGTCAGAGTGTGCAGGAGACGCAGTTCTCGATCTCGGTACCTTCGAGTGCTGGTTGGCGCAGTCGGATGTAGTAGAGGGTTTTGATGCCTTTGCGCCAGGCGTAGATCTGCGCGCGGTTGATGTCGCGAGTCGTGGCAGTGTCGCGGAAGAACAGGGTGAGCGAGAGCCCCTGGTCGACGTGTCGGGTGGCTGCGGCGTAGGTGTCGATGATCTTCTCGTAGCCGATCTCGTAGGCGTCTTGATAGAAGCCGACGTTGTCATCACTCATGTGCGGGGCCGGGTAGTAGACGCGGCCGAGCTTGCCCTCCTTGCGGATCTCGATCTTCGCCGCGACCGGATGGATCGAAGCGGTCGCGTTGTTCACATACGAGATCGAACCGGTGGGCGGGACGGCCTGCAGGTAGGCGTTGTAGATTCCGTGCTGTTTCACCGACTCGCGCAGCCGTTCCCAGTCCTCGCGGGAAGGGATGGTCACGCCTGCGTCTGCGAATAGTTCGCGCACCCGCTGAGTGGCGGGTTGCCAGTCATGTTGGGTGTATTTGTCGAAGAAGGAGCCGTCGGCGTAGGTCGAGTCCTCGAAGCCGGCGAAGGTCTTACCGCGCTCAATCGCGATTTGATTCGATGCGCGGATCGCGTGATAGGTGATGGTAAGGAAGTAGATGTCAGTGAAGTCAATGCCTTCTTCGCTGCCGTAGTGGATGCGCTGGGAGGCGAGGTAGCCGTGCAGGTTCATCTGGCCCAGTCCGATTGCGTGGCTGGTCTCGTTCCCGTTCGCCACGGATGGGACGGCATCGACGTTAGTCTGGTCGGAGACACTGGTCAGTGCCCGCACCGCGGTCTCCACGGTCGACCCCAGGTTCGAGGAGTTCATGGCCTGAGCGATGTTGAGTGAGCCGAGGTTGCAGGAGATGTCTTGGCCGATTTCCTGGTACCCGATAGCGGAGTCGTAGGTCGAAGGCGTGTTGGTCTGCAGGATCTCGGAGCAGAGGTTGGACATGTTGATGCGACCTGCCAGCGGATTGGCACGGTTGACGGTGTCTTCGAAGAGCACATAGGGGTATCCGGACTCGAATTGGAGCTCGGCGAGGGTCTTGAAGAACTCCCGGGCGCTGACCGCGTTCTTTCGAATCCGCGGGTTCGCCACGAGCTCGTCATAGTGGTCGCTCACCGACAGGTCTGACAACGGCGTACCGTATTCGCGCTGCACGTCGTAGGGGCTGAAGAGGTGCATGTCCCGGTTCTCCTTGGCCAGTTGGAAGGTCACATCCGGGATGACGACGCCCAGGGAGAGGGTCTTGATGCGGATCTTCTCGTCGGCGTTCTCGCGCTTGGTGTCGAGGAAGCGCAGGATGTCGGGGTGGTGGGCATGCAGGTAGACCGCGCCTGCGCCCTGCCTAGCGCCAAGCTGATTGGCGTAGGAGAACGAGTCCTCGAGGATCTTCATCACAGGCACCACGCCGGAGGCCTGGTTCTCGATTCGTTTGATCGGAGCACCGACCTCACGCAGGTTCGACAGCAACAGCGCCACGCCCCCGCCACGCTTGGACAGCTGCAAGGCGGAGTTCACGCTGCGACCGATGGACTCTAAGTTGTCCTCCACCCGCAGCAGGAAGCAGGAGACCAGCTCTCCGCGCTGGGCCTTCCCCGCGTTGAGGAAAGTCGGCGTCGCAGGCTGGAAGCGACCGGAGAGCATCTCGTCGACCAGCCCGGTGGCCAGTTGCTCGTCGCCCTGACCGAGGTAGAGCGCGGTAGCGACCACCCGTTCTTCGAACCCTTCAAGATAGGTGGTGCCGTCGAAGGTTTTCAGAGCATACGAGGTGAAGAATTTGAAGGCTCCCAAGAAAGTGGCGAACTGGTGCCCCACGGAATGGGCGCGCTCGTGCAGTGCGCATAGAAATTCCGGGGTGTAGGCTGCCAGGAATTCGGACTCGTAGTAATCGTGGTCCACTAGCCACTCCAGGCGCTCGGCCGCCGAGGAGAAGACCTTGGTGTTCGGGACCACATGCTGGCGGAGGTACTCGGCGGCGGCCTGACGGTCCTTGTCGAACTGGATCGAGCCGTCGGAGGCGAACAGGTTCAGTTCGGCATTGAGCGCGTGGTAGTCCTTCCGCGCTCCGATGCCGGTGCGCACGGGAACCTCTGAGGCGATGGTGGTCATGCGGTTGTCCTTTCGTTGTTGACCTGGTCCCAGAAGCGGGACAGGCCGGTGTTGACGGTGTCGATGTCGCGCTGGGTTCCCAGCAGCTCGAAGCGGTAGAGCTCCGGCACCTGGCACTTGCGCGCGATGATGGGCCCGGCCAGGCAGTAGTGCTCGCCGAAGTTCGTGTTCCCCGCGGTGATCACCCCGCGCAGCAGAGCGCGGTTGGCCGGGTCGTTCAGGAAGGCGATCACCTGCTTCGGAACCGCACCCGCCTGTTCCCCGCCGCCGTAGGTCGGCACGACCAGGACGAAGGGCCGGACCACCCGAATCATGCCCTCCACCCGCGGGCGCAGCGGGATGCGCACAGCCGGCCGATCAAGCTGCTCGACGAACCGGCGGGTGTTCTCCGAGACGCTTGAGAAGAACACCAGATCCGGCGACTGGTCCGGCGCGAGTTCACGCACCGGTGCCGGGCCTTTGGACGGTGTCAGCATGGCGGACCTCCTCGCTCTCGGCTCGTGGCACACGACGCCACCAACCACTAGATGTTGTACCCCTCGGTGTTCAGGGTGTCGTATCTAGTAGTAACACTGTTGCGACTCCCTTGTCTACGCCACGCCAAAGTTTGCAACTACGCTCTGCCGAACATTACGCTGTGGGGGTCGAGAGGAGGAGGCATGGCAGAGCGCGACGAGGGTGCATGGATGGAAGCGATCGCCCTGTTCCAGTCAGCGCGCGAGGGCGAGCACGAGGCCGCCGCGCAACTGCTGCGCACAACTTCGGACCCGGAGGCCGTGGTGCTGAGCCTGCTGCGGATGCTCCGGGTCTACCTGCGCGGGGAGGAGCCCGAGAAACTCGACCGATTCATCGACGCCTCCCACCGCGCCGGCCCACCGCCTGCGCCCGGCGCGGGGCCTCGGCTGCCTCCGCTGGCCTGAGGAGACCTAGGTGTACTTCCCCGTGAGGTTGTGAACGC
>NZ_KV823239.1 GCF_001815905.1 Brevibacterium sp. HMSC07C04 | reverse complement strand
CCTGGGTTTAGTTCCGCTTCTATTACGCCCCTGTGTTGATGGGCTGGGTGAGATAGTACTCGGTTTCTACATCTTGTGGGGTGGCGTAGTCCAATGCTTCGTGAAGTCGCTTGGTGTTCCACCAATGCACCCACCGCAAGGTGGCCAATTCGACTTCTCCGACCGACGTCCACGGACCTTGGGCATGAATCAGTTCCGCCTTGTAGAGACCGTTGACTGTTTCGGCTAGAGCATTGTCATAAGAATCGCCGACTGTTCCCACACTCGGACGGATTCCGAATTCCGCTAGCGCGGTGGAATACTTCAGTGACACGTACTGGCTGCCCCGATCGCTATGGTGAATTAACTGGTTTCCATGAATTCGCCCTGCAGTCGTTAACGCATGCTCCAAAGCCTCCATGGGCAGCGCATCGGTACGCATCGTCGAGCGTGTAGCAACACCAACAATTTTCCGACTGAAGACATCCACAACAAACGCGGTGTAGGCGAATCCTGACAGGGTACGAACGTAGGTAATGTCGGCAACCCAAAGCCTGCCTGGCGCTTGTGCACGAAAGTCTCGCTGTACAAGGTCTGGGCGATGATCCGGTGCCTTCGGGCTAATCGTTGTCACAGGGGTTCGTCCACGTCGGCGGCCGGAAACACCTGCTAGCTTCATCAGTCGTGCAGTCTTGTCGCGGCCGATATGAAAGCCTTCACGGTTCATCGCGTGCCACATTTTGCGGATGCCGTAGACCGAGAAATTCTCCGCATGCACACGCTGTATCTCTGGAATGAGCAGGCTATCGCTTAAGGCCCTTGCGCTGGGAACACGTGTGGTGACTTTGCGGTAGCCGCGTGAAGTAATGAATCCACGATCTGCTTGTCGAAGGACTCGGCAGATAGCCTCGACCCCAAACTGATCTTTATATGCGTCGATGTAAGAGATCATTTGGTCGCGGGTCGGTCGAGTTCCGCTGCGAAAAAAGCCGAAGCAGTCTTAAGAATCCCGTTTGCTCGTTTCAGTTCGCGGTTTTCTCGGCGCAGACGCTTGAGCTCTTCTTCCATTCCTTCGCCGCCTGACGCATCAGAATTATCACGTACTGAAGCACTGTCACGGTACCAAGCCCGCAACGTGTGGTGAGATACTCCAAGGAGCTCGCCGACCTGAGTGTAGGCGCGTTGCAGTGAGCAAGACTCCAAACGGACCATTTCGATGATCTGATGAACCGCCTTCTCCTTGAACTCGACGGAATACTTTCTAGGCATAGTTCAATCCTTCCTTACCTAAGGTAGGAACTAAACCCAGGAC
>NZ_KV823238.1:73001-117163 GCF_001815905.1 Brevibacterium sp. HMSC07C04 | reverse complement strand
GGGGCGGCCCACACGGGCCGCCCCTTCACTGTTTCCAAACCCGGCCGTTCTCAGCGCTGGCGTGCCGGAGGAACACAGCACTAGCGTGTGCGGCGAGCGGATGCTCCCGGCATGAGCACACCGGCAATGCGCCTGGCCGGGCGTGCCCGGCGGCCAACACCCTGACCGTCCTCAAACAGAGACACAACATCGCCAGACGAAGCTGCGGCAAAGATTCTGCCGGCAGTTTCCAAACGACGGCGCATAGCCTCCATTTCGGCACGCATAGCTTCCTGTTCGCGGCGCATGGCCTCGATTTCTTCGCGCATCCGCAGAATCCGCTTAATGCCTTCGAGGTTGATGCCGTCATCCTGACTCAGTCGCTGCACCAGCTGCAGCTTTTCGATGTCGTCAGCCGAGTAGCGTCGACCGCGCCCAGCTGACCGCTGAGGCGTCACCAGCCCCAGTCGGTCATACTGCCGCAGCGTCTGCGGGTGCATGCCCGCCAATTCGGCCGCCACAGAAATCATGTAGACAGGACGGTCTGCGGGAATCATCAGGCTTCACCCGCCCTCCGCTGCAGGCCTTCACGAGGATCTTCCCCAGCGGTGGCGGCAGCAAAGTCTTCAACCGCCTTTTTCGCTTCGGCACTGAGATTGCGCGGGACCGTCACTTCGACGGTCACCAGCAGGTCGCCCTTGCCGGACTTCGCATCGATGCCGCGGCCGCGCAGGCGCAGTGTGCGCCCAGACGGCGTTCCGGCTGGAATCTTCATGGTGACCGGCTGCCCGCCCAGAGTCGGCACGGAAACCTGTGTTCCAAGTGCCGCTTCCGGGAACGTGACCGGCAGCGTCATACGCAGGTTGTTGCCATCGCGTGTGAAAACACTGTGCGGTGCGACTTCGACCGTGAGAATCACGTCACCGGGCTGGCCCCCGTTGGGGCTGGGCTTGCCCTTACCGCGCACGCGGACTTCCTGCCCATCTTTCACGCCCGCGGGAGTGCGGACGGTCAGCGGCTTTCCGCCGGGCATGTTGAGCTTCACAGTGGCGCCTTCAATCGCCTCGGTAAAGCTCAGGCGTGCTTTCGAGCGGATGTCCCCGCCCTTCTGCGGACCCTGCTGGTAGCCGCCGAAGCCGCCAGCACCGCCGAAACCACCACCGCCGCCGAAGCCGCCGCCGAACAGGTCGGACAAGTCCGGCCCTCCGCCGGGGTACCCGCCGACACGAGTCCGAGCTCCGGTGCCGCCGGTGTTGAACAGGCCCGAGAAGATGTCCTCAAAGCCGCCAGCACCGGCGCCGCCGGCGCCCGCCTGGAACCTGGCGCCGCCGCCCATGGCGCGCACCTGGTCGTACTGTTTGCGAGTTTCAGGATCGCCGATCACCGAGTTCGCAGCCGAGATCTCCTTGAACTTCTCTTCTGCTTCCGCGTTGCCGGGATTGGCATCCGGGTGGTACTTGCGGGCCAGTTTGCGGTAGGCCTTTTTGATTTCAGCATCGGAGGCGTCCTTGGAGACTCCGAGCGTTTTGTAGTAGTCCTTCTCGAACCACTCATTCTGCGGTCCCGAGTTCATCCGGCCCCTCCTTTCAATGCCGAACTGATCTGTTGTTGTGTTCTTCTAGCCGCCGAGGCGGAGCCCCGCTCCCCCAGCACGGCACCCAGGTGCCCCGCCAGGTGGTCGGAAGCTCCGCCTCGGCATTTGGTGAGTGTGTCAGGCTTCAGGGAGGTGAACCCCCACCCGAGCTGCCCGAATGACGCGATCGCCGATCTTGTAGCCCGGCTGCATGACCATGAACACCGTGGGCTCTTCTACATCAGCCGAGGGCTGCTGCATGAGAGCGTCGTGGATGTTCGGGTCGAAGATCTCACCGGCTTCGCCGTACTGCACGACTTCAAGCTTGCCGAGGGCTTCAAGGAGCCTGTCGACGTGCTTTTCATAGGGACCGGTGACATCACCGGCTTCGCGGGCCAGCTTCACTTCGTCAAGCACGGGCATGAGCGCTTCGACCGCGTCCTGCAGACCGGCTGTGCGAGCAGCCTGCTGATCGCGTTCCGAACGGCGACGGTAGGCCGCGTATTCGGCGTTGAGCCGCTGCAGATCGTCAAGGTAGCGCTTGGCTTCGTCCGATTCCGGCTGCGGTTCGGCGTCTTCGATGCCCGAAGCGTCGTCGGGAATCTCGACACCGAGATCCGAAGCGTCAGCCGCCGGCTGCTCCGCGTCCGGCTGGCCCTCCGGCTGCTGTTCAGACTGCGGGGTATCGGCCCCGCCGTCGGCCTGACCCGCGGGGCGGGCCTGACCGGTTTCGGGATCAATCCGACGGTTGTCCTTGAACGAGAAGCCCTGGTCGTCGGTGTCGCGGCCGTCTGGGTTCTCGGCGGTCATTACTTCTCCTCGTCTTCGTCAACGACTTCGGCGTCAACGACATCGTCGTCAGCAGAACCTGCGTCGGCCTGTGCGCCTTCTGCACCGGCTTCAGCCTGGGCTGCCGAGTAGATGGCCTCGCCCAGCTTGGTCTGCGACTGCTGGAGCTTGTCGTAGGCCTGCTTGACGGCGTCGTCATCGTCACCCTTGAGGGCTTCCTTCAGAGCGTCGACATCTGCCTGGACCTCATTCTTGACGTCTTCGGGCAGCTTGTCGTCGTTGTCCTTGATGAGCTTGTCCGTCTGGTAGGCCACCGTTTCGGCGTTGTTGCGCGTGTCGGCAGCTTCGCGGCGCTTCTTGTCTTCGTCAGCGTGCTCTTCTGCTTCGCGCACCATGCGGTCGATGTCTTCCTGCGGAATGGCCGAACCGCCGGTGATCGTCATCGACTGCTCCTGGCCGGTGCCCTTGTCGGTTGCCGACACGTGCACAATGCCGTTGGCGTCGATGTCGAAGGACACCTCAATCTGCGGCACACCGCGCGGGGCGGGTGCAATGCCGGTCAGCTCGAAGGTGCCCAGCGGCTTGTTGTCGCGCGTGAACTCGCGCTCACCCTGGAAGACCTGAATCGACACGGACGGCTGGTTGTCTTCGGCCGTTGTGAAGGTTTCGGACTTCTTGGTGGGGATCGGCGAGTTGCGCTCGATCAGCTTGGTCATCACGCCGCCCTTGGTCTCCAGACCCAGCGACAGCGGGGTGACGTCAATGAGCAGAACGTCCTTGCGGTCACCGCGCAGCACACCGGCCTGGACGGCAGCGCCGACTGCGACGACTTCATCTGGGTTGACGCCCTTGTTGGGCTCCTTGCCGTTGGTGAGCTTCTTGACGGTTTCGGTCACTGCGGGCATACGGGTGGAACCGCCGACGAGGACCACGTGGTCGATGTCGGACAGGCTCACGCCAGCGTCAGCGATGACCTGTTCGAAGGGCTTCTTGGTGCGGGCCAGGAGGTCCTCGGTGAGCTCTTCGAACTTGGCGCGGCTGATGCTCTCATCCAGGTGGATGGGGCCGGATTCGCTCATCGACAGGTACTGCAGCGAAATATTGGTGCTGCTTGCGCTGGACAGTTCCTTCTTGGCCTGCTCAGCAGCTTCCTTCAGGCGCTGCATGGCGGTGGGGTCCTTGGTGAGGTCCACACCGTAGCCGTTCTTGACCTGTCCGACCAGGTAGTCGACCAGGCGCTGGTCCCAGTCGTCACCGCCGAGTTCGTTGTCACCCGAGGTGGCGCGCACCTGAATGGTCGAGAAGTCGTCTTCGTCCTTGCCGACTTCCAGGAGCGAAACGTCGAAGGTTCCGCCGCCGAGGTCGAACACGAGGATGAGTTCGTCTTCCTTGCCGCGTTCCAGACCGTAGGCCAGAGCCGCTGCGGTGGGTTCGTTGATGATGCGCAGGACGTTCATACCGGCAATCTGGCCGGCGTCCTTGGTTGCCTGACGCTGGGCGTCGTTGAAGTATGCGGGGACGGTGATGACGGCGTCGGTCACGGTGTCCTGCAGGTACTCTTCAGCGTCGTGCTTGAGCTTCTGCAGAATGCGGGCTGAGATTTCCGGCGCCGTAAGGTCCTTGCCGCCGAGCTTGGTGGTCCAGTCGGTGCCCATGTGGCGCTTCACCGAGGACACGGTGTTTTCGACGTTGGTGACAGCCTGGCGCTTGGCGATTTCACCGACCAGCGAATCGCCGTTCTTGTTCACTGCGACAACCGACGGGGTGGTGCGGCCGCCCTCAGCGTTTGCGATGACCTTCGGTTCGCCGCCTTCGAGGACTGCGACGACCGAGTTGGTGGTTCCGAGGTCAATACCTACTGCACGAGCCATTGTTCGTGTCTCCTTTCAAAAGAGTCTTCGCACTGTGAGTGCATCTGACTCAAGTCTGCTACTGGATGCCTGGACCGTCAAACTCATTAAGTCGAGGCCCATCATCAAACTTGCGTTCACTAGGCTCAACCCTGAATGGCGCGACCTTATTCCCCGGCAGCAGAAAATTTTTTCGCAGCACCCCCAACTGCACCTGGGCCGCTATCGTGGTGGGCAGACCAGAGGTCTCTCAGACCGCAGATTCCTCAGCCCACTGACACACACCGGAGCCCATGACTTTCACACCAGCCGAAACCAGCCAGCCGACAATCACCGCCCCCTGCGGAACCGTCCGCGGGCTCAGCGACGGCGAAGTCGAGTCCTATCTGGGAATCCCGTACGCCCAGCCGATGACCGAAGCGGCAGCCTTCCAGGCACCTCGGGCATTGGAGACCCTGCCCGGCGGGCAGTTCGACGCGAGCGCATTCGGCCCGCCCTGCCCGCAGTTCATGCCCGCCGGCGAGATTGGCCTGGACGAACACCGCGAAGGCGATGACTGGCTGAGCCTCAACGTGTGGACCCCAGCTGAGCGCACGCAGGGCCAGGCCCTGCCCGTCATGGTGTGGATTCACGGCGGAGCCTATGTTCTGGGCAGTTCGGCTGAGCCGGAGTACAACGGCACCGTTTTCGCCCGCGAGCGCTGCGTTTTCGTTTCCATCAACTACCGGCTGGGCCTCGAGGGCTTCCTGCAGTTGGACGGCGCTCCGGCCAACCGCGGTCTGCTCGACCAGATTGCCGCACTGACCTGGGTGCGCGACAACATTGCCGCTTTCGGCGGCGATCCGCAGCGGGTGACGGTCTTCGGCGAATCCGCCGGAGCCGGTGCCATTCACTGCCTGCTGACCATGCCCGGTGCACAGGGACTGTTCCAGCGCGCCATTCTGCAGTCCCCACCGTCCATGGTTCTCGAAGCCGAGCTCGCCGCCCAGGTCACGGAAGCAGCTGTCGAGGCTGCACGCCAGATCCGCCCAGAAGCGCAGGCAACACCGGAGTTCTTCGGTTCACTCAGCCGCACCGAACGCCGCGCAGTGTTGGAAGAACTCACCGCCACAGCCAAGCGCAGCCTGAGTTCGTGGGGTGCCGCTTCGGCCTTTGAACCGCCCCTGACTCCGGTGGTCGACGGCACGGTTCTGCCGCGCGGACCGTGGAAGGCGCTGCGCAGCACACCGCCGGACAATCCAGTGCTTGTGGGCAGCAACGCAGAAGAGTTCAACTTGTTCATAGCCTTGGCGCGCAGCCAGCCCAATGACGCTGTCGCACAGCGCACCCTGGCGACCATCGGCCCACGCACCCAGCCGGAGGCAGCCCAGTACGGCCGACTGGTCACTGCACCAGAGGGCACCGCCCGCCCGCCGGTTGTCTACGAGCGCGTTAACACCGACTTCATGTTCACGGTCCCGGCTCTCGATATAGCGCAGGCGATACCTGGCGCTTGGGCCTATCTGCTGGAGGCTGACCCCCGCGGCGGAATCCAGTCCGCCCACTCGGTCGACCTTCCGCTGCTGTTTGAGAACTACACCGACGGGATGGGTGCGCTGACCTTCCCACAGGGCCCCACGGAGCGCGAACGCCGCACCGGCCGCCGCATGCGGGATGCCTGGCTGCGCTTTGCCCGCACGGGCCGGGCCGACTGGCCGGAGTTCAGCCACGACGGAGCCACCTGGGTTTTCGATGCCCACACTGACGAAGAGCGGGTCGGCCCGCACCCGCTGCTGGAGCGCTGGAGGTGCTTTGTTCGCCAGCCCGCAGCACCCCACGGGCTGATCTGACAGCCTCATCTGACGAGGCGCCGCCGGGCTTCCGCTGGCTGCGCTGGCTCGCGCTTGCGGTCACCTGTGCTGGCGTCGGCTCTCAGCTTCGTCAACTGGCCGGTCAGATACGGATGATGATCTTCCCGGCCGCGTGGCCGTCCTCGACGTCTGCAACCGCCTGCGCGGCATCGGCAAAGCGGTAGCGAGCCGACACCCAGGTGGGTGCCGCAGATGCGGCCAGCAACTGGGCTATACGGGCGAAGACTTCACGTCTGCGGTGCCGAACAATACCGGATCCCCCAAGTTCTTTCGCCAAAGCGGGATCAGCCGCCGACACGATCCGCACCCGCTGGCCCGCAGCCTCGCCCGCAGCGTCACCAGCGCAGCCGCCGGGCGCCTCGTCAGCTAGAAGCTGGGCACCCTCGCGCAGCACCTCACCGCCCACCAGATCGAGAACAGCCGCGGGAGTTCCCAGCTGTCGCACCCGGTCAGCCCACCCGGGACCGGATTCAACGTGCTGAGCGCCCAGGCGCGTGATGACATCGTGCTTCCCTGCCGAACCCACTCCCCACACTGTGAGCCCGGCGGCTTTGGCAAGGGACAGCGCCGACGAACCCACACCTCCGCCCGCACCGAGAACCAACAGCGGCTGTCCCGGTCGCAGGCGGAGCTGATTGAGGGCATCGTGCGCGGTTCCGAAGGCAACCGGAATGCTCGCCGCCCTTCCGGCGCTCAGCTCTTCAGGCACCGGGGTGGCCGAGGCGCCGGTCAGCACCGTCTGCTCTGCGAAAGTGCCGATGCCCGGTGCTGCCGAACCGAACACCCGCTGACCGACCTCCAGGCCAGCAGGTGCGTTCGGACCCAGCGCTCGGATGGTCCCCGCGGCTTCCCGGCCCATGGCCATGGGGAAGCGCACCGGAAAAGACTTCTGCCGCTGCCCGGAGCGAACTTTGATATCACCGGGATTGACGGTGGTCGCTTCAACGTCGATGAGGACGCCATCGCCCTCAGCCTGCGGTGCTGGAACATCGAGAAAACCGGCCACCTGCGGGCCGCCGTATTCGGTGAAGCCGAAGATTCGCATGAGAGCTCCTGTCGCGCGTCGTTGCCGGCAGCGGTCGTTCTTTAGACTACTGGAATGGGACACGAAGAAAGAGCGGACGACAAGCACGGCGATGTCTCCGGTGACGTTTCCGGCGACAGCTCAGAAAACGCCGACAGCACTCGTGCCGACGGCGCTTCGGACGACGGCGCAGAGAACCCAAATCAGATCCCCTGGCCGTGGGGCGAGCGCACCCCCACCAAAGCCGACAAGGTGCTGTTGGGCTTCATCATCGGCCTGCCGCTGTTCTTCCTTGTGCTCTTTCCCTTCCGGCCCTTTCTCATTGCCAAAATGCCGGTGCTGTTGTCTGTCATCACGGGCGCAAAAACCGTCATTGCCGGAGCCGGTGCGTTCGCGAATGTTGAAGGCTACCCGCTGTCCTTGGCGATTCTGGCCGGTTTCATCGGTGCGGTGAAGTTCGACTGGCTGTGGTGGCTGGCAGGCCGCCACTGGGGTGAAAACGTGGTGCGCATGGTGGCCAACACCCCTTCGGCCTACCGGAAGGCAACCAGAATCCGCAATCTGCCGCAGTGGCTGCTGGTGACCCTCGTGGTGTTCGGCCGCTTCCCCGGTGTGCCCGGTTCCCTGGTGTGGCTGGTGGCCGGATGGTCTGGAATGCGGTTCCGCACGTTCATCAGCGCCAACATCGCGTGTGCCCTGCTGGTGTCCACGATCAGTGCCTGTTTGGGCTGGTTCATAGGCCAACCGGCGGTTGACCTGCTCAAACTCATTGACAAATACGCCATCTGGATCACATTTGCGCTGATCATCGGCACCGTCATCTGGACGTCGAAAAAAGAGCGCGATCGAGCGGCCCGCAAAAAGAACTCAGAGTCCTGATCTACACGCGCCGAGCGCGTCCTCTCGCGCTCGGTTCGCGCCCCGGCTGGGCGGGCTCACCCTCGCTGGGCGAGCGCAAACGGCAGAACCGCGGCCGCCCCGGCCTGCCGCAGAAGGCGCGCTGCAATGGTCATGGTCCAGCGCGAAGCGATTTCAAGGTCCGTCAGCAGAACGGTTCGCCCTGCCACTGCATCCTCCAGCTGTGGACTGGCCCTGAGCGCATCCCACAGGTTCTTGACCCGGTAGGCGCTGTTGACATCTGGGCTGCCGGGATCGTGAAGAAGCTCCAGTTGACCCAAGTACTCCATGCGGCCCACTGCTGCGAGCCCTTGGGCAAGCGACTGAGCCGAGTTCGGGCGGTGTGTGCTGGGAATGCCGACAACACAGTCGGGACGCACTGCCCAGTCCCAGTCGGCCAGCACCGAAACCGCAAGATCGCCAATGGGCTTTGGAATCTGCTCATCGTCAGCTGCCGGAGCCAGGAACTGCCGCAGCGTCTGCCCCGCCCCGAGGTCGGTCAGCCGGGCAATGACCCGGCCGGTTTCGGCTCTTTCGCCTTCTGGGATCTTGCCCTTGATGTCAATGCCCGCCTTTGGCATTCCGGTGGGCCACTGGGCGCGCGGCGCGACCGGCAGACCGACAGCGGACAGGAGCGACTGCGCGCTGTCGCGCAGACCCTGATCGATGTTCTCTGACCACCACGTGCCCGCACAGTTGTCACAGCGTCCGCACGGCTCGGCCGTGGTGTCGTCCAGCTGGCGGGCGAGGAACACCATGCGGCAGTCGCCCGTAGCCAAGTACTGTTCCATTGCCCGCGCTTCGCGTTCGCGGGCCGCGGCAACACCGGCGTAGCGCTCAGCATCGTATGTCCAGCCGACCCCGGTGGACACATAGCCGCCCTGCACCCGCTCAACAGCGCCGTCGGCCTGCAGTGTCTTCAGCAGCAGTTCCAGTGCCGAGCGCTTGATGTCGACAAGCGGCTCCAAAGCGGGCACGGACATGGGACCATCGTCTGAGGCAAGAACCTGCAGGACGCGCTCGGCTGCTTCAGGGTCCGGCATGGATGCGGTTGCGAAATAGTCCCAGATTGCGCGGTCTTCACGGCCGGGCAGCAGGAGGACATCTGCGTGCTCAACTGCGCGGCCTGCACGGCCGACCTGCTGGTAGTAGGCCACGGGCGATGCGGGAGCACCGAAGTGCACAACGAACCCCAGGTCCGGCTTGTCAAAGCCCATGCCGAGTGCGCTGGTGGCAACGAGTGCTTTGAGTTCGCTGTTCTTCAAAGCGTCTTCCAGCCGGGTGCGCTCTTCGGCATCCGTGCCGCCGGTGTAGGCCTCGACATTCCAGCCGGCCTGCTTCAGCGCCCGGGCGAGGTCTTCGGCCGCTGACACCGTGAGCGTGTAGACGATGCCGCTGCCGGGAAAGTCGCCCATGTGCTGACACAGCCACGCGATGCGGTCCTCAGCCGACCACACACCGGCAGCGCCCAGGCGCAGCGAATCGCGTGTGAGCGGACCGCGGACAACCACCGTGTCCTCGCCCAGCTGAGCTGCGACATCGGCAACCACCCTTTCGTTTGCGGTGGCGGTTGTTGCCAAGACGGGCACGGAGTCCGGAAGCGAGCGCACAAGCGCGCCGATCCGTCGGTAGTCCGGCCGGAAGTCGTGACCCCAGTCTGAAATGCAGTGGGCCTCATCGACGACGATCATGCCGACCCGCTTAAGAACCTCGCCGAGCACGTGATCCCGAAAGCGCGGGTTCGTCAGCCGTTCGGGAGATATAAACAGAACATCAACGCGATCCTGGCGCAGCGCATCGACGGCGTCATCCCATTCGGTGACATTGGACGAGTTGATGGTGACAGCACTGACACCCGCCCGGTGGGCCGCCTCAACCTGATCGCGCATGAGCGCCAGCAGAGGCGAAATGACGAGCGTCGGTCCTCCCCCGGCTTGCCGGATCAGTCGGGCGGACACAAAGTACACGGCGGACTTGCCCCACCCGGTGCGCTGGACGACAAGAGCCCGGCGCCGATCACGGACCAGAGTGTCGATCGCCTGCAGCTGTCCGTCGCGAAAAACCGCGTCTGGCCGCCCCGTCAGTTGGGCTAAGATCGACTGGGCGGAAGCATGCAGAGTGTTTTCGCGTGACATATTCGAAGTCTATGGGGGAGCACCGACACGGCGGCCTGACCAATCACCTTCAGCACCGCGCCGCCTGCCGCACTGCCTTCCCCGCATGCAGCGCAAGGAGGGGCAGTGTCCGTCGAACTTATAGAAGAAGCGCTGCGATCACGCCCCAAGGGCGAAGCTGAACTGGCCGAACTCGCCCACGCGGCGCGCAATGTCAGCCCCGACGACCTCCAGTACCTCATCGAATCAATGCCGGCCAAACAGGCCGCCGTGCTCTACCGGGTGCTGGACAAAGACACTGCCCTGGGCATCTTCGAAGACCTTCCACCGGCATACCAGGCTGATCTGATCAGCGGACTGCGCTCAACCGACGTCGCGGAACTCATCGAAGAGCTCGACCCGGACGACCGCGCGCTCGTGTTCGACGAACTGCCGGCCGCAGTTGCCGACCGGCTCATGGCCGGCCTGAGCCCTTCCGAACGCCACATGACCGCCTCGGTCCTGGGCTACCCGCCCGAAGCGATCGGCCGCTACATGTCGCCGGAGGTCATCGGCATCAATCAGGACTTCACGGTGGGCGAAGCCATGGCCTACGTCCGCCGCAGGATTGACGACCCCGAAACCATCTACCTGCTGCCGGTTGTCGATTCCAGCCGCAAACTCACGGGAGTCATCGGCCTTCGCCGACTGCTGAGCGAAGACGATTCGGTTGTCATCCGCGACATTGCCAACCAGCCGGTGAGCGCCAGCGCAATCGACGACCGCGAAGAGACCGCGCGCCGCTTCTTAAGCGACAAGCTCATTGCAATGCCGATTGTCGACCGCGAACAGCGCCTGGTGGGAATCCTGACGATTGACGACGTCATCGACATCGTCGAAGAAGAAGACACCGAAGACACCGCCCGCTCGGGTGGTTCAGAGCCCCTGGCGCAGTCCTATCTGTCGGCGTCGATCTTCAGCATCTTCCGCTCCCGCGTTGTGTGGCTGACGATGCTTGCGGTGTCAGCTGTCCTGACAGTGCAGGTGCTCAATGTGTTCGAAGACCGGCTGGCACAGCTGACAGCACTGGCGCTGTTCATTCCGCTGCTGACCGGCACCGGCGGAAACACCGGCAACCAGGCGGCCACTACAGTTACCCGCGCCCTGGCAATGGGCGAAGTTCGTGTGCGCGACATGCCCAAGATCATCTGGCGCGAAGCCCGCGTGGGCTTCACTCTGGGGCTTACCTTGGGTGTTCTGGGCTTCCTCGCAGCATCTCTGGCCTTCGATGTGGGGATCGGCACCGTCATAGGTCTTACGCTTCTGTCGATCTGCACAATGGCCGCAACAATCGGCGGGGTCATGCCGCTTGTCGCCAAGAAGGTCGGTGCCGACCCGGCGGTGTTCTCCAACCCGTTCATCTCCACGTTTGCCGACGCAACGGGCCTCATCATCTACTTTTCGATCGCCACGGCAATTCTGCTCAGCTGAAGCGGTTGAACCGGCGAGCCCACAGCTCGTGCGCTATTGATACGTGCACAAGGGGCCCTGTATCCTATGGGTAGAAAACACCACGATATTAGAGGTGTTTATCTGGAGGAGCGGGTTAGCACTCGCCCGGATGCTCGGCGGCGCACAACGCCGCACTCCTTAAGTGGATCGACTCCGGGGAGTGCTAACCCGCTCCTCACTTAAT
Organism: Brevibacterium sp. HMSC07C04; assembly: GCF_001815905.1. Lineage (GTDB taxonomy): Bacteria > Actinomycetota > Actinomycetes > Actinomycetales > Brevibacteriaceae > Brevibacterium. The sequence goes on along the minus strand of NZ_KV823238.1, from coordinate 105,412 downwards.
CTTGGGGCAATCGGGACAAGGGAACCACTCGGGTGAGATCACCTTGTAATTCGGCATTGCCATAAGTCCGAGGGGAACGGCACAGTAGTTGCTGGCGTTTGTGCAGTTTTCCGTGCCGCGTACACGCGGCCAGACCGTGCGGAGGTAGCGTCCTTCCACGTGCCCGTACCGCCCAGGGCGCAGAGCCTCATTCAAGCAGCCTGCAAAGAGATCGGCGACATCGGACTCGCGGTACTTCGTTGCAGCCACCCACTGGAGGGAGTCAAGCAGCTCCATCGGGAGGCTTTTCTGAGTCGGCAAAGTCGTTTCAAGGTAGGGCCGACTGACGGCATCGTGGTCAAAGCCTTTGACGTGTGAAAAGCGGATCGTCAAATCACCCTTCTTGACGCCGGAGTTCCGGGCCGCCCAGAGAATGTTCTTCAACATTTTTCCGGCAACATAGTTATAAAGCGCGCCACGTTCCGTGGTGTAAGTACCCTCAGTCACGGCGGCCTTATCGGTGTAGACGTAGATGGCCTGCACCTTGTCCAACATGCTGAGATGGTCGGCAACATGGAGGCGCCGGTCGTGATCTCGCACGTACTCCTTCCACGAAAACGGCTTGTCGTGGGGAACTTTGAATTCGCCCTTAAGGTCTGTGATCAATTGGCGAACATCGCCAGCTGCGCTGGCAGGAAAAACAATAGCGGCCATCCCGAAGTGCGGGCTTGCTTTGGGGCTCACGCTCAAGTCACCAAGGTCACCAGTCTCGTCAACGTAGGCGAAGTATTTCTCAGGCATCACAGTCCTCTATTCGTCGTCGACGAGGGCTGCCGCCATGCTGTTGAGCAAGTCGACCGAGCGGGTCAGCGCAGCGACGTCATCGGCCGTGAGGTCATCGACCGCCGAACCCATTTTCTTCACCGCCGCGGTGCGCTCAGAGATGAGCCACTGTCGGCCCTTGTCGGTGATTTCCAGAAGGGAAGCGCGCGCATCATCGGGGTCTGGTCGGCGTGTAATGAAACCGTCCGCGGTCAGGCGCGCCGCGATTTTCGTGGCCGCTGGCTGCGAACATCCGTACAGCTGCCCCAGCAGCCCGACCGTGGTGCGTTCGCTTTGGTCGATGACCGCCAGCGCACGCCAGGCCGACCAGCCTTCGTCACCGTGAGTGCCCCGGCGAACAGCGCGGGTGAACCTCCCGGCCGCGGCAACAAGGTCAGTGACAAGGCGCTCATTTTCCATACCTCATTTATATAACCTGGCTATGCACGCCGCAAAGGCAAGCGCGCACCCGACCCCGTGTCGCACATGTCACAGCAAGGAGCTACTATGTGCTTCAGATGTTCCGGGGACGGTGAAATTCCGTACCGGCGGTGACAGTCCGCGACCCGGCTGCTCCACGGCACACGCCGTGCGAACACCCGGCCGACTCGGTGCAATTCCGAGACCGACAGTAAGAGTCTGGATGGGAGGAACACGGTCTGCTCGCGCAGGCACTGTCGGTGTACCCGGCATGTCTTTGCGAACCCACAGCGCCGCTGTGGACTCCCATCTCCCGGCTGTACCGGGAGGTTCTTATGGAAGTCCAGGCGGCTTTTCTTCTGCCTGAGAGCACCGGCCTGACTCACGAGCAGGCCATGCGGGCTGCCCTCGATCACGCCGCATACGGTTCGCGAGGTGCCACTCCCCTGGTCGGCGCTGTTCTGCTGCCGCTGCACTCCGGTCCGGTCGTGGGATTTCACGCCGGGGCAGGAACCGCGCACGCTGAGGCTGCCGCTCTCGACTTCGCCCGGGCCCACGGTATTGACACTCTCGGCGCGACGATGGTCGTGACCTTGGAGCCGTGTTCGCACACCGGCCGGACCGGCCCGTGCACCCAACGGATCATGGACGCCGGGATCGCGCACACCGTCATTGCCACAGCCGATCCGAACCCGGCAGCCCGCGGCGGGGCGGATGTTCTGCGTGCGGCTGGAATTGCTGTGACGACCGGAGTGCTGGCCGCTGAAAGCCAGGCGCTCAATGCGCGCTGGCTGCGTGCAGTGCACGAAAACAGGCCGTTCATCACGTGCAAGATCGCCCAGAGCCTCGACGGGTGTTCTGCCGCGGCCGATGGCACAAGCCAGTGGATTACGGGGGAACAAGCCCGCGCTCACGCGCACGGGATTCGCGCCCGCGTCGATGCGATTGCGGTGGGCACAGGCACCGCGCTTGCCGACAACCCCCGGCTGAGTGCCCGCCCCGGCACCCCCGCGGTCACTTCCCAGCCGATCCCGGTGGTCATCGGCCGCCGCCCACTGCCACCGGAGAGCCACCTGGCGAACAACCCGCGGACTGTCACCGCCGAAACAATCGACCAGGCGCTGACCAAGCTGACAGCCGCCGGTGTTGAGCACCTGCTTGTCGAAGGCGGTCCCCGGCTGGTGAGCAGCTTCATAGGCCGCGATCTGGCCGACGAGCTCCTGATCTACCAAGCGCCCGTGCTTTTAGGTGAGGGCTTACCCAGCACGGCCGGACTGAATGTCACCACCTTGCGTGAAGCGCACGGCTTCACCCTCGATACTGCCGGAGCAGCGCACCTCACGGCCCACCCCAACCCACAGGTTCTCGGCGCGGATGTTCTGCTGCGCCTGGTCCCGGATGAGAAAGGACACCATGTTCACCGGAATCATTGAGCACGTCGGAACCGTCGTCTCACTTGAACAGGCTGACGACAGCGCCTATCTGACCCTGGAAGCCGGGCCGCTCGTGGCCGACCTCCCGCCGGGCGGTTCGCTCGCGGTCAACGGGGTGTGCCTCACCTCGGCACCCCTGGTTGCCGCACAGGCAGAAGAAGATGACGAGGCGCCAGCCGGGCCCCAGTCCGAAGGCACCTTCCGTGCCCTGCTCATGGGCGAAACGCTGCGCCGCTCAGCTCTTGGGGCCCTGCATCCGGGTGATCCGGTGAACCTCGAACGGTGCATGCCTGCGGGTGGTCGCTTTGACGGACACATTGTCCAAGGGCATGTGGACGGCGTGGGGCACGTGGCTTCCGTCGAAGACAACGGCCTGTGGCGCACAGTGCGCGTGAACATTCCCGCAGACCTTGCCCCCTACACCGTGGAGAAGGGCTCCATCAGCCTGTCCGGCACCAGCCTCACCCTGACCGCGGTCAGCCCCGCCAGTGCTGATGAGCACTGGGTGGAAGTCGGGCTGATCGAAGCAACGCTTGAACGCACAGTCTTCGGCCAGGTCAAACCCGGTCATCCCATCAACATCGAGGTCGACATTCTTGCGAAATACGCCGAACGCCGCGCCGAATTCACAGCCCTCACACCCCGAAAGGACCAGCCATGACCACCACCTTGGCCTCTATTGAAGACGCGATACAGCAGATTGCGGCAGGCCGTCCGATTGTCGTGGTCGACGACGAAGACCGTGAAAACGAAGGCGACCTCATCATGGCCGCAGACGCCGTGACGGCCGAATGGATGGGCTTCATCATCCGGTACTCATCGGGTGTTGTGTGCGCACCCATTCCCGCCCAAACCGCCCAGCGGCTGGCGCTGCCGCCCATGACGGCTGACAACGAAGACCCCAAGGGCACCGCCTACACCGTGAGCGTTGACGCCAAAGCAGGCGTGACAACCGGCATCAGTGCAGCTGATCGCAGCCTCACCGCGCGCCTCCTGGCAGACCCCGATACCCGCACGGAAGACCTCACCCGGCCCGGCCACCTGTTCCCGCTCATCGCACAGGATGACGGTGTGCTCGCCCGGGACGGCCACACCGAAGCAGGCCTCGACTTCGCCCGCCTGGCAGGCCGCAGCCCAGCGGCGGTCATCGCCGAAATCGTCCACGACGACGGCTCCATGATGCGCTTTGCGGCACTTGCCGAGTTCGCTCGCGAACACGGCCTGGCAATGGTCACGATCGCCGACCTCATTGCCTACCGCAAGGCCAATCCGGACGCCCCAATGACCCCAGTGCCCACCACCTCGGGCAAAAACCAGTCAACAGGCCCCACCGCAGCCCAGTCGGCAGCCGCAGGCGGAAACACAGCCGGGCGGCGCCTCGTACGCGGAGAGACGGTTCCCCTGCCCACCGACTTCGGGACACTCACGGCAACCGCGTACACCTTCGACGGAACTGACCACCTGGTGCTCAGCGGCCCGCCGAACGCCGATTCCACACCGCTCGTGCGGATCCATTCAGAGTGCCTTACAGGCGATGTCTTCGGTTCACACCGCTGCGACTGCGGCGAACAGCTGGCCCAGGCGCTGCGCACCATCGCGACAGTCGGCGGGCACGTGATCTACGTGCGCGGACACGAAGGCCGCGGCATTGGGCTGGCCGCCAAAATCGCCGCCTATTCCCTGCAGGACACCGGCGTGGACACCGTGGACGCCAACACGCGCCTGGGCTTTGCCGCTGATGCGCGCAAGTACGACGCCGTCGCAGCGATTCTCGCCGACATGGGGCTGCGCTCGGTGCGGCTCATGACCAACAATCCGACCAAAATCACCGCGCTGCAGCACATGGACATTGACGTGACCCGCGTGGATGCCGAAGTCGCCCCGCGGCCGGAGAACATCGCCTACCTGGCAACCAAGCGCGACAGGATGTCGCACCTTCTGGAAAGGACACTCTGATGGCAGGACACGGAGCACCCGAAATCTCACCCCGCACGGCAGTTCAGGCGGGCCCGCTGAGCATGGCGATCATCGCCTCGCGCTGGCATGACCAGGTGATGGGCGGTCTTGTGGCCGGTGCCCAGCGCGCCGCAGCAGAAGCCGGCATCGATGCGCCCGTGCACTGGGTGCCGGGCTCGTTTGAGCTGCCTATCGCCGCCCAGGCGGCGGCGAAACAGTATGACTGCGTTGTCGCTCTCGGGGTTGTCATTCGCGGCGGCACCCCGCACTTCGACTACGTGTGCACTGCCGCCACCGACGGTTTGGGGCGCGTGGCACTCGATTCCAGTACGCCCGTGGGCTTCGGCCTGCTCACGTGCGACACGGAAGAGCAGGCCCTCGACCGAGCCGGGCTGGAAGGCTCGAAAGAAGACAAGGGGTACGAGGCGGCAACCGCGGCTTTGGCAACCGCCGATGTCCTGCGCCGACTGCGCTGATCTCTCAGCTTAAGTGCCGAACTGCCCGATGCAGGGGTCTGCGAAGTGCGTCGTCCCCGCACGCGCCTGGGCGACGCGCTTCCCACACGCCGAAATTCCGCCGGACCGGGCCGCTATCCTTAGCAGGACTGGAGTGGCCCGACCGGATAGGGAGTAGAAGTGACCGTTGCCGAGATTGAACGCATCCTCCGCGAAGTGACAAATGCCGGAGGCAAGTTCAACGCCGTCACCGAAATGCTGCCGGAACTCGCCCGCGAGTGCGCACTCGAAGCGACCGAACGAGCAGAAGCGGGACTGCCGCCGCGCGCCCTCGAAGGCCAGGCTTTCGCCGTCAAGGACGTCGTGTTCATTGCCGGCTGCCCCACGTCGATGGGTTCGCGCGTCAAGGTGGCCGACCACCCCGATGCGACGACAGGCACCGCCGATGTCATCGAACGGCTCATGGCGGCAGGCGCCATCCCTGTTGCCAAGACCAACTGCCAGGAATTCTCCCACGGCATCTTCGGCGAGCACTCCGCTTTCGGCACGGTGATGAACCCAGCCGGACTTCAGCTGTGCAGCGGGGGTTCGTCTTCGGGATCGGCCGCACTTGTGGCCGCCGGAGCGGTTCCCTTCGCCGTCGGCTCTGACACCGCCGGGTCGGTGCGCGTTCCCGCCGGCTGCCAGGGGGTTGTCGGCTTCAAACCCACCCTCGGGGCAATCAGCACAGACGGCGTGTTCCCCCTGGCGCCATCGTTTGACACTCTCGGCTTCTTTGCCCGCACCGTCGCAGAGGCGACCCGAGTGTTCTCAGCTGTCGTGGACTTCTCAGCCGGTGCTCCGTCATCGGTCACCGTCGGCACTTTCGAACTGAACAGGCCGCACTGGATTGAGGACGGCGCGGACTACCTCGACTCGACAGAAGAGGTTGATCTCGGGCCGTTCATCGATGTGTCGAGTCCCCTGTATGACACGGTCCGCAAATACGAGTCCTACCGGATTCTGGGCCCGCTGGCCGAGGACCAGGCGGGCGCCTTCACCCCCGGTGTTCTCGACCGGGTGCAGCAGTCGGCGGATGTGTCTGAATCCCAGTACCAGAAGGCACTGGCCGATGTGGACATTCTGCGTGAGCGGGCCCTGTCCGCATTTGAGCACGTGGACATCATCGTGTCGCCCGCACTGGACGGCGGAACGGTCCCGTGGGGAAGCATCGGACCGGACGCCCGCCCGGCCTTTGTCCGCTACTCCCAGCTGTTCAACGTGCTCGGCTGGCCGGCCATCACCATCCCCACCGGTCGCAGGTACCCCAACGGAGCCCCCGCTTGCCTGCACTTGGCAGGAAAGCCCGGCGAGGACGCCACTGTGTTGGCTGTCGCCGCTGAGCTCGAACGCCGACTGCAGGCGGACGCCGACTGAATGACTCTGCCCTTTTCCCGGGGCAGGAGTCTCGACCTGCTGCCGCCCACCCAGCGCTACACCCGGACTGCCTACCGTGCGGCCGGGGCGGTCATCCGCTCCTATTCGACCTCGTTTTCCTTTGCCGCGTCACTCCTGCCCAGACGCATGGAACGCAGCATTGCCAGCCTCTACGCGGTGGTGCGCATTGCCGACGAGATCGTCGACGGCGCCTACCCCGCAGGCCCTGCCGCGCAGGCGGAAGCCCTCGATGATTTCCGACAGCGCATAGCCGAAGCGTGCCGAACGGGGTTCTCCCCTGACCTCATTGCGCACGCTTTCGCAGACACCGCCCGGCGCACGGGAATAGGGCCGAAACTGTGGAACCCGTTCTTTTCGTCTATGTACCGCGACATCCGACCGGAACACCATTCGCCGGGTTCGCTGGAGTCCTATATTCACGGTTCGGCTGAAGTAATCGGGCTGATGTGCCTGGCAATCTTCATGGAAGACGAAAACCCGACCGCAGAAGAGCAGAGAATCCTGGAAAACGGCGCACGCGGTTTGGGGGCGGCATTCCAGCGCGTGAACTTTCTGCGCGACCTCGGCGCCGACACGTCTGAACTCGGCAGGACCTATCTGCTGGGCAGCACGGGCACGTTCACGGAAGAAGAGAAATCCCGCCAGCTGAACATCGTCCAGACCGATTTCGCCGCCGCCCGTCAGGCGATGCCGCTGCTGCCGTGGCGTGTCCGCACCGCTGTCGGCACAGCACTGGGCATCTTCGAAGAGCTCGCTGAGCGAATAGCCGCCACACCGGCCAGCGAACTCCAGCAGACGCGACTGCGGATTCCCGCACCGCGCAAAGCTGTTTTCGCAGCCCGTGCCGCCACTGCCCGCAGCCGCACCTGCGTGGACACCCCGGAGGGCTGATGCGCTCACTCACCGTCATCGGCGGCGGCATTGCCGGTCTGGGCACAGCCGCATTGGCCGCCGCGCGGGGCTGGAAGGTGACTCTGCTGGAAGCCCGCAGCGAACTCGGCGGACGGGCCGGCATGCACACAGAAGCCGGTTTTGTCTTCGACACGGGGCCGTCCTGGTACCTCATGCCCGAGGTGTTCGACCGCTTCTTCCACCTGCTCGGCCAGGACAATCCGCTGCGGCTGCACGAACTCGATCCCGGCTTCCGGGTGTGGCCAGCGGGACTTCTGGACGACAGCGGCGGCGGGGGCGGAGGCGACGCCTCGGCAGTTGATGTTCCCCGTGAAACCGAAGCCTTCCTCTCCCTGGTCAGTGCACGCGAGCCCGGTGCGGTCGAGCGGGTGCGCCGGTACCTGGAATCGGCCTCGGACACGTATCGCCTGGCGCTTGAGCACTTCCTCTACACGAACTTCACCGCGCGCGAGTGCAGCCGGTTTGCCCACCCTGACGTGCTCGCCCGGCTGCCCCAGCTGCCGCGGCTTTTCGGACAGTCCATGCAGCGGCGGATTGAGCAGACGGTCACCGACCCCGTGCTGCAGAAGATTCTGGGCTATCCGGCGGTGTTTCTGGGCACGGAGCCGAAAACCGCGCCGAGCATGTACCACCTGATGACGAACCTCGATGTTGTCGACGGTGTCCGCTACCCCATGGGCGGAATGCACACCATCATCACCTCCATGGCCCAGGCGGCAGTGCGCCTGGGCGTGGACATCCGCACCGACTGCACCGTGACGGCTGTGCGCACGCACGGGCGGCGGGTTGTCGGCGTCACCGCCCGCCGGGGAGGTTCACCGACTGACGAGGCGAAGGCCGGTTCACGGGATGGCTCAGTGGGCGCGCGGGGCAGCTCCCGAGGTGGCGAGGGTGCTGTTGTCGACTTCGACAGTGACGCGGTTGCTGCGGCCTGCGATCTCGAAGCGTTCGAAGCCCTGCTGCCCACACGACTGAGGACGCGGAGTCAATCGTGGTGGGCTCGGCGCGACTACGGCATAGGCGCGGTCACACTGCTGCTCGGCATTGACCGCACGCTCCCACAGCTGCACCACCACAACCTGTTCTTCACTGCAGACTGGGACAGCAACTTCACGCAGATCTTCGGGGAAGACAAACGCCCGCCCCAGCCTGCCTCGGCCTATGTCTGCGCCCCGTCGCGCACCGATGCGGCAGTGGCTCCGGCGGGCTCGGAGAACCTGTTTGTGCTGGTGCCTGCCCCGGCTGACCCGCAGCTGCGTGCCGGTTCACCGCAGCTTGAGAAGTACGCCGATCGGATCATCGAGTCTTTGGGCGCGAGCATCGGTATTGATTTGGTCTCGCATCTGCGAGTGCGCCGGGCTTTTGGTCCCGGCGATATCGACCCGCGGCGCGGATCGGCTCTCGGCCCGGCCAATGTTCTGGCCCAGTCAGCCATGTTCCGTTTCCCGCAGCAGGCTCGCGCACGCGGCCTCGTCCATGCGGGCGCCTATACGGCACCGGGCGTGGGGCTGCCCATGTGCCTCATCAGCGCTGAGAACGCCGTCAACCTGTTGGGACGCACATGAACTGGGCCTATGCGGCAGCACTTGGATTTTCACTGCTGGGCATGGCGATTCTCGATTTCCGCCACGGCCTGTTCTGGGGTGCCGCGCTGCGCAGCAAGTCAGCCCGCACGTGGGCCCGGACAGCCGCAGTGCACTTCGGGGTGTGGGGCGTGTTCCTGCTGTGGGATGTCCTCGGCATTGGGCTGGGCGTGTTCTTTCGCGGCGATTCGCCATATATGACGGGCATTGACGTGGCCCCGCACCTGCCGGTTGAAGAGCTGCTGTTCCTGTTCTTCCTGGTGTGGCTGACCATCAACGTGTTTGCCGGGACAGCCGCACTCGCTGAATGGCGAGCCGGACGAGGTGCCGGGTCGGCAACCCGGCGAGGTGCCCTACGTGGGGCAACCCGGAAAGCAGCGGGGCACCGAGCTGGCCGTGAGGCTGGCCAGCCATGACGTACACGCTGCTCAACGCCTGCTTCCTCATACCCGCGGCCCTCCTTGCCTGGAGTGCCCGCAAGCGCATTCCCACACGCCCGTGGCTGCTGACTGCCGCAGTGCTCATCGTTCTGACGATCATCTTCGACAACATCATGATCGGCGTTGGGCTGTTCTACTATTCGCCGGAAACATCGTCGGGCATCACTATTGGGCTGATGCCGATCGAAGACCTGTCCTACACCGTCTTTGCGGTGCTCGTCCTACCAGCACTCTGGACCCATCTGCTCCAGCCCCGTCCAGTGCAAGCCGCAGAGTGCAGCAGCGGTGACAGGCGCCTCGGCAGTGGTGGTGCAGACCGCCTCGACGGTGGTGACAGGCAGTGCTGAAGCACCTGATCCTGTCATCCCGCCCACTCAGCTGGGTCAACACGGCGTACCCGTTCGGTGCGGCATATCTGCTGATGGGCGGCGGCCTGAGCCTCGACTTCTGGTTGGGGAGCCTGTTCTTTTTAGTGCCGTACAACCTGGCCATGTACGGGATCAACGACGTCTTCGACTACGAATCCGATATGCGCAACCCCCGCAAGGGCGGTGTCGAAGGCAGTGTGCTCGATCCCGCCCTGCACCGGCCGACCCTGCTGGCCGCAGTCATCAGCTGCCTGCCATTCGCACTGTATTTCCTGGTGAGTGCCCCGTGGGCAGCAAAAGCGACGCTGCTTTTCAGCCTGTTTGCGGTCGTGGCCTACTCAGCCAAGGGCCTGCGGTTCAAAGAGATTCCCGTACTGGACTCCGTGACCAGCTCACTGCACTTCTCCACACCGGCATGGTTCGCCGTGGCGCTGTTGGCTGGGGATGCTGGCGGTGATGCGGCGGGTGCTGACGTTGGGGTTTTGGGCTCCGGTGTGAGTGCAGCGGGAGCCTTGGGGCTCATCGCGTTCTTCCTGTGGGGCATGGCCAGCCAGGCATTCGGCGCGGTGCAGGACATCGGCCCTGACCGCGAAGCCGGCCTCAAGTCGATCGCCACGGCACTCGGCGCGCGCGGAACAGTGGCTGTGGCGGTGGGGTTGTACGCGGCGGCGGCCGTGCTCATGGGCCTCACTTCGTTCCCGCTGGACATCATGGCGGTCGTAGGGCTGGCCTATACCGCCAACACGGTGCGCTTTTTGAGCATTGACGATGCATCCGCCGAACGCACGCGCACCGGCTGGCAAGTGTTTTTGTGGCTGAACTACGCGGCGGGTTTTGTCCTGACCATGGTTCTGCTGGCTGACGCGCTGCTTTGAGGGTTTGCGCGGCGCACTGCCGGTCCCCTGCTGCGTGACGGTTGGTTCCACCGAGCACGTCGGTCGGCGTTCCGGTGAGCGCTTCGGGCCCTATTGTGGAGACATGAGGATCCACATTGCCGCCCTGGGCGGAACCATTGCGTCTGTTCCCGATTCATCCGGAGGGGTTGCTCCCAGCGTCTCCGGTGAAGACATCGCCCGCGCCGCCAACCTCAACACGATTGACCTAAGCGCGGTGCTTGGACACGCGAACCCACCAGCAGGGCAGGCGGGCGAAGAAGGAACAGCAGGTGCAGGCAGCCGGTCATCCAGTCTGCAGCTGACATACGAGCAGGTGGCGCAGGTCGGCTCGGGGTCCATCACCGTCGAACACCTGCTGGGTGTGGTGGAATCAGCCCGCACCGCAGCACGCGAAGGCGCCGTCGGCGTTGTGCTGACACAGGGAACTGACACGCTGGAAGAGACCGCGTTTGTCCTGTCCCGGATCAACGATTCGGGCATTCCGATCGTCGTCACCGGGGCTATGCGCAACCCGTCCCTGCCCGGCGCCGACGGCCCGGCCAATGTGCGCGCCGCCGTCATCACTGCACTGTCCCCGCAGGTGCGCGGCCTGCCGAGCGTGCTGGTGATGGCCGATGAAATCCACGACCCCGTATTTGTGCGCAAAAACCACACGAGCTTCACACACGCCTTTTCCTCCGGCCCCACAGCCGGGCCGCTGGGCTGGGTGAGCGAAGATTGCGTCGTTCTGCCCCATGTTCCTGCCGGGCTGACGGGAGCCCGTCCGGCTGGTGCTGTGGGTGCGGCCGGTGAGTCGAGTTCAGCCGAAGAGGCAGGGGTTTCCGGGGCGGCACCTCGTCCCCAGTATCCCGGGCTGACCAGCGCGCACACTGTCCCCCAGGTGGCGGTCATTGCCGTGGGGCTGGGCGATTCGCTCAGCATTCTCGACGCTGTTGCCGATGCCGGTTATGCCGGCTGTGTTCTTGCCGGTGTGGGCGGCGGGCACGTGCCGCAGTCAGCGCTGCCTGCGATTGAGCGGCTGGCTCAGCGGATGCCGGTTGTGTATGCATCCCGGACCGGATCGGGCTCTGCACTAGAAAGCACCTACGGCTACCCCGGTGGCGAAATCGGCCTGCAGAAGATGGGGCTCGTGCCCGCCGGTGTGCTCGATCCCTATAAGGCGCGACTCCAGCTGCGGCTTGCGCTTGCCGCTATTGGTGAGGCGAGCGCGGATGTTCGGGCTGGTGTGGAGGTAGCTTTCGCCCCCTTCCGGGCCGGATTCACGCGCTAATGCAGCGCACCAACAACGCCAGACTCCACCCAACCCGCACCAGACTCACGCGGTAATGCAGACTTGCGCGCAAATGCGGGCCTGGCCTGCGCCCACTCGCGGATCCGCTTCGTCTCGTCGCTGCGCCCGCGGGAGGCGCCTCGTCGGGCGCGGCCCTCGACGCGCCGTACATGCTCCGCCCATGCCGCGAACTCGTCGCGGAGCTTCTGCGCGTTCTTGTCGTTGAGATCGATCTCGTAGGTGACGTCGTCGAGGGCGAACTCGACCGTCGAGGTGGCTGCGGAGCCGTCGAGGTCGTCGGTCACGAAGTCCGGGTAGGTGGTGGTCTGGTCAGCAGTGCGTGTGCCGCACCGCGGCTGCTGCCGTCGGCCACACCGCCGAGATCTCGCCACTGTGGCCGACGGCCGCACCGGCGCGGCCGTCCGCCAGCACGAGCATCGTGTGGAAGTCCTGCTGGAGCTCGGTGGGGGTGGCCCTGCTGGCCTGCTTCCCCCGCGGCGTCCTGGGTGTACCGCTCCGCGAGCCCACTGCTGTAGGACCGTGCAGATGTCGGCCCGGGGGCCGTGTGACCGCACAGCACCAACTTGTCGCGCGTGGCGGCCCGGGCTGTCACACCAGACGGATAAACGGGTGTAATAACAGTGGCATGACGGTAGCTATGCCGGGGAAATAAACGGTACGATGGGGCGACACCTTCGGAAGGGAGGCACCCATGGTTTCCACGACATCCTCCGCCACCTCGGCAGATGCTCGAGCGACCCAGAACCAGGCCTACCGACGTGCAATCGCCCTCGACGTCCGTGAGATCACCCGGCGTCTGAACGCCTCGCTCGGAGGGACCCTGGTCTCGGCTCTCGCCGGCGCCTCGGACACGAAGTCCTCGCACAAGTGGGCGAAGTCCACCGGCCCCAACCCGCGCCCGGAGACCGTCAAGCGCCTCTACTTCGCCTACGAGCAGTGGCAGAAGGTCTCCGAGGCCGAAGGTGAGCACACCGCCCGGGTGTGGTTCATCGGAGCGAACCCCTGGCTGGGGTACGACACTCCGGTGAACGCGATCCGAGAGGGACGCCTCCCGGAGGTCGCGACGGCGGCGCAGGCCCTGGTCGACGACTCGTTCAGCGGCTGACCCGCGGCGAGGGCTGGTGGAGGGTCTGTCGCTCGGCTGTGTGCGGCCGGGTCGGAGGCCGGCGCTCTGGGCCTCCGGTCGGCCAGCCGCGCGGGCGATCTCCTGCCCCATCGTCTTCGCATCCTCGCCGGTCAGCACCCTGTACAGGCCGGAGAACCCTTCGGGTGTGGCGATGGCTCTCGCTCCCTTCCGGGCCGGATTCACGCGGTAATGCAGACTTGCGCGCAAATGCGGCGCAACAACGCGTGACTCTGCATTAAAGCGTGATTCTGCGGTTGCAGGCGGACAAAACCAGCCCGACGGCGTCAGCACCCAGTGCGGTTTACAGCCGCGGGGCCGGCGGCAGGGTCCACGAGGGGTCGGGGTGGAAGCGCTTCCACGCATCGTCAAAAGCCCAGTGACCGGCACGCATCTGGTCAAGGGCCAAGCGCTTCTCCGCCTCGATCGCTGCGGCAATGCCCTCATCCCACTGACCGAAGCGGACAGCAGCTTCGAGTTCGTCGCGGTCTTTTTCCTCCACGCTCCCGTCAGGTCGCACCAGAATGTCGAGCACATGGTCCGCGGTGTACAGGGAGTCACCAGCAATTGTGTGCGGGTGCTCCAAGTTGATGTACCAACAGCGGAACTGCCCCGTTTCGGCCCAGAAAAGCCACACAGAAAACGGCATGCCCGTCGGCACAATGCGCAGCACACCCGTGCCGCGCCAGTGCCGACGATAGCTGACGCGGTCAGTGGATTGGGGCGAAAAGCGTTCGGCGTAGCCCAGTTCGTGCGGATTGACGTCCTCCCGGCCCGCAAAGCGGCTGTCGACCGTGGGCGTGTCCCCGGCAAGCCACACAACCAGGCCGCGCTCAGTGTGCTGGACAACGCGCACCGGCTGGATCACCTCACTGCCGTGGGCGGCGAAATCGTGCCGACGGAAACGCCAATTCAGAAGCGAACCGTGAGCAAAGAACGGCGCGTCGCCCACTCCCCGCCCCTCCGGGTGGTGCACGTCAAAGGGCCCCTGCGGGTCGAGCGGACCAGAATGTTCGCGAGCCCGAACAGAGTTGAGAATCTCAGCCACGCAGCTGCGTCCATTCCTCGACCACCCACGGGCTGAAGACAAACGGCGCTTGGCGCAGTACGTCTGTCAGCGCGTCGGGCTCGATCCAGGCGAAGTCCATGACTTCGTCGGTCACCGGCAGGAGCTCACCGTCGATCTTGGCGGAGAACACGGGACAGATTTCGTTTTCGACAACTCCCGATGCGTCAATTGCTCGGTAGCGGAAGTCCGGCAGGATCTCGGTGATGTCAACAACCTTGGTGCCCAGTTCCTGTGCGGCGCGCCTTTCGATCGCGGCGGTGAATGACTCCCCCGGCGCAGGGTGCCCGCAGAAGGAGTTGGTCCACACGCCCGGCCACGTGGCCTTGCCCAGCGCTCGGCGGGTCATGAGCACCTGGCCCGCATCGTTGTGGAGAAAACAGGAAAAGGCCAGGTGAAGCGGGGTATCGGCCGTATGCACTGCCGCCTTGTCAGCCTCGCCGATGGGCTTGCCTGCCTCATCGAGAAGAACAACGTACTCCGTCATGGGGACCCTCCTTGCGGCTGGCTGACACTGTGACTGGCGGGGTGTTCTCACCCTAGCCGCTGCCGCCGAAACAAACTCCCAGCCAACCGTGCAGCACAGCTGCTGTGCCGAACTGATCCGGGCAGGTACCTCGGTATCTTCCGGCGCCGGGCGGCTTCAGCCTTGCATTGCCGGCAGCCGCACTTCCATTTCAGCCGACGCGACATCTTTCTCCCGCGGTCGGATGAACAGCCAATGCACGCCGTAGCAGACAGGAACCACGCCCAGGCCTATCACCAATGACAGCCTCTGGGTGGGGTCCAGAGCCATACCGACGAACACCGCCAGATTCAGCAGCACCACGAGGATCGGCACAGCCGGGAATAGGGGCACCCTGTAGGGAAGCTGTTTGACGTCCCCACCGGACTTCACGAACTTGGTGCGGAAAGCGTATTGGGTCAGTGCGATCGTGATCCACGACAGCGCACCGCCTATGCCGGAGACCGACATGAGGAAGACAAAAAGCGTGTCTTCTGCAACGAAGCTCGACAGAAGCGACAGCAGGCCGAAGGCCATCGTGAAGATCAGACCGCCGTAGGGCGAACCGTTCTTGAGTGTGCGGGTGAAGAACTTCGGCGCATGTCCATCGTGGCCGAGCGACCACATGATGCGCGAACACATGTACAGCCCCGTATTGCCCACCGACAGGATGGACACCAGCACCACGAAGTTCATAATGTCCGCAGCAAAGGGGATGCCGATGGCTTCGAACACCGTGACGAACGGGCTTTCCGACAGTCCCGCCTGGCGCCAGGGAATGAGAGCTATGAGAATGACGACAGCGCCCAGGTACAAGAACACCAGGCGGAACACGATCGTCCGCACTGCCCTGGGCACAGCCTTGGCCGGGTTTTCCGCCTCGCCTGCGGCAACTCCCATGACCTCCGAGCCCATGAACGTGTAGATCACCGTCATCATGGCGGCAAGAACCGCGCCGATCCCCGTGGGGAAGAAACCGCCGTCAGCGTAGAAGTTCTCCCAGCGCGGCTGGGCCTGGCCATCCATGCCGACCACCCCGAAAAGCACCAGTCCGCCGATGATGATGAACGCGGCGACAGCAGCGACCTTGACGAAAGCCAAACCGGATTCGACTTCTGCAAAGCCGCGAACGCTGAACAGGTTGATGACGAACAGGACCACAATGAAGACACCGGACCACACCGCCGTGGGAACGTCAGGGAACCAGAACTTCATGACAATACCGGCGGCTAAGAACT
Source organism: Brevibacterium sp. HMSC07C04 (assembly GCF_001815905.1). GTDB lineage: Bacteria > Actinomycetota > Actinomycetes > Actinomycetales > Brevibacteriaceae > Brevibacterium. The sequence continues at coordinate 89,488 of NZ_KV823238.1, read as the reverse complement.
CCAGGCCGATGAAGCTTGCCCACGACAGCCAGTAGATCCAGCCGATTGTGAACCCCGTCCCGGGCCCCAGGAGCTTTGTTGCATGGGCTTGGAACGACCCGGAGGCCGGCATCACGGACGAGGTTTCGCCCAGGCACGACATGGTCAGCCACAGGAGAAAACCGCCGACCACATACGCCGCGATCGTCCCGCCGGGGCCAGCCCGACTGATGACGTCGCCCGTGCCCAGGAACAGGCCCGTGCCGATGACCCCAGCAAGCGCAATCATGAACATGTGGCGACTCTTGATGCTTCTTTTGAGCGCCTGCCGCTTATGCCCGCGCGCACCCTTGGGAATCGGCTCTTCCTCACGAGCGCTGCTGAGACGGTTTTTGTCATGACGCGACATTGCTGGGGCCTCCGGTTAGTGGGCTATTAACTATTCGCCCACCAGAGGAGATAGTCAAGTGGCCCCATGCCAGGCTCGTCGTCTTCTAGCCCGTCTTCGTAGAAGCCTTCATCAAGGGCCTCATTCTCGACATCGTCTAAGGACTCGTCTTCCTCGTCTGAGTACTCGTCCCCTTCATCGGAGTACTCGTCTTCTTCGTCTGAGGACTCGTCCTCTTCATCGACCTCCGAATACCCGAGTTCAATATCCCCCGCACCGGCGTTGAGATTCAGCGGAATGTCCTCGCCGACTTCTTTCATGTCAGCGACTCGCCTGGCTTCGATTTCGATCTTGTCGTCTTCCAGGTTGGCCTTTCCGTCGTCGACGATGGCGTAGCCGCGTCCGTCCTTTACATTCTTCGGATCCGGCACTTCCAGGTCGGCGGATCCGGCTGCAACGCTGAGGTCGACACCGTCGGCAGGCTGGATATTCGGGTCCAGCGACAGGTCAGCTGATCCCGCGGTGACGTTGACTGACATCTTCTTGCGCACTTCGACGGGCAGCGATCTGACCTCACCACCGCGGACTTCCCAGCTGGTCTCATCGAAGGTTCCCTCGATGTCGGCTTTTCCGCCCTTGACGTCGAGTGCCAGCTTCTCGGCTCCACCACCGACGTTCACGGCACCGCCGGTCATTGAGGCGGCGATGTCTTTGTAGTTGCCGAAAACCTGAAGTACGCCGCCGCTGACCTTCACGTCGACGTTGAGGTTTTGTGCCACTGCTTCCGGCAGACCGATGGTCACGTCAACACCCTGGCTGTCCTGAGATTTGACGTCCAGAACCGCTGTCGAACCGTTCGTCTGCACCGTGACGGGCGCTTTGCCCTCACTGTCGCCCTTGAGCTGGCGATAGCTGGCGTCAAACCATCCGGTGGCCTGGGCATCCGGTGGCACGTCACGGTCGCCGAACTGTGCCGAATCCACGAGCGTCACAGCCGCGCGGCCCGTTCTGACTTCGAGCTTGTCGATGCCTTCGGGAATCGCACCGTTCTGGGTTTCGACCCCGAATTTGGCTGCAACCACCATCGCCGATGCGACTGCGCCGAGCGGCACGACCAGGGAAAGAACCGCCGCTATGACGACCCCGGTCTTCCACGCGGTGCCCGATGCGGACCGCGGGAGCTTGTTTTCCTCCGGCTGCGGCTCCGGCTCCGGAGTGGGCTGTGGGGTGGACTGCTGGCTCGGCTCCGGCGTGGGCTGATTGTTGTCACGAGGTGTGGGCATGATCTTGGTATTCATGTCAGGCTCCCAAAAACTTCAGGACCGCAAGAATGCGGCGGTTGTCGTCGGCGTCGGCTGACAGGCCGAGTTTGGTGAACACCGACGAAATGTGCTTTTCGACTGCTCCGGCGCTTAAGAACAGCGCGGATGCGATGGCAGAGTTCGATTTGCCTTCGGCCATGAGTGCCAGCACTTCGCGTTCACGGGCGGAGAGCTGCTCAATTCCGGTGTCCCGGCGGGAGCGCACCATAATCTGGCTGACGACTTCCGGGTCGAGGACAGTGCCTCCGGAGGCGACCTTGTCGACCGCTTCGAGGAAATCGCTGACATCTGCCACACGGTCTTTCAGCAGGTAGCCGAAACCTCCGCTGTTATTTGCAATGAGGTCAGATGCGTAGCGCTCTTCGACGTACTGGGACAGGACAAGGACTCCAACGTCAGGGTTCTGCGCGCGGATGAGCACAGCCGCCCGGATGCCCTCGTCCGTGAACGTCGGCGGCATTCGCACGTCGATGACGGCCAAGTCTGGTTTGTGGGCGCTGATTGCTCCCAGCAGATTTGCGGCATCACCCGTTGTGTGGACGATGGTGTGGCCCGCATCTGAGAGCAGACGAACCAGTCCTTCCCGCAGGAGAACGGAGTCTTCGGCGATCACAATGCGCATGGCACCTCCACTTTCAGTTCGGTTGGTCCGCCATTGGGCGATGAGAATTCCCAGGTGCCCCGCACGGCCCGCACCCGGTCCTGCAGTCCCGCAAGACCGGAGTTTCCGTGGATCGGGAGGTGGGCTCCGCCTCGTCCGTTGTCAGAAACCTCGATCTGCAGTCGGGAAGCGTCGGCACTCATGCCGACCTTCACCTGTGCGCGGCTGGCCTGAGCGTGCTTGTTGATGTTGGTGAGGGCTTCGGCCACAACGAAGTAGGCAACGGATTCGATATCGCGGTCGATGCGCCCGGAAAGATTCACGGTGAGGTCAACCGGGACGACCGACTGGGCGGCAAGACCGGACAGGGCAGCGTCGAGGCCGCGGTCGCCCAGCACTGCAGGCTGCAGTCCGCGCACCAGGCGACGCAGTTCGGCAACCGCCTGCTTGGAGTCTTCGTGCGCTTCGGTGATGAGGGCGCGGGCACCCTCGGGGTCGGTCTCGAGTTTCGTCTTCGCCATGCCGATCTTCATCGACTGGGCAACCAGCATGGGCTGCACGCCGTCGTGGAGATCACGCTCCAGGCGGGCGCGTTCGGTTTCCGCAGCGCCGACCGCTCCCTGGCGAGCGTCGTCGAGGGCCGTCACTTCTTTTGTCAGGGCATCAGCTTTCGGCGGCGCCAACAGCAGTTTGTCGATTGCGCGGTCCAGAATCGCCGAGTACCACAGGATCGCCACGGTGAAGACCACCAGAACTACCGCGAGGACAAACCGCATCGGTGCGCTTCCAAGACCCACTTCGAAGCGCTCGCCGATTGCCTCTGACACAGTGTTGTTGACGAACACCATGGAAACCGCAAGCGCGAGGAAAGTCAGTGCTCCCAGAAGCGCACCCGCGAAGGACTTGAGGAAATGGTGGCCTGTTCCACGCCAGAATACGGGCGATATCAGGCACCGGCCCAACCATTTGAGCCACTCGGTGAATCCGGGCTGACGCCGCGGCATCTGCGGTTTCGGATAGCCCAGGCGGTAGATCGATTCAGCACGGTGACGCTCAGCAATGTTGACGCCCCACTGAAAGAAGAACCACGCCAGCAGTATGACCAGGCCGGAACCGGCAGCCGGCAGTGCCGAAATGCCGCTGAAGAACAAGAAGATTGACAGGCAGGAGATCGTCCACCAGACAAAACCGGAGGCCAGCAGGTTTGCTGTGCCTATGATCCCCGGATGTCCGGCTGGTTTGATCCAGCTGCCGTTCTGTGTTTGTGATTTCATGCTTCAATCCTCGCGGGCGGCCAACCCGATTCCCATGATGGAAGCCAGAGGAACACTGAGGGTTTTCCCTACTTGTCGCTCTACAGTAAACCGCATGAATCAGCAATCCCCGGTGCGCTCAAAGGCCCGCACGCAGATTCTCTTCTTCCTGGCGGCCAGCGCCGGCGTCACGATGTTCGCTCTCTACCACGTGTTCGAAGCACTGGGTTTCATAGCTCCACCGCCTCCGTTCGGTGACTCGATCGGCACAGTGGCATTCGGTGTTGACATCGCCCTGGGCGTTCTCGCGCTGGCGCTCCTGCCGTCAGCTATCCGCCACGACCCCATGGAAGTCGAATACGGCTATGTAGGCCCACCGTCAGCGCTGGTGGCCTCCCTGGTCATCCTGTCGGTCTGGATGGTGTCGCTGTTGGCCGCACCTGCTGGGGCCATTGTGCTCATCTCACTGTCAGCACGACTGTCGCTGAACTGGACAGCGCCGGCTGTGTGCGCTTCGCTCATGTCAGCCCTCGTCTACCAGCTGACCCACAGCCCCGCTCAGCCGGATATCTCCTGGACAACCGTCCTCGGGTCCTTTGTTCTCACTCTCATGCTCATCGCCATGGGATCCGTCCGCGGGCTCATTCTGCGCAGGCAGGCTCAGCGGGCAAAGCAGATGCGCCAGTCGCAGTCGGACCAGCCGACCGAACAGACCCAGCCCGGGTGAGCTCCAAGACCAGCCGGGGGCTTCTAGCCTGGTCACGTGGACAGCCTTCACCGCCGATAAGGGCGCAGTCTGCGAGGTAACGTAGCCCCCATGACTCACGCCACGTCCGAGTTCCCGACTCCGCACGCTGCGGCGGGTGCGGATCACGATCCAATGATCCAGGTGCGTGATGCACACCTTCACAACCTGAAACACATCGACGTCGACCTGCCCCGGGATACCCTCGTGGCGGTCACCGGGGTGTCGGGTTCGGGCAAGTCCAGCCTGGCCTTCGGCACCATTCATGGGGAGGCGCAGCGTCGCTACTTGGAGTCTGTCTCCCCCTTCGCGCGACGTCTCATCGGCGGCGCGGTCAACCCGCGCGTCGGATCGGTCACAGGACTGCCGCCGACGGTGGCTCTGCAGCAGTCCACCACCCTGGGTGGGGCACGCTCCTCCGTGGGCACGATCTCGAATATCTCGAATAGTATTCGGCTGCTCTTTTCCCGCTCCGGCAGCTACCCGGCCGGCATACGCGAGCGGCTGGAATACGGCAGGCTCGACTCCGACGCCTTCTCCCCCAACACCACCGCGGGGATGTGCCCCGAGTGCCAGGGAACCCGCACCGTGCACCGGCCGACGGAAGAGTCGATGGTGCCGGACCCCAGTCTGTCCATCTGGGACGGCGCGATCGCCGCGTGGCCGGGAGCGTGGCTGGGTAAGAACTTCCGGGACATCCTGGGCACCCTCGGCTACCCGCTCGACGTCCCGTGGCGGGATATTCCGCAAGAGGACCGCGACTGGATCCTGTTCACGGACGAGCAGCCGGTGGTCACCGTCCACCCAGTGCGCGACGAAAACGCCATGCAAGGATCGTATAAAGGCAAATGGCGCTCGGTTGCCGCCTACCTCACCGACTCCCTGGCGGAAACAGAGTCGGATAAGACCCGCCGCCGGGTGCTCTCCTTCATGCATTCATCGACATGCCCAACCTGCCAGGGCCGCGGGTTCCAACCGGATACCCTGCAGGTCACCTACGCCGGTTACCCCATCGACGAATTCAACGATTTGGCGTTGAAGGACGTGCTGGCTGTGCTGGAGGACCGCCTCCAGCACTTGGCAGGGATCGCGAAGCAGCAGTGGAACGAGCACGACGAGGCCGAAGAGCTGCTGTTGGATCAGGTGCTGCCCACGGTGCGCGCGGCGATCGAGCTGGCGTTGGGGCACCTGAGCCTCTCCCGCCCGGCACGGAGCTTGTCTGCGGGCGAGAACCAGCGTTTGCGGCTGGCTTCCCAGCTGAACTCGAACCTGTTCGGCACAGTCTATGTGCTGGATGAGCCTTCGGCCGGCCTGCACGTCGTGGAGCGGAAGGCAGTCTCCGAGCTGCTGCAGCGCTTCATCGCTTCCGGCAATTCGGTGCTTCTGGTGGAGCACGATATGTCCCTGGTGGCGGGATGCGATTGGATCGTGGATATCGGCCCTCGCGCCGGTGAGCGCGGCGGGGAGCTGGTGTTCTCCGGCCCTACCGAGCAGTTCCGCGCCAAAGCTGAGCAGCTGGGCTCGCCCACTGCTGCCGCTCTGAACGAGGACTTTCCCGAACTGACGGACACCCCGGCAGGCACCGGCGAATCCATCAGCCTGACCGGCGTGTACGCGCGCGCCTTCGACGGGGCCGACGTGGACTTCCCGCTGGGGACGCTCACCGCAGTCACGGGAGTATCCGGTTCCGGCAAATCCACCCTGGTCATCGGGGTGCTGGCCGATGTGGCGTCCCGCTCGGCCAGGCAGGTGATCGGCGCCGAAGAGACTTCGGACGAGGACCCGGATGCTGATTCCACGGCAGGTTCCGACGACTCCCGAGATTTCCGGGTGGACAGCCTGGCGGGGGTCGATAAGATCCGCCGGTTGGTTCACATCACTCAGAAGCCGATTGGGCGAACGGTGCGTTCGACCGTCGCGACCTACACGGGCCTGTTCGATCATGTCCGCAGGCTGTTTGCCAACACCCCGGAGGCCAAGCGGCGGGGCATGTCGGTGTCGGACTTTTCCTACAACACGAAAAAGGGCCGCTGCCTGGAGTGCGATGGCGCTGGCAGCATCGAGGTTGAGCTGGTGTTCCTGCCCGGCACGTACACCACCTGCCCGGCCTGCCACGGCAAGCGCTATAAACAGGAGATCCTTGACCTGCAGTGGAACGGCCGCAGCATCGCGGATATCTTGGCGCTTACTGTGGACGAGGCGCTGGGAGTCTTCGCCGATGAGCCCAGGATTCTGCGCTCTGTCGAATTCCTGCACGCACTCGGCCTGGGCTATCTGCGCCTGGGACAGGGCTCTCCGGAGCTTTCGGGTGGGGAGGCGCAGCGCATCAAGCTGGCCTCCGAAATGCAGCGCGGCTCCGGACGCAAGCACAGCCTGTACCTCCTGGACGAGCCGACGACGGGGCTGCATCCGGCGGATGTGGACCTGCTGCTCACCCAACTGCGTCGTCTGGTCGACGACGGCGCGACGGTGGTCGTCATCGAGCACGACCTTCGGGTGGTCGCGCAGGCAGACCACGTCATCGACGTAGGTCCGGGAGCCGGAGACGAGGGCGGCCAGATCCTGGCCACCGGGACGCCTGCGGCGGTCGCTCAGCAGGGCACGCATCCGGATTCGCGCTCGGTGACGGCCCAGGTGTTAGCCGAACGAGCCGGCTTGATCTGAGCCGCACAATCCGGCTGGCGGGAGCGGATGTGCCCACGTGAAGGGGCGCCCACCAAAACAGACGAGGTGCCGCCCCCTTTCGCGCGGGGACGGCACCTCGACCGGTCGCAGCTGGATTGGTCACACCAACCGCCTCAGCGCGCACCGATCATTTCGGCTGCATGCGGATGGCGCCGTCCAGGCGGATGGTGTCGCCGTTGAGCATGGGGTTGCGCACGATCGATTCGACCAGCTGCGCATATTCGGCGGGCTTGCCCAGGCGTGCCGGGTGCGGAACCATCTTGCCGAGCGAGTCCTGTGCTTCCTGCGGAAGGCCTGCCATCATCGGGGTTTCGAAGATGCCCGGTGCGATGGTGACCACGCGGATGAGCGATTCGGCGAGTTCGCGGGCCATCGGCAGGGTGACAGCAGCCACACCGCCCTTGGATGCCGAGTACGCAATCTGGCCGATCTGACCGTCAAAAGCCGCAACCGAAGCGGTGTTGATGATGACGCCGCGCTCTTCGCCGTCGGCTTCGCCCTGCTGCATTGCCGCAGCTGCCAGGCGTGCCACGTTGACGGTGCCGACCAGGTTGATGCCGACGACCTTCTTGAAGGCATCGAGTTCCAGCGGCCCACGGCGTGACACGAGCTTGCCGGGTGTTCCCACACCGGCGCAGTTGACGACGATCCGCAGGGGACCGAGTTCAACTGCCTTGTCGACAGCGGCCTGGACCTGCTCTTCGCTCTGCACGTCGGCCTTGACGAAGTGCGCGCGTTCGCCGAGTTCTTCTGCGGCCTTCGCACCGGCTTCTTCGTTGAGGTCGATCATGACGACATTGGCACCGGCCGCGAGCAGACGCTCGGTTGTCGCACGGCCAAGACCGGACACGCCGCCGGTGACGAGGGCGGATACTCCCTGAATTTCCATAGCAATCTCCTCACTGTGGTGTTGCACAGCTCACTTTAACCCGAAGCCGTGCCCCTTACGATCGCGGAGTCGGGCGGAAGCGCTCCAGCGGATCGGTGACCACTTCGATGACGGTCGGCGCGGTGACTTCGCCGAGTTCTTCCAGCACCCCGTTGAGCTCTCCCAGGGAGCTCACAGTGTGTCCGACCGCGCCCATTCCGCGGGCCATGGCGGCAAAGGACGGCCATTCGACGAACGAGGTTTCGCCCTTGGCACCGAAGTTCTCCAGCTTGTAGAACTCCGCGCCATAGCAGGAGTCATTGAGCACGACCACCACCAGCGGAAGACGATCGCGCACGGCCGTGGAGACCTCCATGAGCGAATGCATTGCCGCCCCGTCGCCCACCCACACGACCGTCGGGCATGAAGAGTCCGCGTAGGCCGCACCGAGTCCCAGCGGGATGGCCAGGCCGATCGCCCCGAAGTAGCCGCCGAAGTCCCACTTGCCTGGGTCGACCACGAAGTGCCGGACGATCGACGGGAAGTACATGCCGATGTCGGACACCTGGTTGACCTGCTTCTTGCCGTCATTGCTGACGGCGGTGCTGATCAGCCGGGCCGCATCACGCACATCAATGTGGTCTTCGCGCGAGGTGGAGCGGTAGTCATCGAGGGCCTCTCGCTGGGGGCGGTCCTCTAGTGCCGCAACGTACTTGGGTGCGGGCCGACCGTCGGCGTCCGGGTCGGCTTCCAGCAGGGTTGCGGCGAGCGCGTCAACAGCTGCCGCAGCATCGGCCTGGATGGCAACGTCGGCTGGCCCGTATTTGCCGAGCGCCTCAGCGCAGATGTCTACCTGGATGACTTTTTTGCCTTCGAGCAGATGGTAGTGGTCGGTCTGCCAGTTGTTCAGCGAGGCTCCGAAGGAGATGACGACATCGGCCTCCCCCATGTATTCGACGCCCACTTCGTTGGACAGTGTGCCGTGGATGCCGAGGTTCTCCGGTTCACCGCGGAAGAGGTCCTTGGCAATCAGCGAGGTCATGACGGGCGCACCGATCATGCGGGCAAAGCGCAGCACGCCATCCCGCGCACCCGCGGCAATGGCACCTCGACCTGCCAGGACCAGCGGGCGGCGGGCCGACATGAGGTAGCCCAGTGCCTCCTCGATCCGTTCGGGGTCCGGGCCGAGCACGGACAGGGGCTTACTCAGATCGGGCAGATCAGGCAGGTCAACCTCGTCGTTCATCTGCGCGTACGGGATGTTGACGATGACCGGCTGCTGACGAGCGCGGGCGCGCGCGACCGCCTTGTGGATTGTCTTCACAGCGTCCGCGCCGGTGTGGGAGCGCTCATAGGCAGCACCCGCGACTGCCGCAACGGCGGCGATGTCGATGCGCTGATAGTGCTCGTTGACATCCGGGGTGTCGCCGGTGAGCAGCACGAGCGGCGTGCGGGCGCGCACAGCTTCCGTCAACGCGGTCAAAGCGTTGGTGATCGCGGGGCCGAAGGTGACGGTTGCCATCCCGACTTCGCCGGAGAAGCGCGCATAGCCGTCAGCCGCGAGGACGACGGCATCTTCAATCGACATGCCGACGTAGCGGCCGTCGGTCTGTTCGATGAAATGACCCAGATACGCGAGGTTGGCGTCGCCCATAAGGCCGAACAGCGGTTTGCCAGAACGTTCGTGAGCAAGGAAGCGGCTGATCGCTTCGTAGTTCTTCACTGCGGACTCCTTTGTAACAGCGGCTGCGCATGGTGCACGGCTGCACTGTACCCCGGCAGCGCGCTTCTTGTATGCAGAACGATCGTTTGAACCTGCGATAGCCTGACTTTTATGGAACGTTCAGGGAAGCAGCTCAAGGGCCGCGACGCCATTCTGCGCGCCGCGCGAGAAACATTCGCGGCAAAGGGATTCGACGGTGCGTCCATCCGCGACATCGCGAACACGGCGGGGCTGAACCTCTCTGCGCTCTACTACTACTTCGATTCCAAACAGGCAGCTCTTTTCGAACTCATCCGCACCAGCTACCAAGAGTTCAACAGCGCTATCGACGAAGCCCTCAAGGCCGCCGAACCGGACCCCGTCTGCCGTGTTGCGGTGTTTGTGCGCGTTCTTGTGCGCTACCGAGCTGCAAACCTCGCAAGCTCCAGGCTTCTGCTTCTGGAAACAGAGCGCCTGTCAGAGAAATACCGCCCCGAAATAGACGAGCTGCGCGTGTTCACCCGCGGTCAGCTGTACGAACAGGTTCGCCTTGGCAAAGAGCAGGGCGTTTTCGACATCGACAACCCCGACCTCGCTGCCCGGTCCGTGCTTGCCATCAGCAATGTCCTCCCCCAGTGGTGGCGCCCGGACGGCCCGCTGAAGGTCGAAGACCTCGAACGCGAATACCTTGAGCAGAGCCTGCGGATTCTCGGCTGCAGCGAGCGGGGCCCTCGCCTGACCGCCACCGTTCTGCCGCCGATTCCCTCCGACGCCTAAGAGCCGACCGTGGAGTTCCTCGGATGGCTGGGTTTCAACCCGGCAGAGCTGACGGGCATGTGGACACTCGACGTGTCCGTTCTAGGCAAGGCGCTGCGCACAGTCGCGGTCTACCTGTTCATCGCCGTGCTCATCCGCTTAGCCGGCGCCCGCTTTCTCGCGCAGATGAACTCACTGGACCTGGTGGTCGTCCTGTTGCTGTCAAACGTCGTGCAGAACGCCATCATCGGACCGGACTTTTCGCTCATCGGCGGTCTGCTCGGCGCTGCAATCTTCGTGGCCGCCAACGCTGGCTTGGAACGGCTGACCCTGCACTGGCCGTGGCTCAGCCGCGGCCTGCGCGGACGCTCGCGCAGACTCATCGACGACGGGCACATCCGCTGGCCGGAAATGCACAGGGCCGGCATCACCCGCGCCGAACTCGAATCTGCCGTGCGCCACCAGGGCGGCATGGGCTTAGACGCTGTCGACACCGTCGACCTCGAACCCGGAGGTTCCCTCGTCGTGGACCTCAAAGACGGGCGCGAGCCGATCACGCGGGCTGAGTTCTACGCGGCACTGGAGGACCTACACAAGGCGATTAAAGCAGGAAAGACGACCGGCACCTCGGAAGATGAAGACGAAGCTGCACCGGACGGCACGGAGGGTGCCGACCCGGCGAAATGAGCCGTTTCGCAATTTGGAACAATGTGGCCATGGCTCGCATTGTGAATACAGTCCTCGCCGACAAGGTGATGTCTGCTGAGGACGCTGCTCGTTTCATCAACCCCGGCGACAACGTCGGAATGTCCGGCTTCACCGGAAGCGGTTACCCCAAGGCCGTCCCCACGGCACTCGCTCACCGGATAGAAGCAGCACACGATGCGGGCGAAGACTTTTCGATCGGCCTGTTCACCGGAGCATCAACCTCGGACGAACTCGACGGCGCACTCGCAAACGCGAAAGGCGTGCGCTTTCGCACCCCGTTCAACACCGACCCGGACATGCGTGCGGCCATCAACAAGGGCGAAGTCGACTACCTTGACGCCCACCTGAGCCACCTGGCACAGCAGGTGTGGTTCGGCTTCTACGGCAAGCTCAACGTCGCCGTGATCGAAGTCGCTGCAGTCCTGCCCAATGGCCTGCTGGTTCCCGGCGCTTCGGTCGGCAACAACAAAACCTGGCTCGACCTGGCCGACAAGGTCATCCTGGAGGTCAACGAATGGCTGCCGAACGAAATCGAAGGCTTCCACGACATCTACTACGGCACGCACATTCCGCCGCACCGCAACCCAATCCAGATTCTGGACCCGGCCCAGCGAATCGGCGATCCCTACCTGCGGGTTGACGAATCGAAAGTCGTCGCGGTCGTCAAAACCAACTCCCCGGACCGCGACAACAAGTTCAACCCGGTTGACGAAAAATCCGAGGCGATGGCGAACTACCTCATCGACTTCCTCCGCTCGGAAGTCAAGAACGACCGCCTGCCGAAGAACCTTCTGCCGCTGCAGTCGGGCATCGGCAACGTCGCCAACGCAGTGCTCGCCGGGCTGCAGGAATCTGAATTCCGCAACCTCACATCCTTCACCGAGGTGGTGCAGGACAACCTGCTGAGCCTGCTGGAAGAGGGCACTTTCACCTCGGTGTCTGCCACCGCCCTGTCGCTGACGCGCGAAAAGGCCCAGTACTTCAACGACAATGTCGAGAAGTTCAAGGGCCGTCTGCTTCTGCGCCCGCAGGAAATGTCGAACCACCCCGAAATCGTCCGCCGCCTGGGCGTCATCGGCATCAACGGCATGGTCGAAGCCGACATCTACGGCAACGTCAACTCGACCCACATCACCGGCACGAAGATCGTCAACGGCATCGGCGGTTCTGGTGACTTCGCGCGCAATGCGTTCCTCAACTTCTTCGTTTCGCCCTCAACGGCCAAAGACGACGCGATTTCGTCTATCGTCCCGTTTGCCAGCCACGTCGACCACACGGAACACGACACCCACGTTCTCGTCACGGAACAGGGAATCGCAGACCTGCGCGGACTGTCGCCCATCAAGCGCGCCCGCCGCATCATCGACAACTGCGCTCATCCCCAGTTCCGGGACCGGCTCACCGATTACCTCGACCGGGCCATAGCCGCCGATCCCGGCGGCCAGCACACACCGCACATTCTCGACGAAGCGCTCAGCTGGCATATCAATCTGCGCGAGCACGGAAAGATGTGATCATGTTCGAAGAACCCACCTGCTCAGTCACCGAAGTCCCCGACGACGCGATCGTCCTTGACGTCCGCGGCCGCGATGAGTTCGCCGCCGGTCACATCAAAGACGCCATCAACGTGCCCCTTGACGAACTGCAGGAACGGCAGGACGAGGTGCCGTTTGACGTTGACGTGTACGTCATCTGCCGCACCGGACGCCGTTCGGCACACGCAACACAGTTCCTCAATATGGCCGGGCACGACTGCATCATGGTTGTCGGCGGCATGGACCAGTGGCATCACGAAGCCGAACTGCCGATTGTGGCCGAAGGCGACGGACAGCCGTATGTGAAATAGGATTCGCACAAACAGCGAGCGGGCCGGAAGGAAAACCTTTCCGGCCCGCTCTTTTTGGGCAAAGCGCGCAGTCGTGGACCACCGCCTTGACCAGGGCTGTCGGCGGTGCTTCCGGCGTGCCGACAGCCGGTCCGAGAGTTTTTGGAGCTTTGCCCATAATGCACGACTCAGTCCCATTTTCGAAATTCCCCGAGCACCTCGGTGAGTCGATTCCGGGTAACCGGAATCCGCTATTCAAGATTTCACCGCCTCACGGTGGAACTGAAGCGATAACTTCGGCACACTCTGCTATATGAACGACCGTGCTGGACATCCCGCTTCCGAAAGCGACCTCACCGACATCCCGCAGCTGCTGGACGACTACCACGACATCGTCCCCAATCCAGACGACCCGGCCCAGCGGGTGTCCTTCGGCACCTCGGGCCACCGGGGCACCAGCAGCGCAGGCTCGTTCAACGAGGCCCACATCGTCGCCATCACCCAGGCGATCGTGGAGTACCGGCGAGCCCAGGGCATCACCGGTCCGGTGTTCCTCGCCCGTGACACGCACGCACTGTCCGAACCGGCTTTTCTCACGGTCAACGAAGTCCTGGCGGCATCGAATATCCCCACGTTCATCGACGACCGCGACGGATACACTCCCACCCCGGTGCTGAGCTTTGCGGTTCTGCGCCACAATCGGGACTCAGCCACCCATTTCGGCCAGGCTGACGGCATCATCTTGACTCCCAGCCACAACCCGCCGACCGACGGCGGCATCAAATACAACCCGCCCCACGGCGGGCCGGCTGGAGCGGAGGAGACCGCGTGGATTGAAGACCGGGCCAATGAGCTTCTTTCCTCCTGGCAGGACATTCCGCGCACCCAGTTCCAGCGGGCCTTCCACCTGGAGAACACGCAGAACTTCGACTTCATCGGCGCCTATGTCAGCGCACTCGGCGATGTCGTCGACCTACCGGCGCTGCAGTCGGCGGGCCTGCGGATCGGCGCCGATCCGCTCGGCGGCGCCGCGGTCGACGTGTGGGCGGCCATTGCCGACGCCTACGACCTCGACCTGACCGTCATCAATCCGACAATCGACCCCACGTGGTCGTTTATGCACTTGGACTGGGACGGCAAGATCCGCATGGACTGCTCATCCGAATACGCCATGGCCGGTCTGATCAGCGCACGGTCGAACTTCGACATCGCACTCGGCAACGACCCTGACGCCGACCGCCACGGCATCGTCACCCCGGATGCCGGGCTGATGAACCCCAACCACTACTTGGCCACCGCAATTGACTACCTGCTCACCCACCGGCCCGCCTGGACTGCCGGCGGCAGCGCGCTGGGTGCGGCCGGAGTGGGCAAGACTCTCGTGAGCTCGCGGCTGATCGACTCGGTCATCACATCTCACGGCAGGACCGTGTACGAGGTGCCTGTCGGGTTCAAGTGGTTTGTTCCGGGACTTCTGGACTCGTCTTTGCTCTTCGGCGGCGAAGAGTCCGCTGGGGCTTCGTTCCTCGACAAGCAGGGTCGCCCTTGGAGCACTGACAAGGACGGCATCATCATGAGCCTGCTGGCGGCAGAAATGCTCGCGGTCACGGGGCAGACGCCCACACAGCGCTGTGCCGAGCTGACGCAACAGCACGGCGATTTCACCTACCGCAGGGTGGAAGCGGCTGCCGACCGCAAGCAGAAGGCCAAGCTCAAGTCGATCTCGGCTGACAGCGTCACGGCTGACTCTTTGGCCGGCGAGCCGATTACGGCGGTGCGCTCGCACGCACCCGGCAATGAGGCTGCGATCGGCGGGCTGAAAGTGGAAACCGAATCCGCGTGGTTTGCCGCCCGTCCTTCGGGAACAGAGGACATCTACAAGATCTACGCTGAATCGTCGAGGGGCGGGGAACACCTGCAGCGCGTCATTGACGAAGCGCAGGCTCTCGTCGATTCCGTTCTGGCGGACTGATGGTGATTCGGTACTGCTGACCGGAGCTGCGCTGGGCCCGGTTCGCACCGTGAGACGGAGGCCATCAGCCTACTGTTCCGCGGTCTAGGATATGACCATGTTCTCTGCCTACCGCGATATCTTCAGAATTCCCGGCACCCTGAAGTTCTCCGCGGCTGGTCTTATCGCCCGTCTGCCGATCGCCCTGCTGGGCTTGGGCCTGGTTCTCTTCATCCAGGAAGAAACGGGTTCCTACGCTCAGGCGGGAGTCGTTGCTGCCACCTTCATGACCGCTCAGGCGATTTCGAACCCTCTTCTGGGCAAGCAGATCGACCGGCACGGCCAGGCCAAGATCATGGTTCCCGCGACCATCATCCACGTCACAGCACTCATGTGCCTGCTGCTGGTGGTCTATCTGCGACTGTGGCCGGGCCTTGTGTTTGCCTCAGCCGCAATTGCAGGCGGGACGGTCGGTTCGGTGGGAGCGCTCGTGCGCGCTCGGTGGGCCGCGGTGACAAAGACCCAGAAAGAACTCGATACCGCATTCTCGTGGGAGGCGGTTGCCGATGAGCTCATGTTCGTATCCGGCCCAGCGATTGTCACCGCGCTGGCCACCGCACTGTGGGCCCCGTCCGGCATCGTCCTCTCCGTTGTCGCCGTCACGATCGGCTCGCTGCTGCTCTACCCGCAGAAGGCGACGGAGCCGCCCACCAGCAAGCGAGAACCGCGCGCTACGCGCGGCAAAGTGCTGGGGAATCCCGGAATCCTTCTTGCCGTCTTCGGGCACTTCTTCCTCGGCGTCAACTTCGGCGCAATCGATGTGTCAACAATCGCCAGCGCCGAAGAACACGGCATGAAGAGTGCTGCCGGAATCGCCCTGGCCGCCCACGCTTTCGGTTCGCTCATTGCGGGCATAGCCTACGGTGCAGTGAACTTCCGCGCACCGGTTCGTCTGCGCTACGCCGCCGCGGCGGGCGCCCTTGCACTGCTGTCGTGGCCGCTGATGTTCGCCCCGAACATTCCCGTGCTGGCAGTGTTCATGCTCCTTGTGGGCTTGACCGTTTCCCCCACGATCATCACCGGAAGCTCAGTCGTGCAGTCCCTGGCCCCACCCAAGCGGATGACAGAGGCCCTGGCATGGATTTCCACGGCCATCGGCTTCGGCATTGCGATCGGCTCTGCAGTGTCGGGAGTCTTCATCGACCGCTACGGCGCGCACGAGGGCTATCTGGTGGCCGCAGTGTCTATGACGGTCGGCGCCATCATCATCCTCGCCGCCAACCGCGCCTTCGAACCGCAGAAACAGCAGCGAGTCGTTCTCAGCTGACCAAGGCGCATTTTCACCTGCCATTCGCTTGACGAGCGCTTCCCCCGAAAATCAATGAAGGCACCCGTCGACACGCCCATGTCGGCGCCGCGTTAGATTTATTGACGAAAATCACACAATGTGACTGTTCTTTACGCGTATTCTCAGCGTATTATTGGAATACCGCGGTGGTCCGGCTGCAAAACGTCTGGCCATCGCGGATTAATTTTGCCCACTTGCGGGCCGCCGTCCCAGACACAACTCCTGTTAGCCACGGATCCACCCGTTAGCCGCAAGCACACTCCCGTTAGCCGCAGATCCACGCTTTAGCAACCACTGCTAACGGGAGTTTCCGTTGCTAACGCGCGTCTGGAGGGTGCTTCACCGCGAATGGAGGT
>NZ_KV823238.1:0-72849 GCF_001815905.1 Brevibacterium sp. HMSC07C04 | reverse complement strand
TAGAGGTCAGGACTTCGGTAAGAGGGTGAGCATCCACCACCGTTAAGATCGCGGCATGCGTCATCATCCGCGCTGCTCGGTCAGATGTGCAAGCTGAGCGGCCCGTTGGCTGATGATGTGCCCGGCAGTATGAGTTCCGGCCACGATGGTGGTTTGTTCGGCCAAAGCTGCAGGGATCTCGTCACCCAGGTGGGCCGCCATGCGGGGTGCGAGTTTCTTCAATCGTGTTCTCACGCGGCTGCGTTGCGTTGTTTCCCCTCGGATCATGAACGACTGGGGCAGACATCATGCCGGAGCCAGCCGGTTCCCTGCACTGCCTGTCCTGACGGACAGCAGTGACACCTAAAAGGTAACGGGGCTCGGGTCGGAGATATTGCGGCGTATCTTCACGGGCCGGGAAAAGCGAATGAACACAAGTACGTGGATGCTCGTTGTCAGCGCTGCTCTGGTGGCATCGTGATTGGCTCAAACATTAGAGCGCAGGGAGAAACTGACCCGATGTTTTGGGCTGTCGAGATTCGCGCAACACAGGGGCGACGTGGAGATATCACGAAACCTATTTGGCAGTGTTCGTTACGGAACTCTGTGCATGATCGGGTCCTCAGAGACGACGAATGGGCAGATGCCTGCCAGACTTTCATCGAGAGCATGGGGTTGGAAGACAACCGTTGGAGCCTAGTTTGCCACGGTGATGACCCTGTGCACATCGTCGTGTCCCGCGTCAATGATGAAGAGCAGGTCTGGCACGGGCGCAGTGACCGCGGACAGGCTCAAACAGCCTGCACCCAGCTAGACAAAACCTATGGCCTTGAGGCTTGCCCCACGGTTGAAGCACACACCGAAACAGACCGTGACCCAGGAGTGGTCACGGTACGCAAACAGGCGCAGGACATCAGAAACAAGCGTGCGGGAGTACCGCACCGGCCTGGTGTTGCGCCGACGGTCGGTAGCCCACACGCGCTCCGGTGGCTTCAA
This sequence comes from Brevibacterium sp. HMSC07C04, assembly GCF_001815905.1. Classification (GTDB taxonomy): domain Bacteria; phylum Actinomycetota; class Actinomycetes; order Actinomycetales; family Brevibacteriaceae; genus Brevibacterium. Next base: position 71,874 of record NZ_KV823238.1, on the reverse strand, counting down.
AGAAGCCCCCCGAAGCGAGGCAGCAGAACGCGCTCGGGTGATCCGTCGTACCGCGACCATCAGCGGCGAACATCGCGAGAGCAACGTCCAGCCCAAGGGCGGGGCGAAACTAGCCCGGATAAGTATGTTCAGGTATCGGTTTCTTACTGAACCATCCGAAGAAATGAGCCATCTTCACGACGAAGATAACGAGAGCAGCCGCTAGCAGAACAAACGTTAGATAGTACGCCGTACTCGATATGAGAGTGCTTTGATGAACGGGTGGATATCCATCTTGAAAACAGACTATCCGCGGTGGAGCGAATGTTGTTTCGATCCATGCTGCAGTTGAGTGCCGAATCTCACCCGAACCGTTCAATGGGCATTTCCCCACTCCTTCTATGGCATTATCGGCCTGCCAGGATTCAGCAAGAAACGCGACTATCGACGCTGCAAACGTGCAGACAGAACCGAGAATGAACACCCTGGTGCGAACGAAGCGAGAAACCCATGTGGATGTTGTCTTATTCATAAAAACAACCTGCTCATATTTTAGGGTGTGATGGCCTTGGGCCGCTTGTCTTCGAACTCGCCCCAGTTGAAATGAGTGGGCGTTTGTTCTTGCCGTCCAGAGAGTAGTTCCATTGGTACAGCTGGAACTCTAAGCCCCAGCGCAAGGGATCTGGTGCATTTTTCAGGTTTGATTTTCCGAGCCAGGCGGCATTGATTAAGACCTGCCTCTTCCCGTCAACGTTGTCTTTGGTTTGGAACCACACACTGTTGGCATGCGCACGGGTAGGAGGTTCAGAAGACTGTTCTTTGTCTTTCACAGCTGCTGCTCGGTTCTGTTGTTTCGTTTTAGGAACCTCTTGGTCCCGTTTGCGGGTCAGATCAGCGTCCCCTGCGTCTTGGCGCAGTTTACCACGAGCGTCGTCAAGGAGACCGTTCGATGTAGAAGAGCTGCGTGCTGCCGTCGTGCTCGCGCCGTCCTTTGCAACCACAGTCAGATTATCTACTTCTGCATTTCCGTCAGGAGCCTGGCTCCGTAGGTTTTCTTCTAGATTCTGAATGTTCGCATCTAGTGAAATTGGAGAGTCATAAATGTAACTCCCAGCTACATTACCAACTTTAAACCCTACGGATTGAACTTGGAAATCATTATTTTTGCAATCTCGAACGCATCGCGAGTTGAAATTGGATGGTCGAACTCCACTGTTGTGTTGTCTGCTTGCTGATCTGACGAACTTGCAGCCTCAGCTTCTAGCGTTCCTGTAGCGGGGTCCGCTAGCGCCAGGCGCGAAAGTGTAAACGCTGTGATCGTCAGGAAAAGTGCGCTTTTAGAGATCGTTAGCTGGGATTTGGAATCTTTTTCTGATTGTCCATGCCGTTCTCCTTTGGACTGCATGGCTTCATGGGGATTACTCGATACTCTACACATCAGGACATTACTTGTAAACAAAGTTAACAAATATTCCCAATGGAAGGGCCGTGAGATGGGTCGACACCTCGAAATGAACCGCCCGTTTGTGTGCTTGGTTAGCGGTTGAATATACGTGCGAAAAACCTAGCCTTTCAGGAGGACGAGACGGCGCAGTCTGAACCGTTGCAGGGGCTGTTGCAGCCGCTTCTGAAGGGGTGTCACGGGGGTGAGCGGCGCCTCGTGAGTTTTCCTCACCCCAGAACCCAGCGCTGTGCGAATCCCGAGCGCACCCGGCACCTCCTGCCGAGAAGAAGCTCCCGCTAGCCGCAGATCCACGCTTTAGCAACCACTGCTAATGGGAGTTTCTGCGGCTAAAGCGTGGGCGGGGTTGAAGGACGAGGTGCCGAGCCCTTGAACGCGCCCGGCACCTCGCGCTCCTGCCTCAGACCCCGACGGATGCGGGCTCTTTGGTGAGTGGCGTCTCGGCGGGTTCTTCGTGATCGAGCGCCTGCCCGCGGGTCTCCCGCAGCAGCCACGCGCAGACCAGCGAAATGACCCCCGTTGCGCTCAGCAGCAGACCGATTCCCGTACCGCCGTAGGAAGCGCTGATGGCGCTGGCGAGGATCGGCACGATGCCGCCGCCCAAAATGCCGCCGATGTTGTAGCCCAGGCCAGCGCCGGTGTAGCGGTAGCGCGGCTTGAACAGCTCGGGCAGATAAGAACCCAGCGGCCCGTAGGCGCAGGCGTAGAACAACAGCGTGAGGCACTGAGCCAGGGCGAAAGCCGCACCCGTGCCGATTGATATGACGGGGAAGATGAAAAGCGCCCACACCGTGCCCGTGGCAAAGCCGAAGATCAGCAGACGACGCCGTCCGAAGCGGTCGGACAGCCAGCCGGCCAGCACAACCGTCACACCGAGCACCACCGCGGCGAGCATGTTGATCGACAGGACCACGGTGCGCGGCAAGCCGATTCCCTCGGGGTCGGACGCGTAGGACGTGAGGAATGACGTCGACGTGTGGAAGAACGCGAACAGCATGACCAGGCAGCCGCTGGCCAACAGGACTTCGCGGGCCTGGAAGCGGAACACGTCGATGAACGGCGAGCGCTCACGCGGCCTGACTGCGTCAGCACTGTCGGCGCCGTCTACACCCTGCGTATCCTTGCCACCGCCGGGCGCTGCAGCGATCTCGGCGTCGCGTCTGCGGGCTTCTTCCGCTGCCGCCTGCGCCTGCACGAAAGCCGGGGTTTCGGCAATGCTCAGACGCACCCACAGGCCAATGGCGATCAGCAGGGCCGAGGCCACAAACGGAATTCGCCAGCCGTAGCTCAGAAACGCCTCGGACGAATCCCCGGCAACCAAGGCGGAAACGAGGAACGTTGTGTTGGCCAAGAACATCCCGGCGGGTGTGCCCAGCTGCGGAAACGCCCCGTAGAGGCCGCGTTTGTCCTTCGGCGCATACTCGGCGGTCAGCAGCGCGGCACCGGCCCATTCGCCGCCGACCGCGAAGCCCTGCAGGAACCGCAGGGTCACCAGAATGATCGGCGCGGCAATGCCGATCTGGTCCGACGGCGGAATGAGGCCCATGAGCACAGTGGCCACACCCATGATCAGCAGCGTGGAGATGAGCGATTGCTTGCGCCCGATCCTGTCGCCGAAGTGGCCGAAGAAGATCGACCCCACCGGGCGGGCCACAAATCCGACGCCGAAGGTGGCGAAGGACGCCACGAGTGCCGCACCGGAGCCCAGGGCCGGGAAGAACACTGTGGGGAAAACGAGGGCAGCGGCGGTGCCGTAGATGAAGAAGTCGTAGAACTCGATGGTGGTTCCGGCAAAGCTCGCCGCGCGCACGCGGCGCAGCTCACGGGGCGTTGGCTTTCTTGTGCTCCCCACTGCCGAGGTGCCGGTTGCCGAGGCGCCGGGCGGGCTGGCAGCACCGCCGGCGGGTGTCACTGTTGTCGTCATGGTGTCTCCTCTTTTGTTTGAGCCGCGGCTGTGCGGTGATTCGAAGACGACGCTAAAGACTCAGTGCGATAGGGACTGGCGCTGTTTGACACACTGCGACGCGGTTTGTCACATGCCTGTCCCCCGCTGTCACACAGGGCCCACCGGGCGTAATAGAGCTGTCCTGGAGCGTCACAGAACTGCAGTGCCGGAGTCATTGGCTCATCACGGCCGCAGCAAATGTGATCCGGGTCGCGTTTGACAGAAATTGAACACTGTTCAATAGTTGAACGGTGTTCAATTTCAGTGAAATCGCCGATCGCGCAGTCGCGGGAACCCCGGCTTCCTCTGACGAAGCGCTGAGCATCCTGCGCTCTGACGACTCCCAGCTGCTTGACCTCGTTGCCGCCGCCGGGCGCGTGCGCCGCCACCACTTCGGCATGAAGATCAAAGTCAACTACCTGGTCAACCTCAAATCAGGTCTGTGCCCCGAAGACTGCGGCTACTGTTCGCAGCGCTTGGGCTCGGACACTGAGATCCTCAAGTATTCGTGGCTCAAGGGCGACGAAGCCCGCCGCCAGGCCGAGTTCGGACTGGCCGGAGGTGCGTCACGAGTGTGCCTCGTGGCATCCGGCCGCGGACCGTCCAACCGCGACGTTGAGCGGGTTGCCGGCATGACCGAAGACATCAAGGCCAACAACCCAGACGTCGAAATCTGCGCCTGCCTGGGCATCCTCAAAGACGGTCAGGCGCAGCGCCTGCGCGATGCCGGCGTGGACGCCTACAACCACAACCTCAACACCGCCAAGTCACACTACGAGGACATCTGCTCCACACACACGTGGGACGAGCGTGCCGAAACAGTCAGCCGCGCACACGAAGCCGGCATGTCACCCTGTTCCGGGCTGATTGTGGGCATGAGGGAAACCGACGAGCAGATTATCGAAGCGGTCGAATCGCTGCGCGAACTCGGCTCAGACTCCATTCCCGTCAACTTCCTCATCCCGTTTGAGGGAACACCACTGGAAGGCGTCAACTACCTCACACCCACCCAGTGCCTGCGAATTCTGTGCGCCGTTCGACTCATGTGTCCCGACAAGGAGCTGCGCATGGCCGGCGGACGCGAAATGCACCTGAAATCGCTGCAGCCCATGGCCCTGCACGTGGTCAATTCGCTGTTCTTGGGCGACTACCTCACCTCTGAGGGCCAGGCGGCAGAGGACGACCTCAACATGATCGTCAACGGCGGGTTCGAAATCGTCGGCCAGGACGATGCTCGGGCACTGCGCGACCAGCTGCGCGCCCACCGCAGAGCACACGCTCAGGCAATGAACAGTGCCGAAGAAGCGGCACCCGCAGTCTCAGCCCCGGCAACCCTGCCTTGCGGCAAGAGCGCACCCCCTGCCGGCACCTCGGCCGGTGACGGAAGCGTGACCGTCCCCACCATCCGCAGGCGCGGAGCAGGAACGGCCCTGGCCCCGAACGCCTAAGGGACCGACAACAGAACAACCCCGGCAAAAACCGGGGTTGTTCTGCGTAAACGGAAAGTCTGATCAGAAGCCGAGCGCCATGGCGTCGTTCTGGATGTCGCCGAGGGTGGTGACACTGCAGCTGCCGAAGCCAATGCCCACAACGAACATGACGGCAGTCACAATCCAAGCGAGCTTCTTGTGCTGCTCATAGCCTTCAAGCGGCTGGCCGTTCTTATCGCGGCCAGCACCCACCAGGTAGATGATCAAGTCGATGAGCGACCAAATGCCGAAGCCGCCGAGCGTGATCAGCTTGAGCACGCCAGTGCCGATTTTTCCAAGGTAGAAGCGGTCGATGCCCAGGCTTCCGAGGAACCAGGCCAACAGCCATGTAACAAGGAAGCTTTTCTGTGATGTGTGTGTATTTGTAGTCACAGGACAACAGTAGGCCCACGGGGCCATATGGGCCAAAAGCACCCTGCATAGGCCCGAGGGAATCACCGGACAGACCATCGAGAAGCCGCCGCTGACGGAGTTTCCTGTGGGATGCTGATGCTATGCGCGCTCTCATCGCTGTCGATAAGTTCAAGGGCACCCTGACCGCCGCCGAAGTCACTGACCACCTGCGCCCCGTCTTGGAATCAGCTGGCGTCACCGTCGACGCCACGCCGCTAGCCGACGGGGGCGACGGCACTCTCGAAGCAGCCCAGGCCGCGGGATTTTCCCTGCGCGCGGCAGAGGTCACCGGTCCACTGGGAGGCACCGTGAGCGCTCGGTGGGCGCTGCGGGGTACGCGGGCGATCATCGAAATGGCCGAAGCCAGCGGCCTGGCGCTCCTTCAGCGTCAAGGCGGCTCTGTTGAACCGGCAACAGCGCGGAATGCCACAAGCATGGGCGCGGGAGAGCTCATCGGCCACGCGGTTGCGGCAGGTGCCCGCTCAATTGTGCTGGGGCTTGGAGGTTCGGCCAACACTGACGGCGGGATTGGAATGCTCATGGGGCTTGGCGCCGTGGTTCACGATGCACGCGGCCAGCGTGTTCGCGACCCGCGCGGCGCGCTTGCCCACGCTGCGAGTGTTGACCTGTCGACCCCGCTGCGACTTCTGGACGGGGTCGAACTGACGGTGGCGTGCGACGTCGACAATCCGCTGACCGGTCCGCGCGGTGCAGCTGAGGTGTTCGGACCGCAGAAGGGAGCGGACGCACAGGCGGTTGGCGACCTCGATTCTCAGCTGCGGGAATTCGCCCACAAGCTCGGGGCTGCGGATACTGCTGCGCGGGCCGGCGCCGGGGCAGCCGGCGGAACGGGGTTTGCGGCTCTGCTGCTGGGAGCGCACATGGAGTCTGGGGCGGATCTCATTCTGGACCTCACCGGCTTCGATGCCGCACTGGCGCAGGCTGATGTCGTCATCACCGGCGAGGGCCGCTTTGATGTGCAGACGCTCAGCGGAAAAGGCCCCGCGGTTGTCATTGAACGCGCCCAGCGGGCAGACCTTCCCGTCTTTGTGGTCTGCGGCTCTGCCGACTCTGAAGTGTCGCACGCGGGACTGGCGGGACTGTTCCAGCTGACGGACAAGGCCCCGGTCGAACAGGCGATGTCCGATCCGGGGCCCGTGCTCACAGCCGTCGCAGACGACCTGGCTGAAGCCGTCCTCAGCTTTCGCTGTCGTCGATGACGTTCTTCTTGCGGGTGAACATCACGAACACCGCAACGAGAGCACCGAGACCGGCAACTGCCAGCAGAATCAGCACAACCGGAGAAACGCCAGAAGCGTCCTGGCTGGCCTCTTCCTGTCCGGAAGCATCCGACTGCTTGCCGTCTTCGGCCTTGTCTGCGGTGTTGTCTTCGCTGGCGCCTTCCTCAGTCTTGTCGCCGTCCTTGACTTCGCCGCCGCTGCCGGCGGAATCAAGCAGAGTGAATTCAACCTTGCCGGAAATGGGGTGTCCGTCCTGGCTCACAACCCGCCAGGCAATCGTGTAATCGCCGGGTTTAAGATCGTCGGGCAAAGCCGCCGTGACGGTCCGGCCCTCAACGGTGATCTCTCCGGCTGAGAAGTCTTCACCGTCTTTTTCCACGCGGATTTCGCTGCCGATGTCCTGGATTTCGCCCGAGTAGTTCAGTTCGATCCATTCGGGCTGCTTGTCCAGTTTGGCTCCCTGCTTGGGGTTCGAGCCGATCAGCTGGTCGTGTGCCTGGGCGGGTACCGAGCCGAGTACCAGCGCCAGGCTGGCAAAAAGGGCTGCGGCAAGAAACCGCGAAAGCGAAGATCGGGTGGTCATGGCTGCTTCTCCAGTCGATATGCGGGGTACGGGCGAAAGTCCTTCGCTCAATTGTGTCCCATGCTGTCAGCCGCTGCGATGATTCCGTCCTGTGCACGAGCAAGCTCACGGTAGGTTGTTATGAAATCGTCAGCTGTGCCGTACCAGGGGTCTGCGACATCGGCTGCTGCCGCCGTCTCGGGCTCTTCATGCGCGTTCGCTCCGGGGTCGAACTGGTGAAGCATCCGCACAGGCGGCACATTTCCACCGGCTTGGCGTTCCAACCGGCGAATGCCAGCAACGTGCCGCGAGGTCATGGCGACCACCAGATCAATGTCGTCAAGGTCCTCTGCCCGCAGCTGACGAGGGCTGTGCTCGGTGACGGGAATACCGTTCTTCTCCAATTCTGCGCGCGCCCGATAGTCAATGGGGTTGCCGACTTCTTCGTCGCTTATGCCGAAGGACTCGACTTCGATATCGGTCCGCCCGCAGCCCGCGAGTTCGTGTTTGAGCATCATTTCGGCCATGGCAGAACGGCAGATATTGCCGGTGCAGACAAAGGCAATGCGGAAGGGCTTCATGGTCACTACGATGACACAGCCGGTAGCGTGGATGCCATGACTTCAGCTGATCTGCCCTACGGAGACCCTTCCGCTTCTTTCCGGGACGACCTTTTCCGCCGTGTGAACGGCACGTGGCTGGACACCCACGTCATTCCCGATGACCGCGCCGGCGATGGAGCTATGCGCGGACTGTTCGACGCGGCCGAAGAAAATGTGCGCACCATCATCACCGACCTGCAGCAGGCGGACTCTGATGGCGACCCAGACACGCAGATGCCAGCGGACCTCTACGCATCGTTCATGGACGTCGACACAATCGAACAGCTCGGCGTGAGCCCGCTGCGCGAACAGTTCAAGGCGATTGCCGACGCCGGCAGCAAGGAAGAACTCGCCGCGGTCATGGGCCGGCTGGAACAGGAGGGCGTCGGCGGTCTGCTGGCCGGCTTCGTGTCCGCAGATGCCAAAAACTCCGAGCGGTACGCGCTGTACTTTGAGCAGGCGGGAATCAGCCTGCCCGATGAGTCCTACTACCGGGCCGAAGAATCCGCGCCGATCCGCGAGGCCTTCCTCGCCCACCTCGAAGCGATGTCTGCTCTGGGCGGGCTGAGCGAATTTTCAGGGCTGTCGGACGCCGACTTCGCCCGCACTGTCTTCGACTTCGAAACCGCCGTTGCCAAGCACCACTGGGACAATGTGCGCACGCGTGATGCCGAAGCCACCTACAACCCGACCACACCCGAACAGCTGCGTGAACTCGCAGCCGGGTTCGACCTCAACTCGTGGCTCGAAGCCCTCGGCATCCAGCCCGAACCCGAACAGTTCATTGTGCGCGAACCCGACTTCGTCACCGGGGCCGCCCAGCTGTGGGACAGCACCGAGCTTGCTGCCCTCAAGGCGTGGCTGCTGTTCAGCGTTCTCAGCCGGTATGCAAACTACCTGAGCGCAGACATCGTCGAAGAGGACTTCGGCTTCTTCGGCCGGACCCTCTCAGGCACCCCCGAACTGCGCGAAAGGTGGAAGCGCGGCATCAGCACCGTCGAGGGCCACCTGGGTGAGCTCGTGGGCAAACTCTACGTGCAGAAGCACTTCCCTCCGGCATCGAAGAAGGCCATTGCCGAACTGGTCGACAATCTGCTGAAGGCCTATGAGAGCTCGATCAAAGACCTCGACTGGATGACCGAGACAACAAAGGCGCGGGCCCTGGGGAAGCTGTCGAAGTTCTCCGTCAAGGTCGGCTACCCCGATGTGTGGCGGGAGTACAGCTTCACTGTCACAGCCGACGACCTCGTGGGCAATATCCGTCGTTCTTCTCAGGCCGAACACCGCCGTCAGCTCGACCGGATCGGCGGTCCTGTTGACCACACCGAATGGTTCATGACTCCGCAGACAGTCAACGCCTACTTCCACCCGGTGCTCAATGAAATCGTGTTCCCCGCGGCAATCCTGCAGCCGCCTATGTTCGACGCCGAAGCTTCCGCAGCAGCCAACTACGGGGCGATTGGAGCGGTCATCGGCCACGAAATCGGCCACGGCTTCGACGACCAGGGATCCCGCTACGACGGTGACGGCAACCTCGTCAACTGGTGGACCGACGAAGACCGAGCGGGCTTTGAGGAGCGCACCCGCAAGCTCATCGACCAGTACTCCGCGCTGTCGCCGTGGGAAGTCACGGACGGCAGCACCGTCAACGGCGAACTGACGATCGGCGAGAACATCGGCGACCTCGGCGGTTTGGGGATCAGCTGGAAGGCCCTGCAGCTTGCTGCCCACGACAGCGGCCAGCCGCTGACCCAGGCTGACCGCGAAGCATTCTTCTGCCAGTGGGCCGCCGCGTGGCGTTCGAAGTTCCGCGAAGAAGAGCGCAAACGCCGTCTGGCAATCGACCCCCATTCGCCGGAGGAGTTCCGCTGCAACCAGGTGGTGAAGAACATGGATGCCTTTGCCGAAACCTTCGGAACACAGCCCGGCGACGGCATGTACCTGGCTCCGGAAGAGCGCGTGACCATCTGGTGACGCACTTCACCGGCACTGACGAAACTCTCAGAAACATCTTTTTAGCGTGAGGTTATGAAGAAGAGCCCTCTGGTGTCCTCTGTCCGGGCCGCTGCCGTCATCGGCGGTTCACTCGCACTCGTCCTCAGCGGCTGTGCCATCAAGGACGGCGCATCGCGCGAATCTCCCACAGCGCAGCAGGAGGCCACACCTTCCGAGGAGCCTCCCGGCGGCATCGCCACGGTCGGCGGCCAGGATTCCGCACAGTCGGCCGAAGCGGCGCGTACTGCCGTTCTCACCGCCGTTGCGGACGTCGATGACAGCGGTCAGGCCGTTGGCCTGAAAGCAGAAGATGACGGCTGGCTGATCACCGTCTACAGCGACGGGAAGAACACGCCGGTTCACGTCAGCGCTGACGGCGCAGAGGTCACCGGCAAGGACAAGGTCGAAGACCCGCCATCCGGTGCCGCGGACCAGTACTCGTCGATGCGCCAGACGGTCGATCAGGCTGTCCAGTCTGCATCGCGCACTGTGCGCGGTGAGGTGGTCGAAGTCGGCCCGGGCAGAAAAGACGGCCAACTGGGCTGGAAGGTCAGCATCGAGCCCGACGGTGCTGACAAACCCAAGGACGTGTACGTCCACCACCGCTCCGGCGACGTCCTCTGACGCGACGTCCTCCGGCGTGCCGAGCTCCGACAGTCCCACAAGCGCACGTATTCACTGACCAACACACTCAGCGAAAGGACAGTGACACACCACATGACTAAGCTTTCCACCCTCCTTGCCGCATCGGCTGCCGCCGGAGCACTCGCCCTGACCGGCTGTGGAAACTCCGAAGGAGACCAGCAGTCCAACGACGCCCAGCAGCAGTCGACCACACAGGCTGAGAGCCCCAGCACCGAGTCTGCAGGCGACCCGCAGAGCGAAAAGGGTGGTTCAGTCCAGACCGCGCAGTCGGCAATTGAGCTGGCTGAAAAGGAAATCGACGGCAAGGCCACCGAACTCGACTTCGATGACAGCCGGTGGGAAATCAATGTCATCAAGGGCTCGGAGAAGCACGAAGTCGTCGTCAGCCCCGAGGGCACCGAGGTCGTCAAGAAGGAAAAGGACGACGACCCCGCCGACCAGGAAGACGTCGACGCTCTGAAGAAGGTGAAGACTCCCCTCAAGGACGCTCTCGGCACAGCCGTTGACGAAAAGGGCGGCGGCACAGTCGACGAAGCCGACCTGACGACCGGTTCCTCCCCCGCGTGGGAGGTTGAGGTGTACCCCGAAGGCGAAACCGATTCGGTTGACGTCTACGTTTCGGCCGCTGACGGCAAGGTGACCGACAAGTGACGAACCCTGCTGTCTAGGGCAAAGACTGCGGCAGCAATTTGCCCCTCGGCAGCAGAATCCCCAAGCACCAAAGACACGAGGTGCCGCCCGGCTGGAACCGGACGGCACCTCGACTGGTTACGGGGCCTGAACCCGCTCAGCTGCGCTCGGTGTGGATCATGCGGATGAAGCGGTTGACCAGGTCGTTCCAGGAGCGGATGAGTGAATCGTCTTCGACTTCCGTGCTCGCGCGCAGACGGCCCAGTGGGGCATTGGGGTTTGTGACCAGGCTGCGGAACAGGGCGTCTTGGGCAACGTCGTCGCTGAGGCTGACTTCGACCGAATCGACCGCCCCGACTACCGACTGCGGCACCGGGAGGTCACCCCCGTCGATCTGCGCACCAGCGGCCACTTCCATCAGACGGCAGGCGTCTCCGACGGCAATTGTCGGGATGTGCGAGCTGATCGCGTCGTCGAGGAACCCGATGACGTCGTCACGTGAAACCGCCCACCCCTGCTCGTCGTCGGCAAAGCCGAAGACGATGACGCCCTGGTAGCCGATGGGGCTGGGCAGCAGCTCGCCTTCGTGCAGGCGCACAAAGTCGCAGCGGATGCCGCCTTCGGACAGCTGGTCGAGTGTGCGTCCGTAGAACAGGTTCGCGCTGGTCTCGACGACGACGATCGGGGTGCGCAGTCCGTTTTCGCTCAGGGTCTGCCGAGGCGCCTGCTCGCCTGCCGTGATCGGCTCGCTGATCCTGTTCTCCGGCACGGGAGCGGGGCAGGTGGCGAAAGGGGTGAAGGCCATGGGGAAGTTGACCGCGCGGTTGAAGTCGACGATGACACGCCCCGATGAATCGGGGGTGCCCACCGACAGGCGCCGCCACTGCGATGTGGTTCCGCCGTTGGTTCCGTCGTAGAAGTCCAGGTGGAGCCCGGTTTCGGGGTGTCCCGTGGCCAGTAGGGTGTGGGCTGTGCCGTGCAGGTCGAATTCGACGGTTCCCACAACATAGGTGCTGATCTGCAAGCCCGGTGCGGCCGTGTCGATCCTCCGCAGCTCCGGTTCGGCATACGGGGTGAACTGCCCCTGGACTGCGAAGCTCGGGTCGATTTCGAAGGTGGGAATGTCGATGAAGCTGCTCAGAAGCTTCGAACGGGAATCGCGAATCCGCAGTCCCATGTAGCCGTCGCGGTTGAGGGCTTCGATGACCACCGTCCCGTCGGTCAACCACATAAGCGATGCACCCTGGGGCAGCCACACGGACTGCCTGCCGGTGTCCATGCTGCGCACAACCTGCACGCGCTCGGCCCTGGGGAAGGTGATGTCGTCTGCCATGACGTCAAGCGCCGCGGCGGTGGGGCCGATCGCACTGCCCGGTTCGGCGTCGAAGTGCAGCCAGTCATTGCTGCGGGTGAACCTGCCGGGGATTTCGCACACTGTGCGTTCGTCACCTTCGGCCAACCAGATGAGGCCCGTCAGCGAGAGCCAACCGTGCTGGGTGGCCAGACTGGCAACGCGGGAGTCGTGCCACTCCTCCCAATCTGCTCTGTACTCTTCCACTGATCACCTTCTGTTGAGCAGTTCCGTGCGAATCAGGAACAACAATAGCGCTGTTGGTTCTGTGAAAACAGGGTTCTACGCCTGCAGCGTGGCCGCCGAAACGTCAATGCGTCGACGGTACATGTTGAGGCAGCTGAGTGCGAAAAGCGCAGCGCAGGCACTCGTGGTCGCAAGGAAGCCAGCACCGGTGCCAAAAGCGTCGATGAGTGAGCCGACGAGCGCGCTGATGAGCGCCTGGCCGACAACGATGCCGGTGGTCATCATCGCCATCACGGTTGTCACTCGACCCACCGGAGCGACCTCCGCGGCAATCGAAAACAGCGTGACGAGCGCCGGGCCGATGCCCACACCGCACAGCACGAGACCTACGAGAACCGCCGGGAATACCGGCAGGACCGTGAACACAAGGGTCCCCGTGAACGCCACTGCGGCGAACACCATCCAGCGCGCGGCAAAGGTGAAGCCCCGGGGCAGAAGCACAACGGCAAATGCGCACAGCGCTGAACCCACGCCCATCACGGCGTAGTACATACCCGCGGCGGCCGCCTTGTCGAACTGTTCAAGGAAGCTGGTGAGGCTGGCAAGCGTCGAACCGAAGAACATGCCGATGCAGGCCATGCCGGCCGGCGGCAGCAGAACGGACAGCCGGAAGATCTCGGAAGCCGGAGCAACAGCGGGAGTCTCCTGCGCCTCGTCAGCTGTGGACTGTTCCATCATGTTCCGGGCGTGGCCGCGCACAAAGCGGGACGACGGGTGCAAAGCGAAGCCGCTGATCCCGATGAGAGTGGTCAGGGCCGCAACATCGAGCGGCACCACGATGCCGAAGGCCACCGCAATGGCTCCGACAACAATCGGCCCGGCAACGAAAACAGCCTCGTCGGTAAAGGACTCATAGGGCAGAACAACCGATGTGGCCTTCTCGGCCTGCGTGCCGGAATAGGAGCCGCGGATTGCCTCGAGCCAGCGTGAGCGGACCATAGATGCTGCCTGCGGGCTCGTCGCGCCGATCGCGAAGGCCGCCGCGTAGACAGTCCACGTGGCAGCGTCGGCCCGCAGCGCCCAGCCCAAGCCCCACAGCGAAGCCGCGTTCGTGACAGCAAGGCACAGAAGCAGGCCCCGCTGGCCGAAGCGGTCGGCAAACCAGCCGAAGAAAGGGCCTGAAAAGGCTGTGGCTAAGCCCACGAGAGCCGAAGCCACACCGGCTTGCGTATAGGAGCCGCGCACGCCGACGACTGATGTCATGACGGCTACAACCGACATGGCATACGGTAGTTTTGCCAGTATTGCCAGGGGGAAGAAGCCCCAGCCAACCAGCCGCGCTAGACCAGAGAACACCGTGCAAGGCTAACAGGCGGCTCTGAGTCCAGCGCTGTGACGACAAGCTCAGGAGGAGCGCATGTCCACCGCCGCTGAAAAAACAGCCGCGCAGAAGACCGCAGCGCAGAAGACCGCATTGGAACTCGGCGAGTACACCGCGGCATCACCGTCGTCCTACCACGCTGCCGCAGAAGCTGCTCGGCGACTGCAGGCGGCGGGCTTTGAGCTGCTTGACGAAGCCCAGGCGTGGAACCTGGCCCCGGGTGGCCGCTACGTGCTGGTCCGCGATGGCGCCGTAACCGCTTTTGCGCTGCCTGCTGATGTTTCCGCTGGGGATCTGCGCTACCGGGTGTTCGGTGCCCACACGGACTCGCCGGGCTTCAAGCTCAAGCCCGGCTCGGCGCACACCGCGGCAGGCTTCACCCAGGTGGGCGTCGAAGTGTACGGCGGAGTGCTGCTCAATTCGTGGCTCGACCGCGAACTGTGCTTTGCCGGCAGGCTCGCACTGCGCGACGGCACGACCGTGCTGGCGCGCACACCGGGCATCGCACGGATCCCCCAGCTGGCCATTCACTTGGACCGGCAGGTCAACGACGGGCTCAGACTGGACCGTCAGCAGCACACCGTCCCGGTGATCGGCCTGGAGGTGTGCGGCGGCGACGTCATCGAGCTGCTGGCCGAATCCGCCGGTGTTTCCGCAGACCGGGTGGTCGGCCACGATGTCATCACCGCACCCGTGCAGGAAGCTGCCCTGTTCGGAGCCGCGCAGGAGCTTCTGGCTTGTTCGCGCATGGACAACCTGTCCTCCACATTCGCTGGCCTGCGGGCAATGGAAGAACTCGACGCGAACAACCTGACGGCCGTATCGGTATTCATCTCCAACGACCACGAGGAAGTCGGTTCGGAAACCCGCACCGGTGCATCGGGCCCAATGCTTGCAGACATTCTGGAGCGCATCTCGATCAGCGTGGGGGCTGACCGGGAAGAACATCTGAGGGCTGTAGCGGGCTCCATCTGCGTCTCCGCTGACGCGGGCCACGCTGTCCACCCCAACTACCCGGAGCGCCACGACCCGCAGGTGCGGCCGACCCTCGGTGACGGGCTGCTGCTGAAGCTCAACGCGGTTCAGCGCTATGCAACGGATGCTGCGGGCACCGCCGAATGGGCACGCCTGTGTAACGCGGCAGGTGCCCAGTTTCAGCCGTTCGTGTCGAACAACGCCCAGCCCTGCGGTTCCACCATCGGCCCGCTGACGGCCACCCGCCTGGGCATGACTGTCATCGACGCGGGCATTCCGCTTCTGTCGATGCACTCGGCAAGAGAAATGGCGGCCGTCAGCGATATCGAAGCGCTCGTCAGGCTCGCCCACGCGCACCTGGGATGAGGACAGCCGGATGAATGATGCGGAAAGCGCCGAACACGTGAACCGTTTGGCTCATGCGACCTCGCCGTATCTGCGCGCCCACGCCGACCAGCCGGTCGACTGGCACCCGTGGGGCGCGGAGGCCTTTGCCGAAGCCAAACGCCGCGATGCGCCCCTCATGGTGTCCATCGGCTATTCCACGTGTCACTGGTGTCACGTCATGGCGCGGGAGTCCTTCAGCGACACGGGCGTCGCAGCGCAGATCAACAAGTACTTCGTTGCCGTCAAAGTCGATCGCGAAGAGCTTCCCGCTGTCGACGAGCAGTACATGAACGCGCTGCAGGCCATGCGCGGTCACGGCGGCTGGCCGCTGACGGCCTTCGCGGACGCTGATGGGGTGCCGTTCTTCCTGGGCACCTATTTCCCGCCCGAGCCGCGCATGGGTCAGCCGTCGTTTTCCATGGTCCTGCAGGCCGTTGCCAACACGTGGCGGGAGCGGCGAGCGCAGGTTGCCGACATCACGGCGAAGATGCGCTCAACCCTGGAGCAGCTGGCGGCTGGCCCCGAATCTGCGCAGACTCCAGCGCAGGCCGCACAGACCGGGGCTCCAGCGCAGGCCGGGCCCAGCTCGCAGACCAGCCCCGCCGACCCTGCCGCGCAATCCGAACAGCGACCCCTCGACCGTCCCTTCGAAAGCGCGGTGTCTTCGGACATTCTCAACGCCCAGCACTGGGCGCTTATGGACGAAGCCGACACGACGAACGGGGGTTTCGGCTCGGCGCAGAAGTTCCCGCCGCTCATGTCGCTCATGGCTCTCATCAAGGGTCACCACCGCGGTCCCGAGCGGCTGGGTTTCATCCGCCGCACGTTCTTGTCGATGGCTTCGCGCGGTCTGCGCGACCACGTTGCCGGTGGGATCTTCCGCTACTGCGTCGATCCGCACTGGTCGGTGCCGCACTTCGAGAAGATGCTGTACGACAATGCGCTGTACCTGCGGGCGAGTGCCGCGTGGTTCGGGCTTGAAGAGTCTTTGGCCCCGGGTTCGCGCTGGGCCAGGCTTGCTCGCCGCGAAGCCTATGACACGGCAGAGTTTCTGCTGCGGGACATGCGGTTGGACTCCGGCGGCTTTGCCACCGCGCTGGACGCCGATTCTCTCGACGCGCACGGCCAGCCTGCCGAGGGCGCTTTCTATCTGGAAAATCACGAGGTGGAGCTCACCGGATCTCCCTACGAACCTGTTCTGTCGCAAGGGCTGGGCTTGGTGCTCCACGCCCCGGGAATTGAGCAGTGGGCTGAGAATGATGAGGCTGGCCAGAACAGCGATGACAACCAGCCAGAGCCGTGGCTGACACAGACGGCGCTGGCTGCCCGCGCGGATCTTCTGCGAGCGCGCGAACACCGCGCCGTCCCACTGCGCGATGACAAGCTCATAACGGCACACACCGCCATGACGGCTTCGGCATTTGCCTTTGCGTCATGCGTTTTTGACGAGCCCGAATGGTTCACTGCCGCTGAACAGGCCTTTGCGGCTGCGGCAGCACTGCGCACGCAGACCGGTTTGGCTCGCTCTGCTTTTCACGGGGAGCCCGGCCCGGGTGCGGCGGGGCTTGTGGACTGGGCACAGCTGGCCGACTGCGCCGTTGCACTGGGCCGTGTCAGCACCGCCCGGGAGCTTCTGACCGAACTCAGCAAGCGCTTCTTGGACGGGACAGTGCGGGACTACGAACACGATCCTCTTCTGGCTGCCGGTGGGATGAGCGCATTTGATGACACCGAACCGTCCGGTGTGGCAGCTGCCGCCCACGCGGCCCTGTGCCTGGGACTGCTTGATGAAACAGCCGACGGCACACAGTGGCTGCAGACGGCTGAGCGTCTGGTGCTTGCCGCATCGGACGTCATGTACCGTGCCCCGCGGGCAGCCGGATGGCTGCAGGTCACCGCGGAGGGGCTGCTCAACCCAGTGCGGGTTGAAAGCGCCAACCCACGGCTGCTGAGCATTGGGGCTTGCCACCCTGTGACAACCGTGCTCAGTCGGCAGGCACCGGGAAGTGCTGTCGGCCAGCCGCAGGCGGAGGCAGCAACAGTGTGCCTCGGCCACGAATGCAGCCTGCCCACAGCGGATCCGGGACAGGTGCGACGACTGCTGGACGGCGCCTCGTCATAGAGAAGCGGGCGGGACAGGTCACCCCGCCCCGCCCGCACTGCGCTCCTCGGCTGTCAGACCGCGGCGGTTTCGGCTGAATCGTCGAACACGATCACCTGGCGGATGGCCCGCCCGTCAGCCAGCTGGTCCATCGCCTCGTTGATTTCCGACAGGCGGATGCGCGAGGAGATGAGCTCGTCTACCGCCAGTTTGCCTTCCAGGTAGAGCTGCGCGTAGGTGGGGATGTCGCGGGCGGGCACGGCAGAGCCCAGGTAGGAGCCCTTGACTTCGCGAGCACCGGCAGTCAGCGCCAGCGGGGCGATGGTCGAGGTGGCTGCCGGGTTGGGCAGGCCTACCGTCACCATCGACCCGCCGAAGCCGATCGCGTTATAGGCGGTTTCGAAGGCCTTGGCGTTGCCGGCGGCTTCGATCACCCGGTCTGCTGTAATGCCCTGTTCGGCAACTTCCTGCGGTGTGAAAACACGATCAGCGCCGAGTTCCTTGGCGCGGTCGAGTTTTTCTTCAAGCGCGTCGACGGCAATGACCTCTTTGACGTCTTGGGCCAGGGCCACAATGAGGGCGGCCATGCCGACCCCACCCAGGCCGACGATCATGACGGAGTCCTCCGGGCCGGGCTGGGCGGCGTTGAGCACCGCCCCTCCCCCGGTGAGCACGGCACAGCCGAGCACTGCCGCGATGTCTGCAGGCAATTCCGGCGGCACAACGACCGCGCTGGCCGCATCGACAACCGCGTGGGTGGAAAAGCCGCTGACGCCCAGGTGGTGGTAGACGTTCTCGCCGTCTCGGCTCAGATGCGCCGAACCGTGCAGCAGAACGCCGTCATTGTTGGTCTTCGAACCCACTGAGCACGGGAGCTTGCCGTCTGTGCGGCACTCGCGGCATTCCCCGCAGCGGGGCAGGAATGACATGCTGACCCGATCGCCTACGGAAATGCCTTCGACTTCACTGCCGATCTCTTCGACAATGCCCGCCGATTCATGCCCAAGCAGCATGGGCATGGGACGGGGACGGTTGCCGTCAACCACCGAAAGGTCGGAGTGGCAGACTCCCGCCGCCTCAATGCGCACCAGGACTTCAGTCGGTCCCGGGTCGGCCAGGTCGAGGTCGGAAATGCTGATGGGCCGCGACTGTGCGTAGGGCCGTTCAGCATCCATGCGCTCAAGCACTGCGCCGGTGATCTTCACTGGGAACCTCCTGAATTCTGGGCCGTGATGCTTGAGTCTAAACGCTGAACCGCAGGTTTACAGCGTTCCGCCGGACTTCTCCTTCATCCGGGCATCAAGACGGGCCGTGTGGTCCTGATCGTGACGGCCCAAAACAAAGTGCAGGACAACACCGATCGCCACACCTATCAAACCGGGAACAACCCAGCCGAGCCCTTCAGCACCCCACGGCAGCGCATTGAGCATCGAATCGACTGCTGTGCCGCCCAACCCTGCTTCCTTCAGGGCGCCCAGAACACTGATGACAGCCGTGAAGATGACAGCCAGACGGTAGACCAGACGGTCACCTCGGAAGAGCTTCTCAAAGAAGTACAGGAGCACCAGCACCAGGGTGACGGGATACACCGCCATCAACATCGGCAGGGCCAGCGCAATGAGGGCGTCCAGGCCGACATTGGCGAACAGAAAGCCGATCAGCGAAAACACGACCGCCCACACCCGGTAGGACACCTTCGGCACAAGCTCCGAGAAGAACTCCGCCATCGACGACACCAGGCCAATCGAAGTGGTCAGGCAGGCCATGATGATGACAGCCGCCAGAAGAGCACCCCCGATGTCACCGAAAAGGGCGCGCGACACCTCGGCCAGCAGCGCTCCGCCGTTGTCCTGTTCGCCCACCGCACCACGGCTTGTGGCCCCGATGTAGCCCAGCGAAATGTAGACCAGCGACAAGCCGATCGACATGACCAGAACAACCCACGGCATCTTCCTGCGGATGACGGTCGGATTGGTCACCCCAACACCGGAAAAGCCCGACACCACGAGAATGCCCAACACCAGGGCAGCGACCGCATCGACCGTCAGATAACCCTGAACAAAACCGGTCTGCAGAGCCGCATTTGAATAATCGCCAACCGGCTCACCGAACCCACCCAGGGGGCTGATGAGCGCCTTGATCGCAAACACCGCGATGACCAGCACCAGAACCGGGGCAAGCATTTTCCCGATCCAGTCGACAATCTTCGTGGGGTTGGCCGCAAGCACCAGGGTGATGATGAAGAACACCAGCGCGTACAGCACCAGCGGCCACTGGGCATCGCCCGCGTTCGGCAGAAGCGGGGCAACCCCCACCTCGTAGGACACGGTTGCGGTGCGCGGAATCCCGAAAGACGGCCCGATGAGCAGGTAGGCGACCACTGTGAACACAACACCGAAAGCGTGACCGACCCGGGCCGATAGGCGGGCCAGTCCGCCCACTCGGGACACCGCCACGAGCGCAAGTGCGGGCAGGCCCACACCCGTCAGAAGAAAACCGAGAATCGCCCACGGGAAGGCGGTTCCCGCCTGCTGGCCCAAAAGCGGCGGGAAGATGATGTTCCCAGCACCCATGAACACTGCGAAGAACATCAGCCCAAGCGTGATCACTGTTCTGAACGGCACGGTCTGGGTGGTCTGCTTCTGCACGGGATCTCCGTAGTTAGGGGAATGTGAGCACTTCGGGGCGGGAGGTGGGCGCCCGCGGCAGGACTTCACATAAGATTCGAGAACAGAACACTACCCTGCCGCACCCTCAGCACAGTTGAAGACACCGCGCGTGTTCCCCCTCTCTCCCACAGTCTTCTCAGGCCTGTTCTACAGTGGAGAGAGTTCTTTCGTGGCCAAGGCGAGCGCTGCAGACAGACGCTTCGTGTGACCACAGCATCCCCATCAACACCCCAGGAGTCCCCATGGAAGCCTTCAACGAACTGCTGTCAACCGTCGATGGGTGGCTCGGGTGGCTTCTGCTGTTCGCTCTGCTGCCGCTGGGCCTGTACTTCACGGTGCGCACCGGAGTTGTGCAGCTGCGCCTGCTGCCGGAGATGTTCCGGGTCATCAAAGAACCAGCCGGACGTGACGCTGAGGGCAACAAGAACATCTCACCCTTCCGTGCATTCTCAATCTCAGCGGCTTCGCGCGTGGGCACCGCCAACATCGCCGGTGTGGCCCTGGCAATATCCGTGGGCGGACCGGGTGCCCTGTTCTGGATGTGGGTGACCGCAATCGTCGGCGGTGCCACCGCGTTCGTCGAGTCCACCCTCGGACAGCTGTACAAAGTGAAAGACCGCGCGACCTTCCGCGGCGGACCGGCCTACTACATTGCGCGCGGGCTCAAGAGCCCGTGGCTGGGCTCCGTTTTCGCCGTCATCGTGATCGTCACCTACGGCATCGTGTTCAACACCGTGCAGTCGAACTCGATCGTGGATGCCCTGTCCACCTCGTTCGACATGGACACCCCCACCTTCGGCTTCAAGGCGATCATCGGCATTGTCCTCGGTGCTGCCGGCCTGGCGATCTTCTTGGGCGGCGTGCAGCGGATCTCCAACGTCACCGCCTTCATCGTGCCGGTAATGGCAATCCTGTACCTGTTCCTGGGCATCCTGGTGGTCATCGCCAACCTTTCGGCCGTACCGCCGATGCTCGCGCTCATC
This sequence comes from Brevibacterium sp. HMSC07C04, assembly GCF_001815905.1. Lineage (GTDB taxonomy): Bacteria > Actinomycetota > Actinomycetes > Actinomycetales > Brevibacteriaceae > Brevibacterium. Next base: position 50,897 of record NZ_KV823238.1, on the reverse strand, counting down.
GTCCAGCAGGCCTTCACCATGGAATCGATCTCCGGTGCCGCATTCGGCGTCATCATCACGCAGGGAATCAAACGCGGGCTGTTCTCCAACGAGGCCGGCATCGGCTCCGTACCGAACGCGGCTGCCACCGCATCGGCTTCCCACCCTGCCAAGCAGGGCCTCGTGCAGGCGCTCGGCGTGTACTTCGACACGATCCTCGTGTGCTCCATCACCGGGTTCATCGTCCTGCTGTCGAACCCCGAATACGATGAAGCGGTCGGCGCTCAGCTGACCCAGACCGCGCTGGCTGCACAGCTTGGCCCGTGGGCGGTGCACTTCTTGACGATCGCAATCTTCTTCTTCGCGTTCTCGTCGATCATCGGCAACTACTACTACGGCGAATCGAACCTCGAATTCATCACCAAGTCCAGGGGCGCCATGCTGACCTACCGCTTGGTGGTCATGGCCTCGGTGTTCATCGGCGCAGTCATTGCACTGGAGACCGTGTGGACGGCTGCGAACATCTTCATGGCGATCATGGCCATCATCAACCTGTTCGCCGTGGTCATGCTGTCTGAGAAGGCATTCAAGCTGCTCAAGCACTACACGGAGCAGCGCCGCAGCGGCAAAGCGCCCATTTTCAACCAGAAGGACTTCCCCGAGTTCGACGGTGTGACCGCCTGGGACGGCACCGACGAAGTCACCACCAGGGAATTCTGGGAGAACCAGCGCCAGAAGAAGGCCGAGAAAAAGAACAGCTGACCCTTCCAACGCACAGAACAGCAAAGCCCGCCGGGCCTGACCCGGCGGGCTTTGCGATCCCCACTCCCCGCTATCTCAGCGGAAGAAGCAGGCAAAGCGGGAGGTGAGCGGCGCCTCGGGCCCTGTCAGTCTGCAATGTAGCCGCGGGCAAACCGGCGCAGCTGCCCCGCCGCTACATCGAAGGCCGCACGGTCGGACAGGAAGACGTCGTGCACGGCCCGCGGCACCCGGGCCAATACGGTTTCGCGGCCCAGGCTTTCGGCCCGCCTGGCAATCCGATCGACGTCGAGCACGATGTCCGAGTGCGCCATCTTCGTTGTGTACGACGTGGCGCGAAAGCTCTCCATGGCGATCTGCACGAGCACCGGTTCGCGAATGTCCAGGCCCTGTGCAACCGCTTCCTGCCCGTCGAAGATTGCCCGCAGCCACTGCCCGTAGACGGGAAAGCCGTTCGGCGGTTTGAGCGCCAGATCCCACGGCGGGGCGCCGTGGTTTTCGCTGGCCGCCTGCACGTAGAAGTTCGGGATGACCAGCGGAAGCGCACGAGGTGCCCTCTCCTTGCGCTTGCTGCCGCCGAGGAACGGAGTGGTGATCCTCCTGGCCGCGGTGGAGAACTGGAACTCCAGCCACGGCGCATTGAGGGCGAGGGCCGCCAGGCGGCCCGGATTGCGGTTGGCCCACAGGGCTGCAATCAGCCCGCCGGTCGAATGGGCGGCAAGCACTGTCCGCGCACCCGGGTTCTCTTCACTGATGACGGCGAGCGCCGCCTCGACTTCTTCGTCATAGGCTGCAAGGTCGTCTATGTAGCCGGGTTTCTGTTCAGGGTCCCCCGGCCGCAGATTCCGGCCGTAGTCGCGCAGGTCCAGCGCGTAGAACTGTGCTCCGAAATCTTTCCACAGGCGCGCCAATCGGCGGTTGAAGAAATAGTCAGACCAGCCGTGCAGGTAGAGAACAGCCGTGTCGCGCAGGAAGCTCTCGCTTCCCGGAGTGCGTTGCGGTTCCGGGACCGCATCGCACCGGACAAGGGTAGCCCGTTGCCTGCCGGCAAGCGGCAGAGCGAGCTGCTGAAAGCCGGGACCGAGGATGTCCCGATGCCATTCGCCCCATTCCATAGCTCAACCTTACTGGAGGGTTTTTTAACGGTTTTTTGAGACTTCAGGGGCAGGCCCGCATCATTTGCACTAATATCTAAGCCACTGATGTGCTTCACGTCACCTCGTCAGCGGGGCGGCAGAGAACATCGGGCGCCCCCTGTGAATGTCCCCGACACCAATGAGACCAGATGATCGCCTACATCCTCCGGCGCGTTGTCAACTACGTGATCCTCACGGCGCTGGCAACCACGTGCGCGTACATGCTGACCTCCAGCTTTATGGATCCGGCAAAGCGCTACCGAGGCAAGAATCCCCCGCTTCCCGAAAGCACCATCACTGCCAGGCTCGATGAACTGGGCGTCAACCCCGACACTCCGCTCATCACCCGCACGTGGAACTGGGCAACGAACATCCTCTTCCACGGGGATTTCGGTCTGACAGTCGGCGGACAGCCCGTGCTCACCGAAATGCTCAGCCGCTCCGTTGTCAGCCTGCGCCTGCTGATCGTCGGCAGCATTCTGGGTGCGATCCTGGGAGTGGCACTCGGCGTGTGGGGCGCAGTCCGACAGTACAAAGCCTCAGACAACATCATCACCGGTCTGACATACGTCATCAACGCAACCCCGACGTTCGTCTTGGGCATCATCCTCATGATCCTCGCAACCGGGTTCAACAATGCCGTGGGCACGCAGCTCATCAGATTCGTCGGGCCCGCCACCCCGGGGGTGCACGGCTTCTGGCCGCAAGTGGCCGACACAATATCCCACATGCTCCTGCCGACGATTGCGCTCGTGCTGTTCGGTGCCGCCATCTACTCCCGCTATCAGCGCTCAATGATGCTTGATGTCCTTGGCGCCGACTACATCCGCACAGCCCGCTCAAAAGGGCTCACCCGTAAGACCGCACTGTGGAAACACGGCGTGCGCGTAGCCATCATTCCCATGTCCACGTACTTCGCATACAGCTTCGGCACGATGCTCGCCGGTTCGACGTTCTTGGAAATCATCTTCTCCTGGAACGGCATGGGGAGGATGGCCCTTGACTCCATCACAGGCTCCGACATCAACGCGGCAGCCGGCACCACCTTCTTCGCGGCCATGCTCGTTCTGATCTCCTCCACGCTGTCAGAAGTGCTCTACGCCGCACTCGACCCCCGAGTGAGGTCATGATGAACGACAAGACCGCGCACAACGCAGACCCCTCCATCAATGCAGCCCCCACCGCAGACATTGAACGCCCCGCGGGCAATATCGGCGAAGACGCACTGAAAACAGTTGCCGAAGCGCAGCCGGTGTCCCGGTCCCGTCTGATCTTCCGTCGGCTGTTCTCCTCCCCGCGCTTCTGGATCGGCGGTTCGATACTTGCGTTCATGGTCCTGTTCGCCCTGTTCGGCAACGTGATCAACATCTACGGGCCGAACGACCAGGACGCCTTCAACCTCAACAAGGGGCCTTCGGCCGAACACTGGTTCGGAACCGACACCGACGGCTACGACATCTACGCACAGGTTGTCATCGGTCTGCGCAAGTCGATCATCATCGGGCTTGCCGCCGGCATCATCGGCACCCTCATCGCCGCCATCATGGGCTCACTCGCCGGGTATCTGGGCGGCAAGGTCGAAATGGCCATCAACTGGCTCATCAACTTCATGCTGGTGCTGCCTTCGTTCTTCGTCCTGCTGCTGTTCGCCCCGGCGCTGAAGGGCTTGTCGTGGGTGGCAATCATCATCATCGTGGCGCTGTTCGCGTGGATGGTGACCGCGCAGGTCGTCAAAGCGCAGACCAAATCGCTGCGCAACGCAGAATTCGTCCAGGCTGCCCGCTACATGGGCCTGGGAACACCTACGATTCTGGTCCGCCACATCATTCCGAACATTTCGTCACTGCTCATCGTCGATGCGACCCTCGGCGTGGTCGGCGCTGTGTTGGCTGAAACATCGCTGTCGTTCTTCGGCCTCGGCGTGCAGTCACCGGACATCTCAATCGGCACTCTGCTCTCAGCTGGAACCTCCGGTGCGGTCACCCGCCCCTGGGTGTTCCTCTTCCCCGCCGCCGCTCTCGTACTGCTGCTGACAGCAGTGTCCGTTGTTGCCGACGCGCTGCGCGATGCCATCGACCCCACATCAGGAGTGAACCGTGGCTGACACCGAACTGCCCACACAGACCACCACCTCGGGCAATACCGCTGACGAGGCTCCCGTTCTCGAAGTCGAAAACCTGTCCGTCACCTTCCCGCAGCGGAAATCGGCTCCCGTTGAGGCCGTCCGCGGAGTCAGCTACTCCGTGAAGAAAGGCGAATTCCTCGCGATTGTGGGCGAATCCGGTTCCGGAAAGTCGGTGTCGTCAACCGCGGTCATGGGGCTGCTGCCGTCGACCGCGCAGATCAGCGGCGACATCCGCTACAAGGGCGAGTCTCTCATCGGCAAAACCGACCACCAGATGTCACAGCTGCGCGGATCGAGCATCGCCATGGTCTTCCAGGACCCGCTGTCAGCACTCAACCCGGTGCACCCGGTGGGCAAGCAGATCGTGGAAGCGCTCATCATCCACAATCCCAAACTCTCCAAGGACGATGCGTGGGAGCGCGCGGTCGAACTGCTGCGGGTGGTCGGCATTCCCGACCCGGAAAACCGGGCCAATGCCTTTCCCCACGAATATTCCGGCGGTATGCGCCAGCGAGCGATGATCGCAATTGCGATTGCCAACGACCCCGACCTCATCATCGCCGACGAACCCACAACGGCCCTCGACGTGACGATTCAGGCCCAGATCATGGAGCTGCTGCGCAAGGCCCAGGAACTCACGGGTGCGGCCATCGTCCTCATCACCCACGACCTCGGGGTCGTCGCCGGCTACGCCGACAAGGTGGCCGTCATGTACGCCGGGAAGCTCATTGAGACCGGCAGCATTGACGACATCTTCTACTGGCCCCGCATGCCGTACACCATCGGCCTGCTGCGCTCTGTGCCCAACGTCGTCACCGCCGGCAAAGAGCGCCTTGTCCCCCTTGAGGGCAGGCCGCCGCAGCTGAACGCTCTGCCGAAGGGCTGCCCGTTTGCGCAGCGCTGCCCCATTGCCGTGGAGGCCTGCCTTGAAACCGAACCGCACCTCGAAGAGGTCCACGGCGAGGTGCCGGCTGAGCAGGCCGTGGTCGATTCCGAAGGGCACTTCGCCGCCTGCATCCGGGCTGACGAAATCGAATCCGGTGCGCTTCAAGCCCACGAAATCTTCCCGCGGCCCGAACCAGTGGAAATCGTCGATCGCTCCGGTTCGGAGAAAGTTCTCGAGGTGACTGACCTCGTGAAGCACTTCCCGCTGACAAAGGGCGCTGTGTTCCGCCGACGCGTGGGCACCGTACGGGCCGTCGACGGAATCTCCTTCGAGCTGCACACCGGGCAAACACTCGGCCTGGTCGGCGAATCCGGCTGCGGCAAATCGACCGCCGTCACGCAGGTGATGGAGATGAAGAAACCCCAGTCGGGCACCATCACCATCAACGGCATCAACATCGAAAGCGCAAGCCCCCAGCAGCGCCGGGAGATGCGCAAGGACGTGCAGATCGTCTTCCAGAACCCCTCGGCCGCTCTCGATCCGCGCCTGCCGGTGCTCGACATCGTCGGCGAACCGCTGACGGCTCACGGCGTGGCAAAAGGCGATCGCGAAAAGCGCGTCGGCGACATGCTGGAGCTGGTCGGGCTCGACCGAAGCATGGCATCGCGCTACCCGCACGAATTCTCCGGCGGGCAGAAGCAGCGCATCGGCATTGCACGAGCGCTCATCACCGACCCGAAGGTGCTCATACTCGACGAACCGGTTTCGGCTCTCGACGTGTCGATTCAGGCCGGTGTCATCAATCTGCTTGAAGACCTGCGCGACCGCCTGGGGCTGTCCTATGTCTTCGTGGCCCACGACCTCGCCGTCATCCGCCAGATTTCCGACATCATCGCCGTTATGTACTTGGGCCGCATCATCGAATACGGACCCGTCGGCGAAGTCTATGAAAACCCCAAGCACCCCTACACGCGTGCGCTCATTTCGTCAGTGCCCGTCCCAGACCCGAAGATCGAATCGCAGCGCTCCCAGGTGCTTCTGGAAGGCGATCTTCCTGCCCCCACGCAGGAATTCACGGGGTGCGCATTCGCAGCGCGCTGCCCCCTATACAAACTGCTCGACGCCGACGCCCAGGCTCAGTGTCGAGAGGTCAGCCCCGGACTGAACAAGGTCGGGCAATCGGCAGCCGCGTGCCACCACACGGACAACAGCGGACTGTTGGAGAAAAACCACCCTGCGGTCTGAACGACCCCCGGAGAAAGGAAAGACCATGGCAATCAAGAAAACGCGCCTGAGCGCGTTAGTCGCCGCAGCGGCGGCAGCAGCGATGGTGCTGTCGGCCTGCCAAAGCGGCGAAAGCGGCTCATCCGGCGGCGGTGACGGCGGTGACCAGCCTGAACTGCCGAATGTCGACATGACAAAAGCAGCGGCCGATGAAGTCAAAGACGGCGGCGACCTGACCCTCCCCCTGACGGAATGGCCTGGCAGCTTCAACTACAGCCACGCTGACGGCACCCTCACCGACGTCAAAGATATGTACGGGCCAAGCGTCAGTACTGGCCTCAAATATGACGCTGACGGCAAGGCTGAAGCCGACCCGAACTACATCGAATCGATGGAGCTCACCGGTGACGACCCGACGACAGTCAAGCTGAAGTACAACAAGGACGCTGTTTGGGAAGACGGCAAGCCGATCGACGGTGAAGACCTCAAGGCATTCTGGGAAGCCAACAACGGCAAGGACAAGGACTACCAGGTCAGTTCCACTCAGGGTTGGGAGAGCATCAAGTCCGTCGAGATCGGCTCAGACAAGAAGGAAGTCACCATCACCTACGACGGTGTGTTCGGTGACTGGCAGAACTACGTGTTCCCGCTGCTGCCGAAAGAAGTTTCGTCTGACGCCAAGAAGTTCAACGAGGACTTCAAAGACGAGTTCGTGCCGTCTTCGGGCCCGTTCAAGGCAGTCAAACTCAACAAGAGCGCCAAGACCGTCACCATGGAGCAGAACGACAAGTGGTGGGGCGACAAGCCGAAGCTGGACAAGATCACCTTCCGCGTGGTCTCACAGCCCCAGCAGGGTCAGGCCTTTGCCAACAAGGAAATCGACCTTGTGGACATCGGCACCGACGGCGATGCCTACGAAACCGCTAAGAACCGCGGCGACGCCAAGATCTACAAGTCGACCGGTCTGATGTACACGCACCTGACCATGAACGCCACCCGTCCTGGCCTGAAGGATGAGAAGGTCCGCGAGGCAATCGGCTTGGCGGTCAACCGCGACGTCATCGGCCAGGCTGCTGTCGGCCCGGTTGAAGCTCCGGTCATCAACGTCAACAACTACACGTTCATGCCCGGTCAGGACGGCTACCAGGACAACACCGACGGCTGGGCCCAGCACAAGCCCGAAGACGCCGAAAAGATTCTGCAGGACGCCGGCTACGAAAAGAACGGCGACGGAGTCTACGAAAAGGACGGCGAGAAACTCGAGTTCTCCGTCGTCGTACCCGCCGACACCGAATCGAACGAAAAGCGCGCCAAGCAGGTCATGAACGACCTCAACAAGATCGGCATGAAGGTCAAGCTGGACACCGTGCCGTCGGACAAGTACTTCACCGACTACGTGACCCCGAAGAACTTCGACATGGTGACGTTCTCCTGGCAGGGCACCGAGTTCCCGATCACCACGACCGCGAACTTGTTCTACCCGGCTGAATCGCAGCAGAACTACTTCGGCATTTCCAACGAAGACATCGGCAGCGCCGTCAAGGCCGCACAGAACGAAGCTGACCCGGACAAGCGCCTCGAACTCGCCAACGAAATGGACAAGCAGTTCTGGGCTGAGAAGGTCATGATCCCCTTCTACGCCACCCCGACCGTCCACGGTGTTTCCGAAGATATCGTGAACCTCGGTGCGACGCAGTTCGAAAGCAAGGACTGGACCATCATCGGCCACAAGAAGTGATCAGCTGAAACGCTGACGCCGAGGCGTTGATGCAGTCACATCGGCGCTGAAGCTGAGGCAGTCACGCAGAGCGGGGCTCGGGTGCATGCCCGGGCCCCGCTTCTGTGTGTCCCTGCGCCGGGTTGACGGCGGCTGGGTTGACGGCGGCTGGGTTGGCGCGCCTGGTGGGTGCCGCATTCACACGCCAGACTCACGCGCTAATGCAGAGTCACGCTTTAATGCGGCGCATTTGCGCGTGAGAACGCATTACGCCGCAAGTCTGCAACGAAAGTTGGGCTTACAGTACCTGGGCGACGACCGCGCTCACGGCGGCCAGCCCCGCGCATACAGCCCACGGCGCCCACAGGCAGCGCACCCGCACGCCGCCGGAGTCTTCCGGGGAAGCACCAACCCCATGCGAGGCGCCGTTCCCCTGCCCTCCAGGCGCACCAACCGCGCCATCGCCACTGCGAGCTTCAGCCGCACCGCCTCGGGCGTCGGCGGCTCGGCTGCGGATGAGAGTCGATGCGTCGTGCGCGGCATCCGGGCCGGCAAACCTGCGGTTGCGCTCCGGCCCCGCCCATGCTGAATAGGTGCGTTCATCCGTCGTCACTGTCACCACGGACCGAACCTGAACATCGCGAACCGCCGCGTAGGGCACGGTGATTTCCCGAATCGGCCCGCGCAGCACCAAGTGGTCATCCCGCAGGCGCAGGCACGGCTTGTAGATAAACGCCCATGCGGCTGTACACACGGCAAGCAGCGCCGAACCGGCAATGAGCCATAGGGCAGGTGTGCCCCGAAGAAGAGCATCGATCATGAAAATGCTCGCGACGGCAATGACCACTGCAGCCGTGAAGACGCTGAGCTTCGAGCGATAGACGCCGTCGCCCACAAGACCAGCCCTGCCAGGCATAACAGTCACCTTCCCACGCCAGTCGGCACCTCGACACCAAAAATCAACACCCTATTCTGCCCCGGCACCCGAGCCAGGCAGAATCACGCGCTAATGCAACTTCACGCTTTAATGCGCTGCAGCAGCGCGCAAAGGCGCATTAAAGCGCAAATCCGCGCCTCGCCAACTGGCAACCCCGCCAACCGGACGCACCAGCCACCCGGCACCAACCGAAAGCCAGCTGCCACCCAACACCCATCAGCATTCAACGACGTTGACGGCGAGACCTCCCATGGCGGTTTCTTTGTACTTGTCCATCATGTCTTCGCCGGTGGCTTTCATGGTGGCGATGACCTCATCGAGGGACACGCGGTGGGTCCCGTCGCCCCACATGGCCATTTTTGCGGCGTTGATTGCCTTGCCGGATGCTATGGCGTTTCGCTCAATGCAGGGAATCTGCACGAGCCCGTTGATCGGATCGCAGGTGAGTCCCAGGTTGTGCTCCATGGCGATTTCGGCGGCGTTCTCCACTTGCATGACCCCTCCGCCGAGAACTGCGGCAAGACCTGCCGCAGCCATTGAGGAAGCTGACCCCACCTCGCCCTGGCAGCCGACTTCGGCACCGGAAATCGAGGCGCGTTCCTTGTACAGAACACCGATTGCCCCTGCGGTCAGCATAAACCGAACGACGGCCTCATCCCGGCTCATGGGTGTTTCGGATGTGATGCCGCCGTGCCGGGCTCCGCCTTCGACACCGCGCACGTAGTTGAGCGCGTAGAACATGACCGCCGGAATGATGCCCGCAGCTCCGTTGGTCGGCGCGGTGACCACTCGCCCCGCACTGGCGTTCTCTTCGTTGACGGCAAGTGCTACGAGGTTGACCCATTCCTGGTAGTACTCCGGCCTGCGTTCGGGGTCTTCCTGCAGCAACCGCTGGTACCACTTGTGGGCGCGCCGGTGCACATTGAGGCCGCCGGGCAGAATGCCGTCGCGGGCCACCGAGTTCTTTTCGCACTCCTCCATGACGGAGTAGATGTGCAGCAGTCCCGCCCGGATTTCGTCTTCGCTGCGGTGGGCTTTTTCGTTTTCCAGCATCACCTGCCACACTTCGAGCCCGGATGCGCGGCACTGTTCCAGCAGCTGCGCTCCCGAGGTGAACGGATAGGGGGCTTCTGCCCTTTCCTCTTCCGCTTCCTGTTGAAGGCCGCCGTCGAGTTCGGACTGGCTGACGACGAACCCACCGCCGACGGAGTAGTAGGTTTCTTCGGCAATGACACCGCCGTCGGCGTCTTCTGCTTTGATTGTCAGCGCGTTGGTGTGGTGGTCGAGTACGGTCAGCGGACGTTTGACCATGTCCTTTTCACTGAATTCAATGTCCCACTTGTCGCCGAAGCGCAGCACGCCGGTCTGTTCGATCCGCTCGGTGCGTTCGCCGAAGTCCTCCGGCTGAATCTTTTCGGGTTCGCAGCCTTCGAGGCCTGCCAGGATCGCGTCGAATGTCCGGTGGCCGGCTCCCGTAGCTGCGAGCGATCCGAACACGTCAACTGCAAGCGATGCGGGCTGACGGTCGCCGACCAGCTGCACAAAGCGCGCGGCTGCCCGCATGGGCCCGACTGTGTGGGATGACGATGGGCCGACGCCCACTTTGAACAGATCAAAAACGCTGACGGTCATGTTTCCTCCCGTGTGCGACGCTGCACGACCAAGGTGGTGACGAGCTGGGGATGCCCGAGGTGGGGCGAGGGGGGACGGGGATGCGAGCCCGGACCGGGAGGGGGTCCGGTCCGGGCGGCCAGGCGTGCGCATCAGACGTGGTTTGCTTCTCCGTAGGCGGCGGCGTCCATGATGTCGCCGACTTCGGTGACGGAGACTTCGATGAGCCATCCCTCACCGTAGGGGTCGGAGTTCAGCAGCGACGGGTTGTCGTCGACGTCAGCGTTGACGGCGGTCACTTCGCCTGAAACGGGACAGTAGAGGTCGGAAACCGATTTGGTGGATTCGACTTCTCCGCAGACTTCGCCAGCGGTCACGGTGTCGCCGACCTCGGGAAGGTCTGCGAAGACGACTTCGCCGAGTGCGTCAGCGGCTACTGCGGTGATGCCGATGCGGACGGTGTTTCCGACGATGTCATCGCCTGTGGCGTTGATCCATTCGTGTTCTGCCGAGTACGAAAAGTTCTCTGGCAGCGGGGGCAGTTCAGCCATTGTGGGTTCCTTTCATTCAGAAGGTCTGGGGGTTGGGAGCCAGCCTGGATTCCGACGGTTCGTCATTCTGGTGTCAGCGGGCAGCCAACGGCGTCAGGGGCGCGCCGAACGGGCGTCAGTGGGCACCGCTGCTGTAGAAGGGCGTTTCGACGACGGTGAAGTCATAGGACTTTCCGCGGATGTCGACGGTCACGGCGGTGCCGGGTTCGGCGTGTGCCGTGTCGATGTAGGCCAGGGCGATGGGGTGGCCCAGGGTGGGTGACGGCTGGCCGGAGGTGATGACCCCGACTTCCGCTCCGTCAGCGAAAACGCCCACTCCTGCGCGTGCGGCCCGGCGGCCCTCGGAGGACAGTCCGACGAGTTTGCGCGGCGTGCCTTCGGCCTGGTCGGCGTCGCCGAGCTTCTGCAGTGTTTCGCGGCCGTAGAAGTCGCCCTTGTTCTTGAGCGCTCCGCGGACCATACCGCCGAAGCCCGCGTCAAACGGCGTGGTTTCGCGCGTCAGTTCGTTGCCGTAGAGCGGCATGCCCGCCTCCAGCCGCAGGGAATCGCGCGAAGCCAGTCCGCACGGCAGCGCGGCACCGTCGAATTCGGCTTCGTTGATGCTCATCAGCCGGTTCCACAGGGCGGCGGCATCGGCGTTTTTGACATACAGTTCAAAGCCGTCTTCGCCGGTGTAGCCGGTGCGCGCCAAGAAGACCTCAACGCCGTCGACTGCGATATTCGTCCACGCGTAGTATTCGAGGTCTTTGATCCTGGTGCAGTCTTCGCGGTCAACGCACTCGGTGCTGCCGCACACGGCGGCCAGCAGAATGTCCTCCGACTTGGGACCCTGTACGGCGATGAGCGCAGTGTCATCGGATTCGTTGCGCACTTCGAAGTCCGCAGCTGCTCCGGCGGCTTTGGCCTTGTCTGCGCGGTCTTCGAGTGCGGCAACGACGGCCGAGGTGTTCCCGGCGTTGGGCACTATGAGGAATTCGCCATCGGCCAGGCGGTAGGTGATGACGTCATCGAGGATGCCACCGGCCTCGTCGATGATGACGCCGTATTTGGCTTTGCCGTTCTTCATGATGGAGTAGCGCGACAGGAGCGCGTAGTCCATGAAGACGGCGGCGTCCGCACCGGTGATGCGGACCTCGCCCATGTGGGACAGGTCGAAGATGCCCGCGAATTCGCGGACGGCACGGTGTTCGGCGAGTTCGGAGCCGTATTTCAGCGGCATGTCCCAGCCGCCGAAGTCGGTGAAGTTCGCGCCGAGTTCGGCGTTGATCTGGTACAGGGGCGTCTGCTTGGTCATGGGGTCTCCTCTGTCAGGCTTCGGCGTCGGCCGATTCGATGTCGAAGGCTTCTGGCGGCGGGCATTCGCAGACCAGGTTGCGGTCGCCGTAGGCGCCGTCGATGCGGCGCACCGGCGGGAAGTACTTGGTCAGTTCGAGGCCGGGCACGGGGAACACCGCGGTCTTGCGCGAGTATTTCTGGTCCCAGTCGTCCATGACGCAGGTTGCGGTGTGCGGCGCGTTCTTCAGCGGCGATTCTTCGTAGGTGTATTCGCTGCCGATTGCGCGGATTTCTTCGCGGATGGTCTTCATCGCCTGGATGAAGCGGTCGAGTTCGCCCTTGTCTTCCGATTCGGTCGGTTCGACCATGAGGGTGCCGGCGACCGGGAAGGCCAGGGTTGGGGCGTGGAAGCCGAAGTCGATGAGCCGCTTGGCTACGTCTTCTGCGGTTACCCCGGTTTCGGCGGTGATGGCGCGCAGGTCGAGGATGCACTCGTGTGCAACGAGGCCGTTTTCACCGGTGTAGAGGGTCGGGAAGTCTTCGTGGAGTGCCTTTGCGATGTAGTTGGCTCCCAGCAGTGCCGAGTAGGTGGCTTCGCGCAGACCGTCTGGGCCCATCATCTTCAGATAGGCGTACGAGATCGGCAGGACGCCGGCGGAACCGTACTTGGCCTGGGAGATCGGCAGCGAGGTGTAGTCCTCTGCCCCGCTGACGGCACGGCTGTCGCTGGAATCACCGGGCATGAAGGGGCGCAGGTGTTCGCGGGCAGCGACCGGGCCCACGCCGGGGCCGCCGCCGCCGTGGGGGATGGTGAAGGTCTTGTGCAGGTTGAGGTGGCTGACGTCGCCGCCGAAGTGGCCGGGTTTGGCCACGCCGACGAGCGCGTTCATGTTCGCACCGTCGATGTACACCTGGCCGCCTGCGTCGTGGATGGACGAGCACACGCGGCGCACATCGGATTCGTACACGCCGTGGGTCGACGGGTAGGTGATCATGATGCCCGAAAGCACATCGCGGTACTTCTCGATTTTGGCGTCGAGGTCGTCAAGGTCGATCGAACCGTCTTCTGCGGACTTCACAACGACCACTTTGAGACCTGCGAGGATGGCCGATGCGGCGTTGGTTCCGTGAGCGGAGCTGGGCACCAGCATGACGGTGCGCTCGGGCTGGCCCTTGGACACGTGGTAGCCGCGGATGGCCAGCAGGCCTGCCAGTTCGCCCTGTGAACCGGCGTTGGGCTGAATCGACACGACATCGTAGCCGGTGACTTCGGCCAGCAGCTCTTCGATGTTGTCGATCAGCTCACGCCAGCCGGCGGTCTGGTCTTCTGGTGCCAGCGGGTGGATCGATGCGAAGCCCGGCCAGGTGATGGCTTCCATTTCGGTTGCCGCGTTGAGCTTCATGGTGCACGAGCCCAGCGGAATCATGGTGCGGTCCAGCGCGAGGTCGCGGTCGGCCAGGGTGCGCAGGTAGCGCATCATGAGGGTTTCGGAACCGTAGGTGTTGAACACCGGGTGGGTGAGGTACTGGGTGTCGCGCTGCAGGGCCTGCGGCACGCGGGGTGCGGGGACACCTGCTGGGCCGAAGGTGCCGGTGCCTGCGGCTTCGAATTCTTCCGCGTCGATGCGGCCGGTCGCTCCGAGAGCTTCCAGCAGCGTGTTGGCGTCAGCGACCGTGTGCGGTTCGCCGAAGCTCACACCCACGTGGGTGTCGTCGATCCGCAGAATGTTGATGCCTGCCTCGCAGGCGGCGGCAACTGCGGCGTCAGCGTCGGGCACGCGCACCAACACTGTGTCGAAGAAGTTCTCGGACACGGACTGGGAATCGCCGTCGAGTCTGTCTGCGAACGCTGTGGCCAGGCGATGTATGCGGCTGGCGATCTTCGCCAGGCCGACGGGGCCGTGGTACACGGCGTACATGGAGGCGACATTGGCCAGCAGCGCCTGTGCGGTGCAGATGTTCGATGTGGCCTTTTCGCGGCGGATGTGCTGTTCGCGGGTCTGCAGGGCCAGACGGTAGGCGGGTTTTCCGTCGGCGTCCTTGGACACACCCACCAGGCGGCCGGGAATCTGCCGCTTGAGCTTTTCGGTCACCGCCATGAAGCCGGCGTGGGGACCGCCGAAGAACAGCGGAACGCCGAAGCGCTGCGCTGAGCCGACGGCAATGTCCGCACCCTGCTGGGCCGGGGTGCGCAGCAGGGTCAGAGCAAGGAGGTCACACGCGAAGGTGACCATGGCAGACCGCTCCTTGGCGCCTCGTACGGCGTCGGTGAAGTCGCGCACGGCACCCGTGGTGCCCGGCTGTGCGCAGACGATGCCGAACACGTCTTCGCCGACCAGCCCCTGGGACAGGTCGGCGATCTGCACCTGGAAGTCCATGGCCTTGGCGCGAGCGCGGACGATCGCAATGGTCTGCGGGTGCAGTTCGGAGTCCAGAACAACCGAGGAGCCCTTTTTGTTGGCCCGGCGCATGAGCAGAACGGCTTCTGCGACCGCGGTGGCCTCATCCAGAAGCGAGGCATTGGCGATGTCCAGGCCGGTGAGGTCCTGGACCATCTGCTGGAAGTTGAGCAGGCCCTCCAGGCGGCCCTGCGAGATCTCCGGCTGGTAGGGCGTGTAGGCGGTGTACCAGGCGGGGTTTTCGACCAGGTTGCGGCGGATGACGGTCGGGGTGATCGTGTCGTAGTAGCCGCGGCCGATCATCTGCGTTTTCTGCACGTTCTTCGCGGCGAGTTCGCGCAGGTGGGCGAGCATGTCGACTTCCGACAGCGCCGCCGGTGTCTGCACGCCGTCGTCCTGGATGTTCTCCGGTACGGCGGCACGGGCCAGAGTTTCAAGCGAATCGAAGCCGACCGCTTCGAGCATCGCGGCGGTTTCGTGGGCACGCGGGCCGATGTGGCGGTCGGCAAAGGGGCGCGCGGAATCACCGGTGAAAGCGGTGACGTGGGACAGAGCGGCAGTGGCGGCTTCCGGGGTGGCGGTGCGGTTCTCGAAAGTCACGGGCGTTCCTTGGGTTGGAGTCTTGCTGGCCAGCTGGCTCAGCTGCGGTCTCCTCCCCGCTCTGTTGCCGTGCGGTCGGCGGCGAAGCGCGTTCCGGCAACGGTTTCAGAGTCGCCTCCGCTCTTCAGTACTGGGCCTGAGAGTTTCCCGGGGAGGGGATTGCACCTACGGCGCCGACGCGATGGCTTCGCGCGGGCTCTCCCGAAGAGCGTGATGACGGCAGTTTGTGTGACCCATGATACTTAATCTGTGCGGTTGAGTCAGCCTCGCGCGTGTGGTCTTCCACAGCCCACCAGAGTGGCGTCAGCGGCTGAACCGCACCTGCCCGCCGACGATCGTGGTCTCCACCTGAGTGTCGCGGATGGCCTCAGCCTGTTCGAACAGGGCGTCCTCATCGGGGTAGGCAGTCGCAAAGGGCAGTGCGCCGTCGGCTCCTTCGCGCGCCAGCGGGTCAGTGTCGACGGCGATGAAATCGGCCTCCATGCCCGGAGCAATGCGACCGGACACGCTTTCTCTGCCGGCGGCATAGGCAGCACCAGAGGTGTGAGCGGCGATTGCGCGGTAGGCGCTCATCCGCCGCTGGGGCTGGTAGGTGCTCGACCGGTCGCCGCTGATGTCCGCCCTGGTCATTGCCGCGTACACGGCAGCCCACGGAGTGCTCGGCTCCACCGGGGCGTCGGATCCGAAGGCGAGCGCAACACCGGCGTCTTCCAGTTGCGTCCAGGCGTAGCCGGCGAGTGCCGCGTCCAGCGGAATCTGCGCCAGCAGGTGCAGGTCGGAAATGCAGTGCCGCGGCTGCATCGAGGCGATGACGCCGAGGGCGGCAAAGCGCTGAATGTCACCAGGCTGGATGAACTGCGAATGTTCGATGCGACGCCGCAGGGCACGACCCAAGCGCTTTTCTGCGGCACGGTGTTCAGCATCTGTTCGCGCGTAGGCGCTGAGCACCTGGTGGACGGCCTGGTCGCCGATGGCGTGGACGATCGGCACAATGCCTGCCCGATACACCTCGACCATGGCCTGAGTCAGGGCGTCTTCCGAAATCACCTCGGCGCCGTAGTTGGGAGCCCCTTCGCCTTCGACCCGTGGGAAAGGCGAGGACATGTGGCAGGTGTGGGACCCGAGTGCTCCGTCGGCGAACAGCTTGAGCCCGCCGTGGTGGAACCAGGCGTCGCCCCCACCGGTGATCCAGCCGGAGGACTGTGCCCAGTCGAGCTCCCGCGGGCGGAGGTATTTGACCACCCGGATGTTCTGTTCGCCGCGCGCACCGAGTTCCTGCCAGGCCAGCCGCGACAGTTCGCCTTCGATTTCGTGCAGGCCCGTGAGCCCTTCGGAAAGCCACTTACGCTGCTGGATCTTCAGGGCGTCGGCAGCCGCCGAGGCGGAAGGGTCCGGGATTACGGCTTTGATGAGGTCCGCAGCACCTTCGCGGATGATGCCGGTGAGCCGCCCTCCGGGTTCGCGCACGAATTCACCGTCGTGCGGGTCGGGGGTGTGTGGGCCGACTCCCGCTTCTGCGAGGGCGCGTCCGTTGACCCACAGGGTGTGGTAGTCGATCGACCACAGGGCAACGGGGTTGTGCGGGGCGGCTTTTTCGAGGAAAGCGCGGTCTGGCTGTGCGTCGAGACCCCATTTGGTGAAGTCCCAGCCGGCGCCGATGACCCATTCGCCGTCGGGCACCTGCCCCGCATAGTCGGCCAGTGCGGCCATTGCCTGGTCAAGTGTTTCGGTGCCGAAAAGGCTGAGCTCTTCTGCCCCGAGTGCCTGTGACAGTCCGTGGATGTGGGCGTCGACGAAGCCGGGCACTGCGACGGTCCCGCCGAGGTCGACGGTTTCAGCGCCGACAGCGTGGGCACGCAGCTCAGGCGCCTCCCCCACAGCGACAATCTTTTCGTCCTCGACGAGGACAGCTGATGCTTGCGGCAGGGAGCGGTCGAAGGTGAGGAAACGGGCACCGAGAAACAGGCGACGGCGTGATGACATAGCCGCAAGTCTAGAGCCCACGGCGGTACGACAGGGGCCAGGGCATTAGGTTAGGCTTTCCTTTCGGAAATACTTCGCCTATGCTGTTCTCGGGCCCGTTAGGTAAGCCTCGCCTAACTTTCACTCTTCCGACACGGACATGAAAGAAACATCATGAAGACTGCACGACGCTTCGCCGCACTCATCGGTGCGAGCACCCTCGCACTGACCCTTGCTGCATGCGGCTCCGGCACCGCTGAGAACAGCCAATCCGGCAGCGCTGAAACCGTCAGCATCGAAACGAACGACGGCACCGTCGAGGTTCCGAAGAACCCAAAGAAGGTTGTTGCTCTGGACAACCGCTCTTTCCAGACGCTTGAAGACTGGGGCGTCAAGCCCGTTGCAGCTCCCCGCAAGATCGTTCCGAAGTCGCTGGAGCTGCGCGAAGACGAATCAGTTGTCGACCTGGGCAACCACCGCGAACCCGACCTCGAAGCGATCGTGGCCGCTGAACCTGACGTGATCATCACCGGTCAGCGCTTCACTCAGCACGAAGACAAGATCAAGGAGCTCGCCGGGGACACCCCGATCGTCGATCTCGAACCGCGCGACGGCAAGCCCCTGGACGAAGAGTTCAAGCGCCAGACCACTGCCCTGGGCGAAGTCTTCGGCAAAGAAAAAGAGGCTGACGAACTCGTCAAGAAGTTCGAGGACGCCGAAAAGGCAGCTAAGGACAGCTACAACAAGGACCAGACCGTCATGGGTCTGATCTCCACCGGCGGCAACCTCAACTACTCCGCTCCTTCCCAGGGCCGCGGCGCCGGCCCGCTGTTCGACATGGTCGGCCTGAAGCCCGCCCTTGACGTTCCGGAAGCCTCGGAAGACCACGAGGGCGATGACGTCAGCGTTGAAGCGATCGCCAAGTCCAACCCTGACTGGATCATCGTCATGGACCGTGATGCCGCCATCACCATGAAGGACGGCGAAAAATACCACCCGGCAAAGGACGTCGTTTCGAACTCCGCTGCTCTGAAGAACGTGACCGCCATCAAGGAAGGCCACGTGCTATACATGCCGGAGGACACCTACGTCAACGAATCTATCCAGACCTACACCGAGGCTCTTGAAAACCTCGCGGAGGAATTCAACAAGCAGTGACCCGTCCTGCCCTGCTCACGTGGCGATTCGGCGCCGCAGTCGCTGTGACTGCGGCGCTGGTCGTTGCTTCTCTTTTTGTGGGCGTCTTCGACATCTTCGGCGAGGGCGGTGCCGAAATGTTCAGCATCACACGCGTTCCCCGCACCCTGGCCCTCGTGCTCTCCGGTGCGGCAATGGCCATGTGCGGACTCGTCATGCAGCTCATGACCCAGAACCGCTTTGTCGAGCCGACAACCACCGGCACCACCGAATGGGCGGGGCTGGGCCTTCTGCTGACGATGATCATCGCCCCCGATTCGGGCCTGCTGGTCCACATGGCCGGGGCAATCGTCATGAGCTTCATCGGCACACTCATCTTCTTTGCCTTCCTGCGCCAGGTGACGCTGCGCTCATCCGTGATCGTGCCGATCGTCGGACTCATGCTCGGCGCTGTCGTCGGTGCAGTCTCCACCTACATAGCCTTGGCCACCGACATGCTGCAAAGCCTCGGAATCTGGTTTGCCGGATCCTTCACCTCGGTGCTCAAAGGCCAGTACGAACCGCTGTGGGTCGTCGTTGCGATAGCCATTGCCATCTTCATCGCCGCTGACCGCTTCACCGTTGTCGGGCTGGGCGAAAGCGTGGCCGTCAACGTCGGCATCAACTACAACCGGGTCATTCTGCTGGGCACCGGCCTGGTCGCCCTGGCCACCGGTGTTGTCACCGTCGTCGTCGGCAATCTGCCTTTCCTCGGCCTGGTGGTCCCGAATATCGTGTCTATGTTCCGCGGTGACGACCTGCGCTCAAACCTGCCGTGGGTGGCCCTCATGGGCATTGCCGCGGTGACTGTGTCAGACCTCATCGGGCGGATTGTCATCGCCCCGTTTGAGATCCCGGTCAGCCTGATTCTGGGTGTTGTCGGCTCAGTCGTGTTCGTTGCCCTCCTGCTGAGGAAGAAGTCTCATGCCTGATACTCCCCGCTCCCTGCCGCCGCGGGTTTCGGCCAATGAGCGCCTTCCCGCCGGCCACCCCATCCTGTTTGAGGAGTGCCTGGTCGCCGACTCGATGCGGGCGGCCCCCGAACGCTTCTCCGGTGCTCTTCCCACAAAGGCCAAGAAGCGCCGCTACTGGATCATGATGGGCGTCCTGGGTCTGCTTGCCCTGGCGGTTACGGCCGCCACGCTGGCCTGGAAGAGCCCTGTGCCCATCAGTCACCCGGGTTTTTGGGCCATCTCACAGCTGCGGGCCTCCACCCTGCTGGTCATCGCCGTCGTCGCATTTGCACAGGCCACCGCGACTATTGCCTTCCAGACTGTGACGAACAACCGAATCCTCACCCCGTCGATCATGGGCTTTGAATCCCTGTACCGGCTTGTGCAGACCGCGGCGGTGTTCTTCCTCGGCGCCGGCGGCACAGCCGCACTGACCGGCACCGTGCCGTTCTTGGTCCAGGCGGCCGTCATGACCGGTGCGGCGGGTCTGCTCTACGGGTGGCTGCTCGGCGGATTCGGCCGGGGGCGCGATGTTTCCGGACACGACCTGCAGATCACCCTGCTCATCGGTCTTGTCCTCGGCGGCGGGCTGGGCGCCCTGTCCACTTTCATGCAGCGGCTGCTGACCCCGAGCGAATTCGATGTTCTCACCGCCCGCCTGATCGGCTCGATCGCCAACGCCGATGTCCGCTACCTGCCGATCGCCATACCGCTTGTGTTGGCAGCCGGCGGCGGACTGTGGGCCATGGGCCGCAGGCTCAACCTCATGGGGCTGGGCCGTGAGACGGCCGTGAACCTGGGACTGAACCACAAACGGCTCCTGATCGGCTCGCTGCTGCTGATCGCTGTGCTCATGGCAGTTTCCACCGCACTGGTCGGGCCGATGACCTTCTTCGGCTTTCTCACCGCGATGATCACCTACCAGCTGGCAGACACCTTCGATCACCGTCTGCTGTTCCCCATGGGCGTGCTCGTCGGCTATGTGATTCTGGCCGGTTCGCACTTTGTGCTCAAGAACCTGTTCTACGCCGAAGGCAGCGTGGGGATCATCATGGAGATCGTCGGCGGCACGTTCTTCCTCGTCTACATCCTCCGAAAGGGGCGCCTGTGATCAACCTGTCCGACGTCGCGCGGAAATACGCTGACGACGTCTGCATCGGTCCGGTCAACCTGGAGATCCCGGCGCACGGCATTACAGCGCTGGTGGGCCCCAACGGGGCGGGCAAGTCGACTCTGCTGACGATGATCGGCCGACTCATGGCCATGGACTCCGGACACATTACAGTTGCCGGCCATGATGTGACGACCACCAAAAGCGACGAACTGGCGAAGATCGTGTCGATCCTTCGGCAGGAGAACCACTTCGTGACCCGGCTGACGGTGCGCCAGCTGGTGGGCTTCGGCCGTTTTCCCCACTCCAAGGGCCGTCTTACCTCAAAAGACGAAACCGCGATCAGCGAAGCAATTGACTTCTTGGGGCTGAGCCGCTTTGAGGGCCGCTACCTCGATGAGCTTTCCGGCGGCCAGCGCCAGCGGGCCTATGTGGCCATGGTCCTGGCGCAGGAAACCGACTACGTCCTGTTGGACGAACCGCTGAACAACCTCGACATGCAGCACTCGGTGATCATGATGCGCCACCTGCGCCGCGTGGCCAATGAACTGGGCCGCACGGTCGTGATCGTGCTGCACGACATCAACTTCGCCGCCGCCTACGCCGACAGCATCTGCGCTGTCAAAGAAGGTCAGGTGGTCGAGTTCGGCCCGCCGGAGGACATTATGCGCAGCGAGGTCCTCACCCGCGTGTTCAACACTCCCGTCCAGGTGGTTGACGGGCCGCGCGGACCGCTGGCCGTGTACTACTGACCCGACTGCGCGCAGGCCATTTCGGCGTTCACTCGCTTCAAGCGCTCAGGCGTGGCGCCGCAGAAACTCCATGCGTTCGGCTGTGTCTGCGACTATGACCGGCTCGCTGCGGTCGGTGGGCAGCTGCACGTGCAGGCCGGCTTCGCGGGCGATGACCGCTCCCCCGGCCCAGTCGTAGATGCCCAGGCCGCGCTCAAAATAGGCGTTGACTTTCCCTTCCGCCGCCAGGCACAGGTCGATTGCGGCTGAGCCCATGCGCCGCACATCGTCGAACTCCTGCAGCACCGGGCTGAGTCTGCTGACCTGTTCAGCGCGCCTCTGTGGGGCGTAGCCGAACCCGGTCGCGGCAACCGCCCCCGGCAGTCCCGCCGGGGTTCCGCTGATCCGGTCCGCCGAGGCGCCTGTTGCCAGTTCTGCAGCCTCCGGCAGTCCTGTGCGCACCCACGCGCCGGCACCGGCGCGGGCGTACCAGACGGTGTCCAGCACCGGCGCTGCGACGAGGCCGATCTCCCACCGGCCGTGTGCCGGATGACAGTCGTCGGGGCGGCGGGCGCCGAGGGAAATGCAGTAGGCGGGCAGTCCGCGGACAAAGTTGACGGTCCCGTCAATCGGGTCGACGTGCCACTCCAGTGGTTCGATTTCACGTAGACGCGCCGCGAACTGCGGGTCTTCTGCCAGGGTGGGAAGCACGAGACCGGACAGCACAGCGGAACCGTCTTCCACCTCGTGAGCCTCAAGAAGTTCCGCGGATTCTTCGCCGACGATCGTGTCCTCGGGGCGGAACCGCGCAAAGTAGCCGCGTACGAGCCCTTCGATTTCAGCATCGGCTTCCGTGACGAGATTGTTGGGGTCGTCTTTGGCTTCAACGTGTGCGCGGTACAGCTTCGAAGCCCACAGACTCATGCGCGACCACCCGAGAAACGCGGCGTCCCGGGCGAGCGCCAACAGCGGATCGATCATGCGCTCCACGTTACAGTGGTCCTATGACAGTCATCATCGGCTATCTCCCCTCGCCGGAAGGTCAGGCTGCTCTCGATGCGGGCTTTGCCGAGGCGAAGGCACGCGGCACTCGCGCACTCGTGGTGAACTCTCCCCGGCTGGGGGCGGCCAGCGAAGTCACAACTCTCAACGCTTCCGAAACCGCCGCACTGGAAGAACAAGCCCGCAGGGCAGGTGTTGATGCTGAGGTTCTGCAGCCGGAACACGAAGACAATCTGGTGGAAACCCTCAACCGGTGCGCCGGGGAGCACGGGGCCAGCATGATCGTCATCGGTCTGCGCAAGCGCAGCGCCATCGGCAAATTCATCCTGGGCTCCCAGGCTCAGCGCATTCTGCTGGAATCCGACGTTCCCGTGCTCACCGCAACACCGTAGTGTCAACTAAGTTCTCGGCGATTGCCAAGGACGAAGTCGCACCGGGTGAGGGAGCATTGCGGACGAGAGTCGCCTCCCCGATCCTTTCGATCACAAAGTCATCGACGAGGTTCCCGCTGCGATCCATTGCCTGAGCGCGGATGCCTCGGGTGATCGGGGTCGATTCAGCACCGCGAAGGCTCGGCACATACTGTTCTGCGCCCGCCAGGAATCTGCGGCGGGAGATCACACCGCCGAACTCACGGACGGCCGCCTTGACGTTTCGGCTGGCAAACCGCCAGAAGCCCGGGTCCGAAGCCACTGCGAAGCTGTCGGAGATTCCAATGTGCCGACCACTGTAGTTTTCGCGTCCGAACGAGAGAAATGCGTTCGGACCCACCAGCATCTCACCGTCGACCCGCTTAGTCAGGTGAACTCCGAGAAACGGGTACGCGGGATCGGGCACAGGGTAGACCAGCCCGTTGAGAACGGTTCTGTACTCCGGGGACAGCCGGGAGTACTGGCCGAAGAACGGCACGATCTTGGGGTGTTCAGCACCGCCTGCCAGCTTGGCGACCCTGTCGGACTGCAGGCCAGCGCACACGACCACGTGATCGAAGGTCAAACGCAGGGTTTCTTCACCGCGGCGCGCGCCGACCGCACAGCCGCCGCCGCAGTTGGCGATGTCCGTCACCTCTGCGCCGAAGATCAGCTGACCCCCGGCATGCTCTACATCAGAAAGAAGCTCTCGTGTCACCGCGCCGTAGTCGATGATGGCCGTCTGCGGTGAGCGCAGCGCCGAACGGCCGACCGCGTTGGGCTCCGCATCCCGAATTCCGTCGGGTCCGATCATCTCGACGCCTGGAACCCCGTTTGCGACGGCCCTTTCATAGATGGCACCGAGACGAGCCTCTTCGGCCTCATTCAATGCGACGACCAGTTTGCCGCACTCTTCGTACGGCAGACCGCGGTCGAGAGCGTACTCGCGCATGAGGCTCACACCCCGCCGACACAGGCGCGCTTTCAGGCTGCCGGGCTCGTAGTACAGCCCCGCATGCACCACACCGGAATTGTGGCCCGTCTGGTGCTGCGCCGCACGGGGCTCCTTATCGAGCACCGTGACCGAAGCGCCCGGGAAGCGCTTGGTCAGTTCCCGCGCGACTGCAGCCCCGATGATTCCCGCACCGATCACTCCGAAGTTCTGCTTGAGCATCGCCGGTTTCCCCTCTGAAGCTCTTCTCAGATATTGCGGATGCTCAGCCGCTGCTTCTTCGCGGCCACCACCAGCTGAACGGCAAAGCCTGCGGCCAGAACCCCAAAGGCGACGAAGTCGCTTATCGAGCCGGGCACAATGAGCAGGATTGCGCCTGCGGCAAGAACGATCCGCAGCGCAAGCGGAACGGGGGCCATGAACATTCCCTCCGCGGCAACCGCGAGCACCAAAACGCCGATGGCTGCGGTGACGGTGATCCACACGGCTTCCGGGATCGGCACGTTCTGCCACAGCAGGCCGGGGTTGTACACGAAGATAAACGGGACGATGTAGCCCGCGACTGCCAGTTTCATGGCCGCAAAGCCGGTCTTCATCGGATCGCCCCCGGCCAGGCCCGCTCCGGCAAAGGCCGCCAGCGCCACCGGCGGTGTGATGTTGGCAAAAAGGCCGAAGTAGAACACGAACAGGTGCGCAACCAGCGGTTCGACGCCAAGCTCGCCCAGAGCCGGAGCCGCCATGGTCGCAGTGATGATGTAGGCCGGAATAGACGGAAGTCCCATGCCGAGGATGATGCAGGCAAGAGCCGTCATGATGAGCGTGGGAAGCAGAAGGCCTCCGCCGATGGCGACAATCGCTCCGGCGAGTTTGACGCCCAGCCCCGTCAGCGTTGCGATGCCGACGATGATCCCGACGCACGCACATGCAACAGCAACCGAGACAGCGGTGATCGCCCCGTCGCGGAGAGATTCGAGAATGTCCTTGACTGACATCCGCGTGGTCTTGCGCAGCTGAGCCACGATGATGGTGACGATGACCGTTGTGACAGCGGAGAAGAGAATCGTGCGGCCCGAAAAGAACAGCATGAACAGCAGATAGCCCAGCGGAATCAGCAGGTGACCGCGCTCCTTCAGCACGCTCAGAACAGCCGGGATGCTGTCCTTTGAGATTCCCTTCAGCCCGTCGCGCGTGGCCCGCAGGTGCACCTGGGCGATGATGCCCAGGTAGTACAGCAGCGCGGGCACGATCGCGACCAGCGCAATCTGCTGATACGGGATGCCCAGGGTTTCGGCCATGATGAATGCCGCCGCTCCCATAATCGGGGGAAGCAGCTGACCACCCACCGAAGCGGAGGCTTCAACCGCCCCGGCGAAGTTGGGTCGGTAGCCGATGCGCTTCATGAGCGGAATCGTAAAAGCACCCGTGGTCACAACATTGGCAATAGCCGAACCGTTGATTGACCCGAGGAAGCCAGAGGCGATCACCGACACTTTGGCCGGACCGCCGCGAGTCTGGCCGGCTACGGCCATGGCGAGGTTGTTGAAGAACTCTCCCATGCCGGACTTGGCAAGCACTGCGCCGAAGAGAATGAACAGGAATATATAGGTGGACGAAACGCCGATCGCCGTGGAGAAGACGCCTTCGTTCGTCGAGAGCATGAAGTTGAGAATGCGGTCGAGATCGTAGCCGCGGTGCTTAAATGCCCCCGGCATCATCCGACCGTAGATGCCATACACGATGAACAGCACGGCCAGGATGGGCAGCGCCCACCCCGTGAGGCGGCGGGCGGCTTCCAAGACTACGAACACCAGAAGCGCGCCGAATACCACGTCAATCGTGTCGAAGCGCCCACCAGCGGAGACGATCTGGCTGTACTGCTGCGCAATATAGACCGCGATTGAGGCTGATATGGCAACCAGAATCCAGTCGTACCAGGGAACGGTTGCTTTGCCCTGTTTGCGCGTTGGGCGGTAGAGGGCAAAGCACAGCACGAGGATGGCTGAGACGTGGATGGCGCGGTGCACCAGCTGCGGCGGGCCGGAGAACAGCGCGATGTACATGTGGTAGAGCGACAGGAGCACTCCGACTATGAGAACCGGGGTCTTCAGCCACGTGTCCTGATACGGCCGGGTGCGCGACTCCCGGTCCAGGTCTTCCAACAGCTCTTGGGCGTCTTCGCTGAGTTCGTCTGTGCTGCTGAAGCCATCAGACGTCGATTTCGGTGATGCAGTCGAATTCATGAAATCTCCAAATGTGAAGGGCGATGAACGCCGAACGCGAACTGCCCCGTAAGGACGTGACGTTCAGAGAACACGCAGGGTGATCGAAGCGCGATGGGGAAGATCTGTGGTCTCGATGAAGTCCGAAGACCACTCACTGCCCCGCTGTCGACGAATTGTCACTGTGTGTGCAACATCGTGGGAATGTATCCAGTTGAGAGATTGGTACGGCCGGTCATAGCCGCACATGTGCAGCGAGCTTCCAGACCGGTACACCCGGGGTGCGTTCGACGGGGTTCCCGCCCCCATTGTCCGAAGCTCTATGCAGTCCAAGCGGAGTTCACGTCCATACACCGCGTAGTGCTCCACCCAGGGGTTGTGATCCACCGAGTGGATCCATCGGAGTGTGATCCTGTCGCCGTCGCCGATCGGCGCACGGTAGAAAGTCTGCTTCTCGGGCCGGACAGAGCTGACTACGAGGCGCCGGTCGGGGACATCGGCGGCGAGCACCAGTGCTGCCGCCGGGCCGAGCCCCGCGCCCAGCAGCGCGCGGCGCGTCAGCGATCGCGCGCTGCTGGGCAGCGGATTACGGCCTGCCATGCGGGTTCTACAGAAGTCCCTTTTCTTCAAAGTACTTCTTAGCCCCGGGGTGCAGCTCGGCAACCTTGACGTCAGCCGCTTTGTCGATGTCGATGTCCGCAACCGAGCTGTGCGACTTCTCGAGCTTGTCCAGGTTGTCGTAGAAGACCTTTGTCATCTCATAGCCCGCCTCTTCTGTGAGGTCGGGGCTGGCTATCAGAAGGTTCGGAATGGTCAGGGTCTTGGCGTCCTCGGCAGACTTGTACGTATCAGCCGGAACAGTGGCTTCGCCGAGGTAGTCATACTCATCGAGCAGAGTCTTCGCACCCTCACCATCCAGGGGAAGCACAACCACCTTTTCGGTTGTCGCAAGGTCGCTGACGGCTGAGTTCGGGATGCCCGAAGTGAAGAAAGCGGCGTCAAGCTGGCCGTTCTTCATGGCGTCAATGGCATCTGCGTAGGACAGGTAGTCGACGTTGAAGTCGTCATAGGTGTACCCGTAGGCCTTGACAACAGCGCGCGCATTGAGCTCTACACCGGAGTTCGCGTCGCCGACTGAGATTTTCTTGCCCTTGAGGTCGTCAAAGGTCTTGATCCCGGACTTTTCTGTTGTGACCACCTGGATGTACTGGTCATACAGCGCACCGATGGCCTGAATATTGTCTGCGGATTTGTCTTCGAAGGGACCCTCGCCCTTGATTGCCTGGTCGACTGCGTCAGCCTGCGTGAACGCGATTTCGGCGTTGCCGTCGTGGACCAGCGTGACGTTTTCGACCGAAGCGCCAGTGGCCTGGACCGTTGCATCAGAACCCAGTGAGTCTTTGAGCAGGTTCGCATATCCAGCGCCCACCTGATAGTAGACACCAGAAGAACCGCCGGTCGCGATCGTGACTATATCTGTGCCTTTGTCTCCACCGCCGCCAGCGCAGCCAGAAGCGACCAGGGCTATTGAGGCGACTGCTGCAACAACAGCCGTAGAGCGCAAACGTTTGAGCATGATGTTCCTTTGTCTCCGTTGACACCAACTTGGCTTTCACACAGAACTCACGAGTGCCGGAACGCATCAACCCTGACAGTTCCGTCAACCAATCAGCCGCTTAGCTGAATGAACACTGAAAACCGTGCACCTGTACTTTATCGTCCTCAAGCCACGGGTCAACTCGAGCTGCGGCACGGATGTCCGCTCTGTCAACGGTCGCGGCTACCATGAACTTATGGTCCAAGCCCAGTCGCCCGTGCGGATTTTTCTCGACGTCGACGGCGTCCTCAACTCCTATCCCGTGCCGGAGCCTCGGTTCAGGCGGGAAAAGCGCAAAGCTGTGCGCGCTTGGAACTATGAACTCCACTACCGGCCGCACATCGTGCAGCTCATGGAGCGCTTTGTGCGGCGCCGTCACGCCCAGCTGGTCTGGCTGTCCACGTGGTCGCACCTGTGCACGGAAGAGATCGAACCGAAGCTCGGCTTCACCGGCCGCTACGCGGTCGAGCCCATGCCGGACTCGTCATTCAACTACTACGCGGACGATCCGCACACGTGGTGGAAGGCCAAAGCGGTCGAAAGGTTTCTGCGCGAGCACCCGGACGAACGGGCCATCTGGATTGACGACGACCTGGTCCAGCCTGCCACCCTGGAGCACTTCACAGTGCTCTTCGGCGAGCGCCTGCTCATGATCGCCCCCGAATACAGCAAGGGGCTGACCGAGGCGCACTTCAAGCAGATGCGCCGGTTCACCCCACCCGCCCCCAGAACTCCGCACCGGACAACACCGGCGGAGATCGCCACCTCGGAAATGTCAGCTGACCCTGCCGGACCCAGCGGCCCGGCGGCTGTCCCACCCACCGAGACCCGCCCTGACCCCACCGGACCGGAACAGAACAACCCGTACTCGCTGACACCTCGACCCAGAAAGCTGCGGCTATGACCACCATCGGCGTCTTCGATTCCGGACTGGGACTGACGGCGTTTGCCCACGCCATCCACCGGGCAGCCCCGCAGGCGGACCTCGTGCTTGCCATGGACCCGGACTTCGCCCCCTACGGCAGACTCTCCGGTGCCGATGTCACCAAGCGGGCGCTGTTCTCAGCCCGCACCCTGGCCCAGCACAGCCCCGATGCGATCGTCGTGGCCTGCAACACCGCCTCGGTCAATGCGCTGCCCGCTCTGCGCAAAGAGTTCAGCATTCCGATCATCGGCACCGTGCCCGCCATCAAACCCGCAGCTGAAACCGGACGGCCCTTCGCCGTGTGGGCCACTCCGGCCACAACGAACAGCGACTACCAGAATGAGCTGATCGGGAAGTTTGCCGCCGGTCTCGACGTTCACCAGACAGCGGCCTTCGGACTGGCGCAGGCCATTGACGCAGCTGACCCCGTGAGCATTCGCGCGGCAGTCGCCCAAGCAATGGCCGACACCCCCGAAGGCATCACCGACATAGTGCTGGGCTGCACCCACTACGGACTAGTGGCCGACGTCATTCGCGCCGCCAGACCGGGTATCGGGCAGCTGTACGATTCGCACGGCGCCGTTGCCCAGCAGACACTGCACCGGCTGGGGCTGAACCCCAGTTCGGAAGCACAGCCCACCGGGCGGCTGCTGCAGGTGTACCTGTCGGGACGACCGGGGAAGCTCCCGGCCGCAGTCAGCGCCTACCCAGCCGGCCAGGCGCTTTTGGACATAGCTGTATGAGGAAGGGATCTACCGTGGCAGTCCGACCGATCAACCTCTTCTTAGTCCTGCAGGGTGTCTTTGCGCTCATCGCTTCGATTCTGCTGATTGTGTGGCCCGGCCACAGCGCGGTGGTGTTCTCCTACCTGGTCGGCACGTGGCTCTTGGTTGATGCCGTTCTTGCCCTTGTCGCCTCGGTGCGCCGCAAATCAGGCCTGGCCCTGGGTCACGCGCTGCTGTCAGGTCTGCTGGGCATTCTCATTCTGGCCGCACCCACTGCACTCCTCGGATTCCTCGTTGTGGTGATGAGCGTTGTCGCCGTTCTGTTCGGCACGGGCGTCATTCTCGTGTCTGTTCTCATGCGCAGCCTGGGCGTTCGGTCGTGGTGGCTGGGCCTGGTGCTCGGCATTGCCGCTGTGATCGCCGGGTTTGTCATGCCGATTTTCCCGGCAGACACCATCACCGTCGGCATGTACCTGGCTGCTTTCCTGCTGGGCGTCTACGGTGTCTTCAGCTTGATGCTGGCCCGCCGGATCACCACCACCTTCCGCGCTTTCCGCACGCAGGACGGGCGGGCTGGGGGCTGGAACGGCCGAGGCGAAGGCCCCCAGGTGATCGAAGGCGAGATCGTCGACGACGACTGACGGGCCTTCCTCACCACCAGCGGTCGGTTTCGACTTCAAGGAGTTCCAGCAGCTCGCCGGCGAAGGACTGGGTGCCCACGGCCAGCACATCGCAGCCGTCGGTTCGGGCGTCGTGTGCTGCTTTCTGAGTTGTCGTGCCTGCCTGTGAGCGGGTGTAGTTGAGGTATTCGCGGCCTGCGCCGACGAATGTCACCGGCAGTCCGTCGAGTTCAGCTATGCAGCCTTCGACGTCTTTGACATCGGGAAATGCTGCCAGCACGCGAAAGCCCGGGCGCAGAATCCGCTCGGCCCGGCCGCGGATGTCGGCAACACCCTCCGGGCTGATTGACGTATCAATGCACCACTGTGCCCCATCCACGGCGTGCAGGGACGCTCGGCCCGGCAGAATCAGCTTGTCGGCGAGCTCCCGGGCATTCGGCAGGGCTTGGTGCGGTCTGTCCGGGAAGCTGACGGCCAACAGGCTGCGGGCGGTTTCAGCACCAACGCGGATATTGCGCTCAAGCGTCGCCCCCGTTTCAATCGGCACCGTATTTGCGGGCAGGCGGGTCTGCGCTTGGGGCGGCTGCGGAGAGAAAGCAACAACCCGCTCAGTGGCTTCGTCGATGACTCCCAGCAGATCAGCTGCAACCGAATCGAGCGAACCGCCCAGAACATCCAGGTGCTCGCTGAAGATCTGCGTGACGCCGACGGCCGGGTACGAGAACAGCGAAACATCGTCACTGAGACCGCCCAGGCCCTCTTCGACAACCAGGACATCCACCTCGGCATCCAATAGCCAACGCAGGCCGACAAGAGTGAACATGCCCGAAGGCGGAAGATAGCCCGCATGCGGTGCGGGCAGGCAGTCAAGCGCACGGGCGGCCCGCCGAGAAACAGCCTCGTAGTCACTCTGAGAAGCAGCGGCGCCGTCGACGCGGATCCGTTCGCGATTATGCCGCAGGGGCGGGCTCGTGATGGTTCCCACGCGCAGGCCTGCAGCGTGCAGGGTCGCCGTTGCTGCCGCCACCGCTGTGCCCTTGCCCTTGGATCCGACGATAAGGCAGGCAGGGACTGGAAGATCCCGCGTGAGCCCCAAATGCTGCTGAAGCAGAGCTGAACGTGCGCGGGACCGGGTGATCGTCCGCACCCGCCCGGTTTCGCGACGCCGCGCGTTGTTCCATTCGCGGAAGAAGGGTTCGTCCGCCGGGTCGTGTCGGAGGGTCACGGATCAACCCTAACCGTCAGCTCAGGCGGTCGGAAAGCCTCTTGGCAGTAAGCTTGACGGCCTTGGAAGCGCGCAGTTCGCTGTCGTTATCCCATTGCTCGGCAGGCAGGACAACCGACAGCGCTGCAACCAGCGAACCGGACCTGGGCTGCACAGCAGCGCTGATGATCCACGTGTTGTCGTTTTTGCTGCGTTCGACCGCGTAGCCGCGCAGGCGAACCGCTCGGATTTCTTCGAATACTCGCTCGACCATGCTGTCGTCAACGAGTTCAGCAACCGCGTCCCTGGGCAGGCACGACAAGATCGCCCGGCCCGGAGCTGATGTTTCCACCGGCTGCATGTCGCCGGCCCAGTCTGAGCAGACGGGTGCGCCGGTGCCGCGGTCAACCGCGAGGATCTGAGCTTTTCTGCCGCGAAGCATAGACAGGTGAACACAGCCGTCCATAGCGTCAGCAAGCGCGCGAATAGCCGGAGCTGCCGCGTTGACCAGCGGCATGGACCGCAGATACGCAGCCCCGAAACCCGATGAAGCGGGCCCGGGAAGATAGCCGATCTTGCGTTTGATGACAACGTTGAGTTCTTCGAGAACCGTGAGGATGTCGTAGACCGTCGACCGCGGGATCTCAAGTTCGCGGGACAGCTGCCCGGCACTCATGGGCTCGCTGCTGACGGATATAGCGCGCAGCATAGAAACTGCTCGCCGAAGAGCAGGGACATCCGCCATTCGTGCTCCTTTCTGCACGTGCGCCTGCTGTGGCGTTGACGGTAACAGCGAACCGAAGATGATTATTTCGATTCTCAGCCTACCGAGAAATAGGGACACGAAGCCCCGAGCGCGATTACGTGAGATGCATCTGCGCGCTTCGTGAACCAACAGACGTTTTGGGGAAATTAACCTTTACTGTTTTCGTATATTAATACATTAGCTTTCAATCAAAACACAGGGGCGCTCTCACTGGTCCGATCGTCCGGGCTACTGGAATCCGCTCATCGCAGACTTGCTGAAACCCCCTCAGCAGCCTCGATCGCCAGTGCGCTGACCTCCCTTTCACGATCCGCCACGATGCCTTCTGGCGACACCGAAACGCCGAACGCTGCAATCGGCCGCCCGGCGGCATCGACTATGGGCGCGGCAACCGTCAAGACGGCATTGCCCATTGAAGGGTGCTCAAGCGCGCAGCCGCGAGATCGAACCTCCGCCAGTTCTGCATTGAATTCCCGCAACGACGGCAGCTCCTGCCCGGCGCTTTGGGCAAAGACGGGCTCTGAGGAATAGATCACCGCAACTTCCCGCCACTCCAGCCGCGACAGAATCGCCCGGCCCGCTGCGGTGAGATAGGCGGGCTTGCGGGCTTCACACTGCGCCCCGGTGCCGGGCAGCCACGTCGCAGTTTCCCTCAGCAGGCAGTGCGCTTCTCCACCGCGCAGAACGGATACGCACACTGAACCGCCAGCTGCTTCGGCAGCCTCAGCTGCAGCGGGCTGGACGATTCGCCGCAGAGAATCGTGACGCGAATGGGCCGCATCGAGCTCGCCCACACCTGAACCGAGGAGATAGCCGTTCTCAGACCTGCGCACCATGTCGAACTCTTCAAGAACCGAAAGCAGGTCGTACAGACTGGAGCGGGGAATGCTCAGGGTTCGGGCGAGAGCGCCGGCACTGACCGGCAGCAGCGAGGACCCCAGGTGCCGGAGAATCCCAATAGACCGCCTGAGTGCGGGAACTTCTGCCACGTCATTCCTCCTTGAAGACCGAGCGCAGAGCTCGCCCAGCGGAACCTATTCGGCACACCACTGGACGAGAGCTGCGAACTCGGTCGACAACGATGTTGACGCTTGCAGCGGGTGGCCGACACAGCCGCGCGCTCCGCGTGATGGCCGTGCGCACATGTGCATGCTGGGCGGTGACAATGTCTGTTCGGCAGACTACCGCAACCTGTGGCCGCGATTCAGCGCAACCGCCTGGACCCGCACGCTTCGGCCTGGAGCCCGGTCAGGCCTTCACTGCCTCAAGC
The DNA here is from genome assembly GCF_001815905.1 of Brevibacterium sp. HMSC07C04. Lineage (GTDB taxonomy): Bacteria > Actinomycetota > Actinomycetes > Actinomycetales > Brevibacteriaceae > Brevibacterium. The sequence goes on along the minus strand of NZ_KV823238.1, from coordinate 18,075 downwards.
TCGATCAGAATGTCGACACGGTTGCCCACCAGAAGGTCGCCGCCGGGCATGGCGGCGTCAAATGCGATCCCAAAGTCGCGGCGATCAACCTTTGCGCTTGCGTCAAAACCGGCGATCGTCTGTCCGTAGGGATCTTCGGCGGCGCCGTTAAAGCTTGCGGCGAACTCGACGCTCTTTGTCACACCGCGTATCGTGAGGTCGCCGACGAGGGTGAACTCACCGTCAGCCCCGAGCACAGCCGAAGTTGAAGCGAATGTCAGCCGAGGGTGCTCCTCGGCCAGGAAGAAGTCCGCCTGCTGCAGGTGCGCGTCACGGTCAGCATTGCCCGTATCAACGGACGCGGTATCAGCGTGGGCGCTGACAGACAGTTCTTCCAGGGACTCCCCCACCGTGAAGCTGCCGCCGATCACATCGAAGGAACCGCGCACGCGTGAAACCCCCGCGTGACGGACCCGAAAAGCGAACTCTGAGTGGCTGGGGGCGATATTCCAAGTGCCTGCGGTCAGGCCTGCCGGCAGTGCGGCCATGATGAAACTCCTAAGCTAAGTGAACTTTCAAGGAAAACACTAACAACGATTTATTGAAGTTTCAACCTTAGTGCGGCTCTTCTGCTTCGCGAGCGAATCGACACGCCCCAATTGGCCAACATGCCGGTGGGCCGGATTCACCCTCTGGGCCTGAAACACAACGAGGGGACTCCGACAGTTGTCGGAGTCCCCTCGTGGGTGCTCGCCGCAGCGCTAGACGCCGCGATCAGAGTTCAAGAACGTGAAGTTCGCAGTCTGCTGGATCAGGGCTTGCCTGCAGCAGCCTTGAGCTTCGAACCAGCCGAAAGCTTCACCGAGTAGCCGGCGGGAATCTGAATTTCCTCGCCGGTCTGCGGGTTGCGGCCCTTGCGAGCAGCACGCTCGGTGCGCTCAACGGACAGCCAGCCCGGGATTGTGAGCTTTTCGCCGTTGCTGACAACATCTGCGAAGGCATCGAAGACACCGTCGAGAACGTCAGAGACCTGCTTCTGCGTCAGGCCGGACTTGTCTGCAACTTCTGCGACAAGCTCGCTGCGGTTCTTAGCCATAAAAGCGTCCTCCTCTAGGACTCAGGTTTCGGTATAACCGAGACGAACAGGAAAAACCTTACCAGCTCGACTTGGTAACGCCAGGAAGTTCGCCCTTGTGGGCCATTTCCCGGAAGCGAACGCGTGAAACACCGAACTTGCGGAGGTAGCCGCGCGGGCGCCCGTCAACCTGGTCGCGGTTGCGCAGACGAACCGGCGAAGCGTCGCGGGGCAGCTTCTGCAGACCCAGGCGTGCTTCTTCGCGCTGCTCGTCTGTGGAGTCAGGGTGAACCAGCTGACGCTTGAGTTCGGCACGGCGCTCTGCGTAGCGCTCGACGATGACCTGGCGCTGCTTTTCGCGTGCGATCTTAGACTTCTTAGCCATTGACTATCAGCGCTCCTCGCGGAATTCGACGTGCTTGCGGACCACGGGGTCGTACTTCTTCATGACGATGCGGTCGGGGGTGTTGCGGCGGTTCTTCTTGGTCACGTAGGTGTAACCGGTTCCTGCCGTTGACTTCAGCTTGATGATCGGGCGTACGTCCTGTGCTTTTGCCATCAGAGCTTCACTCCCTTGGCGATGAGCTCGTTGACCACAGCGTCAATGCCGCGGGCGTCAATGACCTTGATGCCGCGGGTCGAAACCGTCAGCGTGACCTTGCGGCGCAGCGACGGCACGTAGTAGCGCTTCTTCTGAATGTTGATGTCGAACCGACGACGGGTGCGGCGGTTCGAGTGGGAGACGTTGTTCCCAAAACCAGGGGTGGCCCCGGTTACCTGGCAGACTGCTGCCATGACTCTCCTCCAGTTGACTTCTGCCGGCGGCGCTGTCCTCGCGCCGTGTGCGTGAGGGCCGCCGAGACATCTTCACAGTTCCACCGGGCACGTTCCCATGTCGACAGTCGCGTCGACGTGAACACAGCGGTGGTTATGCTCTTTGCCCGGTGAAGGGCGTGTGCGAAACCTGCGGGGTGGATAGTCCCGTGTTCCGACGATGTCTCACCAGCGTGTGTCAGGCCTGTGAGAGAAGGGCCTGTGCTCAGCATCGCTGTGTGAGCGCGTTGAGGCGCAATTCGGCCACAACAGTCAATCATTCTAAGCCGCTGCGCGCCGATGCGCCAAATCGGACTGGCTCTCCGGCGCAGCCCGCGGCGCATCGGCGCTGCCGCTTAGGCCAGCATGATCGCGGGGTCTTCGAGCGCTCGGCCCACGTCAGCCAAGAACTTCGAGATGATCTCCCCGTCTACCAGCCTGTGGTCGGCGGACACTGCCAGCGTTGTGATGTCGCGCGGCACGATCTCACCGTCGACAACCCACGGGCGCTGGCGCACTTGACCGAAGGCGAGGATGGCGGCTTCGCCGGGGTTGATGATGGGGGTTCCGGCGTCTACGCCGAACACTCCGACGTTGGTGATCGTGATGGTTCCACCGGTCTGCGCGGCCGGGGTGGTGCGGCCTTCGCGGGCGGTGAGTGCCAGTTCGCGGATTTCTCCTGCAAGCTGGCCCAGGCCCATCGTGTGAGCACCCTTGATGTTCGGCACGACGAGGCCGCGCGGTGTTGCCGCGGCGATGCCGAGGTTGACGTAGTGCTTGACGACGATTTCATCGCCTTCCAGCGAACTGTTGATCCGCGGATTGCGAGCTACCGCCCAGGTCACAGCCTTGGCAACGACGGCCAGGGGTGACAGCTTGACGTCGCCGAGCACGCCGGACGCCTTGAAGCGCGACACCAGTTCCATGGTTGCGGTGACGTCGACGTCGAGGAATTCGGTGACGTGCGGTGCGGTGAACGCCGAGTCGACCATTGCCTGCGCCATGAACTTGGTGACGCCCTTGAACGGGATGCGCTCTTCTGCACCCGGGCCGCCAGCTGCCGAGGTGCCTGTCGCCACGGCGGCCGTCTGGGCGGGCGCAGAGCTCGCCTGACCGTTCTCCATGTAGTTCATGAGGTCGGCGCGGGTGACGACGCCGCCTTCGCCGGTCGTGGGGACATCGGCCAGGTTGATGCCGTTGTCTTTTGCTAGTTTGCGCACCGGCGGCTTGGCCAGAGCGCGCCCGGCTGTCTCTGGCAGTTCCGGTGCGGGCTGCACAGCCGGATCCGCCGCAGCCGCACGGGCTTCCGGTGCCGGGGCTGCATGCTGGTCCTGCGGCTTTTGTCCCTTGCGGGGGCGGCGGCGCTTGGACTGCGCGGTGGTTCCATAGCCCACGAGGTTCGGGCCGGTGCCTTCGTCGGCCGCAGTGTCCTCCGCAGCGCCACCGGCTGCGGGAGCGTCACCGGAGGCCGTGCCGTCGCCTTCGAACTCGAGGATCGGGGTGCCGACTTCGACGGTCTGGCCTTCTTCAACCAGCAGTTTGGCGATCACACCGGCGTGCGGACTGGGCAGTTCGACGAGTGATTTTGCGGTTTCTATTTCAACGAGGATCTGGTTGACCGTCACGGTGTCGCCTTCGGCGACCTTCCACGAGATGATGTCAGCTTCGGTCAGCCCCTCGCCCGGGTCGGGCAGGAGAAATGTGTCTGTCATTGGGTTCCTTAGAAGTCCATGGCCCGGTCGACGGCATCGAGAATGCGGTCGAGGTCAGGCAGGTAGTGCTGTTCGAGCTTCGAACCGGGGTACGGGGCGTGCGGGGCGCCGACCCGCAGCACGGGCGCTTCCAGGTGGTAGAAGCAGCGTTCGCTGATCCGTGCGGCGATCTCCGATCCCAAGCCCAGGAACACGGGGGCTTCGTGGGCAACAACAAGGCGGCCCGTCTTCTTCACGGACTCTTCGATGGCCGGGAAGTCGATGGGGTTGAGACCGCGCAGATCAATGACCTCGAGGTCAACGCCTTCTTCCGCCGCTGCCGCTGCCGCGTCGAGTGCCTGCGGTATGAGCGGGCCGTAGGCCACGAGCGTGCAGTCCCGTCCGGGCCGGACGACTTCAGCACTGTACGCGGTGGTGGCGGGATTGCCGAGGTCGACGTCGCCGCGCAGCCAGTACTGGCGCTTGGGCTCAAAGTAGATGACCGGGTCGGGGCTTCTAATGGCCTCCTGGATCATCCAGTAGGCGTCGTGTGCGTTCGACGGCGCCATGATCTTAAGCCCCGCATGGTGGGCGAAGACGGTTTCCGGGCTCTCCGAGTGGTGTTCGGGCGAGCCGATGCCGCCGCCGTAGGGGATGCGGATGACCACCGGCACATTGAGCTTGCCGCGGGTGCGCGCGTGCAGCTTTGCCAGCTGGGTCACAATCTGGTCGTAGGCCGGGAAGACAAAGGCGTCGAACTGGATTTCGACAACCGGGCGGTAGCCGCGGATGGCCATGCCGATTGCGGTGCCGACAATGCCGGATTCCGCCAGCGGGGCGTCGATGACGCGCTGTTCGCCGAAGTCCTTCTGGAGTCCTTCCGTCACGCGGAAGACGCCGCCGAGCTTGCCGATGTCCTCACCGATGAGAACGACCTTGGGGTCTTCGTCCATTGCCTTGCGAAGCCCCGCGGTGATGCCCTTGGACAGGGGCATCTTCTGAACCGAGTCGAGTGCGGATGCCGCGGTCACAGTGCGCCCTCCTCTGCGAAGGAGTCGAGGTATTCCAGGTACTCACGCCGTTCGGCTTCGATGAGGGGGTGCTCTTCGACGAACACGGAATCGAAGATCTCAGACGGCGCCGGCGGATCCATGGCCATGCAGGCCCCGCGAATCCGGGCGGCAAGCGCGTCGGCTTCTTCGTCGATCGAGTCGAAGAATTCCTGGTCGGCGTAGTCTTCGCGGTGCAGGAAGCGGCGAACCCGGTCGATGGGGTCCTTTTCGAGCCACGATTCCGTCAGCGCGTCCGAACGGTACTTGGTGGGGTCATCAGCGGTGGTGTGTGCACCCATGCGGTAGGTGAACGCTTCGATCAGCATGGGGCCCAGGCCCGCGCGAATCGAATCGGCGCTTGCCTTGGCCACGGAGTACATGGCCAGCACGTCATTGCCGTCGACGCGCACACCGGGAACGCCGAAGCCGGTTCCGCGCTTGAACAGCGGTGCTGCCATCTGTGCGGAGTTCGGTTCGGAAATGGCGAACTGGTTGTTCTGGATGAAGAACAGGACGGGCGCGTGGAAAACCGCCGCGAAGTTGAGGCCTTCGGAGACGTCGCCCTGGCTGGTTGCGCCATCGCCCATGCATGCAACCGAGATCGTGTCGCGTTCGAGGTCGCCGGTGGCAACGTCGCCGTCGAACTTCACGCCCATGGCGTAGCCGGTGGCGTGCAGCACCTGCGAGCCGATGACGATCGTGTAGGTGTGGAAGCGGTTTTCCTGGGGGTCCCAGCCGCCGTGGTGCTGTCCGCGGAACATGCCCAGCAGCGTTTCGGGTTCAACTCCGCGGCACCACGCCAGGCCGTGTTCACGGTAGGTGGGGAACACGAAGTCCTGTTTGCGCAGTGCGCGGCCCAGTCCGATCTGCGCTGCCTCCTGGCCTTTCAGCGGGGCCCACAGCCCCAGCTGACCCTGGCGCTGCAGGGCGTTGCCTTCTGCGTCCACTCGACGGATGAGCACCATGTCGCGGTAGAAATCGCGCATGTCCTCGCCTGTGAGATCTGCGGCGTAGGAATCGTACTCCCCGGAGCGAACGCGCTTGCCTTCCGGCGAAAGCATCTGAATCATCGGACGATCTGAATCTTGAGCAGCACTGGTGTTGCCTGCGAGATTCGAGGTCATTGCGTCTCCTCTAATCGTGGCCGAATGGGCTTGTGGCCTCTTTGCCATACCAACCGAGCGCTCGGCTGTTTGCCTGCACGTCGGCGACGTGTTTCACATCGTGAACACAATCTAACGGAAGTGAGGACCTATGCCAATATGCACTTTTATTTTTCCTGGCGGACCCCTTCGTATTCGCGCGACTCTTCGACGGTGCCGCCGAGAAAGTCGCGATTGTCTTTCGAAAACTGAACAATATCCGGCTGTCGACTCCTCTCAAGATCGCGGATGACCTCGGTGTACGCCTCAGAGGAATGAGCACCCAGGGGGCTGTCCACCGGCGGTGAATCCGCGATGATCGTGGTCCAGGTGCGCTTGTCAGGGTTGTCCGTTCCGTCGAGTGCCGGAACTACGTCTCGGTCCTGTTCGATCGACAGCACCTTGGTGTTCCCCACGTCGAAGCGGCCGACGGGACTGCCGACGGTGACCACCTGCCGCACGCGCGCCTGTTTGCGGAATTCGGGATCAGCTGCCAGCGATGCCGCGACGATTCCGCCCTGCGAATAGCCCACGAGCATGATTTCGTCTTCGGGCTGGATGCCGCTTTCTCTGATTGCCGTCTTCACCACGTGGCGCATGGCTGATTCTCGCTCTGCCATGGTCTGCACGTTCGTTGCCGTGTCCGTTGTGTTGCGTCCGCCTTTGACACTCCAGTCGGTTGTTGCCGGCACATAGACGATGTACCGCTTCTTGCCGTCCTGTCCGCGGACCGCATCCACCCGAACCCTGCCGTTTTCGCGACCGGAGTGTGCGGCTACCTGGCGTTCGTACAGGCCGGACAGGGAACGCGGCGAACCGCCCGCCGCAGCCGCGTGAGAGCGAACCTCCGGAGGTTCGGTGGGAAAGGCCCCGCGCGCTTCGCCGGTCTTGGCCAGAGAGCGGGTCAGCGGGCCAGCGCGCATTGCATCGATGATGGGCGGCAGCGGCGGCAGGCCCAGCAGGCCCGTGCCGAAGCCGGAGAGCCCGGAATCAAGCACCCGGCTGAACGCGCCTGTGTTGTCTGCCACCGCCTGCTCGAAGATGCCTCGGGCTGCGGCCATGGCCTTCTTTCCGAGTTCGGGACTGCGCCCGGTGATGAGGGTGACAAGCCCGTCCGCCGCCGCTGTCCATCCGGCCGCTGTCAGTGCCGCAATGGCCGCCGGAACCGCCCACACCGGTGCTGTCACCCGCACCGCCACACCCAGGCCCCAGCCGGCCGCCCAACTGCCGAACTGCTGTGCCCTGTGGGCGGCAGAATCGGCGGCTTCGTAGCCCGCCGCTGCCAGCTGCGCCTGCGCACCGAGCTTCGTGAGGCTGTCGCCCAGCCCACGGGTGCGCATGAAGAACTCGGCACAGGCGTACTCGACCTTTGCCCACGTCAGCGGAGAGTCCAGCAGCGAGCCCACGCCGGGCGGCTGAGGTGACGCCCGCACAACGTCGCCAGCGCTCTCACCCAGGTTCCGCAGAGTGCCCGCCGCGCTGCGGATGTTTTCAAGCCGGGCAGAAAATCCGCGCTCCCCGCCGATAACCCTCATGACTCCACCCACTCGTAAGCCGCGGCGAGCGCCGCATCGAGTGCTGCGACGATGGCGGATGGACGGTCCGCCGCAGTGAATTCAATGTGCTCGAAAACCTGTCCAGGCGTCACGTCAGGGGTGAGTGCGCCCACGGCAAAGGCTCCGTCGCTGAAGCCCGCGGCAAGGATGTCCCCCACAATCTGCGGGAGGTCGCCAAGGTCGCAGAATGTTCCGCGCAGCAGACGCCCGTGTAGGGCCGCACCACGGTCTGCCGCACCGCCGTCCGCCTCCACATCGCCCCTGTCACGGCGCACGATGACCGCGGCGGTTGCCGGGTCGAACACCGCGTGGATGACCAGAATGCCCGGCGGTCCGTACGCATAGGCGGAAAAGACAAATGGGTTCGAGGCGAAGGCAACTGCGAGTGCAAGCTCGGCACCGTTGACGGGCTTCCCGGGGGAGCCCTCCCCACCAGCACCCGAGGTGCCACTCCCCTCCCCCGGAACCGGCACCTCGTGAGCTGGCTCCCCAACAGCCGGCTCCGTCAGAGTCGGTACGATTCCGAGCGGCAGGAGCGCCACGAGGTCTGGCGGAAGCGCTGCGAAAGCGCGAGGGTCCAGATCGAGCCACGTCATGACGCTGCCTTCCTGACGTGCTCGGCGAAAGCCCGCACGACCTCGTCCGCCATGCGCCCGGCCTCAGAGCACGCGCGGGCTCGCTCCCGCAGCTGCCAGCGGAAGGCTTCTGCAGCGGCACCTTCCCAGTAATCGGGATCAGCTGCGGCCACGGCGTTTGCCAGCATCGCCAGTTCGCCGCTGATGGCTTCCCATTGCTTCATCATCACGTGCAGTTCATCCATGGCCCGATCCTCAGCGCGGCCTGCCCACGCCGGCCAGGGTGGACCGAAGCCTGTGGACACACGTGCAGTTATCCACAGTCAGCCGATACTCAGCGGCGCACACTGCATGGACACGGATAGGGTGTGCCCGTGACTGCCGCACAGCGAACCCCCGCCGAAGTTCTCGATTCCGTCTTCGGCTATTCGTCGTTTCGGGGCCAACAAGAAGAGATCATCAACCACCTGTGCACAGGCGGCGACGCGGTAGTCCTCATGCCCACCGGCGGCGGTAAATCGCTGTGCTATCAGATTCCTGCGCTGGTGCGCCCCGGCACCGGCGTGGTCATCTCGCCCCTCATCGCGCTCATGGAGGACCAGGTTGTCGCCCTCGAAGCGCTCGGGGTCAAAGCCGCCTACCTCAATTCGAGTCTGAGCCCGGAAGAAGCTCACGAGGTGCAGGCCCAGCTGCGTTCGGGTGCTTTGGATCTTCTGTACTTGGCTCCTGAAAGGCTCGTCCAGGAAAGGACGCTGCGCCTGTTGGAGCAGACGCAGATTTCGCTGTTTGCTATTGATGAGGCGCACTGTGTGTCCCAGTGGGGGCATGATTTTCGGACTGACTACCTGGGTTTGTCGGTTCTGCACGAGCGTTTTCCGGCCGTGCCGCGTGTCGCGCTGACGGCAACCGCCGCCCCGGCTGCCCATGATGAACTGACGCGGCGGTTGGCCATGGGTGAGGCGCGCCATTTTGTTTCGAGTTTTGATCGGCCGAACATTCAGTACCGCATTGCGGAGAAGACTTCTCCGCGCCGTCAGCTGGTGCAGCTGATCAAGGATGAACATCCGGGTGAGGCGGGTATTGTCTACTGTCTGTCGCGCAAGTCGACGGAGCAGTTTGCTGACTATCTGTGTGAGCAGGGCATCGATGCGATGGCCTATCACGCTGGTCTGCCGCAGGATGAGCGTTCGGCGCGCCAGGCGCGATTTCTGCGTGAGGACGGCGTTGTCATCGTCGCCACGATTGCCTTCGGGATGGGCATTGACAAGCCGGATGTGCGCTTTGTCGCCCACGTGGATCTTCCGAAGTCCGTTGAGGGCTACTACCAGGAGACGGGCCGAGCCGGCCGGGACGGCCTGCCGGCGACCGCGTGGATGGTGTACGGCTTGGGCGATGTTGTGGCTCAGCGCAGGCTGATCAGCCAGTCGGAGGGTTCGCCGCAGCACCGGCAGAATCTAAGCCGCCACCTGGATTCCATGCTCGCCCTGTGTGAGTCGCTCAGCTGCCGCCGCCAGCAGATTCTGCAGTATTTCGGCGAAGAATCCGGCCCGTGCGGCAACTGCGATACGTGCCTTCATCCCCCGCAGGCGTGGGATGCGACTGTGCCGGTGCAGATGCTGCTGTCGACCATTATCCGCTTGGAGCGCGAGCGCGGTCAGCGCTTCGGCACGGGGCAGATCATTGACGTGCTGCGCGGTAAGAACAATCCGCGCTCGGAAGAGTCTGACCACGGGAGCCTGTCAGTGTGGGGCATTGGGGCCGATCTGAGCGAAGCCCAGTGGCGTTCGGTATTCCGACAGACCACGGCGCGCGGTTGGACCGTGCCGGTCGGCGAGTACGGCGTGTTCATGGTCGATGCGTCTGCCGACCCGGTGCTGCGCGGTGAGGTGAGGGTCGAACTGGCCAAGCCGAAGAGGCAGAGCAGGACGAGCTCCGCCTCGGCAGGAAGTGTGCGGAAGTTCCACCTGACAGAAGACCAGGAGCAGATCTTCAACCGCCTGCGCACCTGGCGGAAGACCACCGCCGCGAACGCGGGCGTGCCTGCCTACGTGGTGTTCCCGGATACCGCACTTATGCACATTGCGATTGCCCAGCCGCAGTCGTCGGCTGCTCTGCGGAAGGTCAGCGGGGTCGGCGACAAAAAGCTCGAGGCGTATGGAGCCGAGGTTCTGGAAATCGTCGCCGGAGCAGACGTGGGATGATGGGCCTATGACTCGCGTGACTTTGGCTGATCTTGATCCCGCTATTGCCCTGAGCCCGCTCGATGGCCGCTACCGTGCCGATGCGGCGGGCCTGGTCGACTACCTGTCTGAGGCCGCACTCAATCGCGACCGCATCCACGTGGAAGTGGAGTGGCTGATCCACCTGTCTGAAAACGGTGTGGTCGACGGAGTGCGCACTGTGACAGAAGAAGAGAAGGCGGGCCTGCGCGGGCTGGTCGAGGACTTTGACGCTGCCACTATTGCCAAGCTCAAAGACATTGAGAAGGTCACGGTGCACGATGTCAAGGCCGTCGAGTACGTCATCAAGGACCGCCTGGCTGAGCTCGGCGGGGATGACCTGCGCGAGTTCGTGCACTTCTGCTGCACGTCCGAAGACATCAACAACCTGTCCTACGCCCTGGGGCTCAAGGGCGCGGTTGAAAACCAGTGGCTGCCGCGGGCCGAAGCGCTCATCGATCAGCTGACGGCCATGGCCCAGGAGCTCGCCGAGGTTCCCATGCTCGCCCACACGCACGGTCAGCCGGCCACGCCGACCACCATGGGCAAGGAAATCGCGGTGACCGCGCACCGTCTGGCCCGCCAGTTCAAGCGGATCAAAGACACCGTCTACCTGGGCAAGATCAACGGTGCGACCGGCACCTACGCCGCCCACTCTGTCGCGGTTCCCGGTGCTGACTGGCCGGAGATTGCCCGCAGCTTTGTGGAAGACCGTCTGGGGCTGACGTTCAACCCACTGACCACGCAGATCGAATCGCATGACTTCCAGGCGGAGCTGTACTCCGACATCGACAGGTTCAACCGGATCGCCCACAACCTGGCGACGGACTTCTGGACCTACATTTCGATGAACTACTTCAAGCAGATCCCCGTTGAGGGCGCCACCGGCTCTTCGACCATGCCGCACAAGGTCAACCCCATCCGCTTTGAAAATGCCGAAGCGAACCTCGAAGTGTCGTGCGCTCTGCTGAACACCCTTGCCGACACGCTTGTCACCAGCCGCCTGCAGCGCGACCTGACGGACTCGACAATGCAGCGCAACATCGGCGTGGCGTTCGGCCACTCGATTCTGGCGATGAACAACCTAGTCAAGGGCCTGAAAATGCTCGACATCAACCGCGACGCCCTCGACGCTGACCTCGAAGGCAACTGGGAAGTGCTCGGCGAGGCCGTCCAGTCGGTCATGCGCGCGGCCTATCTGCGCGGCGTTCCCGGCATGGACAACCCCTACGAAAAGCTCAAGGACCTCACGCGCGGCCACCGGATCGGCCAGGCGGAGCTGCAGGAATTCACTGAGGGCCTGGGCCTGCCGGAAGACGACGCCAAGCGCCTGAAAGAGCTGCGCCCCCAGACGTATATCGGCCGGGCCCGCCAGCTTGCCGCCGACCACGCCGAACGCTGGAGTGCACTGAAGAACGGCTGACCGTTCCACCCACACCCCTGCTGACCCGAGCAGAAACTGACGAGGTGCCGCTCACCAGGAGCGGCACCTCGCCAGTTTTTCTGTGTGCGCTTTGTGTGTGCTTCAGTTCCGTGTGCGGGAACCGGATCACGAGGCCCGACGTGCGGCTCGCTCTACGAGGAAGCGGTCGTAGGCCAGCCGAACGAAAGACTCCGTGAAGTCGGGGTGGTCAACGGTTTCGCGCAGCATGTCGGCGATTTCGTGGAAGTAGTCGGCGGCGTGCAGCGGCACAATCGCGAGTTCTTCTGCGACAGCACGCGTGAACACAGCGGTGTCGAAAGTGCGGCCGTCGGTGAGCTCCACGCTGTTGCGCAGCCACTGCCACAGCTGGCTGTGCGACAGTTCCGCCGCGGCGGTGCCGATCATCCGACCGTCTTCGCGGTACTCCCCCAGCCCCGACAGGTAGGTGTCGGTGTAGCCGAGCACACGGCGGATGTTGGCGTGAACATCGTCGATGCTGATGTTCGGGGTGCGTGCGCCCACAATGAGGGCGCGGCGGCCCGGGTCGGCAGTCGACCTGGTGGTGCCGGCGTCCACCAGTTCGCGTGTGGTCTCCAGCAGTTCGCGGGCATCGTCAACCAGGGCGGGTTCGCCCACGCGGATGCGCGTCATCTCCGGCCGCGTGGAATCGAACTCGGCGCTGAACAGGGCACCGTGCTCAGCGCTCAGTGCCGCCGCGCGGTCAAGCAGTGCGGTCACGGAGGGTTCGTCGAAGTCGAGCGTCGTCCAGTCGTCGAACGAAATGTCCGAGTAGTCGCGAGCAGCGGAGATGAGCGAAGACATGTAGGCGCGCACACCCGTGGTGACGGTTTCGCAGTGCTCCCGCAGGGCGAACAGAATGTCCTCAAGGAAGGAAGCACCGCCGAAGGTGTCCACCTGGACGGTCGCGCGGATAAAACCGCGTTCAAACCCCATGCGGTCTTCCGCGAAAGCGAAGACGCTGTTCCACAAGGCGGCCTCAGCTGCTGTTTCAATGCCCGGCAGGTGTACCCGCAGGTGCTCACCGCGCTTGTGCAGACCGGCCGCATTGTGGAAGAAGAACAGGCCGAAGTCGACAAGACCGGCAACCGAGCGCACCCGCCGCCCGGAGTCGGATTCCCACACCAGGTCGGCTTCGCGGGCGTGAAGGTCACGCGGACGGATGCTCACCAACGGCATGTGCCGAGTGCGGATGCTGACCCGGTGACCGTTGTGCGGATCGAGCGCAAAAGCCTCTCCCCGCACAACGGCCCTCAGGTTCTGCTGAGCGATGACGACGTTCTTCCACCGGTGGCTCAACCCGGTGTGGAAGTCAGCCACCCACAGCTGTGCTCCCGAACGCAGAGCGTCGGAAATCTGCTGACCCAGAGCAGGAGCAACCACCTCGACAAACCCCGCGGTGTTGCTGGTGCCATCCGCGGTGCCGACCGCGTGCGGGCTTCCCGCGTCGGCAGTGCCAGTCGCGGAGTCTGCGGAGGAACAGACGTCCTGACCAGCACCGACAACGCGGAAGCCCGGCATCGTGCGCTCGGCTTCGGCGGACTGCCCCGAAGCCGGCAGGCGGCCCACGTCCGAACCAGAACGGGAGACCTGCCGACTGTGCAGCACTGTGCGCAGTTCGGTCTCGAACTCGCTGTGCAGAGCCGCAGCGAACTCAAGCGCGGAAGTGGAGAGCACTCTGCCGAACTCGGGCTGCTGGGTTCCGCGGACAATCATGCGAGACACGGTGTTTTCCTTTTCTGGGTTGACGTCGGCTCCGACTTGACGGCCAGAGCCGACGTGCTCTGGGTTCTTCTGACTCTTTGGTCAGAACTGGGCGGACTCGGTGGAGCCCTTCATTGCGGTCGTCGAGGACTGCGGGTTGATGATGTTGGCAACCTGGTCGAAGTAGTCCACACCGACCTCGCGCTGGTGGCGGGTTGCGGTGTAGCCGCGGTCTTCCGAACCGAATTCACGTTCCTGCAGGTCGACGTAGGCCTTCATCTGTTCGCGGGCGTAGCCGTGAGCCAGATCAAACATGGAGTAGTTGAGCGCGTGGAAGCCAGCCAGGGTGATGAACTGGAACTTGTAGCCCATAGCGCCCAGTTCGCGCTGGAACTTGGCGATCGTGTCGTCGTCCAGGTGCTTCTTCCAGTTGAACGACGGCGAGCAGTTGTAGGACAGCAGCTGGTCGGGGTATTCGGCCTTGACCGCTTCGGCGAACTGCTTGGCGACTTCGAGGTCTGGCGTCGAGGTCTCCATCCAGATCATGTCGGCGTACGGGGCGAATGCCTTGGCGCGGGCAATGCAGGGCTCGATGCCGTTCTTGACCCGGTAGAAGCCCTCCGCGGTGCGCTCACCCGTGATGTAGGGCTGGTCGCGCTCATCGACATCCGAGGTGATGAGCGTTGCAGCCTCGGCGTCGGTGCGGGCGATGATTAGCGACGGGACGTTCTCGACATCGGCTGCCAGGCGGGCCGTGTTGAGGGTGCGGATGTGCTGCGCGGTCGGGATGAGCACCTTGCCGCCCAGGTGGCCACACTTCTTCTCCGAGCCCAGCTGGTCTTCCCAGTGGACACCGGCAGCACCGGCGTTGATCATGCCGCGCATGAGTTCGTACACGTTGAGGGTGCCGCCGAAGCCTGCTTCTGCGTCAGCCACGATCGGGGCGAACCAGTCATCGACGGTCTTCTTGCCGTCGGCGACTTCGATCTGGTCGGCGCGCATGAGGGCGTTGTTGATGCGGCGCACAACAGCGGGAACCGAGTTGGCCGGGTACACCGACTGGTCGGGGTAGGTCTGACCGGCGAGGTTCGCGTCTGCCGCCACCTGCCAACCGGACAGGTAGATGGCCTTGAGCCCGGCCTTGACCTGCTGAACGGCCTGGTTGCCGGTCAGCGCGCCGAGGGCGTTGACGAAGTCTTCGGTGTTGACCAGTTCCCACAGGCGTTCGGCACCGTGACGGGCAAGAGTGTGCTCTTCGATGAGCGAGCCGCGGAGCTTGACGACGTCTTCCGCGGTGTAGTCGCGGTCGATGCCCTTCCAGCGGGGGTTTTCGTCCCAGTCCTTCTGGATTGCCGAAGCGTTGTGCAGGTCAGTCATGGTTTCTCCTTTGTGAGCCGTTTGAGCCGTTGCACCGGAGGAAGCGATTGCTGGAAGGCTATGCGCTGCCGGGTTCCGGTGTTGGGTTCTATCTTTCTCTGTGACGCACGCCTCCAAAAGAGTTTTTCAGAAGAATTTTCTCCGTTTTTCTGCTCTGCAGAATTTTCGCGCTTCTGCTGATGCGAGTGCCATAATTGCCCCATGACGAGCCCACATCACAGCAGCTTTCCTCCCTCGAACGCTCATAAACCGCCTGCGGCAGGCTCTCAAGCAGGCGCGCATCAGGCGGAAGCAGATGCCCTGTCGATTGGCCTGAACCTGCGCCACTACCGCAGACGGGCCGGGATGACCATGGCGGAACTGGGTGCGCTCGTGAGCCGGGCGGCATCGCAGATCTCCGCCTTTGAAACCGGCAAGCGAGCGCCCAGCCTCGACATGCTCGGGGCACTGGCAAATGCGCTGGACGTTTCGGTTGACGACCTCCTCAACCCCACCCCGGCCGATCCGCGTGCTGCGCTGGAACTCGAAGTTGAGCGCCGCCAGAACTCTTCGCTGTACTCCGTCCTGGGCCTGCCGACGGTCCGAGCGAAGTCATTGGGCAATGACGAACTCCAGGCGATTGCCTCACTGCAGCGGGCCCTGGCGACAGTCCTTGAACAGCGGGCCGCAACACCGGAGGAGGCGCGCCGGGCCAACCGAGTGCTGCGCGAAGAAATGCGCGCCCAGGACAACTACTTCCCGGACATCGAAGCTGCAGCGGCACAGCTGCTTAGCGCCATTGGGTCGGGCGACGGCCCCCTGTCACAGGCACAGACAGCCGCAATCGCCAACCACCTGGGCTATTCCCTGCACTACGTGCCGGACCTTCCGGACTCCACGCGCTCGGTATCGGATACGCGCAATAAGCGGCTGTACCTGTCGAACGATTCACAGGCACTGGGCGATCCGCGCTCTCACGTGCTCACGGCCCTGGCCTCACACGTGCTCGGCCACACTCCGCCGAAAAGCTTCCAGGATTTCCTCCGCCAGCGCGTAGAAGTCAACTATCTGGCCGCAGCTCTGCTCGTGCCGGAAAAATCTGCTGTCGAACAGCTGCAGAACGACAAGAAAAACCGGAGTATTTCTATTGAGGAGCTGCGCGACCGTTTCTCGGTGTCCTACGAAACGGCCGCGCACAGGTTCACGAACCTCGCCACCCGGCACCTCGACCTGCCGGTGCACTTCATGAAGGTCGCCAAGACGGGAACCATTCACAAGGCGTACTCCAATGACGGACTGCCCTTCCCCCAGGATCCCCTGGGCTCTGTGGAAGGGCAGTTTGCGTGCAAGCGATTCACATCGCGTGCCGTGTACCGGGTTGAAGACCGGTTCAGCCCGTACTTCCAGTACACGGACACCCCGGAAGGGACCTTCTGGTGCACAGCTCGGGTGCTGCCCGGCGGGGAGTTCTCCATCAGTGTCGGTGTGCCCTTCGCCCACGTGAAGTGGTTCACGGGCCAGGGAACCCCGCACCGGTCAACATCGAAGTGCCCGGACCCCAGCTGCTGTTCGCAGCCGCCGCAAGAGCTCAGTGCCAAGTGGGAAGACGCCTCGTGGCCGTCCGCCCGCACCCACGCATCACTCCTTGCCGCGGTCCCACCGGGGGTGTTCCCCGGTGTTGACCGCACCGAGGTCTACGCCTTCCTCGAGCGCCACGCACCGAGAGAGACTAGGACGATGGACGCGAGCAGCCCGAGCGCGCCGATGAACTCGAGGATCACGTCGAGGTAGGTGAAGTCGTAGAGCTCGCCATAGCCGCCATAGTTTGTAATGGCCAGGGAGAAGACCGCCATGAGCGTCGGCATTGACAGCACCATCAGCGGGACAAACAGTTTCTGCTGCTGCGCCAAGCTGATCAGTGCATCAGCGCGCAGGGCGCACGTGAGCGCCCCGGTCAGAAGCAACAGCACTAGAATCCGGGAAGCCGGGAAAGCCACATTGTTGGCGAGCATTCCTTCGAGGAAGGTCCCGCCGACGCTCACGGCAAGCACTGCAGCATAGAGGACCGCGCACATGATCCACGTCGAGGCGGGCGATCTTTGCTCGGTGTCGACGGTCAGCGGACTGTCGGTCGCGGCACTGTCGGTGGCGGCGGCAGACACGTCTGGGGGAGAAGCTGATGCCAGGCAGATCGCTGCCACCACAATGAGCTCGGGCAGGGCGAACAGCATGAGGTAGCCCGGAGTTTCCTCCATCGGAGGACTGACCATGTTCGCTTCAAGCAGCACGAGGATGCTGCAGACAATCGGGGGCAGTCCCAAATACATGACCATACGGTTGTTTCGCAGGAAGATTCCGATTTGCTCTCCGGGTGCAGCTAGGACCACGAGGATGCCTGCCGCTGCGAAAACGGCGGTTCCGATGAGCGCATACGTGTACGGGAGGACGTCGAGGAGCCCGTCACTGAATCCGTTGATGCATGCCGCGATGACAAACAGGGCGCCTGCCGCAAGCCACAGGGCACTGCCGCGTTCTCCGCTCGAATCACGCATTGTATTTTCCTTTCCGCGCCGGGGGCCATGCCCCGATTCCGCGCTTCCCAGCGGTCCCGGCATTCCTTCGCCGCCGAGATCCAGTTGTCTCAATATAGCTTCGGTGCTGAAAGTCAGCCACGCTTCGCCGCGACGATTTCGCGGGCCTGGGCAACTGCGTCTGGCAGTGAGGCTATGACGTAGTCATCTTCGGCAAGCGATGACAGGACTCCGGTCGAGCTCGCCAGGTGCTCGTGCTGTGCCTGCAGGCCTTTGACGATGACTGTGATCTTGCGCCGACCGAAGACCTTGATGAGTTCGGCAAGTACTCGGGCGCCGGAAGAGTCCATAAACCTCAATTGGGACAGTTTGAGGATGACGACGTCAACATCGTTAATGCCCTCAATGGCCTCGACGGCAGTGAGAATGCGATCGCCGATGCCGAAGTACAGTGCCCCGTCAAAGCGGACGATCGCAATGTGCTTGTCTTCCGGCTGGTGGGGTTCGGGGATCTCTTCGTGTTCGACCGCGGCGGTTTTCGACAGGGCCCGCAGTGCGAAGACGGCGGTGACCGCGATGCCGATGAGCACCGCGAAGATCAGGTCGAAGGACACCGTGATGAGTGCTGTGAGCGCAAAGATGAACGCGTCCTGCCTGCTGGTGCGAAGGATTCTGCCGACGTTGTGATAATCGACCATGTTCACCGAGGTGACCAGCAGAACACCGGCCAGGGCAACCATCGGGATCTGGCTGACGAGCCCGGAGGCCAGGTAGACGACCCCGGCAAGGAACAGCGCGTGCACCACAGCTGCCAGGCGGGTGCGCGCTCCTGCGCGGACGTTGACGGCGGTGCGGGCAATTGCACCGGTGGCGGGCATGCCGCCGAAAAAACCGGAGGCGACCCCGGCTAGGTGTACTTCCCCGTGAGGTTGTGAACGCGG
>NZ_KV823237.1 GCF_001815905.1 Brevibacterium sp. HMSC07C04 | reverse complement strand
CGGCCCAGCGCACCCACGTCAGATACGGCACACCGGCGGTCACGCACGAACCGACCCGTGCCACACAAACGGTGGCACGCCGTGCAGGGGCCGAGGTGTTGAGGTGAATCCGTTAAGAGGCGTGCGGAATGACCCTTCAAAGTCAACCACGTCTTCGCGCCACAGGCGGTGGAGCAGGTTGTAGTTCTCTAGGGCCAGCGGCAACCCTTGGCGAATGTCTTGTCCGAACCACGGGTATACCGGCGCCGTGTTTCCGCGTCCCAGCATGAGGTCCATGCGCCCGTCACTCAGGTGCTGGAGCATGGCGTAATCTTCAGCGATTTTCACCGGGTCATTGGTGGTGATCAGAGTTGTTGACGTAGAGACCTTCAAGCGCGTTGTCTTCGCAGCGATCGTGGCCAACAGCGTGGTTGGGCTTGACGACACGAACGGCGGATTGTGGTGTTCACCGATCGCGTAGACGTCGAAACCGGCTTCTTCCGAAAAAACCGCCTGTGTGACCAGGTTGCGAATCCGCGCCCCTTCGCTTGGGGTTTCTCCCGAAACGGGGTCACGGGTCACGTCACTTACTGAAAACAGCCCGAACTCCATGGCACCTCCATCACGCACATAGTTGATACTTCAATCAACGCTGTCTGCCGTGATTTGTTCCCTTTCGCGTCGCGCGCAATGTGATTGACGGAATCGATATCGACCATTCAACTTCCGCTCGAGGGATCACTTCCCATTCTCAATGAGTTAGGTTAGCCTAAGCTAAGTTAAGCATTGGTTGTTCTCCATGAACGACAGGAAAACAGGAAGGGCCTTGGCCATAAATGGTCGCAACTGATTTCGATATCGCCGTAGTAGGGCTTGGCGCGATGGGATCCATGGCGCTGTGGCAGATTACTCGCTTAGCACCGCACGATTCCATCGTTGGAATCGAGAGGTTCAAACCGGGCCATGACAGGGGATCTTCTCACGGAGGATCACGAATTTTCCGACGCACTGTATTCGAAGGGTCCCACTATGTTCCTCTCGCAAGTCGCGCACTCGAGTTGTGGGACGAGCTCGATAAATCATCCACCTCACAGTTGCGCGTTCAGGCTGGAGGCTTAACCATCGGTGCTACCGATAGCGACTTTCTGAATGACGCTCAACGGGCTGCCCAAGCGGGCGGAGCAGAAGTGGAGTTACTCAGTCGCGAAGAATTACGCGCGAGATTCCCCCAACATGCGCTCTTTTCAGACGACTGCGGCCTGTTTGAACCGAACGCCTGCGTGCTTCATCCCGAGCACAGCATTCGGGCCGCCGTTGAATCTGCTACGCATGCAGGCGCCACATTGTTAACCGACGCACACGTCACTTCTCTCGCTGCACGGAAATCTCACTGCGTTATCAGCACGTCAACCCACACCATTACTGCTCGCCGCGTCATCGTAGCCGCGGGCGCATGGAGCACACAGCTCCTCCCAGACGAACACATACCGATCCGGGTACAACGAACTGTCCCAGTTCACTTCCGCACATCGGCCGACCATACACATGATTACGGCCCACAACGCTTTCCGCTCTTTATCCGCGACAGCCGTCAGATCAACCTCTGGGGAATTCCTGACGTTGACGGACGGGGAGTCAAGATCGGCGTAAAAAACGCCCAAAAACCGTGGCTCGCCGAGGTCGAACACAACTGGACACCTGCTCGCCCCTCCGATATCGCCCCTGTGATCGAGGCATGTGCCCAAGCTATTCCAGAACTCGCAGATGCACAGACTTCGGGGCATCCATGCATGAATGCACGAACACCCGACGGCCAATTCATCATCGGCCCCGCACAGAACTACCCGAACATCACGGTTCTGGCAGGGTTCGGCGGACAAGGGTTCAAGTATGCACCCGCTATCGGCGAACTTGGCGCTCTCCTTGCTTTGGATAGCTCAACTGAGACCGACATCTCGGCATTCTCACCCACACGTCTGCGCCACCTTCGCTGGCGCACGCCCGCAACACCCTTATTCCAACCAACCGAGGCATGATCACCATGACACAATCAAAACACTCGTCCATTAGGACCATCATCGCCACCATTGTGGCCCTCGTTCTTACCCTCACGGCCTGCTCACCACAGAAATCGGCCGATTCCGCTACCGGCACCCAAACACTGACCGACGCGCTTGGTCGAACCGTCGAACTACCTAAGAATCCGGACCGGATTCTGCTTGGTGGGCAGCGAGAGTTGTACACCACGGCCATCCTTAACCCGGACAATCCTCTCGACAAGATCGTCGCTTGGCCCAATGATCTGCTTGAGAATGACCCCGACACCTACCACGCATACGCCGAAAAGTTTCCAAAGCTCAAAGAGATACAGACGACAGGCGAAATCTGGGACAACTCATTTTCACTTGAGCAAGCACTGCAAACCCGACCGCAAGTTTTCGTAATCAGCGCTTCAAGCTTTAAAGCCGCTGAAGAAGCAGGCATCATCAGCGGTTTTGAAAAGGCTGGAATCCCAACCGTCGTCATTGACTACTTTGTTGAACCAATCAAGAACACCGTGCCAAGTATCCGGATCATGGGTCAACTGTTTGGACAGCAACAGCGCGCTGAAGAATTCGTCAAGTTCTACGAAAGCAAAATCAAGAATGTCACCGACACGTTGGAACGCACAAAGCCTCAGGAACAACGCGTTTTTCTATGGCGCGCCCCAGGCTACTTTGACTGTTGCCAAACTTTTAAAGAGTCTAACCTCGCAAAAATTGTCACGGCAGCAGGAGGCACGAATCTAGGTGACAACCTGCTCAGTAGCCAACAGGGCACCCTTTCGCCAGAAGCAGTAGCAAAAGCGGCACCCGATGTCGTCATTGCAACAGGAGCAAACTGGTCAAGCGAGTCAAGCCCCGCAAAGCCGGGCACGTATGTTCCTCTCGGATATTCAGCAGACCCGAAGAGCGTAGCCCAAGAGTGGAAAAAGGTACTTGAAAAGCAGACTGTCATCAACCAAGTTCAAGCGGTGAAAAGCAAGCGCGCGTATGTTGCGTGGCATCACTTCTACGACTCCCCATACAACTTCCTTGCCGTCGAATGGTTTGCACAAGCAATTCATCCACGCGAGTTCGCGGACCTAGAGCCCGAACGAGACTTCCAAGAGCTACACACACGTTTTCTCCCCGTTGATGCAAACGGAACGTTCTGGACAGGTCTACCGTGATTCTTCATAACAGAACATCAGCTGAACAGGGCGCTTCGGTACATGCTCATATTCGCTCTACACAACGACGCTTGGGCGTCCTCGGTCTGCTTGCCACACTTCTTATTGTTGCGGGATTTGCAGATGCTTGGATTGGGGGTGCCCCAATGCCCGCCGAGGCATTTTTCCATGCGCTTATAAGTCCAGCGACCAGCGAAAAAATCGATACCCAAATCGTTTGGGATGTGCGCTTGCCCATGACCGCAACAGCAATAACCTGCGGCGCCGCCTTGGCGATGTCCGGAGCACAGATGCAAACAACCTTAGGAAACCCCCTGGCAGAGCCGTACACACTCGGCATCGCCTCGGCGGCAAGTTTTGGCGCATCATTGGCGGTAGTCACGGGATTCGGTTCTACCGCACTTGGGTCAGTCCTGGGCGTCGCAGGATCCGCTTGGGTATTCGCCATTATTGGCTATGGCATCATCCTGGGAATCGCAAAACTACGCGGCCCGAGCGCCGAAAGCATGATTCTTGTGGGAATCGCCATCGTGTTCTTTTTTGACGCACTCCTGGCCCTCATGCAGTACATGGCATCCGTTGTGGAACTTGAGCAGGTAGTCTTTTGGACGCTTGGCAGCTTGACCCGTGCGACATGGCCACAAATCGCACTCATGGGAGTCATGCTGACGATTGGGGGATTCTTTTTTGTCTCAAAGGCGTGGACACTGACCGCCTTCCGAATGGGAGACGATCGCGCCCGCTCGATGGGCATACCTGTAGAACGCACACGCTCGCAGGCCCTACTAGTAGCTTCGTTATTAGCTGCGACCGCAGTATCTATGGCCGGAACAATTGGTTTTATCGGGTTGATTGGCCCTCATATAGCCCGGACTTTGGTAGGCGAAGATCAGCGATTCTTCTTGCCTGCTTCAACCATGACTGGCGCATTGCTTCTTACCTCTGCATCGATGGTGGCAAAAATCATTCAGCCCGGAGTAATTCTACCCGTGGGAATCATTACAGCCGTTGTAGGTGTACCCGTCTTTCTCACCTTGATTTTGAGCCGAAGAAGAAAGGTTTGGTCATGAATGAACTTACGATCCAAAACGTTTCGTGCAGACGCGGAAAGACTCAGATTCTTCACAACGTCAGCATCAAACCATGTCAGCTCGGATCTGTCACGGCTGTTGTTGGGCCCAACGGCGCAGGAAAGTCGACGTTCTTACGATGTGTGGCAGGTTTGGAAAAGAACTACCGTCCCGCACATCCGGAAGAGATCTTGTACCTTCCACAAGATCCGCCCCCTCCATCGTCGCTGTCAGTTTTTGAATCCGTTTTAGTTGCGCACCAACAAGGAAAATCCGGTATTGGGCATCTTCGCGTTACTCGTTCTGCGCGTTGTCGCGTTCAGGAGGTCATTGAACGTTTAGGCCTAGTTGAATTTGCCAACCGTGCAATGGACCAACTTTCTGGTGGCCAGCGACAACTAGTTAGCCTTGCCCAAGCTGTCGTGAGAAAACCTTCCGTTCTCTTGCTTGACGAGCCAAGCAGTGCGCTCGACTTGCGAAATCAACTCGTCTTGCTCGACCACGTACTGACTTTCGCACGAGAGCAACCTGCCGTCGTGATCGTCGCAATCCACGATTTAAGCCATGCTGCCCGCTTCGCCGACAACGTGGTAGTGCTTCATCAAGGATCGGTTCACTCAGAAGGACCGGGCCACGATGTCATCACACCCCCGATGCTCAGAGATGTCTACCAAGTGCACTCTCGTGTGGATATTTGCCCTGACGGTGGCCTAAGCATCGACGTTTCTAAAGCCCTCTAAGCCGGCTAACCTCGCAAACTACTCCTCGTTCGACACTGCTTCACGGGCGGCCGCGAGCATGCCTTCACGAGTAGCTACCTTGATACGTTCGCGGCCGTGCGGGGCACCGAATGCGCGCTCCGCCGCCTCAAGTCGGTGGATACCTTCCCAGTCGATGAAGTCCACTCCCCGGCTCTTCAGCAGCTCAACAATCGCACTCTCATCCGCGTTGTCTGGCTCCGGCAGTTTCCCTTCGACAAAGTCGGTGATCACGTGCCCAATCGTCTCCAGCGCATCACCCTTGGTGTGACCAATGAGCCCTACCGGGCCACGTTTGATCCACCCCGTGACGTACACGCCAGGGATAACCGGGGCTTCATTCGCTGTCATCTGGCGCTCGCCGTCCACCACACGACCTTCAACGTTGGTGATCACACCCTTACGGGCATCAAACGGAAGCTGTGGCAGAGGCGTTCCAAAGTACCCAACCGCCCGGTAGATAGCGGTCACGTCCCAGTCGTGGAACTCACCGGTCCCGGTAACGTTGCCGGTGCCATCCAACTCCTGACGCTCGGTACGCAGGCCAGTGACTCCAGTTTCTTCGTCACCCAGAATCGACACAGGCGAGTGCAAGAAGTGCAAGTGCAGGCGACGCTTAGCTCCAGTTGGCTCACGGATCGTGAAGTCGGTGAGCGTCTTTGTCACCTGCTTGACCTGGTTAGACTCCTTGATCGACTTCATTGACCCTTCGTCGAACTCAAAGTCCTCCGGATACACAATAATGTCGACATCCTTGACCTGACCCAGTTCACGGATTTCCAGCGGCGTGAACTTGGCCTGGGCAGGCCCACGACGTCCAAACACGTGAACATCGGTCACCTGGGACTTCTTCAGCCCTTGGTACACGTGGTCCGGAATCTCGGTGGTCAACAAGTCATCTGCTTGTTTAGCCAGCATGCGCGCCACGTCCAACGCCACGTTCCCATTACCAATAACAGCCACGCTCTTCTGATCCAGCGGCCACTCTTGGGACACATCTGGGTGGGAGTCATACCTCCTCTGACAGGCGCGACAGCATTGACTACGCCCGTCCCGCCGTGGGACAGTTGCGGTAGTGTCCCACGGTGGGACAGACGGAGGAAGATCGGCATGAAGCAGGAGTTCATCAGCTCAGCGGAGGCGTTCCGTAAGGCTCGGGAGCGTGCGAGTGTGGCCGCAGCGCTGGAGGCAGACACGCTGCACACGGCGATTTACGACGCACGGGAGGCCGGACTATCGGTGCGTGAAACGGCGGCAGCTCTGAGCGTTCCCAAGAGTACGGTGGCGCGACACTGGCGGGAGGGGCATAGGTGCCCTGAGGTTGTACCCGCGTGGGGGAGTGCGGAGGAGTGGAGAGAAGCCCGTGCGGTGGTGTGGTCGCACAATCCGCACGAGAGCGCTGACGATCACGTGCCTTGGGAGTGGAGCCATCACAGCGATGGGACAAGGGAGATTCGACGGGTTCCGTGTGGCGTGGCACAACTCCGTGACTGAGCGCATACCGCACGGGCGGACGGTGGGCGAGACAGCTCTGGGTCCCCTATGGATGGGGAAGGTTATCGGGTGGCTTGATCTGGAGAGTTTTGAACGACAGATAGAATTGGCCTATGCGCCTTCCCGCCACCACGCTGAGAATCGCAGGGGCTGTTTGCTCAGTCGCGCTGCTGGTCGGTTGTACTCCAGAGCCGAACGGGCCGCCTATCGGAGGTCCCGACTCCACCGAGGAGCGGACATACTCCCGCCCCACACCATCGGTGCCACCCCAGAGGACTCCGCAGGAGGGCTGCCCATATTTTGCAGGTGATCGCGACAAATCCTTCCCGATGCAGACATCACTGGGACCTGTCGCACACCAGGTGATCCCGGTCTTCGCGGAGGAGCCCGACTGGGAAAACATCGGATATGGCTTGAATGAGAGCGCACATTCCGGAGATGAGGGCATGGACCCGCACAAGCTGCTTCTCATCGTTGTGCGCGACCCTCAGGACAGCAAGGGCCCGTTGCAGGCTGAGGATCTTGAGGACTTCTCCATCCGGCCCAGCGAGGTTCCAGAAGCTAGTACGACAAGGGTCTGCGAGGATCCGCTGCCCACGTCCGTCCGATTCATTGGTGAGAACACCCCTGACGAAGGGTCCGACCCGGCAGGGATATGGGAAATCACATCGGACGCTGACATTGCGTCTGGTACGGAACAGGTCTTTGCCGCGACGATCGGCGGCGAAGACCTGTTCCAGATCGGAGTCGGTGATCTCAGGCGGCCGCTGAGCGGCGGTGGGAACAGCTTGGTCGAGCGGCCTCCTGCTGTCTCCGATCAGCAGTTCTACTTCGAGAACCGCTGACGCCTCAGTCGGCTTCTGGATACCAGAGCTGTCCGTGGCCTGGGTTGTGGATGAGCTGGTCAACTCCGAACGTACCGGCGGTGTTCCCCACGCAGGTGGGGATGAGCCGGGTTGTCGGTGTACTGGCAGGGACGCTCGGCCGTGATCCCCACGCGAGTAGGGATAAACCGCGCGCAGAAAGTACTTTGCCGTACAAAACAGTGGGCGCTGTGCCTCAGCACAGCGCCCACTGTCATTCACACCAGCTCAGTCATCCAGCCAAGCGTTGGCGAATACGGCTCGCGACACCTCGGGAGCTGGCGGATGGAAGATGCCCGCAGCAGCATCCCGGTACAGACGCGATGCTTCGGCAGCATTCCCGAAGCCCGCTCCCCCAGCACAGTGCAGTGCCGCCT
>NZ_KV823236.1:8526-106845 GCF_001815905.1 Brevibacterium sp. HMSC07C04 | reverse complement strand
TCAAATCCCGTTCACAACCTCCCGAGGAACTACAGCTAGGCCCTGTCCCAACAGTTCGCGGTCGCCGTCATAGGCGCCCGCCGACGTCATGCCAGAGGCCACGCGAGCCGACAGCAGCGATTCAATGGCGGTCAGGGCTGCAACGGCGACCGCGGGGCCGATGAGTGCTTGCAGCAGCGCTGGATCGGCTTCTGGGGCACTCGGTGCGGGAAGCGATGTGGGCAGTTCCCCGATCACGGCCAGCGGCGCATCGGCCAGCTGAGCAATGACCGCGACAGCGATGATTGCCAGGATCGAACCGGGCAGCCGTTCGTGCAGGCGGGTCGAGCCGACCATGATGACGGCCACGACAGCGACCATGGCCAGTGACCACAGCATTTGGGTGATGTTGATGTGGGCAAAGGATTGGGCGGCCGCAATGATGGCGTTGGTCGAATCGCCCGGTTTCGAACCCAGAGCGGCGGGCACCTGCTGCATGAAGATGATGATGGCGATCCCCAGGGTGAAGCCCTCAATGACGGGCCACGGGATGAATGCGACCACGCGCCCCAGTTTGAGCACCGCTGCAGCGATCACCAGGATCCCGCCCATAATGGCGACTATCGGCAGTGCCTGATAGCCGAATTCCGTGGCAATCGGCAGCAGGATGACGACCATGGCGCCGGTGGGACCTGACACCTGCACGTGGGAACCGCCGAAGACCGCCGCAACAAAACCTGCCACAACCCCGGTGATGAGACCCATTTCCGCCGGTGCCCCACTGGCAATGGCGAAGGCGAGCGCCAAAGGAATCGCAACAATCCCCACCGTGATGCCTGCCATGATGTCGCGCAGCCAGCTGGAGCGCAGCTCCGCATAGTCAGACAGCCGCGGGGACAGACGAGCCACTCGCAGTGCCGCTGCTTCTGCCCGCTGTCCCATGAATCTGCTCCTTGTATCCGCGTGCCGCACCCGCTGCCGGGCCCGGGTGAGTGGCCCTCAGCTGGAGTCTATAGGCGGACCGGGCAGGCACCTCGTGATGTATGGCAGAAAACCACGAGGTGCCGCCTGGGTCGGTCTTCTCTGTCGGGCGGGTGCGGGCCTGCTGGTGGCGCGCCTGGTGGTGGGGCCATACAGTGAGGGCATGGATCCCAGAATTCACTTCTCAGCAGAGTCGCTGGCGAAGATCAAAGAGCGTATGGCCGGTGCTGAGCCTGACACTCCCCGACCGTCGGCCACCGTTATTCTGCTGCGCGATGGTGAGCGCGGCCCGGAGGTGTACCTGCAGAAGCGCCAGTCGTCGATGGTGTTCGGAGGCAGGCCCGTGTTTCCCGGTGGGAAGGTCGATGCGGCTGACAGTGCGGATATTGAAGCCTGGCACGGGCCGACGCCCGAGGAATGGGCGCAGGTGCTGGGTGTCACCGCGGATGAGGCGCGGGGGCTGCTGGTTGCGGCGGCGCGAGAGACTTTTGAAGAGTCCGGGTATCTGCTTGCCACAGCGAGTGACGGCGGCGAACTGACAGCGCTCAACACGGATGAGTGGCGGGCCGACCGGGACGCTGTTGATGCGCGAGAGATGTCCTTTGCGGATCTTCTGCGCAAGCACGGGCTAGTGCTGCGCACCGATTGGCTTACGCCGTGGAGTGTGTGGGTCACACCCGAGGTTGAACCGCGCCGCTTCCACACATGGTTCTTCCTGGCCGCGTGTCCTATGGGGCAGGAGGTTCTTGGGGTGTCGGCCGAATCCACTGTCGACGGGTGGATCACTCCGGCAGAGGCTGTGCGGAAGAGCGCTGCTGGTGAACTCCAGCTGATGCCCCCGCAGCTGTGCACTTTTGTGGAACTGCACGGGCACGCAGGTGTTCGCGAGGTGCTTGCGGGCGATCGCGACGTGCTCGAGGTGCGGCCGTTCGTTGTGGAGAACAGCGACGGGTCGGGGTACTTGGAACTGCCGGAAAGCCTCGTTCGCTTGGCTGATGAGGTAGGGAGGGCAATCCTGTAGGGCAGCGGGCTCACTGGGAGCTGGCTGCAGCGGGGTTTCAGCCAGCCGCGCCTACTTGTTCTTGTTTGCCCTCTTCGCTTCTCGGCGCTGACGAGCCCGAGCACGCTTGGTCTTGCGGATTTCGACGACCCAGCGGGGCACAAAGGGCCACGGCAGCGGAATGCCGAATGTTGCTAAAGTGCCGATGCATCCGATGACGACAGCAGCCGTCAGCGGGCCCAGATAGATCATTTCAATGAACCTGGGAAGGTTCAGGTGGCTGATCAACCACCCGACTGAGACAGCGCCCCCGAGCATCGTGGAGTACGGAAACAAGTAGAGCGCGAGATCGCGGTTCGGGGGAGCCCAACCGACAGGTTGTGAATGGTCGCAGTCTTCGTCATACCACTCCTCGGACCTGGGATTCATCCGCACGCAGCGGATGTAGTAGGTCCAAGTGAGAACAGCGATAAGCAGCATCCCAAGGTGAAAGAGCCAGTTTCCAACGTCATAGTCCACAGAGAACGACCTCCCTCGGATGCTTGTGACGGTACTGAAGAAAACCTACCAGTGTTCCGCAGGAGCCACTCTGCTGATCAGAGGTGTTGCAACGACCCCTTGAATCCGCCCAGTCGATGACCTCCACAGCCGCCCAAATGGGCAGTTGCCCCGAGTATTTCTCCTTGTGATGAACAACGAAGTCTTCACGCGAAAGGGACAGTTCCTTGTCAAACCGGCGCTTCCACTTTTTGTAGGTCCGAGATGGTCCAGCTGAGCGACCAGGATCTCTGGCAACAGGGCCCAGCAGGTTGGGCTTCAAATGGATCAGGGGGTCGATGCGTCCAAGCTCGTGCCCCAAGGCCGAACGAAATGCCAGTTCGATGGGTGTCGAAACGCCAACCCGCAGCCGCTCATCAAATTCGTATAGGGCAAGCACTTCCTCAAAGGAAGTGCCAGCGATGAACTCGTCGAGTCGTTGGCCGCCATTCGACGACCTTTGACGGTACGGAAACCAGTATCCCGAGAGCCGGTAGTAGTTCACGCGCTCGAGTGCCCGGCGGGCCATCGCCTCATCTTCAATGTGCATACCGCGTAAGCGCAGAAGTTCGATCTGCTGACCATGAGACCTAAAGTTTTTCGACGGCTGCGCCACGTAAGCCCCTCGGAGGTCCGAAGAAAAATGAGGACCGGCCCTGGACTGCTACGAAGAGCAGCGGAACCGGTCTTGATGCGGCAACTCTACCTAAAATACCGCCTGCAGACAACGCTCCGACGAGACTCATGGAAAGTCCCCGGGTGAACAGGGTCCGTGCCTCATGTATTTTTCCCCGCGAAATTTCTAGCTGCGGGACTGTATCTCTGCTGAATAGGGGGGAAGATTGCGGCAAAAACTGCGATCCTGCCGCAATCTTCCCCTAGCCGGCAAAACTTACGTCAACTGTGCTGAGGCCCTTACTAAGCCGAGCGCCCATCTGCGGTAGGTGCTGCCGGCGGCTGAGGCTGAGACGGAGAAGGAGTTTTCCCGGCGGAACCCCAAGTGAGCCAACGCCACCCCTTTTCCAACGGACCCTGCTTGAATTTCTTCAACCACAGCGTGCTGATCACGGACTGGAGCAACAGCATCACAATCACGAGCGCCCACGCCTGGTAGAAGACACTGTCAGGAGAATTGAGCTGATCTTCTGGGGGAGCAAGGAACGGCTTGGCTGCAACCATGACGAGGGTCGCGCCAATGTAGTTCGTCAGCGCCATACGCCCCAAAGGAGCGAAGACTGCCGCCACTACACGGCGCAGCGGAGTGTGCATGATCACCAGCACCAAAGCAATCCACAGGGCAGCATGGATCACTCCCACGACCGATGACGTCGAAGAGTACCCCGCCTTGGCGCGGTCCAGGTATTGGATGTAGCCGGCAACAACACCGATCGGCAATAGAATCAGGAGCGCCACGACGGGCTTCTTCGCATTTGCATCAAGACTCTGCGGCACCGACCATTCGGTAGCGGCAAAACCAAGAAGGAACATTCCCGGAACGAGCATCAGACCGCCAAACCAGGCACCTACGGCGGCCAAGAGGACACCGAGAACAAGGGCGATAATCCCCCGCTTTTCATGCTTCACAAACGTCAGCGGCCACAGGACGAACAAACCGATGACTGCGTAGGGCGCCAGGGCTTCTCCGTCGTGAAGTACGCCGTGCAGAAGCCCGAGGACAAACAGCGGGACCAATCGGCGCAGAAGAACCTTCCACTCCGGCAGCCCTCTCCTTTGCGCAGAGCGAACGATCATCGCAAAGCCAATGCCGAAAAGCAGCGAGAAGATCGGGAAGAACCGCTCGTGGAAAAGCATGTTCAACCATGTCCAGGCGATCGAATCTCGCGGGTCGAGCGGGTTCACGCCCCACAGCTCAATCACGTTGACAAATGCGATGCCACACAACGCCACTCCTCGGAGGACATCAAGTGACAGAAGTCTTTCTTTAGTCGGCGTAGCCTGTATCGCCGTGTGCTTCCCCATGCGGCAGCCTTTCCCACTTCCCTACACGTCAGAACTTGTAAACTAGCAACCCTCCGATTCCCCCCCCCTCAGCATTTATTCAGGAATGTTCTGGCGGCTGTTTTCGTTGATCTTGTAGGCCTACACGTGCAGCGGCACACGCCAGCGCAGTGGGCTCCTGGGCTTATTGCCTCAGCAATGGCTCACATGGCATCGCCGAACTTTAGGAGGGCTCATGACTACGACGACAATCAACGTTTCCGGCCTCACCTGCAACCACTGTGTCAACGCGGTGAAGGATGAGCTCGGCGCAATCGACGGGGTGCAGTCCGTTGACGTCGAACTCGTCGAAGGCGGGGTCTCTCCCGTGACCATCGAATCCACCTTCCCCCTGGCCGAGGCTCACATCAACGAAGCTATTGATGAAGCCGGCTACACCATCGCCAAATGATCCGCGAAGTCGACCTTGCGATCACGGGGATGACGTGCGCGTCCTGCTCGTCGCGCGTGCAGAAGAAACTCAACCGGCTTGAAGGGGTCGAGGCGGTGGTCAACCTGCCGCTGAATTCGGCACACGTCGAGGTCAGCTCCGACGTCACCGACGACGAACTGATCTCCGTTGTCGAAAAGACCGGCTACGGTGCATCACTGTTGCACCCGCGCAGGGCAACAGCCCCAGAAGCTGAGGCCGCAAACGCCGCCAAGCCCAAAAACTCAGCTGACCAGACAGGCAACACGGAGCCAACGCCCGGGGAAACGGAGGCCACACATAGCCAAACCACCGACACCGACGGCCGCGATCCCAACCCCGACCCTCAGGGCTACCGCAAGCGCCTGATTGTCAGCGCGATCCTCGGGGTGCCCGTCATTGTGATTTCGATGGTCATGTCGTGGCATTTTCCCGGCTGGCACCTGCTGATCGCCGCCCTTTCGCTCCCGGTTGTCACGTGGGGTGCGTGGCCTTTCCACTCGGCGGCCTTCAAGGCGGCACGCGGTGGTGCTTCGACCATGGACACGCTCATCTCTGTGGGCGTGACCACCGCAACCCTGTACTCCCTGTGGACGACGGTGACGCTTGCGGCAGCCGGGCATTGGGCGCTGCCGCCCGGAAGTCACGTATGGTTCGAAGCCGCAGTTGCCGTCACAGTGTTTCTCCTGGCAGGACGGCTGTTGGAGAACCGCGCAAAGTCAAACGCGACGAAGGCCCTGCGCGAACTCATCAATCTGGGCGCAAAAGAGGCACTGCTGCTGGAAACCGGTTCCAATGGCCAGCAGACATCCCGCCTGATTGCCGCTGAAGACCTGAACGTGGGCGATGTTTTCCAAGTCCGCCCAGGCGAATCCATTGCCGCGGACGGAACTGTGCTCACCGGATCATCGGCAGTTGACGAATCTATGCTCACCGGCGAACCCGTCCCCGTCGACGTCAGCACCGGTTCGAAGGTCACCGGTGCGACGATGAACACATCGGGCACACTGACAGTCCGCGCCGACCGCGTTGGGGCCGACACGACACTGGCTGAAATGTCGCGCCTGGTGGCCCGCGCGCAGACCGGCAGGCCCGCAGCGCAGCGGATTGCCGATGCGATCTCCGCTGTTTTCGTCCCCGCAATTCTCGTGATCGCCCTGGCCACGCTGCTGGTGTGGGGCTTGGTGTTCAGCGCCTGGACCGACGGCCTGCACGCTGCGGTCACGGTGCTTGTCATCGCCTGCCCGTGCGCTTTGGGCCTGGCCACGCCGACTGCGCTGGCGGCTTCTTCCGGCAGGGGTTCGCAGCTGGGCATACTCGTGTCCGGCCCGCAGGCTATGGAGTCTGCGCGCACCCTCGACACGGTTGTGCTCGACAAAACCGGCACCCTCACCGAAGGCCGCATGCGTGTGGTCTCCCACGATCTTTCTTCAGCTGATCTGCTCATTGCCGCAGCCGCCGAAGCACCAAGTGAGCACCCCATTTCCCGCGCCATTGTCGAAGAAGCTGCCCGACTGGATGCCGAGGCGCCGCGCACCAAAGGCTCGGGCTCCGCTGAACAGCCGGTGGTCACCGACTTCGACAACATCCCCGGCGGGGGCGTCAAGGCCCAGGTGAACGGGCACGAGGTGCTGCTGGGCACCTCGTCATTGTTGACCTCCCGCGGGGTCCAGGTGCCAGCGGCCGATAACCACCCGGCAGCAGCCGAGGTGGCAGTCGCCGTCGACGGAGTGTTCCGCGGCCGCGCATGGGTTGCCGACACGATCAAAGACGCCGCGAAGACCACGGTCGATGAGCTGCACCGGCTGGGACTGCACACAGTCCTGCTGACAGGAGACAACCCGGTGTCCGCGCAGGCTGTTGCCGATTCGATCGGCATTGACGAACTTCACGCAGGTGTGAAGCCCGAAGACAAATACGCGCACGTGCGCGCTCTGCAGGATGCCGGACGCAGAGTTGCAATGGTCGGCGATGGGGTCAATGACGCTGCGGCTTTGGCCGGAGCGGATCTGGGGGTTGCCATGGGCACGGGAACCGATGTTGCGATTGCGGCCTCGGATATTACGCTGATGCGCTCCGACCCCAAGCAGATTCCGCAGGCCATCCGCCTGTCACACCAGACGGTGCGCACCATCAAACAGAACCTGTTCTGGGCGTTCATCTACAACGTGCTGGCCGTGCCGATTGCCGCTTCCGGCCAATTGGACCCGATGATTGCCGGTGCCGCAATGGCATTCAGTTCGGTATTTGTTGTTCTCAACAGCCTGCGCCTGCTGCGCTTCACATAGGCCGCAAACACCTCTGGCGGGGAGTCAGCCCCCGCCGAAAAGTCAGTGTCGAGTGAGATTCAGTCCATGACGGGCGAATCGGGGTCGTGCTCAGTCTTGTCCTTCGACACGATGTAGTTCATGAGCGCGGCCAGCCCGGTGACCACGATCGCCGTGATCACGGTGTAGAGCAGCACCAGTCCAAAGCGCTCAAACGACTGCCAGCCGCGGGTGAAGATCATCGTCAGCACGAACACGATGAGGGCCGTGATGATGCCGAAGGTGTACGTGTCCTTATAGGACACAGCCTTGGTCGAACCCGAGCGCTGCGAAACCGACTTGTCTTTTGCCATGCCGTCCAGTGTACGCGCGTCCGAATGGCAAGCACTGTTCGGCAGTGTCAGCGCCTCTGTTTAATATGTGACCCAGATGACAAAGCAGTCGCGGAAGGGACACCATGACAGAGCACAGCACAACGGGCAACAGCCCGGGCAGCGGCAGCGCTGCTCAGACCGCAGAGGCGGCAGGACCGCTGGCAGGGCTGAAAATCGTCGAATTCACCGGGCTGGGGCCCGGCCCGCACGCAGCTATGGTCCTCGCCGACCTCGGTGCAGACGTTGTGCGGATCGACCGGCCGGGGCGCGCCGCAAAGTCAGACCTGACAGCACGCGGCCGCCGGATCGTCGAAGCCGATCTGAAAGATCCCTCGACCGTCGAAAGCGTGCTCGAACTCCTTGACCGTGCTGATGTGCTCATCGAAGGCTTCCGTCCCGGAGTCATGGAGCGCCTTGGCATAGGGCCGGACGTGGTCCTCGAACGCAATCCCGGCCTGATCTACGGCCGCATAACCGGCTGGGGGCAGGACGGCCCGCTGGCAGACCGGGCGGGGCACGACATGGGCTACATTGCACGCACCGGCATGGCCTCGCTCATCGGCAGCGCTGACAGTGCACCAATCCCCCCGCTGAACCTTGTGGGCGACTTCGGCGGTGGGTCCATGTTCTTAGTCACCGGCATCCTCGCGGCCCTGTTCGAGCGCAGCTCAACCGGCCGCGGCCAGGTGATCGACGCCGCAATTGTCGACGGCACGGCAAGTCTTGCCGCCATGCTGTGGGCTCTGAAAGACACTGGCATGTGGCAGGACGCCCGCGGGCGGAACTTCCTCGACGGATCACAGCCGTCGTACTCCTACTACCGCACCTCCGACGGCCAATATCTTGCCGTGGCACCGCTGGAACCGCAGTTCTTCGAAGAGCTGCGCACCCACCTGGACCTTCCCGAATGGACGCAGAAGGCCCGTTTCGATCCGCGGAAGTTCGCCGAAGTCCACCAGCTCATTGCCGAAGCGATTGCCAAGCACCCGCTGGCGCACTGGACGGAAGTCTTCGACCCCACCGACGCCTGTGTTGCACCCGTGTGGTCCATGGAACAGGCACTCGAAGACCCCCAGCTGAAAGCCCGGGGCACGTACACAGAAGTCGACGGTGTCAGCCAGCCGCGACCGGCACCTCGTTTTTCTGCACACGGCCGGTTGGACCCCCGCCCAGTCAGCAAAGAGGCCCAGCCGATCGACGGGATCATCCGCGGATGGTCTGTCCGCTAGAACTCAGTACAATACCCATCGGAAAGGGGTGGGCATGCACATTGTCTTGGTCGAAGACGACGAAGTGATCCGCGAAACCACGCAGTTGGCCCTGGAGCGCTTCGGCTATACGGTCACGACTTTCGCAGACGGCCGCGACGGCTACGAATACGTGGCCGAACACGGCGCCGATGCCGTGCTCCTCGACCTCATGCTGCCCACTATGAACGGGGCGTCCATCACGCGCGCGATCCGCGAAAAATCAGCCGTGCCGATCATTGTGATCTCCGCACGGTCCGATCCAATCGACGTCGTTCAAGCTCTCGAAGCCGGTGCGGACGACTACCTGACGAAGCCCTTTGACATGCAGGTGCTCAATGCGCGCATCCGCACAATTGTCCGCCGTTTCGTCACTGCAGGCACAGGGGCGATGGGATTCGGTTCGACTCGCGTCGGACAGGATGCCGTTGATTCATCCGCCCCCACCGGGGGCAGGCAGAAGACCGCTGCCGAAAGCTCACGGTGGGAGGCCAGCCGCAACGACACTGCGCCCATCCTCGGCACCGGCGCAATTCCGGAAGTCCTCGGTCCCACACCGGGACTTCCGAATCCGTCACGAGGCACTCCGGGAGGTTCCGCCGGCAGCCCCGAAACGCGCTCAACGACCAAGTTGGGCTCTCTCGAACTCGACAACAGCAGGCTGACGGTCACCGTCGACGGAGCAGAAGTCCACCTCACCCCCACCGAACTGCGCATTCTTCTGCTGCTGACAGAAGACCCCAAGCACGTGTACTCACGCGAAAAGATCGCAATGACAGTGTGGGGCTGGGAGTGGGCCGGCGATACACGCGTTGTTGACGTGCACATTCAGCGGCTGCGCAAGAAGATCGGCGCCCGCATGATCGAAACCGTCCGCGGCTACGGCTACCGCTTCGCAGGCTGAGCCGTGTCCCTGCGGCTGAAATTCGTTCTTGTTCTTGTCATCGGCGTAGTGCTCACAGCGCTCATGCTCGGCGCGATCGTGCGCTACACCGCCGGCAGCGCCGAAGACACCCTGCTGCGCGGGCAAGCCGAATGGAAACTCGAACAGGCTCACAGTATCTACACCGAGTCAGGTCGGCTTCTGATGGACAGCAGCATCGACAGCCCCCGCCTTCCCGAACAGGCGCGCGAATCTGCCCGGCAGGGACGGACCGTCACAGTGCGTGGGCACCTGCCCGAAACCGGCGAACCGGTCATGTGGGCAGCCATGCCGATCACCGTCGGCGATGAAAAGAAAGTGCTGTCGGTCTACCACTCAGCAGCCGAATACGAACAGATGCGCGAACGCTTCAACAAGAGCATTGTCCTCGCCTCAGTCTTCGGTGCGGTGCTGATCGGCGGAATCGGCGCGCTGACAATCGGGAGTCTTTCGGGACGACTGACCCGCGGGGCCGAAGTCGCCCGGCAGATAGCCGCAGGCGACACCTCGGTGAAGATCGGCGATGTCATCACCACCGGACACGACGAAGTCGCCGACTTCGCCGATGCGGTTGACTCCGCCGTCGCACAGCTGTCAGAGCGCATCGATACCGAACAGCGCTTCACAGCCGACCTGGCACACGAACTGCGCACACCTCTGACCGGGCTGATCACCGCCGCCAGCCTGCTGGAAGAAGACTCGCGACCAGCCGAACTGGTCAAGGAGCGCGCCCGCAGACTGCAGGATCTTGTCGAAGACCTGCTTGAAGTGTCCCGGCTAGAGGGCGGGGCCGCACACGTCGACATTCAGCCCATGCACGTTGCATCCACACTGCATGCGCTCATCAGCAATCTGCGGTCATCCGGTGCCGTCGGCGCGCACGTGATCAACGCCGACTTCGCACTGGCCGACATCACCATCAACACCGACCAGCGACGCTTTGAGCGCATTGTCTCCAACCTGGTCATCAACTCCATCAAGCACGGCAGCGACCCGATTACGGTCACCGCAACAGACAGGGCCGTGCGCGTCGAAGACAACGGTCCCGGCTATCCCACCGACATCCTCACGCTTGGCCCCGCGCGCTTCTCCAGCGGGGGCGGAGGCGGTATGGGCCTAGGCCTGGTGATCGCACAGGGGCAGGCGAAGCTGCTCGGCATGGACCTGGTTTTCGGCACCGGTCACACCGGAGGTGCGAAATCCGACCTCAAATGGAGCAAGAGCGCCCTGGCCAGCTGAGACAGCCGCTCCCCTGCCTCAAGCACCCCGGCGTGACGCTCACTCGCTCAGGGCGAGTGCCGCCTTGATGTGCCCGATGTGGCTGTAGGCCTGCGGTGTGTTGCCCAGGTGCCGTTCTGCTACGGGATCGTATTCTTCCGGCAGCATGCCCGTGGGCCCGATGAGCGCTTCCATGCGGCTGAACAGATTGCGTGCATCTGCCGTCCGGCCGACCATCTGCAGAGATTCGATCAGCCACGACGTGCAGATGTGGAATCCGCCTTCAAGCCCGGGCAGGCCGTCGTCGTAGCGGTAGCGGAACACCGTGGGTCCTTCGCGCAGGCTGCGTTCAACGGCGTCGACAGTTGCGCGGAAGCGTTCGTCATCTGCCGGCAGCATGCCGGACAGGCCGACGAACAGGCACGCGGAGTCGAGGTCTTCTTCGCCGTAGGCGACGGTGAACGCACCGACCGTGGAGTTGAATCCTTTGGAGCAGACGTCGTTTTTGATGTCTTCGCGCAGCTGCTGCCAGTCTGCCACGGCGGGACGGCCGAACTCTTCGGCTGCCGCGAGGGCCCGATCGACCGTCTGCCAGCACATGACCTTGGTGTACACGTTGTGCTTGGGGGCGCGCCGGGCTTCCCAAATGCCGTGGTCGGCTTGGTGCCAGCGGTTTGCAACCGCCTGCACGAGGGCTTCCAGCAGCGACCAGTGCGAATCGGACAGTGTGCCGTCAAAGCGGGCAAGGCTGACAATGAGGTCGGCAATCGGTCCGAACACGTCCAGCTGAACCTGGTGTTCGGCGGCATTGCCCACGCGCACGGGCCGCGAACCGGCATAGCCGGGCAGGTGTTCGAGAACAGCTTCGGTCACCAGGGGTGAACCGTCGACCGCGTATAGCGGGCGGAGCTCTTCGACGGTCAGACCCTGTTCGGCAGCCTGTTCGATGATCGTTTCGAGCCACGCCAGGAAGCCGCGGGCTTCAGCCGCAGAGCCGAGGTCCACGAGCGCGGAAGCGGTGAGAGCGCCGTCGCGCAGCCAGGTGTAGCGGTAGTCCCAGTTGCGCACTCCTCCGATGCCTTCGGGCAGCGAGGTGGTGGCGGCGGCTAGGATTCCCCCGGTGGGTGCGTGGCACAGTCCGCGCAGTGTCAGCGCGGAGCGGCCTACGCGATCGCGCGATTGTTCGGGCAGGCTGAGCTTGCCGACCCATTCGCGCGATGCTTCTTTCGCGGCTGCGCGCACAGCTGCTTCGTCTTCAAGGACAGCAGCAGCGGTGTTTTCAGCCGCACCGAGGACGAGTGCCAACACGACGGGAGCGCTGTCTTCGAGTTTGACGCGAGCGACAGCGGTTTCTGATTCGCCGTCCTGGATGACTTTGAACTGCACGCCGGGTGCGACAAGTTCAACGGCTTCTGTCGCACCGCGTACGCGCACACCGCGGTCGGTGAGCTTCAGGCGCACGGGGTAGGCGCCGTAGTCGGGCCGCGGTGCAAAGCGGATGAGCGCTTCGCCTTCGCCTTTGAGTGTGCGCACCAGCACTGCCGAACCGGCTGGGTCGGCCTCGGCGACGGGTGCCAGGTAGTCGGTGACGGACACCTGCTGCCAGCGGGTTTCGAGAATGTGTGTGGCATCGCGGTAGCGCTGCGAGATGGGCAGTGCGTTCGGTTCGCGTGCAGGCACCACGGAGAAGTAGCCTGCGTCGTCGCTGCCGAGGATTTCGGAGAACAGGGAGTTCGAGTGCGGCAGCGGGTGCGGCAGCCACGAGATCTGCGCGGTCGGGTCGACCAGCGCGGTTGTCGTTCCGTTGGACAGCAGCGTGTAGCGCTCAATGGGCACGGCCTCTTTGCCGAACAGCCACGCCCGCCGCAGCGCCACGACCGAGGACAGCACGAGTGCAACTTCGGAAGGCCCGCTCAGCAGGAACTGGGCGGCGGTTTCTGCGCCGGGCGCGCTTTCGCCGCCGTGCCGGTTTTCGGCTGCGGCTTCTGTGACTTTCAGGCCGAGGTCGGCTTCGCCGAGCGTTGCGAAGGCCGGTTCGTCCGATGCGTCATCCCCAATGTAGAGCACGGTCGGCTGGCCCAGACGGCGGCGCAGTTTGTTCAGGGCATCGCCCTTGGTGGAGTCGACGACAGTGAGGTCCACGACCTCTTTTCCGCGCACGGAGCGCACGCCCGAAAGCGCTTCGAGCCGTGCCACGGCGTCTTCTGCCTGGCGGCGCTGGGCACCTTCGAGTCCGCGCAGGTGAATGGCCGCGCCGGAGGGCTTGGGTTCGATATTGAGCGTCGGCATGGCCGCGTGCACCGAGGCAAGACCGTGGCGCAGGTTCGACAGCGCGTGCTGTTCCGACCGGGAGAGAGACTCTTCGAAATCCGTATCGGTTTCGCCGCCGTGGGAGCCGACCAGGTGGACTTCCCGGGGCAGTCGCGACATAGCGGCGAGGTCTCGCAGGGACCGCCCGGAGATCACTGCCGAGGTGGTGTTCTCAAGTTCTGCCAGTGCCCGCAGCGCCTGCACCGATTCTTCTTTCGGGTAGGCGTGAGCGGGTGAATCGACGATGGGGGCGATGGTGCCGTCGTAGTCAGTGGCAACGAGCAGCTGTTCGGCACGGGCCAGCTGCTGGATAAGCCGGAACAGCTCTGGATCGAGTTTTCGCAGAGCCGTCTGTACGTCGATGCCGTGGGCATCGGCTGAGCTGGGACCGATGTGCGCGTGGTTGCTCATTCCCTATCCTCGCTGATTGCGCCGGTGTTTTTCCTATTGTTGCGTGTAAAGCCCCCAACCGCATAGACCACCCCGATGATCGTTGCGGCAGCACCGGTCAGGCCCATTTCTGACAGTGCTTTCATATTCGAGCCTAAGATCATGGCGACTGCAAGGAGCAGGTGGACGGCCGCGGCGATTGCGAAATCAGTGGACATCCGCTGGTGTTTTACGCGCACGTAGATCCACGCTTCGAGCAGTCCGTGCAGCAGCGCCCACACCATGATTGCCGCCCGCACACCGCCGGCTTCTGTCGCGAAGGCCAGAAAGCCTGCCGCGGGCAGGACCACAACGGCCTGCCCCAGCAGCTGGGTGCGCAGGGCGGGGGTTTTCGCCGCCTGGCCCAGCAGCATGAGTCCCTGCACCACGATGTAGGCCAAAATGAGCAGCGCTGCAGTGCGCACGCCGACGGCCGTGTTGAAAGGGCTGTCGACCTGCACTCGCGGCCAGAACACCACGGCGATTCCGAAGATGACCGACCACAGCCCCCGGGCAATCATCCACGTGGCTACCCGGCCGTAGTGGGTGAACTCGTTTTCTCCGGGCGCAGATGCGCGCGCTGTCTGTGAGCCGCGGGCTTCGCCCGGGCTGGAAACGTCACTTTGCCGAGACATGCAGCTTGTCGCCGTCCTGGGTCAGCTGAGCTTCTTCCAGTCCCTGCTGTGCGGCACCGGAAATGAAAGAGCCGTCTTTAGAGGAGAAGTGCGATGTGTGGCAGGGGCACACAATCTTCTCTTCGTCCACCTGATTGACCAGGCAGCCCTGGTGCGGGCACACCGCGGAGAACGCTTTGAACTGGCCCTTTTCCGGCTGCACCACGACGAAGTTGTCCTTGATGACGCCCGAGCCTTCGGGAACATCTGCGGCGTTGAGTTCGATTTCGCCGAGGTCCTGACTGGAGCAGGCGGCAAGACCGGCACCCGTGGCTGCCACAGTTCCAATGACGCCTGCGCCCTTGAATACATCGCGCCTGCTCATGGTGGACATAGATGTTCCTTCCTTCGAAGTGTTTGTGCCCAGCTTCGCACAGCCGGGTTCACAAAACCTGAGAGCCCCCGCGGTCTGCCTTCCGCCTCGTCCCCCTGTGCGCAGCTGCGTCCCGACCGGGCTGTGCCCCAGGTGCTATTCGGTGAGGTCCCCCGGTTCGTGCCCCAGGATCTCCTCGGCACCGGCAACGCCCTTGAGCAGTTCCGGATCGATCTGCTCGCCGGCTTTGATGACGGTGAACTGGCCGGTCTGCTCGAAGATGACACCGCGGACATCCTGCGGTTGGAAGATCCCGTTCTGGCGCAGCGCGGCATAGAGGTCAACGCGGGCCAAGTGGGCCCGCTTGAGCCTGTCTTCGAGGACTTCGCCATTGGCCATGACGACGATGGGGTGCGGGGCCGTGCGCGACTGCGCACCGAACCTGCGGTTGGCATACCGCATAATCGACGCGAGCGTCAGGATGCACACCAACGCTATGACGCCCGTGGCGAGCGTGGGCTTATTGCCGAGGATCACACGGCCGGCAACGGAGCCGAGCATGATGACCGCAATCGTGTCGGTCATGTACAGCGATGACAGCGAGCGCGCCCCGTAGAGTCTCACCAGCAGCGCCAGGAAGAAGTAGATGCCGATGGCGGCACCGATGATGAACGGCACCCGCCACAGTTCGATGCCGAGGTTCGCAGCGGTTTGGGACCACCATCCGACCGGAGGCGTCATTCCTGTTCCTCTCTTCTGCCCGGCGCACGTGTTCTGCCCAGTGCGCGGCGGGTGATGGGCCGGACTGACCAGCTGCGCATTGATGACGGTGCTCTCCAGCCGAAGCGCAGCGACAGCAGGCGGAAGACGGTCACCATTGCAATGACCCCGACTTCAGCCCACCAGGTGATGAGGTCGATCTGGTAGAGCCCGGCGGTCACGGCCGCACCGACGACGGCTGGGATGACGTAGAGGTCAGAACTTTGGAACACGACCGGAACCCGGTTGGCGAATACGTCGCGCAGCATTCCACCGCCCACGCCGGTCATGAGTCCTAGCAGAATGGCCGACAGGATCGGCATGCCGTAGTGCAGGGCTTTCGTAGTACCTATGACGACGAACACACCCAGGCCAATGGCGTCGAAGAACACGATGCCGCGTTCTGCCTGCACGACGCGCGGGCCGATCAGGTACACGATGACACCTGCCGCTATGGGAATGAGCAGGTAGACAGGGTGCTCAAACGCCGCCGGACGAGTGGACAGGATGAGGTCGCGGGCGATTCCCCCGCCCGTGGCGGTGAGCATGCCCAGCACGATTCCGCCGGTGAGGTCGATGTTCTGTCGCGACGCCAGAAGGTTCCCCGACAGGGCGAACGCGAGAACGCCCACTAAGTCGAGGATGTAGAAATACAGTTCTGTCGACGGCATAGCGCCTCTATTATTGCTCGCCAGCCCTTTCAGCGCGGACCGTCTCGCCTTCGAAGACCGGTGGCCGTGCTCTCACCCGAACCTGGTGTCCTAGTCTGTGGTGTAAGGCACACAGCAGAAAGGCGGCCATGTTCAAGCAGTCGGACAAGCTCAAAGACGTGCTCTATGACCTGCGCGGTCCCGTTTTGGCAGAGGCCCAGAAAATGGAGGCCGCAGGGCACAAGATCCTCAAGCTCAACATCGGCAATCCGGCTCCGTTCGGCTTTGAAGCGCCCGATGCGGTGCTGGTCGACATGATCAAGCACCTGCCGGAGGCGCAGGGGTATTCAGACTCACGGGGTCTTCCGTCCGCTCGCCGTGCGGTTGTGCAGTATTACGAAACTCGTGGGATTGAGAACCTCGATTCTGATGAGGTGTTCTTGGGCAACGGCGTTTCTGAGCTCATCACACTGTCACTGCAGGCACTGTGCAATCCCGGTGACGAAATTCTGGTGCCCAGCCCCGACTATCCGCTGTGGACCGCCTCGGTTGCCCTGTCCGGCGGCACGCCGGTGCACTACCGCTGTCTTGAAGAAGACGACTGGAACCCGGATCTCGAAGACCTCGAAGCGAAGATCACCCCGCGCACCAAGGGCATTGTTGTCATCAACCCGAACAACCCGACCGGTGCCGTGTATTCGCGTGAAACGCTCACCAAAATCGTGGGACTGGCCGAAAAGCACGGGCTGCTGATCTTTGCCGATGAAATCTACGAAAAGATCACCTACGGCGATGCGCAGATGATCAACATGGCCTCGCTGACCGGGGAAGACGTGCTGTGTCTGACGTTCTCCGGCCTTTCGAAAGCCTACCGGGTGGCGGGCTATCGTTCCGGCTGGCTGGCCATCACTGGGCCGGACTGGAAAGCCCAGGACTACATTGCCGGGATCAAACTGCTGGCGGATATGCGCATGTGCGCCAATGTTCCTGCCCAGTACGCAATTCAAGCGTCCCTTGGCGGACGCCAGTCAATTGACGACCTCGTGCTGCCGCAGGGCCGCCTGGGTGCGCAGATGGAACTGGCCACCCGCAGGCTCAATGAAATCGACGGCGTGGACTGCGTGCCCGCCCAGGGTGCTCTCTACCTGTTCCCCCGTTTGGACAAGGACCGCTTCGGCATTGTCGACGATGAACAGTTCGCTT
Organism: Brevibacterium sp. HMSC07C04; assembly: GCF_001815905.1. Taxonomy (GTDB): domain Bacteria; phylum Actinomycetota; class Actinomycetes; order Actinomycetales; family Brevibacteriaceae; genus Brevibacterium. Next base: position 89,554 of record NZ_KV823236.1, on the reverse strand, counting down.
TGGACCTGCTGCGCGAACAGAAAATCCTCGTCAGCCACGGCACCGCCTTCAACTGGGAGGACACCGACCACTTCCGCCTGGTCACCCTGCCAAGCGTCACCGATCTGGCCGAAGCTCTCGACCGGCTTGAGGAGTTCCTGGCCAGCTACGACCAGAAGAGCATGCACGCATAAGCCGGGCGGCGCCTCGGCGGGGTGCTGCTCGTCTATTCTTAACGGGAAAGATTTCTTGGAGGCCCGATGTCCTGTTTTACGGTCGGTGTTGCCGGTGGGACCGGCAGCGGGAAGACGACGCTGACCCGTGCGCTGCTCGAACGGTTTTCCGGCCATTCCTCAGTTGTCTTCATGGACAACTACTACAAGGACCAATCGCACCTGACGTGGGACGAACGGGTGGTGACCAATTACGACGCCCCCGAGGCCTTCGACGTCGAACTCATGGCCGATCACCTTCGACAGCTGCGCGCTGGGCAGGCCGTTGACTGCCCCGTGTACAACTTCGCCGAACACAACCGTGCCGCTGAAACCATTCGCGTGGAACCCTCCCCGGTTTTGGTGGTCGAGGGGATTCTGCTTCTGGCGCTGCCGGAGCTGACCGACCAGCTGGACCTCAAGCTGTTCGTCGACACGGACGCAGATGTGCGGATTCTGCGCCGCATTCAACGAGACGTCGTTGAACGCGGCCGGTCACTGGCTTCGGTTGAAGAGCAGTACCTCAAAACGGTCAAGCCGATGCACGAACTCTACGTTGACCCGTCTAAGCGCACCGCGGACCTCATCATCCCCGAAGGCGGACGCAACATCGTCGCCCTGGACACACTCATCAACAGGATCGAACGCGAAGTCAGCTGAGTGCTGCTGATTCCGAACAAGCACTTGCTGTTTTTGCATTAAAAATGCGGCGGGAACAGAACGCTCCCGCCGCATTGTTGATCAGTTACTCAGACTGACCCTTCAGACTCACGCAACTTCTTACGGCCGCGGTAGTAAGTGTCTATAGCGTTCCAGGCTGACAGCCCGAAAGCCGAAACCATGCAGAAAAGCACCGCCTGGATACGGTTGTCCTGATTCCACACCAGCACTAGTACCAGGAGAGTCACGCCGACAGCACCTACGGACAGGCCGCCGAACTTCTGCCAGCACTTCTTCTTCAACTTTGAAACTTCATGCTGCATACTCATGTTCTAAGAGTAGAAGCGGATCCGCGGGCAGTCGACACCGTGGAATTGAAACCCTTACAACTTGAAAGAGATTCGCTAGAACTGCTCACCGTGACGAGTGGGTTTCATCGCTCAGCCTTCCGTGCAGCTGCCGGGTGACATCGTCCATTCCTATGAAGTGAACTTCTGTGCCCAGTTCGGCGTACTTGGTGACGATCGCGTCAAGAGCGGTGACGGTCGAGGCGTCCCACACCCGGGTGTGCGTCATGTCGATCACCACGAGGTCGGGGTCTTCTGAATAGCCGAACTGCGTGGTGAGGTCATTGCTGGAAGCGAAGAACAGCTCACCGGTGACCGTGTAGCGGGCGCGATCGCGGCCGGTGTCCGGATCGACGTCAATGTGCCGCTCAACTTCCGCAAAGTGCGCCACCCTGCGCACAAAGAGGATCGCGGCTGCGATGACACCGGCGCCAACACCCACTGCCAGGTTGCCGCTGATGACGACGAACACAACGGTGATGAGCATGATCGCCGTTTCGGACTTCGGCATGCGCTTAAGCGTCTTCGGGGCGATCGAACGCCAGTCGAAGGTCTGGTAGACGACGATCATCATGACCGCCACAAGGGCAGCCATGGGGACCTGCCCAACAGTGTCGCCGAGCGTGACCACGAGGATCAGCAGAAACACTCCTGACAGGAAAGTTGAGATCCGCGTGCGGGCACCAGAGATCTTGACGTTGATCATCGTCTGCCCGATGACAGCGCAGCCGCCCATCGCACCGAAGAACCCGGAGACCATGTTCGCGATTCCCTGGCCCATGCTTTCGCGGACCTTCCGCGAGTGCGTATCCGTGATCTCATCGACGAGTTTGGCAGTCAGCAGCGACTCCAACAGTCCGACAACCGCCATAGCCAAAGAGTAGGGCGCAATCGTTGTGAAGGTCTCCAAGGTCAGCGGGACATCGGGCAGGAAGAAGCCGGGCAGGCTGCTGGGCAGTTCACCCTGATCACCGACGGTCGGCACGCTGATGCCGAAGGACACCACCGCAATCGTCATGAGCACGATTGTGATGAGGGGAGCCCACACGCTGGGAAGGAAACGCGGAATCACGATAAGCAGCACGAGTCCGGCTGCCACCAGCCAGTAGACAGCACTGGGCACATTGAACAGGTGCGGCAGCTGTGACATGAACACGAGGATCGCCAGTGCGTTGACGAAGCCGACCATGACACTGCGGGGTATGAACCGCATGAGCTTCGGTGCTCCCAACAGCGCCAGTGTCACCTGAAAGACTCCGGCGAGGATCACGGTGGCAATGAAGTAGTCGAAACCGTACAGGCGCGAAACCGGGGCGATGACGAGCGCGACCGCCCCCGTAGCCGCCGAAATCATCGCCGGGCGGCCGCCGACTATCGATGTCACCACCGCCATGATGAAGCTGGCGAACAGACCGACCTTGGGGTCAACGCCCGCAATGACGGAGAACGCAATGGCCTCCGGAATGAGAGCCAGTGCCACCACCAGCCCGGCCAGCACCTCGCGCGACAGCATCTTCGGCGAGCGCAGCGCTTCCGCAACGGTCGGTTTGGCGCGGTAGCGGTTCGGATCTTCCGGCAGCGGGGTGAGGGTCTCCATGGCTCTAGGCTACGAGTGCCACACACCGGGTGTGCACGAGATTCCCCGAACACCCGCCCGAACGGCTTTCAGCGGGCGATTTCACAGGCCCGTCTGCTGGCCGAACCACGTCAGCTGATCGGCAAAGGCCGGCCGCCACACCTGCCACGAATGACCGCCGGGATATTCGCGCCATTCAAGCTGCATGCCGGCAGCCCGGCCTTCGTCATACAGCTTTCTGAGCTCAGGGCGGTAGCGATCGTCTTCAGCCCCGACTGAGAAGACTCCTCGCACCAAGGGATAGCGCCGCTGCTTCATAAGGTGAGCCGGGTTGTTCTGACTGTATGCGCGTTCATCCCCGTGAAAAATCACGTCGACAGCACTGGCTGAACCTGACACCTCGGGAGCTGCTTCACCGGAGAAGTTGAGCACCAGCGAATATGCATCAGGCGCCCGAGTCACAACCTGCAGCGCACAGGTACCGCCGTTCGACAGCCCGCCGATCCCCCACCTGTTTCTGTTTTCGGTGACCTGAAGGTTCTTTTCAATCCAGTCAGGAACATCCCGCTGCAGATACTCAGCAACATTGCCTGCCTCGGAATCCGAACACAGCGGACTTGTGAGCGAACCGCCCAGCTGATCGACCACGACCACCACGGGAGCGGCACCGTCGTGTGCGGCGGCGTAGGCATCCAGGCTCATCTGCATTTCACCGGCATCAACCCACGTTCGCGGAGCCCCAGGCTGACCGGCCATGAGAACCAGCACGGGCAGATCCCTGCCGCCTGCGTGCTGGTAAACGGGCGGCAGATAGATGACAGCCGGGCGCGGATTCCACTCAGACCGCGCACCGGGCAGCTGCGCCTCGACAAGGGTTCCGCGCCCAGGCACCTGCCCGTCCACGGGCCCCTGCGGAGCATCGCCCAAGCTGCGGTAGTCCGCGCCCACGCCCACAGCCCCAGCCAGTGTCCGGTAGGCCCCGAACCGCGCATTCATGGCACCCAACATTCCGGCGGTGCTCAACAACACTGCCACCGCGATCACGGCAGCTGTCGCCGCGCGGCCCAGCTTCCACAGCGGCTGCAGGCGCAGAAGCCTCGATAGGGCCGTCGCATCCAAGCCAACCAGCACCGGCTGGCGGGGCCACAGGGCCAACAGGGGGAGGAAAACGCCAACCCACAGCAGGGCCCAGATAATCCAACCGAAGGGATCCACAAAGGGCAGCCACAGAACATCGAATACGAACCAAGCGGCCACGGCAAATGCCGTGGGAACCCCGAGCACAAACATCCAGCCGGTCCGTGAAAAGTGCAGTCCGCGCAGCAGCACAACGACGATGACCGCTGCGACTATGAGAACACCGAAGGCGAACTCGGGCCCCGCTCCCAGCAGGAGAACACCGTCAAGGGCATTCCGAAGCCACGTCATCGTCGGCTCTCAGTCTTTGGATGAGCGCAGCAGCTCTGATCCCAAGCGCACGGTGTCGCGCACGCTGAGATTGGGCAGATAGGCGTGGCTGACAGCGCGGGCCGCGCGAGCCAGATCAGCGACTTCGGGCACCGCCAACCACATGGTTTCCGTGCGCGGCTGGAACTTGTGCTTGAACGCGTACAGCGAATTGAAGCCGTAGACCGGTTCCAGGCGAGCGCTCAGCGCGGCAAGCACCGAGTGGATCATGCCCGGCTCATCGGCTTCTGTGACCAGGGGTGCGCCGGAGAGCGACAGCACACGCAGCCCCTCATCCTGAGCGCTGATAATGGCCCGCGCAATGAGGAACTCCATGACCGGCCGGAAGCCGCCGTCGCGCCTGCGCATGAAGTCCAGCGTCAAACCGATGACCTCGCCGTCCTCGTACACCGGCATCCACGACGTCACCCCGTGGACCGTGCGGTCCTCGTCGACGGCGACAAGCAGGCGAACCTCTGGGTCGTCAAGCTCCGCGACCCCACCGAGTGTGAAGCCCATTTCCGGCAGGGGCTTCTGCTCGGCCCAGTGCTGCGAAATCGCCTCGATCTGATCCCGTATGGCCAGCGGCGCGCTCTCCCACGTCATCCACTCGGCTTCCACACCCTCTTTCTTCGCACGGTTAGCAGCGGTGCGGACGTCTTGGAAGGCTTTGCCCTTGAACTCCACCTGGCCCAGATCGACCACGGTTTCGGTTGCCACCGGAACACAGGACCATCCCCAGCTGCGTGCGACATCGGCCGCGGCATCGTGTACGGAGTAGAAGATCGGCACCAGTCCCTGTCGAACCGCCCAGCGGGAGAATTCGTCCATGACGTCAGACAGTTCCTCCGGGCTGGCCGCCGGATCTGTGACAGTGAGAGCGGCACCATCGCGTCCGCGGAAGGCAATACCTGCCCGCCCGCTGCCGCTGATCCACACGCTGTTGTCTTTCCACGTGGTCATCCAGCCAAGCGTTCCCGCGCCCACCCTGCGCAGAATGTCGCGGTAGGGCACCGCCGTCTGCTCGCTGCTTTCGACCACTCCCCTGGTCACTGCGCGCAGAGCGACCACGACAATGACCGCCCACGGCACCAGGGTGCCAAGGTCCAGGGCAAAGCGACCGAACGCATCGTCAGCTGTCAGGGGGCCCACGGGGCTCAGAAGCCGCAGACCGGGCACGATGTGGATGATGTAGTCCCACACGAGCCTTCCGACTGTCGGGGTCTCACCCAGGTGGGAACGCAGAAGAAGACCCGCCGCCACAGCAACAACAGCGCCCAGCACGACACCGGAGAAGACAAACAGCGTCAGCCTGCGGTACCACCCGGCGACAGGGCGAACCGGGAACAGCTTCCACTTCCACACAACCACCGCAATGACCAACAGTGGAATGATGATCGGCACGAACAGCTGCAGCCCCGGGCCGACGGCCGGATCAAGCCCCAGAACAGCACCGGATTCATCCCAGTAGCGGTACAGGCCGGAAATCGTGGCCGCGGCAATGGCAGAGCGCAGGAGAATGTAGGCCTGCAGGAGCACCGTGCCGATGGCCGCGGCCTGTCGACCCCGGCGCAGTCCGGGCAGGAAGCTCAGCTGCACCAGCCACGGCATAGCCAGGCGGATAATCGAGCCCAGGCTGGTGCTGCGGCTGAAGGCCTCTGCCCGCTGGCACGCCGCTTCGGTCCCGGATGCGCACACCGCCTCTATCTGTTCGGGTGTGATTGACGCTTCGAACAGGTATCGCACGGACGCCAGCGGGCCGATGAAATATTCGGCGCGCATTGAAATCACGGATGCGGCGATGATCGCCACGATCCCGGTGACGATGAATTCACGCGCCTCGAGTCTTGAGCCCACTCGGCGCTTGGGGATGGGCCCGCCGATCACACGGCCGGCGACAAGCCCGATGCCCACAGCAACCAGGTGTTCGAAGTCCCGCGCCTCACCGGCGCACGTGACCATCACGGCCAAGTACACGCCCACCAGCAGAATCACCCGGCGGCGCATAACGCCCTCGGTCAGTCCGGCCGCGGCCACTCCGGTGGCGAACAGCCACGCTCCAACAGACGAGGACGGGGTATCGGCGAACACGCGGAACCATTCCACAGGCGTGTGGGCGAGCGCCCTGGACACGAGTGTGACGAGCACAATTGAGGCCGTGTGCCCGACGACGCCGATGATCGCATACCTCAGCGAACCGAGTCTGCGCTCGGCCCAGATGCCCACAGCAAGCACCAGGACTACGACCGCCGTGAAGTAGCAGGGGCTGACCGAACCAGACGGCAGCAGCCGTACGAGGATCCCGGACTCATCGCCAGCTGGAGTTTCTGCCACAGCGGACCGTTGGAAGTCCCAGCCCGCGAGGACCAGCACGGCAAACACCGTGCTCACGGGCCCAGACCGCAGCCATTCGACGCAGGCGTGCAGCGCTGCACGGCCGCGCATCGGTGCGGTTTCTTCTTGCACTGAACTAGTCATAAGGCTGATAACTCTATAGCCCAATTTCTTCGTACGTCGTCAGGTTTTCCTCCGCTTTTCCAAAGGTTTTCCTCCCTGCCGCCTAGAATGGGGCCTGTGAACGGCAGACGATTATGACGAGCAATTTCTCAAACTCGACCACACTCGCCGACGGCCGTGTGCTCGTGTGGGACGAATGGGGCGAGCCCACCGGTGTGCCGCTGCTGTACGTCCACGGCACCCCGGGTTCTGGCCGCGAAGCTCAGGTTCTGCACCACGCCGCCGGACGTTTGGGAATCAGGATCATCGCCCCGCACCGGCCGGGCTATGGCGGTTCTACGCACCTGCCGGGGCGCAGCGTTCTCGAATGGGCCGAGGACGCGTACACGCTGCTCGATCAACTGGGCCTGCCCGCTGCCATGCTTCTGGGCTTTTCCGGGGGCGGTCCACACGCTATCGCCTTTGCGCTGCGCTATCCGAACCGGGCCAGCGCTGTCGGTCTGATTGCGCCTGCCGGTTCGCCCACCGGTGTTTCTGCTGTGGTCTCACGATGCGCCTGGGCGGTTGGCATGCCCGTTCTGGCCGGGATTCTGGGGCTGCCGCGGTTGGGTCGGCGGCTGGTTGCCCGGTCCGGCAGCCGCCGACGGTCACTGCGTGCGGCCAGCATTTTCACTGCTTCTTTGGATACTGCCGTCGGCCGGGGCCGTGAGCACCTGCGCGGTGCCGTGCGCGATTCCTGGGCGATCTACGGTCCGTGGAGCCGTTTCCTCAACTGGAATCAAAAGGGGCTGCCGCCGTTCCTGCTGTGGCACGGCGAAGACGACACTACCGTAAAGCCCGAGGTCAGCCACCGCATCAGCCGTGCGCTCGCTGGTTCGCAGCTGACGATTCTGCCCGGTGTGGGGCACGTCAACGCCCTGTCTGAGCACGGCGAAACGATCCTGAGTGAACTGAAAAGCGCAGCGGAATCCGCGCGCTGAGAACAACTCAAACGATCGTTTGGTTTGTGTTAGCTTAGACACAAACTGCTCCCCAGATCGGAGGACACTGATGTCAGACGCGTACATCTATGACGCAGTGCGAACCCCGCGCGGTAAGAACCGCGGCGGCGCACTGCACGGCACCAAACCCATTGACCTCGTGACCGGCCTCATCGACGCCGTTCTCGAACGCAACCCCCAGGCTGACCCCAACCAGATTGACGACATCGTGCTCGGTGTTGTCACCCCCGTTGACGAACAGGGTGCGGTCATCGCCCGCACCGCAGCGATTGCCGCCGGACTGCCCGACACCGTGGCAGGTGTGCAGCTCAACCGGTTCTGCGCCTCGGGCCTGGAAGCCGTCAACACGGCTGCCCAGAAGACCTCGGCCGGATGGGACCAGCTGGTGCTCGCCGGCGGTGTCGAATCCATGTCCCGCGTCCCCATGGGCGCAGACGGCGGCGCGTGGGCAGAAGACCCACAGACGGCCTACCACTCCTACTTCGCACCGCAGGGCATCGGCGCTGACCTCATCGCCACCACCGAAGGCTTCACCCGCGAAGACTGCGACGCATACGCCGTCGAATCGCAGAAGCGCGCCGAGAACGCCTGGCAGAACGGCTACTTCGACAAGTCGATCGTCCCGGTCAAAGACATGAACGGCTTCACCGTTCTGGCAGAAGACGAACACCGCCGCCCCGGCACCACCGTGGACGACCTCGCCAAGCTCAAGCCGTCCTTCACTAAACTCGGTGAAGAAGTCGGCTTCGACGCTGTCGCACTGCAGAAGTACACACACATCGAGAAGATCAACCACGTCCACCACGGCGGAAACTCCTCCGGCATCGTCGACGGCGCGGCCCTGACCCTCGTGGGCACCAAGGAAATCGGCGACAAACTCGGCATGAAGCCGCGCGCCCGCATCGTCGCCACCGCCGTCACCGGTTCGGACCCGACGATTATGCTGACCGGCCCCACCCCGGCCACCGAAAAGGTGCTCAAGACCGCCGGTCTGAAGGTTGAGGACATCGACCTGTTCGAACTAAACGAAGCATTCGCGGCCGTCGTGCTCAAGTGGATGAAGGACCTCAACATCCCGCACGACAAAGTCAACGTCAACGGCGGCGCCATCGCCATGGGCCACCCGCTGGGCGCCACCGGCGCCATGATCCTGGGCACGCTGCTGGACGAACTCGAGCGCCGTGACCTCAAGCGCGGCCTCGCCACCCTGTGCATCGGCGGCGGCATGGGCATCGCAACCATCATCGAGCGAGTCTGAGGGGAAGAACCATGACTGAATACACCGGATACGACTGGTCCCAGAGCCCCGACGGAATCGTCACCATCACAATGGACGATCCGAACAGCGGCGCCAACATCATGAACCAGCACTTCCTCACCTCGCTCGAAGGAACCGTCGAGCGCCTGGAAGCGGAAGTCGACTCCATCACCGGCGTCGTCATCAAGAGCGCCAAGAAGAAGATCTGGTTCGCAGGAGCTGACCTCACCGGCTTCCTCAACATGCCGCAAGAGGCACTGGAACCCGAATTCGAAAAACTCGAACACACCAAAGCCCTCATGCGCCGACTGGAGCAGCTGGGCAAGCCGGTCGTCGCAGCCATCAACGGTGCGGCACTTGGCGGCGGCTTCGAAGTTGCGCTGGCCTGCCACCACAGGATCGCCGCATCTGACAACGGCCGCATCCAGCTGGGTCTGCCCGAAGTCAGCCTCGGCCTGCTGCCCGGCGGCGGCGGTGTCACCCGTGTGACCCGCATGCTTGGCCTGCAGAAAGCACTCCAGAACGTCATCCTGCCGGCCAAGCCGTTCGACCAGGAAAAGGCACTGGCCATCGGGCTGATCGACAACGTCGTGCCCCTGGACCAGATGGACGAAGCTGCCCGCGCCTGGATCAAGGAAAACCCGGCACCCGTCAAGCCGTGGGACGAACGCGGTTTCAAGATTCCCGGCGGTGCACCGAAAGACAACCAGGGCCTCGTGGCTGCACTTCCCGCCCAGCTGCGCAAGCAGCTCAAGGGTGCCCCCATGCCGGCCCCGCTTGCCGCAATGTCAGCGGCAGTCGAAGGTGCCCGCGTGGACTTCGACACCGCCTCGACAATTGAGTCCCGTTACCTGATCAGCCTGCTCGCGCACCCCACGTCGACCAACATGATCACGGCATTCTTCTTCAACATGCAGGCCATCAAGGCCGGCAAGTCCCGCCCCGAGGGCTTTGAGAAGTTCCAGGCCACCAAGGTCGGTGTTCTCGGTGCCGGCATGATGGGTGCTGCCATCGCCTACGTCAGCGCGAAGGCCGGCATCGACGTTGTGCTGAAGGACGTGTCGAAGGAAGCAGCCGAAAAGGGCAAGGACTACGCCCGGAAGCTCGAAGCCAAGGCGCTTGAGCGCGGCCGCACCACCGAAGACAAGTCGCAGGCACTCCTGGACCGCATCACCACCACCGGTGACGCTGCTGACTTCAAGGGCGTTGACTTCGTCATCGAAGCTGTTTTCGAGAACGTCGACGTCAAACAGCAGGTGTTCCAGGAAATCCAAGATGTCGTCGAACCCGACGCTGTTCTCGGTTCCAACACCTCGACCCTGCCGATCACCACGTTGGCAGAAGGTGTCGAGCGCAAGGAAGACTTCATCGGCATCCACTTCTTCAGCCCTGTCGACAAGATGCCGCTGGTGGAGATCATCCGCGGCGAGAAGACCTCGGATGCTGTGCTTGCGAAGACCTTCGACTTCGTTCAGCAGATCCGCAAGACGCCCATCGTGGTCACCGATTCGCGCGGCTTCTTCACCTCGCGCGTCATCGGTACGTTCCTCATGGAGGCCATCGGCATGGTCGGTGAGGGCGTCGAACCGCAGATGATCGAACAGGCTGCCCTGCAGGCCGGCTACCCCGCCGGTCCGCTGCAGCTGATGGACGAACTCACACTCACGCTGAACAAGAAGATCGCGGACGAAACCCGCGCAGGCAACCAGGCTGAGGGCAAGCGCTTCGAAGAGTTTGGTCAGGACGTTGTTGCCTGGATGCTCGACGAAGGTCGCCCCGGACGCAAGGACGGCGCAGGCTTCTACGAATACGAAGACGGCCAGCGCGCCCGCCTGTGGCCAGGTCTGCGCGAGAAGTACAACTCCAAGCACGAAGGCGTCGACATTCACGAACTGGGCGAGCGCATGCTGTTCGCCGAGGCAATCGACTCCGTCAACTGCCTGGAAGAGGGCGTTCTCACGACCGTGGCCGATGGCAACATCGGTTCGATCCTCGGCATCGGCTTCCCCGCCTGGACCGGTGGTGTGCTCCAGTACATCAACGGCTACCCCGGCGGCATGAAGGCCTTTGTTGCCCGCGCTGAAGAGTTCGCGCAGAAGTACGGCGAACGCTTCGCACCTTCGGAATACCTCAAGAAGCGTGCAGAGGCAGGCGAAGCCTTCCTCTGATCCGCGTGTGATGCGTGTGGCTGGGTAGTTGCCGCGCGCAGGCGCGGGGACGTGAACTGATACAGCTGCGAGGGCGGTTGCGGACTTTTCCGCGATCGCCCCCGCAGCTGTTTTTCTTGCCTACTCGGCCGTTCTGCTGTCTAGGTGGAATACGGAGGCGAAAACGGCAAATTCGCCTCGTTCTTCCGACTAGACGGCAGAGTAACTTTGGCAGGCGGGCGGCTGAGTGGGTGGGGGGCCACCGGCAGCTCTGGTTGCGTCAGCCGGTGATGGCTCGCACCGCCAGGTAGAACACGCTCGGGCCCAGCAGGCAGCCCAGACCGGTGTAGAAGGTAGCGGTCATGGCACCGTAGGGCACCAGGCGTTCATCAGTGGCGGCGAGCCCTGCGGCGACACCGGAGGTTGTGCCCATCAGCCCGCCGTAGATCATGGCGGATTTGGGGTTGTTCAGTCCGATGAGCTTCGCGGCAAAAGGCGTGCCGATCATGACGAGCACCGACTTGACCAGGCCCGCGGCGACGGACAGGGCAATGACGGTTTCGGATGCGCCGACTGCGGTTCCGGTGACCGGGCCGACGATGTAGGTGGCTGCTCCCGCACCGATTGTTGCGATTGATTCCGCGTCCCGGTAGCCGAAAGCCACGGCAACACCGGCACCGACGACGAACGACAGCACTACCCCGATGATGAGCGACAGGGCACCGGGCATCCCGGAGCGTTTGAGTTCGCGCACATCGATCCCGTAGGCAGTTGCGACAATTGCGAAGTCACGCAGCATGGAACCGCCCAACAGCGCCATGCCGCCGAAGACTGCGATGTCGGAAATGCCCTTCTTGCCGCCGGTTGCCAGTCCGCCGAAGTAGGCGAGCACCAGGCCCAGCACGATTGCGATGGCCGAGGCCTGCAGCCGTCCGCCCGTGAGGGCTTTTGACAGCCAACCGGAGACGATCATGATGACTGCAACGACCACGAACGCCACCAGCAGGTCGAGGTCTTCAAGGACTGAGAGAACTGTGTCGAGCATCAGCGGTCACCGCCTTCGGGTGCGTCGGCTGGTTCTGCAGCGTCGGCTGGTTCCTCGATATTCGGCAGAGGTTCGCTCGGGGCACCGATTTTGGAAAGCAGCGGCACCATGGCCAGGCTTGCAACAGTTGCGGCAGCACCGGCGGCCAGGGCAACGGGACCGGCGCCGACAGCCGCGTAGACGTTTTGGATTGCGGCCATTGCTACCACAATCGGAATGTACATGGCGTTCCAGAACAGCACACCGTGTTCTGTCGGAGTGGGCAGTTTGCCTTTGCTGCGAAGCCATGTGGTCAGCGCAATCAGGAGGATCATGCCGAAGCCCACTCCCCCGACGTTGGCATCTACGCCCAGAAGCTGGCCGAGGATTTCGCCGATGATGGTGCCTGCCAGCACGCTTGCGGCGAGCGCGGCGACTCCGTAGAGAATCATCGCTCGCTCCTTTCGGATAAACGGTTAGAGGATTGACAGGTTGAAAGCTGCGACTGCGCACAGAAAAGCCGGTCCGCGGCGGGCGGACCGGCTTTCAGTTCAGATGGTTCAGCTGGTGGGCTTTGCCAGCTGGTCGGTCTTGGGCTGGTGCGCAGCGTGGTTGAAGAACGCGCGACGGCCGAGTTCGTAGATCCAGCACATGACCCAGCCGATGGCGACGCACAGTGCGGGCAGGAGGACCCACATGGCAACGAAGACGATAAGGGCGATGATCGCACCGATGACCTGCATAAGCGACCTCTTCACTAAAGCGGATTAGGACATTCGAACCCAGTCTACCCCGTCCAGCGTTTGTGCACACTTTTCCGGGCGGGCTCTCAGGTGCCAGCCGCCTACTGTTCCCAGGCGCGAGGTGCCAAACACTCGTCCCGTCACCGCGGCATGTTCGCAAAGCGCGATTTCGCGCCCTGGAATGCGACGGTGATTTCGCCGGTGGGTCCGTTGCGGTGTTTGGCGACGATGATCTGAGCTTCACCAGCCGATGGTGATTCGGGGTCGTAGACGTCTTCGCGGTGGATGAGCAGAACCATGTCTGCGTCCTGTTCGATCGAACCGGATTCACGCAGGTCAGACACCATGGGGCGTTTGTCGGTGCGCTGTTCGGAGGATCGGTTCAGCTGGGACAGCGCAATGACGGGAACCTCAAGTTCCTTGGCCAGCAGTTTGAGCGAGCGGGAGAATTCGGAGACTTCCTGCTGGCGTGATTCGACGCGTTTGCCGGAGGTCATGAGCTGCAGGTAGTCGATGACGACCATTTTGAGATCGTGCTGCTGTTTGAGCCTGCGGCACTTGGCGCGGATTTCGGTGAGCGCCATGTTCGGGGAGTCGTCCATGTACAGCGGGGCGTCGTTGATGCGTCCCATGGTGTTGGCCAGGGTGGTCCAGTCGCGGCTTTGGTCGAGGTCGCCGTGGCGCAGTGCCTGCAGGGGGATGCCGGATTCAGCGGACAGCAGTCGCATGGTGAGTTCCTGCCGGCCCATTTCCAGCGAGAAGATGACCGTTGTCTGGCTGTTGTGGATGGCCGCTGAACGCGCGAAGTCCAGGGCGAGCGTTGATTTGCCCATACCGGGGCGGGCGGCAATGACGATCATCTGCCCGGCGTGCAGGCCGTTGGTGAGTTCGTCGAATTCGTAGAAGCCGGTGGGCACGCCGATGGTGTCGCCGTCGTGGGCACCGGAGCGCTCGATTTCTTCGACTGTCGGCCCAAGCACGTCTGCCAGGCGTACGTAGTCTTCCGAGGCGTTGCGCTCGGTGACCGAATAGATTTCGGCCTGCGCACGGTTGACGAGGTCTTCTGTGTCGCCTTCGGCGTCGTAGCCCATCTGCACAATGCGCGTGCCGGCTTCGACGAGTTTGCGCAGCATTGCCTGTTCGCGGACGATGTTCGCGTAGAAGCCGGCGTTGGCTGCCGTGGGCACGGACGAAATGAGGGTGTGCAGGTAGGCGGGCCCGCCGATCCTGGCAATGGATCCGGCTTTGGACAGGGCGTTGGCCACTGTGACGGCGTCTGCGGGTTCGCCGGCCGCGTAGAGGTCGAGGATGGTGTCGTAGATGGTTTCGTGGGCCGGAATGTAGAAGTCATCGCCGCGCAGGAGTTCGACAACGTCCGCAATCGCGTCCTTGGACAGCATCATGCCGCCGAGCACACTGGCTTCGGCGTCACGGTCCTGCGGTGGTGTGCGCAGACCCGCGTCCGCGTGTTCCCATGTGTTGTCGGCCATCTGTCCCTTCCCCTGATGCGCGGGCCTCCCCGCGGCTCACCATCATAGGACCACCCGCTGACATAGCCGGTCCGGTCCTCTTACGAGGCGGAAGTCGCCACCCTTTCCCCTGCCCGGCTGCCCTGGGGTCACCTGGTCAGCGGCAGGCTCACCCCCCAATAAGCACTGCGACCGTGTGGATGAGCAGGCCCGCCAGGCAGCCGATGACGGTTCCGTTGATTCGGATGTACTGCAGGTCTTTGCCCACGTAGAGTTCGATCTTTTCGGCTGCCTCGCGCGCATCCCAGCTGGCGATGGTGTCGGAGATGACGCTCGTGAGCTCACCGCCGAAGGACTCCGCTCCGTCGGCTACGGCCACGGCCAGAGTGTGATCCCACTTGTTGGCAAAGGCTTCGTCGTCTGTCATGCGGGCGGCGAATTCGGCCAGTCCTTCGCGCAGCTTCTGCTGGACCGTGCCGTCAGCTTCGAGCATTGAGTCGCGCAGAAGGCGGGATGTCGATTCCCACATGGCAACGGCCGAGGTGACCACCGCCTCGCGCGAAAGCATGTCAGCAAGTGTTGCCTCGAACCGCTCAGCAAGAGAAGACTCCTCTTGCAACTGTGTCCCTAGCCCGGTCAGCCACTCGTTGAGCGCTGCCCGAGCGCGGTGGCTGCGGTTGTCGCGCACATCGGCAATCCAGCCGACGATTTCGCGGTGCAGTTTGTCCGACACCATGCGGTTGGCGAACCTGGGCACCCATTCGGGGGCGCGCTGGCTGACGATGTCATCGACCACCTGCGGGTTGTACAGCAGCCAGGAGTGCGCTTCCCCGGCAACGATGTCGACCAGGTGTTCGTGCGCACCATCGGCGACGATTTCCTGCATGAGTCGACCCACCACGGGTGCTTTTCGCACCTGAATAAGCCGGGGAACCAAGACATCGCGGGTGAGGTCGGCAACGGCCTCGTCATCCACCCGATCGAGCACATACTGCAGGGCCATACCGGCCCGGCGAACCACTTTGTCCTGTGAAGAGGGCTTGCTCAGCCATGCACCGACCCGCTGTGTGACACGGGCGGATTCCACTTTGGGTGCGACGGTGTCGTAGGTGAGGAAGTTCGAAGCGACAAAGGCCGACAGGCTTTCGCCCAGCACGTCCTTTTTGCGCGGAATGATCGCGGTGTGCGGAATCGGCAGGCCAAGCGGGTGGCGGAAGAGTGCGGTGACGGCAAACCAGTCTGCGAGCGCACCGATCATGGCCGCTTCGGAACCTGATTTGACGAAACCCCACACGCCCGTGCTGTCAGTGAAGATGACGGTTGCCAGCCAGATGAGTGCGGCGACCACCAACAGGCCGGTGGCCAGGGTGCGCATGCGTCGCAGGGCTATGCGGCGGTCTTCTTCTGTCACGGGTGTGTTCTGCTGTGTGCTCACACGCTCATTCTTCCAGTAGTCGCCGGGGTGCTCAGTCACAGTCGCCCCTGCCGCTCACGGCAACCCCAGCCACAGCCGCCTCATGTGAGAATCAGATTCCACGTCCCTGCCGCTACAGCCGCACCAATGGCTGCGGCACTCATAAGAACCCCAACCGCCACAATCACAGCGTCCCGCGCATAAAAGCGCGACTGGCGCAGCTGGGTGCGACGGCTGGTGCCGAAACCTCGGCCCTCCATGGCCATCGCCAGGCGGGTGCCGCGGCGGATCGCCTGGACGAGCAGCGCGAATGCCACCGGGACCACCCCGCCCAGCCGGCGGAGCAGCGTGTCGGGGCCGACACCTCGGGCGCGGCGGGCAAAGGACAGCGTCTGCCATTCAGCAGTGAACAGCGTGACCAGGCGGGTGGCGGCGAGCGCTGACATGACGAACCGCTCCGGCAGGTGCAGCTTCTGCACCAGGGCGTCGGCCAGGTCGGTGGGATCGACGGTCGATGCGATGGCCACTCCGGGCAGGGCGAGCGCCAGCACGCGGACGCCGATGGCGGTACCGGATGCCAGCGATCCGGTGGTGATGAGCAGCGGGCCGATGTGCACCAGCACGTCGCCGGTTTTCTCCGCCAGGATGGTTGTGGCCCAGGCGGCGATGAGTGCCGCGCCGGGCAGGAACCACAGGCGTTTGAGCATCGCGCCGATCCGCAAGCCCGTCAGCGGCAGCAGGAGCACCTGGAGGGCCAGCATGACGGATGCGCTGACGATGTCGATGCTGAACAGCACACCGCACATGAGGATGAACGCGAGCGCCATTTTCGACAGCGGGTTGGCGCGCACAAACGCGGTGCGCCGGCGGATGGGCACCAGCAGGTCCACCTGGACGGGGGCTGCAGACCTGGGCAGGATCACCGCACGAGGCGCCGCCGGGCTTCCCGCCGCACCCTCACCGGGGGTGGGGGTTGGCTGGGCGGTGGCGTTGTTTGGAGTGTTGTCAGGCGAATTCACAGCGCACCGCCCCGAGTGTGTTGATGAAGGCTTCGTCGTGGCTGACCGTGACGACCGCTTGGCCGGCGCGCAGTTCGTCGATGACAAGTTCGGCGAGCGCTCGCCACGTGCGGGCGTCTTGGCCGAAGGTGGGTTCGTCGATGATGAGGATGCGCGGTCTGGCGGCGAGCATTGCGGCCACTGACAGGCGGCGTTTTTCACCACCGGAGAGCTGCTGCGGGTGAATGTCAGCCAGATGTTCTAGGCGCAGCGCGGCCAGGAGCTGTTCGGCGCGTTCGTCTGCTGCTCGGGGGCCCCAGCCGGCGCGCTGTGGGCCGAAGCGCAATTCGTCCAGGACAGTGGCCCGCAGGAATTGGTGTTCGGGTTCTTGGAACACCATGCCGATGCGGGGCACGAGTTCGCGCGAGCTCCACCGGAAAGGGTCACTGTGTTTGGGTGGGCGGACGGTGCCGCCTAGGGTGGTCAGCTGCTGGGCTGCGGCAAGCTGGCCGTATGCGGGTTTGAGCAGACCGGCAAGCGTGAGCGCAGTGGTTGATTTTCCTGCACCGTTGCGGCCGGTCAGGGCGAGCGCTGTTCCGGCGTGGATGTCGGCGGTCAGTTCGGCGACCGGTTCGCCGCCTTCGCGCTGAACACCAAGGCCGTCGGCGCTCATGAGTGTTTCGCCAATGCTCGGCGCGTACGGCATGGGCAGGGCGGCATCGGGCAGCCACAGTCCGGCTGCTTCCAGTGTGGGGCGCAGTGCGCTGTCGGCCAGGATGTGTTTGGGGCTGCCATCGGCGAGAACACCGCCTGGACCCAGAACCACAATCCGGTCGACGTGTTCGGTCCACACCGGCAGGCGGTGTTCGACGATCAGCATGGTCGCACCCGTGGCTTCTTGTGCGGCGATGATGGAGTCGCGCACGGATTCGACGGCTGCCGGGTCGAGGTTCGCGGTGGGTTCGTCGAGTACCAGCAGGCCCGGCTGCATGGCGACGACCCCGGCGATGGCCAGGCGCTGTTTCTGCCCGCCGGACAGAGCTGCCGTCGGGTGGGTCAGTGGGACGTCGAGGCCCACAATGTCGAGGGCCTCGGGGATTCGGCGGGCGATTTTGTCTGCGGGAATGCCGACATTGGCCATGCCGAAGGCCACATCGTCGCCGACTTCGGCGAGGATCACCTGCGAATCGGGATCCTGCAGGACAAGCCCTGAGACTCCGCGGGCAGGGTCCGGTGGGAGGCCGTCAACAAGGAGTTCGCCGTACTGTTCGCCCGATTCATCGGGCAGCACACCGGCAACGGCGTGGAGGAACGTGGATTTTCCAGCACCCGAACCACCGACCAGCAGAACTTTCTGCCCGGCTGGGATTTCCAGGTCGAGGTCGGAAACGGCCGGTTCTGAACGGCCGGAGTGGTACCAGGTGAACCCGCGGGCGGACACTGCCGCGGGTCGAGATGACGAGGTGGTGGTCACTTATCTGCGGGACTTTCGCTTTCTGAGGGGCTCCCCCGGTGACCCGCACCTTCAGCTGAGGATGCGGCGTGAGGTGGGCGGCGCCTCGGGCGCGGATCGGTGCCGGATGCGAATCCGGTCAGCACTCCGGTCCGGCGGATGGCGCGGTAGACGAACCAGCCGCCCAGGCCGGCGAATACGGGCCCTGAGACCAGGGCGCATGCGGCGAAGACCAGCTGCCATTCGAAGGCCCAGCCGGCGTTCCAGAAGATGTTGTCGGTGATGGACACCGAAATGGCCGGTGCGAGGCCTGCGAGTACGGAAATGCCGAGGGTGTAGCGGCGGTAGCGGGTCAGGGCGAAGACGAGTTCGGTCATGATGCCCTGGCACAGGCCGGTGAACAGGATGACCGGACCGAAGACCGAACCCAGGAGGGCTTCGGTTGCTGCAGCGATGAGTTCGCACACGATTGCGGCGCCGGGTTTGCGGATGATGAGTGCCCCCACGGGCCCGGCCAGCAGGTAGAGGCCGCCGACCAGGCCCGTGGTGGGTGGGAACACGAGGTTGAACGGGACGTCGATGATGGGCCGCAGGGACGTCCACGCGAAGTACACAGCACCGAGCGCGACGGCGAGTACTGCCGCGACGATGATGTCAACGGTGCGCCATGTGAGGCTGCGTGTGGGCGTGGTGTGTGCGGTGTGGGTCATCGGGGTCTTTCAGCTCATGTGCGGTTGGGGGTTGTGTGCTGGCGGGGTGTGGTTGTCGTCCGCCCGGAGGCGAAGGCTGACAGTGCGCCGGTGGGCACGATTGCCTTCCACAGGAGCCATGCACCCAATCCGGAAATGATAATGCTGGATGCGATTCCGCACACGGCGTAGACGACCTTGAATGTCATAGCCCATTTGGCGTAGTACATGACGATTTCGCCGACCACCAGGGCGACACCTGCGCCGAGGCCGGATAGGAGCATGACCGGCAGGTTCCATTTGCGGTAGAAGAAGGCGAGGAACACGATTTCAGCGCCGGCGCCCTGCAGGAGCCCGGAGATGATGGCGGTTGCGCCGAAGTGGGACCCAAGTACTGCTTCGACGGCGGCGGCGAGGGTTTCGGCGATGATGGCCGCACCGGGTTTGCGGACGATGATTCCGGCGAGTGGCCCTGCAAGCACCCAGATGCCGCCGAACAGGCCGACCAGCGGTGGGAATGCGACGGTCCAGAGTTCGAAGACGCCCCAGATGGCGGCGACTGCCCAGAAGACGACGCCGACAGCCACAGCGATGACGACAGTGACGATGATGTCAACGGTCCGCCAGCGCAGGCCGCTTTTTGTCTGCGGGCGCTGTGAGTGCGGGTTCTGTGGCTGGGCTGACGAGGCGGTGGTTGGGTTGGTGTGGTTTCGTGGGTTGGCTTGGTGTCCGGTTTGGACACGGTTGTCCTGTGTCATGAGTCCTCCTCAAGGCAAGGAGGGGTCAAGAGTGTGCTCGACTTCCTTCGCCGGTGCTAACCGGGCAGGTTCGAGGGTCTGCGGCATCGCACTCTCAGCGCCCTTGTTCGGATCTCTAGGTCTGATCCGAGGCGCTCCCCTGTCGTACGGGCGCAACTTTAGCAAGGACAGTGCGCTGGCGCTCAGGTTTGGGTGGTCTGAACGGCGGCATAGGGAGGCTTCAACTGAGCGGAAAGAATATTTCATTTCATTAGCAGCAGGCCGACGGCTCCGGTAGGCTTTCCGCAATCCGTCCGCCAAAGCGAAGGAATACGATGTCGTCATCAACGCAGACAGGCACCGAAAGGCAACGCGGCACGTGGCTTGTCAACCTATTGACTGGAATTGAGCGGGCCGGCAACAAACTGCCCCACCCCTTTTGGCTCTTCGCCGGGCTTGCGGTCATCACCCTTCTGCTGAGCGCCCTTCTTTCGAAGCTGGGAGTCAGTGCAGTTTCGCCGGCCGACAACAAGGAAGTCGCCGTCGTCAACCTACTCAGCCCAGACGGCATCAACAAGATGATCACGGAAGCCGTGCCGAACTTCACCGGCTTCCCTCCCCTTGGCTTGATTATCATCGTGATGCTAGGAGTGGCAGTCGCCGAACAGTCCGGCCTCATCTCCGCTTCCATCCGCGGCGTGGTCGCCAGGGTCTCGCCGAAGTGGCTGACTTTCGTTCTTGCCCTTGCCGGGGTCACTGGTTCGGTCGCCTCTGATGCCGTCTACGTCGTGCTCATTCCGCTTGGCGCCGTCACCTTTAAGACAGCGGGACGTTCACCTGTGCTGGGTGCGGTTGTAGCATTCGGGTCGTGCAGTGCCGGCTTCAACGCTTCGCTGCTTGTCACCGCCACTGACGCAATTCTGGCTGGGCTTTCCACCAGTGCCGCTCAGCTGATCGACGAATCCGTCACCGTTTCGCCCGTTGCCAACTATTTCTTCTCAATAGCGTCTGCGATCGTCCTTGCTCTGATCGTCACACTGGTCACTGAGCTGCTGCTGGTTCGCACCACGAAGGACATGATCGATGACGAGCCTCACGAAGATGCTGCCTCAGCGGATGATTTCCGTCTTAGCCCGGCTGAGAAGCGCGGAGTCATCCTGGCCTTCATCGTCGGCTTCGTCTTCCTCGCGGTCTACCTTGCCGCCCTCCTGTGGCCGAATTCCATCTTCCATGGCGAAGAGGGAATTCTCGACAGTCCGCTGCTGAGCGCCATTGTCGTGCCCATCGCGCTGATGTTTGCAGTTGTTGGTGTGGTCTACGGTCTTGTGACCCGTTCCATCACCAAAGCGCAGGACATTCCGGAGATGATGGGCAAGGGCCTTCTTTCCCTGGCCCCCGTCATGGTTCTGTTCTTTGCCGCCGCGCAGTTCGTGGCCTATTTCAAGTGGTCGAATATTGGGCCGATCATTGCGATCAAGGCGTCTGAACTTCTGCAGCAAGCACAGATGCCGACCCTGGTGATGTTCGCCGGGCTGGTGCTTCTGGTGGCGCTGCTGAATCTGCTGATCACAAGCGGATCCGCGCAGTACGCGCTGATGGCCCCGGTTATCGTCCCCATGTTTATGCTGTTGGACGTGTCGCCCGAAGTCACTCAGATGCTGTTCCGCATCGGCGATTCGCCGACCAATATCATCAGCCCCATGAGCCCGTACTTCGCCTTGGCGCTCGGCTATGTACAGCAGTACTATTCGCGCGCCCGGATCGGCACTCTGCTTTCTCTGACCTTGCCGCTGTCTGTGGCGATGCTCGTGGGCTGGTTTGCCTTCTTCGCCCTCTGGTACGCCCTCGGCCTGCCGCTGGGCCCCGGTGTGCCGGTTCGCTGATCTTCGCTGCCTGTGAAAGGAGATAGCTCTATGTCGCACGTACGTGCAGTGCATGATTTTGTCGAAAAGAACATCGAAGCTGTCCTCGATGACCTCGACCGGCTTGTCAGTCTCGAAACACCGAGCAGCGATCGTCGACTTTTGGACAGATTTCTCCGGGAATTTGAGCCTTTTGTCGAGCAGCGCCTTGGCACGCCAGCCAAACGCCAGCTCCACAATGGCGGGGATCGGGGTGACGTCCTTGATCTCACATGGGAAGGGTCGCCCGGCGTTGAGGGCACGTTGCTGTCAGTCTGCCACTACGACACTGTTTGGCCAGAAGGCACACTTGCTGATTGGCCGTTGACCCGTAAGGGCGACGTTCTGACCGGCCCGGGCGTTCTGGATATGAAAGCCGGAATTGTGCAGACCATATGGATGGTCACCGCGCTGCGGGAATTGGCGATACCGCATCCTGCAATCCGCCTGCTGCTGACCGGCGATGAAGAGATCGGCTCTACTGCCAGCCGTCAGCATATTGAAGATGCGGCATCCGAAAGCCTTCTGACCTTGATTGCTGAGCCAAGCGCCGGAGGGGATATCAAGGTACAGCGAAAGGGAACGGTGATGGCCGACATCACGGTTCAGGGAGTCGAATCGCATGCTGGCCTCGATCCAGAAAAGGGCGCAAGCGCGATCCATGAACTCGCCCGGCTTGTTGGCCGAGTTGCGGACCTTGCGGACCCGGAAAAGGGAACGACCATCAATGTTGGGATCATCAACGGCGGTTCCGGCAGGAATGTTGTTGCCGGTACAGCACGGTGTGAAGTTGACGTTCGCATACAGGACGCTGATGAAGAAGACCGTGTTGTAGCGGAGCTGGAAGATCTTTCGCCATACGACAGCCGCTGCACCGTCACAACCGAGATTGATCGCAATCGCCCGCCGATGAACCCGAGTGAGCGGGTCAACGAGCTGGTCGCTGTCGTCGAAGCGATCGGCAATGAGCTGGGCAGCACGATTTCGACAAAGCCCGTAGGCGGAGCTAGCGATGGCAATTTCATTGCAGCCTTGGGGCTTCCGGTGATCGACGGCCTTGGCGGTATCGGTGCCGGGCCGCACGCCCGGCACGAGCACATCACCGTAAGCGGACTGCCCCGACAGACGGCTGTCATGGCCGGATTGGCAGCGCATTTGACCAAGTGACCCGCACTGGTGGTCACTGTTTGGCGCCTGTATTAGAAACGGCAGGTGAGATGCAGGCGAGCGCTGGACCGCTCATCTACTGGGGGTGAGTGCCGCCTCCATAAAGCCTATTGAACGGCCTTAGCGATCTCATAGAGCCGCGCTGGCATTGGTCGTTCAAGTTCCCACACGATCTGCATGGGTTTTTCGCCCTCGTGACTGACGTACCGCGCATTACCCAGGCAGGTGTACGGTTCGGTGCCGATCTCACCGACCTTGGATTCACGCACAAACAGCACGACGTTTGAACCATCGCGTTCGTGGTTGATGTACCTCTGTCCGGTAGGTGATTCCGCCCGCGTCAGGCTTTGCGATTCCCAGTGGAAGAGCGTTTCCGTCAATGCGTAGTCGCGGTACATGGTGCTTGGCGAATAGTCAGCTGCCGACTTGTTCAAAGTCACCAGAAGGATGTCGGTTTTCAGTTCGGGCACCCATTTGACGCCTTCACGAATGCTGCCGGGTTTTTCACTGTTTATTGACCCCACTCCAAGGCCCGCAAGCAGTTCTTCGCGTGAGTAGGTTGCGTGACTGCGTACCGGTTGAGTTTCCAGACCACCACTTAAGGGTTGTGGCACTACCCGCGAACGGGACTCTTGGAACTCAATGATCTGATCCAGTTCGTCACGCACATAGTCCGCCCGCAGGAGTCGTTCGAGGCCTACTTCGATGCCCTCCGAATGCCCGCTTGGCCAGAACGAGTAATAGAGCATGATTGCCAGCGGGTCCCGCGCAAGCTCGGGTGTTACGGCGTCTGCGTTCAGAATTCGACGATAGCCGCGGAACCGATCGGGGTCATCAACGTGCACGAAACTGCGCATCCGTTCAAGCAGAAGCTGTTCGGCAACACTGGGGTTAAAGCTGCGTCGCGTGTTAGCCCACGCTTCGTACTGCCTCCATGAGTTAGGCCCAGAAACACCTTTGTACGTGCGTTTGGCGCTGGCTTTATACACAGTCGAAAGACCCCGATCCGTCCGGTCGAGGTACTCCTTCAACCGCAGACCTTGCTGTCTTTCGATTTCCGAAGAGTGTTCGTGAACATCCACCAGGAAGGCACCGATCTTCATGTCCAACTGACTCTTGAGGTTGTTCACAACCTCTTCCCGGACCACTGAGTCGAGCACGATCTGCGATCCCGCCGGCAGGAATGGGAACCCTTCCTTGGCTGAGTGCTGAAGGCTTTTTCGCCCTTGACCCGTGAGAGCACGTAGTTTGATGTCGAATCGGAAGTCCTTGTGCTGATGACCGACGAAATCGAGGACCGTGAGGACAGATTTACCTTGAGTTCGGCGCAGTCCGCGGCCCAGCTGCTGAATAAAGATGGTGGCCGACTGGGTTGGGCGCATCATGAGGATGGTGTCGATCGCGGGAAGGTCGAAGCCTTCGTTGAAGACGTCGACAGCCATGAGGCAATTGAGTTCGCCATGAGCAAGTTTGTCGATCGCTTCAGCCCGAATAGTCGGATCCGTATGTCCGGTGACCGCTTCGGATGGGATTCCAGCTTCGTTAAAGACTCGCGCCATGTACTCGGCATGTTCTACAGACACACAGAAGCCCAAAGCTTTCATGGTGCTCGGGTCAGAGACGATGTCGTTAGTTGCCGCAATGATCTTCCGTGCGCGGGCGTCATTGCCCGTGTATACCTTGTTCAGGCCGGCAACGCTGTATCCGCCGGCCGTGAACTGGACGCGAGAAACATCGACACCATCAGCGACTCCGAAGTAGTGGAACGGCACCAGGAGGTCGTTGTCGAGCGCTGTCCACAGTCTGAGTTCGCTAGCGATGCGGCCGCCGAAATAGTGCGCAACGATGTTTTGCCCGTCCGCCCTTTCGGGGGTCGCGGTGAGGCCTAGAAATTCGCGGTACTCAGTGAAGTGGCTAATGAGCCTGCTGTACGAAACTGCCGACCCGTGGTGGAATTCGTCGATGATGATGACATCAAAATGGCCTGGGTCGAAGCGAGAGAGCTGTTCTTCTTTTGAGAACGACTGAATCGACGCGAACACGTGGTCCCATGTGGTTGGTAGGTACCCGCTGCAGAAAAGTTCACCGAAGGAACCGTCGCCTAGGACATCGCGGAACGTTCGTAGGGATTGTTCAAGAATTTCTTGCCTATGAGCAATGAACAGCAAGCGCGGACGCGGCCCGTCGGTGTCTTCGCACTGTCTGCGGTAATCCAGTGCTGCAACCACGGTTTTACCAGTACCAGTTGCAGCGACCACGAGGTTCTTGTGGATGCCTAGAACTTGGCGTTCGTGTTGGAGGTCATCCAGGATGATGGCCTGGTGAGGGTAGGGCCGAACGTCGAGCGAACTGGCCAACAACGAAACCGGGGTTTTGTTCGTTGAACTTTCGTTGAGCGCCTTTTCGAGCCGCTCACCGTCAGCTTCTGGGCCATATGGTTCGAACATCGGCGACTGCCAGTAGCTTTCGAAAGTCGTTTCGAACTTTTCGACGAGTTCCGGTGTCTGTACTCGCGAGGCACGAACATTCCATTCCAGACCGTCGACCATTGCCGCATGGCTCAGGTTTGAGCTTCCGATGTACGCGGTGTCGTAACCAGTTTTCCGATGAAAGACCCATGCCTTGGCATGCAGCCGGGTTGTCTTGTTGTCGTAGCTGATGTGGACTTCGGCCCCACATTTGTTGACCAGGAAGTCGAGCGCCTTCTTTTCGGTGGCACCCATATAGGTGGTTGTGAGTACGCGAACCGGCACTCCTCTACGCCGCAGATCAAGCAGTTGGTCTTCAAGAACACGGATACCGGACCACTTGATGAACGACATGATGACGTCGACCCGATCTGCACTCTGCATTTCGAGCCTGATTTCGGGCCCAAGCTGTGGATCGCCCTTAGCGTTGGTAAGAAGTGCGACATCCGACAAAGGCGTGCTCGGCGGATTAGGTAGTGCATGAGGAGGCCGGGCCACACCTCGCAACTGCCTAGGTTTGTGATTCGTAGACAGCTGGCCGTCCTGTGGTAGCGACCGAATGCTCGCGAGGATGGCGTTCACGAACTCAACACGCTGCTCCGTTGTCTTCAGTGCCTTTAGTTCCTGTTCCACGTGCTGCGCAACATAGCGGGACAAAACGTGCGGAAGGTCAGCTTCATCGATATTGTGCACAGCGTTTCTAAGCTCGTCTTCATGTTCTTGCAGAACACGCTCAAGCCCCGTGGTCACAAGGCTTTCGTACAGGCCTGGCTGTAGTTCCGGAACGTTCATGACTGGCCTTCCACCGGGAACCCGTTCTGTTCAATTGTTCGCAAAGCGGGAAGATCGGGCTTTGCCCACGTGACAGTCGCAAATTCTTCGGGCGCCAGCCACTGAAAAGCATCGTGGTCCGTGCTCGAAGAAATATCTGCTGAGGTTGTCACCCAGTAGCAGGCAAGGTCGATGTTATTGGTGCCGACAGGGGTCACTTCGCGTGTGACGAGGTCGCCGACTACCGCATCGGTCAATCCGAGCTCTTCCTTGAGTTCGCGCGCTAGAGCCACCCGAGGGTCTTCTCCGAGCTCGACCTTTCCACCAGGGAATTCCCACCGCCCACCGGCAGACTTTTCCGGTTTCCGCCGACACGCCAAGACTTGGCGTTCACGGTGAATGACTGCCCCGACTACACGGATTGATGTGCTCATGCTCACACAGTAGCCGCAGGCACTGACATAAGTTAGACCGCCGACAGAATCTGCTCGCCCAGCACGAACACCGCCATGGCCAGGACGAACACTCCAAAGCCCTTCTTGAGCTTCTTTTCGGGCACGTTGCCGATGAACGATGCCCCGATCATCGAACCCACAATCGACAGTCCCGTGAACACCAGCGTGAACACCCACGGGATCTCCGTCTGCCGCACATGACCCAGCAGACCGGCCGCTGACTGCAGCGCAATGATGTACACACTCGTGGCCACCGCAAAGTTCATACCCAAACCGCCCACCAGGGCGAGCGCTGGCACAATGAGGAACCCTCCCCCAGCACCGACCAGACCGGCAATCACACCGATCATCGTGCCCAGCACAACCACCAGCCACACCTTTGGACGGCGTTCAACAGTGTCACCTCGACGGCGGCGAATCATGCCGACACCAGCAGCGAACATCACAGTCCCGAAGATCAGCATGAGCACAGTCCCCGGCAGGTACCCCGACAGCTTCCCGCCGAAAAACGAACCCAGCATCGAACCGAGCGCAAAAGCCGTCCCGATCTTCCACTGCACCCGATGGCTGAACGCATGCCGCACCGCGCTGATCAGCGACGTTGTTCCCACAATGAACAACGACATCGCAATCGCCTGCTCCGTTGGGAAACCCGCCGCATAGGTCAGGATCGGCAGCGTGAGAATCCCACCCCCACCGCCGAACAGCCCAATCGTCACCCCAACAAGCAAAGCCAGGATCAACGCGACAACGATCGGCGCAGTCACAGTCATATCCGCCGCATTCCACTTCCCAACGACACCGGCAGGTCACTCCCAGGCTACGCCCCCTCACGAGGGGGAGGTTCAGAAACCGGGCAGCGGCACCTCGTTATTCATCTGGCCGGCACCGGTCAGCCACTCAGTCAACTTCACGGTGCGTGCGCGCAACCCAAATGCCGCACAGCCCCGAGATGAGGCAGCCGCCCAACAGGTAGATCGCCACACCAAGCCACGAACCATTGCCCAGGGCGACCAACCAGGTGGCAACAAACGGCGTGAAACCACCGGCAATCGCAGCCGCCACCTGGTAAGCGGTGCCAGCACCGGAGTAGCGGAACTCAGCCGGGAACATTGACGCGAACAGCGGCTGCTGGACAGCGACCACAGCATCGTGGGCGATATTCACCAGGATGATCGCGCAGATGACAATGCCGATGAACGCACCCTTATCCAGGGCGAAGAAGAACGGGAACGCGAAGATTGCACCGACAACCACACCGAACAGGTACACGCGCATTCGGCCGAACCTGTCGGCGAGGTAGGCAAACAGCGGGATCGTCAGAATGCCCAAACCGCCAACGAACAGATTGACGTTGAGCATGGTCTGGCGCTCAAAGCCCAAGTTGTCGACCGCGAAGGCCAGCGCGAAGGTTGTCACAACGTACATCGAGAACAGTTCGATGAACCGCAGACCGATGATCTGCACCAGCTGGGCCGGGTAGCGGCGCACCGCCTCCAGCAGCGGCAAACGCTTAGGTTCGTCCTCCTGCTGCAGGCGCTTTTCGACCTGGATGAACTCTTGGGACTCTTCAACACCCGCGCGGACCCACAGGCCCAAAGCCACCAGCAGAGCGCTGAAGATGAACGGAATGCGCCAGCCCCATGCCGTGAACGCCTCGTCAGACAGGACGCTGTTGAGAATCGACACCGCCGCAGTCGACAGGAGCAGACCCACCGAATAGCCAATCTGCACACCTGATGAAAACAGTGCACGCAGACCCCGCGGAGCGTTTTCAACGGCGAGCATCGCCGCGCCACCCCACTCACCGCCAACAGCCATGCCCTGCACGCAGCGCAAAACCACCAGCAGCAGCGGAGCCACCCAGCCGATCTGCGCATACGTAGGCAGAAGGCCGATGAGAGCAGTCGCAACACCCATGATGGTCATGGTCCACACGAGCATCCGCTTACGGCCAATACGGTCACCGAAGTGGCCGAAGATGATGCCGCCCAAAGGCCTGAACAGGAAGCCGACACCCAGGGTCGCGAATGCCGCCAGGCGCGAAGCGATGGGGCTCGACTCCGGGAAGAACACCTGCCCCAGCACAGTTGCCGCGACCAAACCGTACAGCAGAAAGTCGTACCATTCGACAACCGCGCCGACGAATGAACCCAGTGCGGCCCTTCGGCTCTGCGCTGCAGACGGAGTGCTCATAGTTGCCCTTCCCTTTTCTGTTAACCGGCTCATTGTGGCAGACATCACGCCTTGGTGTGCGCAAGTGTCCGAGTAGTGGGCGTTTGGCGGGCTTGCGGGCGGTGGTGGCGGCCCTTCCGACGGCCAGACTCACGCAGTAATGCAAAGTCACGCGCTAATGCAGCGCTTTAACGCGCAAAAGCGCATTAAAGCGCAAGTCCAGCCCAGCAACGCCACCCAACCAGCCCAAACCCAACCCACCAACCCCGCGCAACGCAAAAGCCGGGACCAACACCCAACGGTGTCAATCCCGGCTTCTGCTTTAAGCCAGCAGGCTGCAACTCAGCGCCCCGGCCCGTCTAAGCCAAAATCAGGCCTTGCCGATCACGTCGAACTTGGCGTTCGCGGTGATTTCGTCGTGCACGCGGACGGTCGCGGTGTAGGAACCGGCCTCCTTGATGTGCTTGGGCAGGGCGATCTGACGGCGGTCGAATTCGTGACCGACGGCTTCCTTCAGTGCGTCAGCAACTGCGGTGGTTGTGACGGCACCGAACAGACGGCCGCCCTTGCCGGCCTTCATTTCGATGCGAGCGGTGGTCGCCTCAAGCTTTTCCTTAAGGGCGATTGCCTCTTCGCGGTCAGCAATCTGACGAGCCTGACGTGCCTTGCGCAGTGCTTCAACCTGCTTTTCGGCACCTGCGGTCCAGGGCTGAGCCCAACCGCGGGGCAGAAGCAGGTTGCGAGCGTAGCCAGCGCGAACGGTGACGACGTCACCAGCAGCGCCCAGGCGGTCAACTTCCTGATTCAGGATGAGTTTGATGTTTGCCATTTTCGTTACCCCTCCGATCAGCGAGCTGAGCTCGTGTAGGGCAGCAGCGCCATTTCGCGGGCGTTCTTAACAGCCTTGGCGATCTTGCGCTGTTCCTGCACAGTCACACCCGTGACGCGGCGAGCACGGATCTTGCCGCGGTCGGAGATGAACTTACGCAGAGTTGCAGTGTCTTTGTAGTCGATGTAGGAGGTCTCACCCGCACCCAGCGGGTTAACCTTCTTTTTCACCGGCTTCCGGATTTCCGGCTTTGCCATTTTTAAACTCCTGTTGAAAATATGCGTCGAAACAGACGGCGCAGAAGCTAAACGCTAGAAGTCAAGCAGCGGATCAGAACGGGGGTTCGCTTTCAGTGGGGCTTCCCCAGCCGCCACCGCCCTGATTCTGGTTGGGATCGGATGCGGCCCAGGGGTCATTCTGCTGGCCGCCGAAGCCGCCTTGCTGACCACCGCCGTAGCCGCCCTGGCCACCACCGGGCTGTCCGCCCTGCTGGCCCCAACCGCCGCCGGTCTGCTGGCCGCCATAGCCCTGACCGCCGCCATAACCGCCTTGCTGACCGCCGCCCTGGAATCCACCAGAGCGTTCGACCTTGGACACCTGTGCTTTTGCGAAGCGCAGGCTGGGGCCGATTTCGTCGACGTCGAGTTCCATAACGGTGCGACGCTCGCCTTCCTTCGTGTCGAAAGAACGCGACTTCAGCCGCCCCTGAACGATCACGCGGGTGCCGCGGCTGAGTGATTCAGCTACGTTTTCAGCGGCATCGCGCCACAGGGAGCAGCGCATGAAGAGGGTTTCACCGTCGCGGAATTCGCCGGCTTTGCGGTCGAACATGCGAGGAGTCGAAGCGACCGTGAAGTTGGCAACCGCAGCACCGTTGGGCGTGAACCGAAGTTCAGGGTCCGAGGTGAGGTTGCCGACGAGTGTGATTACTGGATCTCCGGCCATTCTGACTCCTTAGCTGAACGCTGTCTGTTGTTCGAAAGTGATTACTGAGCTTCGGGACGAAGGATCTTGGTGCGCAGAACAGCCTCGTTGAGGCCGAGCTGGCGGTCGAGTTCGTGTGAGGTTTCCGGCTTCGCGGTGAAGTCGACGACTACGTAGTAGCCTTCGGTCTTCTTGTTGATTTCGTAGGCGAAGCGACGGCGGCCCCACACGTCCACGTTGTCGACCGTTCCGCCGTCAGCGGCAACGACCTTGAGCAGGTTTTCAACAGTGGAGTCCACGGAACGCTCTTCGAGTTCCGGTTCCAGAATGAGCATGAGCTCGTACTTACGCACGTGTAACCCACCTCCTTTGGTCTGAAGCGGCCATGGTCTTTCCATGGCAGGAGGGTATGTGCAGTGCTTCCGTCATAGCCCAGTTCTACACTGAGCCCATGACACAAGCCGTTCCATCTTAGTCGTTGACTCTGATTTTGCGCCACTTTGCGGCAAGCAGCCACACCAACAGGCCTGCGATTGCCATCCAGCGCAGCGCCGTGAATACAAACAGCCATCCCGGTGCGAGCCCCTTGCCGGGGTCGATTGCATCGGCGTCTGACAGGTTGACCGCGATGAACAGCGCGGCCTCGGACAGCATCCAGAAGAAATGCAGGACGAGGCTGTGCACGGCTGCCGCTGCAAACGGCACCAGCCACAGGGCCTCCCCCACACCGGCACGAGGCGCCGTCAACAGTGCCGCTGCCAACAGCATCGCTGTTATCGACAAGGGGTCGGCGCGGGTGCCTCCACGCAGGAAGAGCACAAGAGCCGCGATCGCCACCGCCGCAATGAACACGATCAGCGCCGACGTGTTGAGAACTGCACTCTCAACACGGTAGGCCGCCAGCGAGTAGAGCGAGCCGCGGTCAATGCCGTCGGTCAGCCACACCTGGATTCGCCCGATGATCCTGCCGTCGACCACTACCAGCGCCCCCAGGGCAACCATGAACAGTCCCGTGACGGTCAGAGCCGACTGTGTGAAGCCGCGCAGCATCGCGGAAATGCACCATCCGATGACCACGACAACAGCCAGCGGGCTGATGACAGCGGCCAGAGCGAACATGATCGCCACCACCGCCAGAGGCGCCAGCGGCTTGCGCTCCGGCCCTTTCGCAGAGAGCCCCTTGCCAGACGGCCCCTTCGCAGAGGGCACCTCGGCATCCGCCACACGGCCTTCCCCAACCAGCACGAGTGCCCACAGGGCCAGAGCAAGTCCCACCGGGTCAAGCGACTGCCCAATGGAAAAGAACACCACGGGCGACAGCGCAAACACGGCAAACCACGACCGGTCCCCCAGCAGCTGCAGAAGGGCCATGCCCGCCAGCAGAAGCGCAGCGAAGTTGAGAACCAGCAGAATCGCCATGCTCACTGTCGGGGAGAAAGCGGCGCCGAATCCGAATACGAACCACTCGGCAGCAGGTCCGGTCAGCGCAGTGCCAGTGCGGCCCGGCGCTTGCGGCCACCCGGTGCCCAGCAGCCCGTTGGCGATAGGCGACGCACACATGCGGTAGGAGGCATGCGGCATGCCCCACCCTGCGGCAATACACGGCACCTGACGCAGAATGCCGGCCAGGCCCACGCACCCCAGCAGGGCAATCGCCGCTGCACCCTGAAAGCGCAGATACGCCCTGCCGGGGGCGCCGAGGAACTTTCCCCGACCTCCCCCGAGCAGGGGCGCTGCGACATCAGCCGGTGAGCGCACGGGTCAGTTGCCGCCCTGCGAATCCGGGTTGGGGTTCTTCGGCGGGTCGTCCTTCTTGCGCTTCTCCTTCTTGTGCTGCTCCGGTTGCGGCTGCTCGCGCTCCTTGGGGTCCTGCGGGTTCCGCTTTTCGATTTCGTCCGGCAGCTCGGTTGGGCGTTCCAGCTGTCGGCCCTTTTCGGGACTCGACTCTTCGTCCGGGGTGTTGATTTCCGGAGCCTTAGTTTCCTTCGGCTGTTTTTCGCTGCCGCC
The DNA here is from genome assembly GCF_001815905.1 of Brevibacterium sp. HMSC07C04. Classification (GTDB taxonomy): domain Bacteria; phylum Actinomycetota; class Actinomycetes; order Actinomycetales; family Brevibacteriaceae; genus Brevibacterium. The sequence continues at coordinate 57,247 of NZ_KV823236.1, read as the reverse complement.
TTCATCCCGAGGCCCGGTCCGCGGGCGCTCGGTATTGCGCGGCTGTTGGGGAACTTCGCGCGAACCGCCGCTCTTGTTCTCCGGCTTTTGGACATTCGGCAGTTCGCCCCGCTCGGGGAACTGCTCGACATCCATGCCCTTCATAGCCCCCTGCATGTATTTCGTCCACGCAATCGTGGGGTACGAACCACCGGTAATCGACCCGCGTCCGCCGTAGGACCCAATGTCAATGGGAACGCCCTTGTCGTCATACCGGAAGATCGACACGGCTGTCGCCAGCTGCGGGGTGTAGCCGACGAACCAGGCCGACTTCGAATCATTCGACGTACCCGTCTTGCCTGCAACGGGACGACCCAGGTTCGAGGCGTAGCTGGCAGAACCGCCCTGCACCACCTGGGTCAGCGCGTAGGTTGTTTCGGCCATGACGTTCTTGTCGAACTTCTTTTCGCCCTCATTTTCGGCCTCGTAGATCGTTTCGCCGTCGGGGTCGACCGTTTTGACCACAAAGTGCGGTGTGCGGTGAACACCCTCAGCGGCGAAAGTCGCAAATGCGCTGGCCATCTGCAGGGTCGTGGGGCTGGCGGTGCCGAGCACGTTCGAGGCGTTGGAGTCCAGGCCCTGCGTGTCCTCCGGCAGCCCGGCGCGCACGGCGACGTCCTTGGTCTTCTCCGGTCCCACGTCGATGTTGAGCTGGGCGTAGGCGGTGTTGATCGAGTTCTGGGTTGCCTTCAGCAGTGTGACCTGGCCGTAGGTCTTGCCGCCGTAGTTCTGCGGCGCCCATGTACCCCCGCCGGGCAGCTGGAAGGTCTGCGGCGAACCGGTGAACGAGTCATTGAGCCGGAAGCCGTTTTCCAGGCCCGCCACCAGGGTGAACGGTTTGAACGTCGAACCGGCTTGCGCGGTGTCCTGCGTGGATGAGTTGTGCATCCGTTTGAAGTAGTTCTTGCCGCCGTAGATTGCACGGATTTGGCCGGTCTTGGGGTCCACGGAGGACAGCCCTACGTGCATCCCGGATTTGAGTTTCGGCAGGTCTTCCACGGATTCGACCGCCGATTTCATCATCTTCTTGTCAATACCGGTGTGAATCTGCAGTCCGCCGCGGTCAATCTGTTCGTCGGTGAGGCCTGCGTTGGTCTTCAGTTCGTGGCGCACCGAATCCATCAGATAGCCGGTTTGGCCCTTGCGTTCGTTGTCTGATTTGGGTTTGTGGAACTTGGGCAGTTCCATCTGGTCTGCTTCTTCCTGCGTCAAGTAGTCCAGGTCGACCATGTTTTCGATCACGTAGTCGAAGCGGTCCTGCAGGCGCGAGGGATCTTCGGCCGGGTCTTTTGCCCCCGGCGTCTGAATCATCGCTGCGAATGCCGCAGCTTCTTCGACCGTGAGGTCCTTGGCGTCCTTGTCGAAGTAGGACTGTGAGGCCACCTCTACTCCATAGGCACGACGGCCCAGGTAGATGGTGTTGAGGTAGTTCGCCATAATCTGGTCCTTGGACAGTTCCTGGTCCAGCTTGATGGCGATGAACATCTCCTTGACCTTGCGCTTTAAGGAGAATTCGTTCGTCAGGTAGTAGTTCTTGACGTACTGCTGGGTGATTGACGAACCACCGCCGGCGTAGTCGTTGGTGACGATGCCGACCGCGGCGCGGAAGATGCCCTTGATCGAAATGCCGCGGTTTTCGTAGAAGCTCTTGTCTTCGGCGGCCTGGGCAGCGTGCGCCATGTTCGGCGAGATCTCGTCGGGTTTGAGGATCTTGCGGTTTTGGTCCTTGAAGGTGCCGATGACATCGTCACCGCCCTTGTAGTAGACGTACGAGGTCTGACCTGCGGCCTGCGCGTTCGGCTCTGGGATGGGTGTGAGCGCGTAGCCGACGGTGAAGCCGGCAATTGCCAGCAGGAGTGCACCGAGCAGGCCGAGGCCCCACAGGCGAGCGGACGGCAGCCATCGCGTCCAGCCCTGTTTGTTCCTCCTCGGATAGTTGAGGAAGCGGCTGGCACTGGAACTCTTTGCCGCTGCCTTTCGCTGAGCAGTGGACACAGTTTTCCCCCAATACGACAAATCAAATCATTTCAGTCAACCACAGTTCACTGTGAGTCGTCCTAAAAATGTGCCGAATTTCATTCTGCCGTGTCTTCTTCTGTGACGCATCTCAATCACGAGGCGCCGCCGGCTGCCGCTAGCGTCTCACCCGGGTGCTGCCCGAGTGGCAAAGCCGACGGCCGGTGCGCAGGGCACCGGCCGTCGGCACTGATCTGATCACACGAGCGCTGTCACGCCCGGCGGTTCAGGGTTCTTCAGTAGAGGCGGTTCAGCCTTTGAGTCCGGGAAAGTCCGTGTCTGCCCATTCCTGAGCGGTGACGGTGGCTTCGCCGAATTCGGGGTGGAGTTCGAGTTCGCGGGTGCGCAGCTCAACACGGCGGATTTTTCCGGAAATGGTCTTGGGCAGTTCCGTGAACTCAATGCGGCGGATGCGCTTATAGGGTGCGAGCGTTTCGCGGCAGAACTTCAGAATCGATTCCGCGGTGGCCGCAGTGGGCTCCCAGCCCGGGGCGAGGACGACATACGCCTTCGGCACTGCTAGGCGCACTGGGTCCGGTGATGGAACGACTGCAGCTTCGGCAACCGCTTCGTGTTCGATGAGTGCGGATTCGAGTTCGAACGGCGACAGTCGGTAGTCGCTTGCCTTGAACACGTCATCGGCTCGACCCACGAATGTGATGTAGCCGTTTTCGTCTTTTGCTGCGACATCCCCGGTGTGGAATACGCCGTCGTAGAAGGCTTCTGCGGTTTTGACTTCGTCACCCCAGTAGCCCTGGGTGATGCCGACCGGGCGCGGGTCGAGAACAGCGCACACTTCGCCTTCGTCGCCGAGTTCGCCGGTGGCAGGGTCGCGCAGCACGATGTCATAGCCGGGCAGCGGGCGGCCCATGGATCCGGGGACCATTTCCTGACCGGGGGAATTGCCCACCATGAGCGTGGTTTCGGTCTGGCCGAAGCCGTCGCGGATGTCGGTGCCCCATTCGGCGCGAACGCGCGAAATGACTTCCGGGTTCAGCGGTTCGCCGGCTGACATGGTCTTCTGCGGCGGGGTGGGCAGCAGGCTGAGATCGGCGTGGATGAGCATGCGCCACACGGTCGGTGGAGCGCAGAAGCTGGTGACACCGACCCGTTCCATGGTCTTCATGAGCGCTGCCGCGTCGAAGCGGGCGTAGTTGTAGATGAAGATGCACGATTCTGCGATCAGCGGGGTGAACAGGTTCGACCACGCGTGCTTGGCCCATCCGGGTGAGGAGATGTTGAGGTGAATATCGCCGGGCTCCATGCCGATCCAGTACATGGTCGACAGGTGTCCCACCGGGTACGAGGTGTGGGTGTGGGCGACCATTTTCGCCTTCGACGTGGTGCCGGACGTGAAGTACAGCAGCAGGAGGTCGTCGGCTTTTGTCACGCCGTCAGCCTGGAAGTCTTCCGAGGCGCCGGTCGAGTCTGCGTAGGCGAGGTCCTGTTCGCGCTGGGGTTCGCCGCCGACGACGATCCGCTTGAGGTCGACTGCGACATCGTCGAATTTCGAAGCCGAAGGGCCTTCGACGACGACGTACTGCGCTTTGCCGCGGTCGGCGCGGTCCTGCAGATCGATGGGGCCCAGCTGCACGGTGGTGGGCATCAGGACAGCACCGAGTTTGATGCCGGCGAGCATGGTCTCCCACAGCTCAACCTGGTTGTTGAGCATGACCATGACGTGATCGCCGCGCTTCACACCGGCTTCGCGGAGGAAGTTGGCCACCTGGTTGGAGCGACGGCGCAGCTTGTCATAGGAGTAGATGTTCTCCTGACCGTCTTCTTCGACGATCCACAGCGCGGGATTGTCGTTGCCGTCAGCTACCTGGTCGAACCAGTCCAGTGCGAAGTTGAACTCCTCAAAGCGCGGCCAGGTGAATTCCCGGCGGGCTGCTTCGAGGTCGGTCCGATACCGCAGAAGCGTGTCGCGAGCTTCGCGGAAAGTGGTGGTGACGTCGCCCATATGGGGTTCTCCTTCTGTGATCTGGGCCTCTTTGCCAGGTCTAAGACTAGCCCGCTTCCGGCTGTCCTGCCCACCAGGCCAGCAGAGCAGCCTTGGCCGTGTCGAAATCGGTTGGCCCGTTCTCCATCCGCAGCTCCAACATGTGCTTGTACGCCCGGCCTACAACCGGCCCGGGTGCGATGCCCAGAATCTGCATGATCTGCTGTCCGTCCAGGTCAGGCCGGATGGCGTCGAGTTTTTCCTGTCGCTGCAGGTTTTCGATACGCCGTTCGAGGTCGTCGTAGGCCCGCGCCAAACGGTCTGCTTTGCGCCTGTTGCGGGTGGTGACGTCGCTGCGGGTGAGAATGTGCAGGCGGGTCAGCTGGTCGCCGGCATCAGTGACGTAGCGGCGGACTGCAGAATCGGTCCAGCCGGCGTCGCCGTAGCCGTAGAAGCGCAGGTGCAGCTCCACCAGGCGGGCCACCCGCTTGGTGGTTGCGTTGTCGAAGGCGAGTGCGCGCATCCTCTTGCGCACAAGCTTCGCGCCGACAACATCGTGGTGGTAGAAGGTGACCGCGCCGTTGGGTTCAAAGCGGCGGGTGTCGGGTTTGCCGATGTCGTGCATGAGAGCGGCAAAGCGAACCGTGAAGTCCGGGACCGAAATCCGCAGCTGCGAATCGGCCGGCAGCGGTTCGTCCGCTTCGTCGTCTTCTGCCGCCGCGGCATCTGCTTCGGCCTGCTTGCGGGCGTAGCGCTCTTCGAGTTCAACGGCCTGGCGCAGCACCGTCAGCGAATGCCGGTAGACGTCCTTGTGGCGACCGTGTTCGTCCTTTTCTTCCCGCAGGCGCGCAACCTCGGGCAGAAAAACATCTGCAAGGCCCGTGACAACAAGCAGGTCAATGCCCTTCCACGGTGCTTTTCCGCAGATGAGCTTGACCAGTTCGTCTTTGATCCGCTCGGCCGACACAATGTCCATTCGCCCGGCCATATCGGTCATGGCTTCACGGACGTCATCGGCGAGCTCGAAGTCCAGCTGAGAAGTGAAGCGGGCCGCGCGCATCATGCGCAGCGGGTCGTCGCTGAAGGAGTCCTCCGCTTTTCCGGGAGTGCGAATCTTCCCGGCGGTCAGGTCGTCAAGCCCGCCAAAGGGATCGACGAAAACACCTCCGGGCAGGCGAACGGCCATCGCCCCGATAGTGAAATCGCGGCGCACAAGATCGTCATCGAGGTTGTCTCCGAACGCCACTGCCGGCTTGCGGGACTCGGAATCATAGGCTTCCGCACGGTAGGTGGTGATCTCAATCTGCCGACCCTTCTTGACCATCCCGATGGTCCCGAACTTCTTGCCGATATCCCACCACGTGTCCGCCAGGTCGCGGATCAGCCGCACAATGTCATCCGGCCTGGCGTCAGTCGTGAAATCGAGGTCCGGCATGTCCCGGCCCAGCAGAGCGTCGCGCACAGAACCGCCCACAAGAGCCAGTTCAAAACCGGCATCGGCGAAGGTCCGGCCCAGAGGACCGAGCACATCGTCCAGTTTCTCGAGTGCCTCAGCCAGTCGAAAGTGCGCTGTCGCTGCGTCCACGCAGACCTCCTTTTTTGTCCCGTACAAGGGTACCCGCGCTCTCACAGAACCCGCGGAGACCTGAACGGTAGGGTAGAACTCATGATTCGACCGCTCCCCAAACCGGGACCCTTCCCGGCACGCTCGCAGGCTGTGGAGGAAACCTCCGCCGGCGGGCTCGTGGTCGATTTCTCATCCCGCGGCCGCGACGTCGCCGTCATAGCCCGCATCAACCGGGCCGGCAGGCTCGAGTGGTGCCTGCCGAAAGGCCACCTGGAAGCCGGCGAAACAGCAGCCCAGGCCGCCCGCCGTGAAGTTGCTGAGGAAACCGGCATCGAAGGCAAGGTCATCGCACCCCTGGGCAGTGTCGACTACTGGTTCTCCGCCGCCGGATTCCGCATCCACAAAGTTGTGCATCACTTCCTGCTGCGCGCCGTGGGCGGGGAACTCACTGTCGAAAACGACCCCGATCACGAGGCGGTGGCAGCCGAGTGGGTTCCCTACGCTGATCTGAACGAACGGCTGTCATTCGCCAACGAACGCCGCATCGCCCTTGCCGCCGGCCGACTCCTTCGATACCCCTCATGAAGATCATTCGCCCCATCGCCGCTGCGGCAGCAGCGGCCCTGACAGTCCTGCTGGGAACCACTCCCCTGCCGACCCCTGCGCACGCCCAACCCGCGCAGGAGCAGACCTCCGCCTCGGCAGAAGAACAGGGCACAAACCGTGCGGAAGAGCCCGGCATCGAGATCACCTCGATCACCCCGTGGCTCGACGACAAGGGCACCCTGTCCATCACCGGACACGTGCGCAGCGGAAAGAAGGAACTGAAACAGCCCACGCTTCAGGTGGGCATGTCCTCCCAGATTCTCAATTCCGCCGAAGCCGTCAACGGGTGGGCGCGCAGCCCCAACCCCCACCGGTCGCTGACGAGCATCGCCCCGGACTTCAAACCGGAAGCGGGCGATGACCCCATCACCGCCAGCCCGCTGCCTGAGACCATCAAAGCCAACACCACGGCCCGCTTCAGCGTGACAATCCCGGCTGCAAAGCTCGGGCTGTCAGCCAAAGACCCGCTGTCCGCGTGGGGCCCGCGCGGCATCCGCGCAGCCGTGACGACACAAGCCGGCGCCTTCGAACAGCCGACAACCGCCTACACCACGTGGTACCCAGAACCGAAAATCGACCAAACGCAGCTCGGGGTGGTCATCCCCGCCACCATCACCCGCTTCGGCCTCGACGGGAAGTACGTGCCCCAAGAGCTTGAAAAAGCCGCCGCCGGAGGGGAGCTCAGCGACCTTCTTGACGCGATGAAAAAGGCACCGGACGCTGCGATCGCCGTCGACCCCCGCCTGCTGCTGAGCATCAGCAGCACCCTTGAAGCCCATCAGAACTCCGAACAGACAGAAGCCACCGGCGGAAGCGAAAATGGCGAAGCCGCACCGGGCGAATACAGAGAACTCGAAGCCTTCTGGAGCGAGTTCCGCGAAGAGCTGACCAAACACGACATCATCCCGCTGCCCTACGCTGATGCAGACCTGCGCAGCGTCCGGGCCGTCGGCGAAGCCAAACTGGCCGATTTGGCACAGGCCGCTTCCCGACAGATAGCAGAAGCGGTGCCAGAACTCGAAGGCAGCAACCGGATTCTTCGCTACGCGTGGCCGGCTGCGGCCGGAGCCGACAGCAAAACCCTCAACACGCTCCACTCCACCGGCCACGATGCCGTGCTGCTGAGCGAAGACCAGCTGCCGACCAGCGCCTCTCACACGGCGAATGCGCGCGCCCAGCTGACCATTGATGATCTCGGATCGAATATCCCCGTGCTTGTGACCAACCGTCACCTCAATCAGGCACTCGGCATCACCGCACCGACAAGCTCCGGGGACGAAGGACCTGCCGACAGCAAAAACAGCAGCACGCAGGCAGCATCCGCGGCAAGCCCGCAGTCGCCCAGGTCAGCTGAAGACATCAGCCGCGTTATTGCTTTGACCGCCGCAATCACCGCCGAACGTCCCTTCGATCAGCGCTCCATCCTCATGAGCCTGCCGCGCCGCACAGCAGAATCCGACTGGGCACAATTAGCCGCCATGCCACAGGACCTCCCCTGGCTGGATCCCATCAGCCTGCCCCAATTGGAAAAGACCGATAAATCCGACCGCGAAGCCTTCCAATCAGCTCAGACGACAACCCTGCCGGCCCCTACGATGGCGCCCCTGCCGGGCCTGTACAAAGACATCGGCGTCTTCGATTCGCTGTTCGCCGATCCGGGCGAAGCCCGCACAGCCGATTCGCGCATGCTTCTGACCTGCGCGTCTGTCGGCTGGAAGAACCAGCCGAAGCATCTCAGCGAATGCGTCGCAAGCGCATCCCAAGCCGCCGAGGGCTTCGGCGGTCGCATTGGCATTGAACGCGGATCAACCGTCCTTCTGGTCACCGGCGAATCAACGACAATCCCGATTACGGTGCACAACAATTCGACCCGCACCGCCAAACTCGCCGTCAACCTGCGCCCCGAAACGGCACAGCTGCAGGCCGAAACCTCCCCCACACAGACAATCGGACCCGGCGAACACGCTCGCTTCACCGTCCCCGTCAAAGGCATCGCCAATGCCGACGTGCCCAGCCGCGTCAACCTGGTAGCCGAAGACGGCACAGTGATCCCCACCGACGAACAGATGTTCGTGCGCGTCCGCGCCGACTGGGAGAACATCGGCACCGCAATCGTCGGGTCCGGTCTGGCGATCGTGTTCATCGTCGGCCTGTACTTCTCCGTACGCCGCGGACGGCCTAAGCTCCCCCAGAGCCAACTGGAAGCAGCCGTGGCACGAGCAGAAAGCCAAAACGACTAGTCTGCTGTGCTTGTGGCACCAGCACCTGGCGCCTCGGTCCCTTAAGCAACAGCGCAGACACACCACCCACCACACAGAAGCGCACAGCCTGACAACAGCGCACAGCCGAAGAGGAGTTTTGTGAGCACATCGAAAGCAGCGTCATTCGCCAAATCCTCCGCGATCATGGGAGCCGGGACGCTCGTCTCGCGCGTCCTCGGGCTGGCCAAGACCATGCTGCTGACCGTGGCCATCGGCGTCACAATCGGCGGTGCGGCCGACGCCTTCGACGTTGCCAACAAAATCCCCAACAACCTGTACATGCTCCTGGCCGGCGGTGTGCTCAACGCCGTTCTCGTCCCGCAGATCGTCCGCGCCGCCGAACAGCCCGACGGAGGCAAGGACTACACCGACAGGCTGCTGACCCTGTCGATCCTGCTTCTGGGTGGGCTCACGATCCTCGCCACAGCCCTGGCGCCCGTACTTATCTGGCTGTATTCATCGTCAACCTGGTCGCCCGAGCAGACCTCACTTGCCGTCGCCTTCGCCTTCTGGTGTCTGCCCCAGCTGTTCTTCTACGGGCTGTACACCATGCTCGGCCAGGTGCTCAACGCCAATTCTTCCTTCGGGCCCTACATGTGGGCGCCGGTTCTGAACAACGTAGTGGCCATCGCCGGGCTGCTCGTGTTCATCTGGATGTTCGGTCCCGGCTCCGAAGGCCAGCACCCCGTGGGCGAATGGACCGGCCCCATGATCGTCGTACTGGCCGGATCCGCAACCCTCGGCGTGGTCGCGCAGGCCCTGGTACTCATCTGGCCGCTTAGGCGAATGGGCTTTCGCTACACACCCCGCTTCAACTTCCGAGGTGTCGGACTGGGAACAGCCGCGCGTGTCGCCGGTTGGACCTTCGGTGCGCTGGTCGTCGGCCAGCTGGGCTTCCTCGTGATTTCGCGCGCGGCTGCCCTCGGCACGTCTCAGGGCGGCGAAGTCAGCGCATCCAACGCCGCATACACCGTTTCCTACCTGATCTTCATGCTGCCGCACTCACTCGTCGCGGTATCACTGGCAACAGCGCTCTTCACACCGCTGTCGAAGTACGCCGCCGCCGGCGACACCCCCGCTGTCAAAGACAGCTTCCGCACCGGTGTGAACCTCGTAGGTCTGGTCAACATGTTCTTCACCGCCGCCTTCATCGCACTGGCCGGGCCCGCCGCAATGGTCGTCGGCGGAGCGGGCTTCGAACAGGCCCGAGCCCTCAGCCTGGTTATCATCGCCATGATCATCGGGCTGGTGCCCTTCAGCGCAAACTATCTGCTCCAACGAGTCTTCTACGCCTACGAAGACGCCAAAACCCCGTTCTGGATCAATCTGCCCCAGGTGGTGCTGACCTCCATCGGGGTGATCATGTCGGCTCTCATCCTGCCCCGCCACCTGATCGTCGCCGGCATCGGCCTGTCCATGAGCACCGGCTACGTCATCGCGATGCTGCTGTCGTTTATCCTGTTGCACAGGAAGATCGGCAACCTCGGCGGCAAGACGATCGTGTTCGCCCACATCAAGTTCGGCCTCGCAGCAGCGGTGTCCGGCGTCATCGGCTCTTTCCTGCTGAGCAGACTCGGTGATTTCTGGGCAAGCCGTGGGACCGCCTTCCTCGCAGCCGCCGGCATCGGAACGCTCATGCTGATCATCTACTTCGGCATCTGCTGGGCGCTGCGCGTTCCAGAGCTGCGCTCACTCATAACAACGGTGCGAGCCAAACTCGGGCGCTGATCATGTTTTCAGGCTATGCCGGTTAGAATCGATAGCCATAGCACACACGGGAGGTGGGACAGCTGACAAGCGCAGACCGCGGCACAGTCGTCGCCGACCGCTACGTCATATCTGAAGTGCTCCGACCCTGGCTTCCCGACCATCCAGAAGTCGGCCAGGTCAACCTCGGCCTCGACGCCGTTCTCGACGCTCCCGTCATCGTGTACACCGCCCGCGAAGACACTGCGGCCGGGCTCTTCAGCACCGCCAATCGCGCGGCCCTGCTGGCTGATCCGCGCATTCCGGCTATCAAAGACGTCGGCATGCAGGACGACCTCGTGTACATCGTATGCGATCGCACAGGCGGCACACCCCTGTCGAAGATGCTCGCCAACGGTCCTCTGTCCGTCGACCAGGCCCGGGCCGTGATCGGGGAAGTCGCAACCGCACTGACCCACGCTGACAAAAGGGGCCTGCACCACCTGATGCTTGGGCCCGAATCGGTTGCCGTCACCCCCGAAGGCGAAGTGATTGTCCGAGGTGTCGGCATAGATGCAGCAGTTGCCGATGCTGTCGAAAGCCTCGAAATCGACCTGCTCACACCCAGCCGGGCAGCCCGCCGCGACGCGCTGGACATCATCAACGTCTTCTACTCTGCTCTCACCGGCCACTGGCCTGGCGACCACGACCGCGCGGGATTGCCCGCGGCCGGACGCAAAAACCGTCGAATCACACCCGTCGGGGCTTTTACAAGCGAACTTTCAGACGAACTCGAAGTGTTCATCTCCGGTGTTGTCGGCGGCACCGATCCCGGCCCGCGCTCCCCCAGCGAAATCGTTCGCTACCTGGACAAGTGGGACACGACCCTGCTGACCGAACTGCCCCAGCTTTCACGCACCGAAAGCGAACTCTTTGCCGAAAGCGCCGGCCCTGCCCACCCGGAACCGGAGGAAGTCGAGCCCCAGGCCAGCGCTTCTGATGCGCAGATGGCCAACGCCTGGGCTCGTATCGGGCTCGTTCGTCCAGGTGTTTCCGGAGCCGCCGCCGGTCTCAGCGGCGTGGGCGTCACTCCTTACGACGACCGCATGAAAATGGCAAAGGCCACCCGCTTTCCGCTGTCACCAGACCAGCTGACCGGCAAACCGGAGTGGACGGCCGAGAACTCCCCGGCAAGCACCGCCAGTGCGCACGACCCGAACCTGACGGTGCCGATCGTGCACCGCGACGACTCAGAGCCGAGCACCCAGGCAATGCCGGTCATCCACGAACCCGAAGAGCCGCTTGCAGACGACGGCGACGGTTCGTGGTTCTTGGGCGGAGTTTTCCAAACCCGCGAACAAGAGTACGCCCGCCAGCGCGCCGAATACGACCACGAACGCCGCCTGCAGGAACACTCCCGCCGTCTCGCAGAATCTGCACAGGCAAAACAACACGCTGAAACCGCGAAGCAGCCGGTCCAGAAACCACAGGCTTCCGACGGCAAAGGCCAGGCGTCTGCAACCCAGACAAAGCCGGCCGCACAGTCAGCAGCGCCCGCCCAGCACACCGCAGACAAACGCACAGCGGAAGTCGGCGGCACCTCGACATCGGCCGGATCTTCCGAATCGGTCGGAACTTCGGCAAAAGGCACGGAGACGCTTGCAGCTGCAACCAGCGGCGCTGCCACCGGAAAGAGCGGCGCATCCAACACCTCGAACACGGCGAAAAGTCAGGGCAGCCAGGCTGAGTCTGCGAAGAAGCGCGGTGTCGTCTACGCAGCCCTGGCTCTCATCGCCATCGGCATCATCATTATCAGCGTGAGCATTTTCCGCATGTCCGGCAGCGACGGAGGCGACGCCGACACCGCAGCCCCACAGCCGGCCCCGCAAACCAACACAACAGCGCCTGCTGAAGAAGAGAAGAAGCCGGAATCGGTCAAGGTCGAAATCACCAAGGCCAAGGCCCTGGACCCGCAGGGTGACGGCAAGGAGAACAACGCCAGGGCAGAGAACGTCCTGAAGAAAAAGGACAACTGGACTTCCGACCGCTACAACTCCGCGAAGTTCGGCGGGCTCAAAGACGGCCTCGGCCTACAGCTGACGCTGAAGGACGAACAGGAACTGACCAAGGTCATCCTCGATTCCAAGGCCAAGGGCGGTGCTTTCGAAATCCGCATCGGCAGCAGCCCCGAAGATGCCAAGACCGTCGGCAAGGGCAAATTCGGCAAGAACACCGAAGTCGAACTCGACGAACCCGTCAAGACCGACAGCTTCTACGTGTGGATCATCGAACTGCCCACCTACGAAGGCAATTCAAAGGCCGCCATCAGCCAGATCACCGCCTACGCCAACAAGGGCTGACCTGGCACCGGGCTCGTTTCACCCGCGGAATAACGGTCCGAACACCGCCGTTGCACCCAGGAGAAGACCACAGGCGCCGGATCAGCCGGAGCAACGCTTCCAAGGAGAACACCCGTGACCAATATGAAGCTCATCATCGTCGGCTCCGGGCCAGCCGGATACACCGCCGGCGTATACGCGGCCCGCGCCGGATTCGAACCGCTCATCATCGCCGGTTCTGTCACTGCAGGCGGCGAACTGATGAACACAACAGACGTCGAGAACTTCCCCGGCTTCCCCGAGGGAATCCTGGGGCCTGACCTGATGGAGAACATGCGCCAACAGGCCGAGCGCTTCGGTGCCGAAGTCCTCTACGACGATGTCAAGACCATTGACTTCTCCCCCGGTGCGCACAGCCTCACCACAGAAATGGGCGAAGAGTTCACTGCCGAAGCCGTTATTCTCGCCACGGGGTCGGCTTACCGCGAGCTCGGTCTGGACAACGAGAAGGCTCTCACCGGCAAAGGCGTAAGCTGGTGTGCCACCTGTGACGGGTTCTTCTTCAAAGACCAGCACATCGCAGTGGTCGGCGGCGGCGATTCCGCAATGGAAGAAGCCACCTTCCTGTCGCGCTTCGCCTCGAAGGTCACCCTTATCCACCGCCGTCAGGGTTTCAGCGCATCGCACACCATGGTCAAACGGGCTCAGAGTGATCCCAAGATCGAGTTTCTTCTCGACGCTGAAGTCACAGCCGTCCATGGTGACGACAAGCTCACGGGCGTCACGGTCCGCAACACCACAGACGGCTCAGAATCTGAACTCGACGTCACTGGCCTGTTCATCGCCATCGGGTCCGACCCGCGCACCAACCTGTTCAAGGGTCAGCTCGACCTGCACGACAACGGCTACATCAAGGTTGACGGCCGGTCTTCGCGCACAAGCGTAGAAGGTGTGTTCGCTGCCGGCGACGTCGTAGACTCTGTGTACCGACAGGCCGTTACGGCAGCCGGTTCCGGCTGTGCCGCAGCCCTTGATGCTGAAAAGTACCTGGCCGATCGCGCCGATAAGGAGTAAACATGTCTCAAGAAGTCACCGACGCCGATTTCGAGGCGGAAGTCCTCAAGCACGACAAGCCCGTCCTTGTCGACTTCTGGGCCCCGTGGTGTGGCCCGTGCCGGCAGGTCGGACCAATCGTCGATCAGATCGGCGAAGAAAATGCTGAAAAACTCAAGGTCGTCAAGCTCAACACTGACGACAATATGAAGACGGCAGCCGCGTACGGGATTACCGGAATTCCGGCTATGTATGTCTTCAAGAACGGCGAAGTTGTCAAACAGATTGTCGGCGCAAGGCCCAAACCTGCACTCGAAGAGGAACTCGCCGAATTCATCGGCTGATTTTCGCAGCCCAGACCGCTTCAGGCGCCCAATGTAGAATCATTGGGCGCCTGACATTTTAACGGAAGAATCTATGGACACCTATTTTTCACACGGGGACAGCGATCCCATCATTGCCGTGACCAAAGGGCACCTTGGCCGACTGGGCTACGTTGTGGGCGCACCGGACAACGCCGTATTCGATCACACGTTCGAATCGGGTCTTCGGCAGTTTCAACAGGATCGCGGAATCGTAGTGGACGGTGTCCTTGGCAAAGAGTCTCTGGACGAAACTGAGCTTGCACGTTTTCGCTTGGGCGATCGAATTCTCAAGTACGATCCAAGCAGACCCCAGATCGGGGACGATGTGGCTGAGCTTCAGAAGCGTCTTGCCAATCTTGGCCTGCTCACCTCTTGGATCAGCTTTCGGTTTGAGGAGTCCACTGACACCGCAGTTCGCAGCGCGCAGCGCGAACTGGGGCTGAACCCCGACGGCATTGTCGGACCGAAGACCATCAAGGCCCTTATGGATGTGCACCGTGACCATGCCGTGGGCAACATCTATAACCTTACTGAACGTGCACGCGTCAAGTCCCTGGGCCCGTCCCTGGCTGGACAGGTGATTGTGCTGGAGTCCGCTGCGTCGACCCACCACTTCCCCACCGCCGAATTCTCTGCTGAGCAGCGAGAACTTCAACGCCGGATCAGTGACGATATTGCCCGCCGTGTTGACGGTCGCCTCACTGCACTTGGGGCCGCAGTCGTGCATGCCACGGACGACAACCCCAACATTGCCGACGAGCTTGGGTCCTCCGCGCTTATCTCGATCGCACTAGACAACAGCCCTTCTCCGCTGCCGAACGGGGTCGCCACCTACTACTTTGGTTCAACCAGGACACCCTCGATCTTCTCGCCCGTAGGCCGGGAACTCGCGAACCTGGTTTCACGTGAAATCGATTCGCGCACTCCCCTGCTGAACTGTCGCTCACACCCCAAGTCGTGGGAATCTCTTCGCAATCTCAACACACCGAAGATCTACGTCCTTGCTGGATACGTCAGCAGTCAACACGACATTGCACTTCTCGAAGACGCATCGGTGCGAGTGGATATCGCCGAAGCAATAGTCGCGGCGATTCAGCGGCTGTTCCTAACAGAGCAGAATGACTATGACACCGGCACGCTTGACCTCAGCAACGTCCCCTGGGCTACTCGCTCTTAAACTCAGGTTCTCCGCCTCGGTCTCGTCGCGCCTGGCACTTCCTGCCCCGCCTATCCTCCAGCCACCTGGACCGTAAAATCCCGGGACATCGTTCACTCGATGCCCCGGGATTTTACATTCAAGTTGAGTTTCTGCTCGGTCATCTTACTTTCAAATCTTCTCGACGAGGTGCTCACACAAAGCTGCAGCGCTTGATTGGATGGGACGCATTATGGGGGGGAAAGCCCGTCCAGACCCGCTAGCCATATCTGCGCAACCACTTGTCGGAATACCACAGCGCAGCGGGTTGTGCTCATCCGTCGAATCGACCCGCAAAGTTAGCTGCCCGCAACCGGGCCGCGAGAACACCGACGTGTTAGATCAGTGAACGATTTCGCTTCGGAGCACTGCAGTTACGTCTATCGTCATCCGCAGCCCGGTTCTCAACGGCCGCGTTGAACGGTGTCCTGCGAAAAGACACCAAGAATCGGGCGCTCAGGCCGTCTCGACCGTTTGCACACAAATACAACTGAGGCCGGCTCCTTTCGGCGCCGGCCTCAGTTCACACAGGGGCTTAGCTTCTTGCGACGTTAGGGCTGCTGCATCCCAAGAGCTTCAATAATTCGCTTAAGGTCATTCTCATCAGCGAACTCTACACTGATCCGACCTTTGCGTCGGCCCATTGAAATTTTGACCCTTGTGTCGAGCTTGTCGCCAATAGTTCGTGCAATCGACTCAAGTTCCGGATTGGGTTTCGATGTTTCACGTGAAACGGGCTTATCGTCTCCCCTATTCATGAGCACGACCGACTCTTCTGTTGCGCGAACTGAGAGGCCTTCTGCGACGATGCGCTGAGCCAGTACCTCCATGTGCGCAGCATCCTCGAGACCAAGAAGCGCACGCGCATGGCCCTGAGATAGAACTCCCGCAGCTACACGGCGTTGCACCAGGCCAGGCAACTTCAACAAGCGCAGTGTGTTCGAAATCTGCGGACGCGAGCGACCAATGCGCTCTGAAAGCTGTTCCTGCGTGCAGTTGAAGTCTTCGAGAAGCTGCTGGTAGGCGGCTGCTTCTTCGAGTGGGTTGAGGTCAACGCGGTGAAGGTTTTCGAGAAGAGCATCACGCAGGAGGTCATCATCACGAACATCGCGGATAATGGCCGGAATTTCCTTCAATCCGGCTTCTTGAGAAGCGCGGAATCGGCGCTCCCCCATAATCAGCTGGTAGGAAGGCTTCTTCGGGTCAACGACGCGGACCACTACTGGCTGAAGGACGCCGACTTCCTTGATGGACGTGACCAGCTCAGCGAGAGCGTCTTCGTCGAAAACATCACGGGGCTGACGTGGGTTCGGCGAAATCTGCTCAACAGGGATCAGGCCGAACGCGGCGCCCGGAACGTCTTGGAGGTCGGTTTCACGTGAAACATCCTGTTGCGTTTCACGTGAAACATTGTTGTTTGCTGCCGTGCTCGCTGACTTCGCCTTGGTTGCATCCTTCTTGGACCCAGGTGTCGTTTTCTTAGCCGAATCAGCAGAAGGCTTTGGGGCGGTCTTCGCGGGCGCGGCCGACTTAGCTGATTTGGCTTTGGTCCGGGATTGCCGCATACCGGCTGCCGGGTCAACTATTGTTTCACGTGAAACACTATCCTTCTTTTCTCCATCCCCGGAAAAGAAGACATCGATAGGTCGTTCTTCGCTGACTACGTCCGGGATGAGCGCTCCAATTCCACGACCAAGGCCCCGACGACGCGACTTCGGTGCTTCACTCACTGTGCTTTACTCCTCGCTGTGCGATCTCTTGGGCGGCTTCGCGATAGGAAAGCGCGCCGGACGAGCTAGGTTCATAGGCGATAACGGTTTGCGCAAAGCTGGGCGCTTCGGAAATGCGTACAGAGCGCGGTATGGATGTGTTGAGAACTTGCTTGGGAAAATGAGCTCGGACATCTTCCGCAACTTGGGAGCTCAGGTTGGTGCGCGAATCGTACATGGTCAGCAAGATCGTGCTGAGCTCCAAGGCAGGATTCAGGTGCTTTTGAATGAGCTGAATATTGCTGAGCAGTTGGCTCAGCCCCTCAAGCGCGTAGTACTCGCACTGAATGGGGATCAGGACTTCGTTTGCTGCAACAAAAGCGTTGACGGTCAAAAGTCCCAAGCTGGGCGGGCAGTCGATGAATACATAGTCGACGCGCGAGCCCTCTTCTTCCCTTTTCTGCAGATACGCGTCGAGAGCAACTGATAGGCGCTGTTCGCGGGCAACCCTAGAAACCAGCTCGATTTCTGCGCCGGCAAGATCGATAGTTGCCGGGACCACTGCAAGGGTTTCGAACTCTGGGCAGTAGGCGATGGTGTCCGCAATGTCCATGTCGTCGATGATGACGTCGTAGATGCTTGGAACTTCAGTTGAGTGATCGATGTCAAGGGCAGTACTCGCATTGCCCTGGGGGTCAGAATCGATGACGAGCACTTCGAGACCATGCTTTGCAAGCGCTGCTGCCAGGTTGACCGCCGTAGTTGTCTTTCCTACGCCGCCCTTTTGATTGGCGACAGTGAAGATTCTTGTTGAGTCCGGTTTGGGGAAGGTCGCTCTCGAGAGACGGGCAGCACGCTGATTATCACGTGCAATCGCCGCACCCAAGGGAGTCGACTCATCCAAGATAGCCATTCGCCCTCCATTTGCGCCGTTAATTTTGATTGCTTCCTATTCTACGCGTTTCACGTGAAACATCACGGCGGAGGATTAGAACACTATTCGAACAGTCAGCGACGAATGACTTCTACTACGCGCGTTGGCTGTTCCAAGACTCCTTCGCCCACATGTTTTATAACCGGGGTGTGGCAACGCTGAACCTTCACTGCCTTCTTAGACTTGTAGATTTCTTCCTGCGCACGGTCCCCCTTGATCGCCAGCAGTCTGCCCTCCGGGCTCAGCAGTGGAGCACACCAGTCGATCAGCTGCGGCAGCGCCTTGACCGCACGTGCGGTGACGGCGGTGAACATTTCGATGTCCACGAGGTCTTCGGCCCTAGCGCGCACAATGCGCACGTTTTCAATCCCGAGGTCTTCGACAACCATGGTGAGCCAGTCAACACGGCGTTCCATCGCCTCAATCAGAGTGAAGGAAATATCCGGGCAGGCAATAGCCAGGGCAAGCCCGGGCAGGCCTGCCCCGGACCCGACGTCGCCAACGGAATCACCGGGACGAAGCAGTTCCCTGACAACAGCGCAGTTGAGAATGTGCCGCGTCCACAGCCGGTCGACTTCGCGCGGCCCGATAAGGCCCCATTCAACACCTGTCGTGGCAAGGTGCTGGGCGTAGGCCTCGGCAATCACAAGACGATCGCCGAAGACCTCTGCCGCGGCCTGGGGACGAGGTTCGGTCATGGCAGGCTGATGACCACGTGGCGCTTGGGGCCTTCGTCTGCAGATTCAGAGACCAGGCCTGCGCGTGAAACCTGGTCGTGGATGACCTTGCGCTCAAAAGAGTTCATGGGCTTGAGCGCAACGGATTCGCCGGTCTCCTTGACCTGGTCGATCTTCTTGTTGGCCAGTTCCTTCAGCTGGTCGCGGCGCCTGCTGCGGAACCCGTCGATGTCGAGCATGAGCCACGAGCGCTGGCCGGTAGCAGTCTGCACAGCAAGGCGCGTCAGTTCCTGCAGCGAGTTGAGAACCTCACCTTCGCGGCCCACCAGAATGTCGACCTCGGAGTCCTCTTCTGGTGGAACAATGGCAACCTGGGCACGGCCTTCAACGACGTCAATGTCGATATCACCGTCAAGGTCGACAATGTCGAGAAGTTCTTCGAGGTAGTCCGCGGCGATGTCGCCTTCTTCTTCAAGAAGTTCGGCGCGGGTGGGCTTCTTGTCTTCTGTCGAGTCAGTCATCGTCACTCACTTCTTCTTTTTCTTCTTCTGACGATTCTTGCTGATCGGCTGCTGGCGCTGGCCGCCCTTTTTGGCCGGTGCTTCTTCTTCGGCCTTCGGCTGCATGTGCTTGGGCAGTTCCCGGCCCTTCTTGGCGTAGCGGGCCTGCATTTCCTTCTCGGCCTTGGAACCGGGGGCGGGCATATTGCGGATGACGATGAACTGCTGAACCATCGTCCACGTGTTGGTGGCAAGCCAGTAGATGAGCACACCAAGCGGGAAGTAGATGCCGCCGACGGCGAAGATGATCGGAAACAGGTACAGGAGCATCTTCTGCTGCTGCATGAACGGGTTGTCCATGGCCTGCGCAGACATGTTCTTGGACATCATCTGCTTCTGCGTGATGAACTGCGTGGCAGCCATGATGATGATCATGACGGCGGTGAGCACCTTGACGCCGATGCCGTCGCTCATGAAGGTATCGCGCAGGTAGATGCCGAAGATGGTTGCGTTGTCCATCTGCTTGGCAAGCTCCTGCGTCATGCCGCCGATGGCGCCCATGTTTCCGGCTGCGATTTCCGGAACGTTGTGGATCACGCGGAAGAGCGAAAAGAACACCGGAATCTGAACGAGCATCGGCAGGCAGGAGGCCAGCGGATTTGTGCCGTGCTTCTTGAACAGCGCCTGCTGTTCTTCGGCCATTTGCTGCCGGGAGTACTGGTCGCGCTTGCCCTTGTACTTTTCGCGCAGTCGCTGCATATCCGGCTGGAGCAGCTGCATCTTCCGCTGCGCCTTGATCTGGTAGACGAACAGCGGTATGAGGATCGCGCGGATCAGCATTGTCATTGCAATGATCGCAACGGCCCAAGTCCACCCGTTTTCAGCGGGCATGCCGATGGCAGTGAAGATGTCGTGGAACAGACTGAGGATCCACGCGATCACCCACTGAATGGGCTTCAGGATTGTGTCCATGAAGTTTTCGTTCTCCTAGGCGGTCAGTCGGCCATGTCTATTGTGCCACCCTTCGCGAAGCGGGCCTTCATGGTGCGCGATTGCTTCTCCATGAACGACCCGGGCACATAGTCGAGGCCGCCGGGTGAAAGGGGGTTGCAGCGCAGCAGCCGCCACGCTGTGGCGATGGCGCCGCGGATTGCCCCGTGGACTTCAAAGGCGTCGAGCGCGTACTTCGAGCACGACGGGTAGTACTTGCATCTGTCGCCGTACAGCGGCGAGATCAGTTGTCTGTACAGCCGCATTAACCATACGAATGGCATACGAGGTGCCAAACGGAGTCCGTGAAGGACTCGACTGCCGCCGTGTGGCACGGGAGGCAGTGACGATGGGGTGTTCTCAGAGTCTTTGGTCAGCATTGATGCGCTGCAGTGCCGTCAGGGTGCTGTCTTTGAGCTGTGCATAGTCACAGTGCGCGGCTTTGGGCAGGGCGCGGATGACGTAATCGCCGGTCAGCTGTCCCATGAGTTCGCTGCTGATGGCGCGCAGTCGCCTTTTGACCAGGTTGCGGGTGACGGCGTTGCCTACAGCTTTGGAGACGATAAAGCCCACGCGCGGGGCGTGGGCCGTATCGAAGTCGGCGTGGATGACCAGCGCCTGGCTGCCCGCTTTTCGTCCTGAGCGGAAGATCCGCTTGAAGTCTTCGGGGCGCCGGATGCGGTTCCGTGCCGGAAGCACGTCAGGCTGAAAGGTTTGAGCGGCCCTTGCGGCGACGAGCGGCGAGGACGGAACGGCCTGCACGCGTGCGCATGCGAGCACGGAAGCCGTGGGTCTTGGCGCGCTTGCGGTTATTGGGCTGGAAGGTACGCTTGCTCACTTGTTTCTCCGTCTAGGTCAGTCTGTGCCCGAAGATCAGGCATGTGGCGCAGATCTTCCTTAAGAAAGCTTCAGGGGCTGTCTTGCTTCCTGCGCCTTCAGGCCAAGGGGAAGTTCACACAACTCAAACGGGCCCACAAACACAGGACGCTCTAGCTTAGCCTTTTCTTCCGGTTTGGGTCAAAACGACCACGGCTCGGACCAGCTCCCTGGTTCCGCATGCTGTCGCGGATCACAGCATGCATACACAGCCGCCCGTGGAGAACTTTGAAGTTACATTTCTGTAGTTCACTCCCCTGTTCACACGATGTTCACGGCCGCGTCCACAAATGACACGCGTGTAGTTATCCACAAACTTGTCCACCAATGTGCATATCTTGGCCTCAGCTATCGATTTGCTCCACATTCTGTGGAAAACTATGGGGACTGACTCGAACCAGTTTTCACATGTGTGGATAACCCTTGGGAAGGCCGATGAGCGACAAGACACGACTGCAGACAATCTGGCAAGAGGTGCTCACCGCCCTTATGGCCGATACCGCCATCCACGCCCGCCACAAGGGCTTCCTGGCACTCGCCGTTCCCACGGCACTTGTCGGAGACGAGCTCATCGTCCTGTCTGTGCGCAATGATCTGACTCGCAAAACCCTCGAAGTCGACCTGCGGGATCGTCTGCAGGAGGAGTTCTCTCGAGCACTGGGCAAGACGGTCACGTTTGCCATTGCGCTGGACGAAAACCTCGAGCTGCCCGGCGACAATGAAATCGTCGAAGACGACAGCAGCTACGATCCACACCCCACTCCCCCAGCGCAGCCGCCGCTCGGGTCCCAGCCCCCGGCATCAGCACCCACGCCAGCCGCGGCTGCTCCGCCCGCCCCCGCGCCGTCCGCGCCTTCCGTGCCGCACCACGCGGCACCGGCAGAACAGGCACCCACCGCTGCCCACACCTCGGCCGATGAGGACAGCGGCTTCACCGCGGCGGCCAGCGGCGCGGCGGACCTCAACTCCAAGTACACGTTCGAGTCCTTTGTCATCGGCGCATCGAACCGGTTCGCCCACGCGGCTGCCCTGGCTGTGGCCGAAGCACCGGCCAAGGCGTACAACCCGCTGTTCATCTACGGAGAGTCGGGTCTGGGCAAAACGCACCTGCTACACGCCATCGGGCACTACTCAATGCAGCTGTTTCCCAATCTGCGGGTGCGCTATGTCAGCTCAGAAGAGTTCGTCAACGACTTCATCAACACGATCGGCTCGTCGACTACATCGAATTCGCTGCGCCCGGCGTTCCAGAAGCGCTACCGCGAAGTCGACATCCTCATGATCGACGACATCCAGTTCCTGCAGGGCAAGGACGCGACCGTCGAAGAGTTCTTCCACACGTTCAATGCTCTGCACAACGAACAGAAGCAGGTCATCATCACCTCCGACCAGCCGCCGAAGCTGCTCAGCGGCTTCGAGGAGCGACTGCGTTCGCGCTTCGAATGGGGGCTGCTGACGGATGTGCAGCCGCCGGATCTCGAAACCCGCTTTGCGATTCTGCGCAACAAGGCCCACGGAGAGAACCTGGATGTTCCCGACGATGTTCTGGAGTACATCGCATCGCGCGTGTCCTCCAACATTCGCGAACTCGAAGGCGCGCTCATTCGCGTAACGGCGTTTTCAAACCTCAATGATCAGGTCATCGACGTCGATCTGGCAGAAACCGTGCTCAAGGACTTCATCACGCAGGATGACACCCCTGAGATCACGGCCGTGGACATCATGGGCCAGACCGCCCAGTACTTCAGCCTGACCCTCGATGATCTCAAGGGAACCAGCCGTTCGCGCACGCTGTCGACCGCGCGCCAGATCGCCATGTACCTGTGCCGTGAACTCACGGATCTGTCGCTGCCGAAGATCGGCCAGGCTTTCGGCGGGCGCGACCACACCACCGTGATGCACGCAAATAAGAAGATCAAGACGCAGATGGCCGAGCGCAGAGCGCTGTATACGCAGGTCACAGAGCTGACAAACCGCATCAAACAGCAGCACCGGCTGTAACGGCGGTGAGATTCCACACCTGTGGAAAACCTGGTGGATAACGTGCGTTATCTGTTATCGAACCTCTGGAGGGACCAACGGTGCTCGGTGGATGGCTGTGTAATCACATCGATGTAACCAGCAGGCGTCCACTGAACCCCACCGATTCATGAACAGAGTTGTCAACGGGGTCTGTGTGGCGCTTGGTCGCATAGACTTTCGATGACATCGATGTAATTCCACAGAATCCACAGGACCTAATACTGCTTCTGTACTTACTCAAAGACTCAAGAGGGAACCCGCCGATTGCTCTGCGCAACGCTTGCTCACATCAACTTCGCTGAGTTCTGGTCACAGCGGCCTGCCCTCGTTGATTCGGCGTAAGATCGGCGTGTAATGTTGCTTTCTGCTTATGCCGTGAGTAGTGGCGCAAGCGAAAAGGCTGGAATCCTCGGCGCTGCTGAGAAGAACCGACCAGGAGAGATGTGAACGCTGAAGCTGCTCAGTCCGTGAAGTTCAAAGTGGACCGCGACGTCCTGGCCGACGCCGTCACCTGGACCACCAAGTCGATTCCGCAGCGCCCCGCGGTTCCGGTTCTCACCGGCCTTCTCATCTCAGCTCACGCCGATGGTTCGGTTGATCTTGCTGTTTTCGACTACGAAGTCTCGGCTCGCGCCCGTATTGGCGCCGATGTCGAGGCGGAGGGAACCATTCTCGTTTCCGGTCGCCTTCTTGCTGACATCGCTCGCGCTCTTCCGCCTCAGCCTGTCGTGTTCGAACTCGAAGGGACAAAGGTCAACGTCACGTGCGGGTCCTCGCGCTTTGCGCTCATGACCATGCCGGTGGAGGAATACCCCGCGCTTCCTGCCGTTCCCGAAACCACCGGTGTCATGTCGGCTTCGGACTTCCAGGGTGCTGTCGGGCAGGTCAACATTGCGACCTCGAAGGATG
Organism: Brevibacterium sp. HMSC07C04; assembly: GCF_001815905.1. Classification (GTDB taxonomy): domain Bacteria; phylum Actinomycetota; class Actinomycetes; order Actinomycetales; family Brevibacteriaceae; genus Brevibacterium. The sequence continues at coordinate 33,561 of NZ_KV823236.1, read as the reverse complement.
AAACCCTGCCGATTCTCACGGCCATGCGAGTTGAAATCGAAGGTGACCGTGTCACCCTGCTGGCAACTGACCGCTACCGCCTGGCGGTGCGGGAGTTCACGTGGAATCCGCGCAACCCGCAGGTTGAGGCTGTTGCTCTGGTCCGCGGCAAGACGATGGCTGAGGCCGCGAAGGCCATGAGCGGTGACATTGAGATTGCCCTGGCGGAATCCGGTGGCAAGGAGATGTTGGCGTTCTCTTCCGAGGGTCGTGTCACCACGTCGCTGCTGGTCGAAGGTGACTACCCGAAGGTTCGTTCGCTCTTTCCCAAGGACGTCGCAATCTCGGCTGTCATGGAGACAAGCGCTCTGCGCGAAGCCGTGCGCCGCGTGTCGCTTGTTGCCGAGCGCAACAGCCCCATCAAGTTTGAGTTTGCCGACGGTTCGCTGGTGCTGCGCGCTGGTGCCGGTGATGACGCTCAGGCGACTGAAGCTCTGCCTGCAACCATTGAGGGCAGGGAGATCACGACCGGCTTCAACCCCGGTTACATCGCCGAAGGCCTTGCGCAGATCGACACTCCCTTTGTGCGATTCGCGCTCACCGAACCGAAGAAGCCGGTTGTCATTTCGGGCATGACCGAGGCTGACGGCGAAGAGGATACGTCGTACCGCTACCTCCTCATGCCGATTCTGCGATTCTGACGGCGGCCCCATGTGGGTCAGTCGGCTGATTCTGGACCAGTTCCGCTCCTATTCGCGGCTCAATCTTGAACTTGCCCCCGGTGTGACGGTCTTTCTTGCCCCCAACGGTTGGGGCAAGACGAACCTGGTTGAGGCTCTCGGCTACGTTTCGACTCTGCGCAGCCACCGTGTGACAAACGATTTTCCCCTTGTGCGCACCGGCAGCGAACGGGCCGTTGTGTCTGCTCTTGCTCATCGCGGCAAACGGCAGGTCAGGGTCGAGGTCACGATCAAGGCCAAGGGCGCCAATACCGCCCGAATCAACAAGCAGGCCGTGCGGGTGCGCGAGCTTCTGGGCCTGCTGCCGGCGGTTGTGTTCGCTCCGGAGGACCTCGGTTTGGTCAAGGGGGAACCCGCTGAGCGGCGGGCCTACCTCGATGAGCTCCTGGTGGCACTCACTCCCCGCTATTCCGCCGTCATCGCCGATTTCGAGCGAGCTTTGAAGCAGCGCAACGCCCTGCTGAAATCTCTGCGCAAGGCCCGCTACGAAGAGCGTTCGGGCGCGGGGGACGATCCTCTGCGACCCAGCCTGGGCCTTGAAGCGACCCTGGAGATATGGGATCACGCCTTTGCCCGCGCCGCGGCTGCCCTTGTCACCGGTCGGCTGGGTCTTCTTGACCGCCTGGCGCAGCCGCTGGCCGATGATTTCGCCAGACTGGCCGAAGATGCTCGCCCGGAAAGGCGCACAGCGGCGGCGAAGTACGCATCACGCGTTGACTATTCGGTGATCGACCGTTCTCTGCCGGGTGCGCAGCAGGCCATGGAAGACCTCATCCTCGATGAGCTTGGCAAGCGCCGCCGCGTCGAAATCGAAAGGGGTGTCACCCTCGTAGGCCCGCAGCGCGATGATCTTGACCTGCAGATCGGGGCAGCCCCGGCCAAGGGCTATGCCAGTCACGGCGAAAGCTGGTCACTCGCACTTGCTTTGCGTTTGGCCAGCTGGCGAGTGCTGCAGGCCAATCCAGACGAACCTGACGATTCACCCGTCCTCGTTCTCGATGACGTGTTCTCTGAGCTTGACCAAGGCCGCACTCGCAGACTCGCCGACATCATTCAAGAAGCGCAGCAGGTCCTCATAACAACCGCCGTGGCCGGCCATATACCCAACAACCTCGCAGGTGAGATCATCGATCTGACAGCAGGCACCTCGGAAGGTGATCAGGCGGGAGGACAGAGCGGATGAACCAGAAGCTGCCGGTCTCAACCGCCGCTCTCGAAGCGCTGGACCGGATCAGGCGCATGGGCTCGGTGCAGGCGCGCTACAGCGGGTCCCTGCGCAGAGTGCCGCGGGGTATCCGCGAACCGCAGTACTCCGGGGCAGGTGAGGACCCTAGGGATCCCAAGAAGCTTTCGGCAGACCTGTCGGCATTAACGAAGGCCCGCGGGTGGACGTCCTCGATGGATGTCGGATCGCTGCTGGGACGGTGGCCGGAGCTTGTCGGTGAGAACGTAGCCCAGCACTGTGTTCCCGAACTGTGCGAACCGCCGAAGCTCACGGTGCGCGCCTCCTCGACCACATGGGCGACACAGCTGCGGCTGATGCGCGACATGCTGTTGGACCGTCTGGAGCGGGAGCTGGGGCGGCGGGTGATTGACGACATCGAGATCATCGGCCCCAAGCAGAAGTCATGGAAGAAGGGCCGGTTGTCCGTGCCCGGCCGCGGTCCGCGCGACACCTACGGATGATCCACGCTTTCAGGTGCCCGGCGGGCGGCGGCGTGGTGCCAAAACAGAACTTCGCAGCTGCGTGAATCTGTGGCGGCCCGCACAGGCCTCTGAGAGGTCTTCAGACGGCCCGCCCCTCATCGGCGGATCTGAAAATGCGCGGAAACGGCCATTGCGTGCCTGTCACCCGCTGTTTCAAGCCCGAACGCTGTAGACTTGGACGGAAATCTGCACAGATCCGAGGAGTTTCATGGCCGACGAGCACAAACCGCATTACGATGCCGGTGATATCACCGTTCTTGAAGGGCTCGAAGCGGTCCGCAAGCGGCCGGGCATGTACATCGGGTCGACATCCGAACGCGGTCTTCACCACTTGGTCTATGAAATCGTCGACAATTCGGTCGACGAAGCCCTGGCAGGCTACAACGACAGCATCGAAGTGACCATCCTCGCCGACGGCGGTGTGCGCGTGGTCGACCACGGGCGCGGAATCCCCGTGGCCATGCACCCCTCGGAAGGCCGACCGACCCTGGAAGTCGTCCTCACCGTTCTGCACGCGGGAGGCAAATTCGGCGGCGGCGGCTACGCGGTCTCCGGTGGCCTGCACGGAGTCGGTTCGTCCGTCGTCAACGCGCTCTCGCTGCGCATGGACGCGGTTGTGCGCCGTGACGGCAAAGTGTGGCGACAGTCCTACGAACGCGGTGTCCCCACCTCGGACGTGGTGGAGGGCGAAGCCACCGACCAGACCGGAACCGACATCACCTTCTGGCCCGACCCGGAGATCTTCGACACCACTGAATTCAGCTTTGAGACCCTGCGGGCGCGCTTCCAGCAGATGGCGTTCCTCAACAAGGGCCTCAAGATCACGCTGACAGACGAACGCCAGCCCGAAATCGACGATGACGACGTCCAGCTGGAAGACGAAGAGGCAGAAGAGTTCAAGCCGCGTGAAGTCGTATTCAAATACGACAAGGGTCTGCTGGACTACGTGGCCTACCTCAATTCGGCCAAGAAGAGCGAAACCGTCCACGACGACGTCATCGCCTTTGAACACGAAGACAAAGAACAGGCGATCGCCCTGGAAGTGGCCATGCAGTGGACCACCGGCTTCCAGGAGGGCGTGCACACCTACGCCAACACCATCAACACCCACGAAGGCGGTACGCACGAAGAGGGCTTCCGCACCGCACTGACTTCCGTGCTCAACAGCTATGCGCGCGAACAGAGGCTGCTGCGCGAAAAGGACGCCAACCTCACCGGTGAGGACATTCGCGAGGGTCTGACCGCAGTCGTGTCGATCAAACTGGGCGAACCGCAGTTTGAAGGTCAGACGAAGACCAAGCTGGGCAATTCAGAGGCCCGCAACTTCGTCAGCCGGGTAGTGCGCGACGAACTGACCCACTGGCTGGAATCCAATCCCGCAAACGCGCGCGAAGTTGTGCGCAAGGCCGTGCAGGCTTCCCAGGCGCGCCTGGCTGCGCGCAAAGCCCGTGAAGCAACGCGCCGCAAGGGCCTGCTGGAAACCTCCGGCATGCCCGGGAAGCTGCGGGACAACCAGTCGAAAGATCCGACGATTTCGGAAGTGTTCATCGTCGAGGGTGACTCGGCAGGCGGTTCGGCGGTGCAGGGTCGCAACCCGATGACGCAGGCCATCCTCCCCCTGCGAGGCAAGATCCTCAATGTGGAGAAGGCCCGCCTGGACCGCGCTTTGGGCAATAACGAAGTGCAGTCGATGATCACGGCGTTCGGCACCGGAATCGGCGACGAATTCGACATCGAGAAGCTGCGCTACCACAAGATCATCCTCATGGCAGACGCAGATGTTGACGGCCAGCACATCACTACGCTGCTGCTGACACTCATCTTCCGCTATATGAAGCCGCTGATTGAAAACGGCTGCGTCTACCTGGCGACCCCGCCGCTGTATCGCATCAAGTGGTCCAACGCGGATGATGACTTCGCCTATTCGGATGTCGAGCGCGACAAGCTGCTGACAGAAGGCCGTGCAGCCGGCAAGCGTCTGCCGAAGGACCTCGCCATTCAGCGCTACAAGGGTCTGGGCGAAATGAACTACCAGGAACTGTGGGAAACCACGATGAACCCCGAAAACCGTCTGCTCAAGCAGGTTGAACTCGAAGACGCGCTCGTGGCTGACGAAATCTTCACCGTGCTGATGGGTGATGATGTCGAATCGCGCAAGCGCTTCATTCAGGAAAACGCCAAGGACGTCCGCTTCTTGGACATCTGATGCCGGGATGCGCCCCCGGGCATGAGTGCTCGGGCGGCGCAGTTTCGACACAGATCCGCTTAGGCTTCTATCAACGGAGGATCCGGTCAGGTGGCCGAAGAAGACAACAATAACGTAAACGCTGAAGAACAGCACCCGGTCGACGGCGCAGGCACCCAGGTGGCTGCCCGTGTTGAGCAGGTCAACCTCAATGCCGAAATGCAGCGGTCCTACCTGGACTACGCCATGTCGGTGATTGTGGGCCGTGCTCTGCCGGATGTCCGCGATGGCCTCAAGCCGGTCCACCGGCGTGTGCTGTACGCCATGTACGACGGCGGCTACCGGCCGGATCGCAGCTTCTCCAAGTGTTCGCGCGTGGTCGGCGATGTCATGGGCCACTTCCACCCGCACGGCGACTCGGCCATCTACGACGCGCTCGTGCGTCTGGTCCAACCGTGGAACATGCGCTATCCGCTGATCTCGGGTCAGGGAAACTTCGGTTCGGCCGGTGATGACGGCGCGGCTGCTCCGCGTTACACAGAGTGCAAGATGGCACCTCTGTCCCTGGAGATGGTCCGGGACATCGAAGAGGAGACCGTCGACTTCCAGGACAACTACGACGGCCGCAATCAGGAGCCGGTCTACCTGCCGTCGCGCTTTCCGAACCTGCTGGTCAACGGTTCGGCAGGTATTGCCGTCGGTATGGCCACCAATATTCCGCCGCACAACCTGCGCGAAGTTGCAGCCGGTGCGCAGTGGCTGCTGAGCCACCCCGAGGCCTCTAACGAAGAGGCGCTCGAGGCGCTGCTCGGCATCATCAAGGGCCCCGACTTCCCGGGAGGGGCCACAATTCTGGGCCGCCAGGGCATCGAGGACGCCTACCGCACCGGCCGCGGGTCGATTACGCAGCGCGCGGTTGTTGAAGTCGAGGAAGTCCACGGACGCACGTGCCTGGTCGTCACCGAACTCCCCTACCAGGTCAACCCGGACTCGCTTGCAGCGAAGATCGCCAGCTACGTCAAGGACGGCAAGGTTGCGGGCATTGCCGATATGCGCGACGAATCGTCCGGCCGCACCGGTCAGCGTTTGGTGATTGTGCTCAAGCGCGATGCCGTGGCGAAGGTCGTGCTGAACAACCTGTACAAGCACACGCAGCTGCAGGAGAACTTCTCGGCGAACATGCTGGCACTTGTCGACAATGTGCCGCGCACTCTGTCGATTGACGCGTTCTTGCGCCTGTGGGTCAAGCACCAGATCGACGTGATCGTTCGCCGCACCCGCTTCCGCCTGCGCAAGGCCGAGGAGCGCGCACACATTCTGCGCGGCTACCTCAAGGCGCTTTCAGCACTGGACGAAGTGATTGCCCTCATTCGCCGTTCACCGTCGTCTGACGAAGCACGCACCGGACTGATGGAACTGCTCGACGTTGACGAAATCCAGGCAAACGCAATTCTTGACCTGCAGCTTCGCCGTCTTGCAGCGCTTGAGCGCCTCAAGATCGAAGAAGAAGCACAGAAGATCGAAGAGCTGATCAAGGAATACAACCACATCCTTGAAACTCCGGCCCGGCAGCGCGAAATCGTGTCGGAAGAACTCGATGCGATTGTCGAACGCTACGGCGATGACCGTCGCACCCAGATTCTGGCCGGCTTTGACGGGGACATGTCGATGGAAGACCTCATCCCCGAAGAGCAGGTGGTCGTCACCATCACCCGCGGAGGCTATGCCAAGCGAACGCAGACCAACCTCTACCGTGCACAGCGCAGGGGCGGCAAGGGCGTTGCCGGTGCTCGCCTGCGCGGTGAGGACGTAGTCGAACACTTCTTTGTCACATCGACCCACAACTGGCTGCTGTTCTTCACCAACAAGGGCAGGGTTTACCGCGCTAAGGCCTACGAACTTCCCGAAGCTCACCGGGATGCGCGCGGACAGCACGTTGCGAACCTCCTGGCGCTGCAGCCGGATGAAGAGATCGCACAGGTTCTGTCCATTGCCGACTACGATGCGGCGGACTACCTGGTGCTCGCCACCAAGTCCGGCTTGGTGAAGAAAACACGGTTGGGCGAATACGATTCGAACCGCACCGGCGGTGTCATCGCCATTAACCTGCGCGAAACCCCGGACGGCGGAGTGGACGAACTCGTTTCGGCTCGCCTGGTCAACAGCGAAGACCACCTGCTGCTCATATCGAAGAAGGGCATGTCCATTCGCTTCTCCGCGGATGACGAAACGATCCGCCCTACCGGACGCGCCACCTCGGGTGTTACCGGTATGAAGTTCCGGGATGACGATGCCCTGCTCGCCATGGACGTTGTCACCCCGGGAACCGATGTGTTCGTTGTGACCTCTGGCGGCTTTGCCAAGCGCACTCCCGTTGAGGAGTACCGCCTCCAGGGACGAGGCGGAATCGGCATCCGCGCTATCCGCTTCTCTGATCAGCGCGGGGAGCTGGTCGGTGGTCTCATCGTCGAAGATGATGACGAAGTGTTCGTCATTATGGAGCGCGGCAAGATCGTCCGCTCCTCAGTCGCTGAGGTTCCGCAGACCGGACGCAATACAATGGGCGTTGTTTTCGCAAAGCCGGGCAAGCGCGACCGTATTATGGCAGTGACCCGCGGTTCCGGCCACGAAGACGAAGAACTTGACGAAGACGCAGTCGACGAAACTGTTTCGGGCACCTTGGAAGAGGACGCTCTCGCAGTGGAAGGCGACGTGCAGGACTCCGCCGCCAACGGGAGTGATGAGCAGTGAGCAACAGCGAAACGCCAAGCAAGGTCATTCGGACGTCGTCCGGATCAACACGCCTGACAGCATCCAGCGATGCCGATGAGGCCAAATCTGCGGCTGAAACCCCAGAATCAGGATCTCAGCGCAGCAGCTCGGAGTCGTCGACTGCCAAAGGGTCCGCCGGCAGTGCTGAAGGCTCGGCCGAAAAGCCGCAGTCTGCATCAAATCACGGTGCTTCGGGACCGGTGCATTCGACATCGAAGGGCGTGCGGATCGGCGGCAAAAAAGACGGAGCCGAATCTCGTGGCGCTGGCAGCAGTGGTGGCAGCGGCAGTAAGAGTGCCAGCAGCGGTGCCAGCACGAGCAGCGGTCGGGCAGGCACCTCGGCAGCTTCAGCACCTTCGTCCAGCGGAACCGGGAGTTCTCGGCAGGGGGATTCGCAGACTGCGGTCATGAAGACCAGCGGCACGCGGACCACGGCGCAGGGTTCACAGAACGCCACGCAGACCCAGTCGGTCAGTGCATCTGGCGGACCGGGTTCCCATGCAACCGGAGCGGCGTCTGGTTCAGGTGCAGCTTCGCACAGCTCCGCGTCTGGGCCCTCCTCCGTGCAGGCATCCTCGTCGCAGGGCCTGCGGATGTCCGGCAGTGCACAGCGCAAGGGTCCGCGCACCGTGAGACTGGCGGTGGCGAAAGTCGACCCGTGGTCGGTGATGAAGATGACCTTTATGCTGGCACTCGCACTGGGCATCGCCACAATCGTTGTGCTGTTCGTGCTGTGGCTGGTGCTTCACGTGACGGGCACGTTCGGAAATCTGCAGTCTGCGCTTTCTGAATTCGCCGGCGATGAAGGTGCTGACCAGCTGCTGGAGGTGTTCGGGTTGGGCAGAATTCTCAGCTTCGGCGTGATCATCGCCGTGGTCAATGTGATTCTCATGACCGCGCTGTCGACCCTGACGTCGATCATCTACAACATCGGTTCGAGTCTGGTGGGCGGTTTCCACCTGACGCTCACGGACGACTGATCTCCTATTCACAGCGCAGGCCCCGAGTACGCTCGGGGCCTGCGTTTTTGTGGCCAGGTTGGGGCGATCGGGATCGATTTTGCATTGTGGCGAAGCTAGGGCTATAGTTGTTTTTCGGTTCACCCCGAAGGGGCCTATAGCTCAGGCGGTTAGAGCGCTTCGCTGATAACGAAGAGGTCCGTGGTTCAAGTCCACGTAGGCCCACGAACCAACTCAGATCGGAGGATTTCGTGAAGAGATGGTACGGTGCCGCGGCAACAACCGCAGCCGGACTGCTGACAGTCTTGGTTCTTCGCAAGAAGAGGCAAGATGGTCACAGCACTTGGTCTCAGTACACCGACAAGGTAGAATGAGACTCACCTCTTGGGGGTATGGCGCAATTGGTAGCGCATCTGCTTTGCAAGCAGAGGGTTAGGGGTTCGAGTCCCCTTACCTCCACAAATGAAATCCCGAAGCTTCGGCTTCGGGATTTTTTTGTGCTAGGGGTTCGGTGGTTGCCGTTGGGTTACCACTCCCCCGCTGAGGCTTCTGCACTTGCTGCGGGGGTGCCTGCTCGGTTGGGCCGGAATGTGCGCCTTGGCCCGAAGACATGCGTTCAAACTCAGTCCTGAAGATTCGGATTTCGAATTGGTTTATGCCCGGGCCTCTCCCGCTGTCTATCCTGGTGCACGAAGGGAATGCAATCTTCTGGACCTGCCTTTGAGGTGGTGTGGAAGGCCTCGGTCGGCATCGTCCTGTTTTCGCTTTCGTCGTGTTGTGGCGTCGGTGTCGGTGGGGTTGTCGAACCGTGTGGTTCTGGAAGCTGATTTGTGGCTATTGAGGTTTCGTGGAGTTGAAAGGGCGATGGGTGGCTGAGCAGGTGAGGCTTAAGGATGTGCAGTTCCCTTTACAGGTGCGGGTGCGTACGAATCTGTGGGCCCGAGCCTTTGTGTTCGGGGTAGTGATGTGGGTGTTAGCTGTGCCGATCATCCTGGGGGTGCCTTCGGCATTGTTCGAATGGGGCGGCACCAAGCTGCTAACGCTGCGAGTATTCGTGGTGCTTGCATTTCCGGCAGTGTGCCTGTACCAGGTTTACACGTGGATGGCGTGGCGTCGTCCGCGGCATTTGACAGTGACTGAGGATGAGATTCGGACTCATTCGTGGCGAGTCCGCTGGAAGGATGTGAGCTCGCTGTGGTTGCATATTCCGTTCAGCATGAATCCTGACCAGGACAGTCAGGTTTGGTTTGAAATTGAGGATCATGCCTGGACGAATGAGTTGCGCCGGGGGAATCGGTGGGACTCCGGTTACCCGCTCGGGACCGGGGGGCTTTTGCCACGGCGGAATGTAATCAGGACGCAGTTCGCTACGGATCCGCCTATCAATTGGCTGGTTGAGCTGTTCGAGGAGTTGTGGATGCAGGCTCGCGGCGACAACCCGGAAGACGGCGAAAAACCTGACGACCCTGCCGCGCATTGGTGACGTCACAGCTGTGATGGGCGACGGTGTGCGTTGAGGGCATGACGAAGCGCCATGGTGGTTGCGCTGATCTGCCACCTAACTGCCCAGTGCTAGCGGGCTGGCTTGTGTGAGACGACATAGACTCGAACTGAACGCCGATTCCCAGGACGCACCGTGACGCTCACCATTCCCACCATCAACTTTGCCGACGGCACCCCCGTTCCGCTCGTCGGGCTTGGCACCTACGGACTCCAGGGAAACCCTGGAGCCGACGCCGTCGCTTCCGCTCCTACGCGGACGATCCGCTCGTCGCTGATCGTGTAGCTGTCCGACGCTGGTGCCTGGTCGAGGGGTGTGACAGCGGTGTCTCTGTCCATCGTGAATCCATCCAAGAGGACCATGACGACGGCTTCGGTCATCAGGAATGCATAGAAAGACGAGCCGGTCTGGTTGCACAGCGCGTCCCATCCCTGACGTTCGAGCGTAGTCAGGGCGGGCAAGACCCCTGGTGTCATAGCCCTGATTTGTGCCAGAGCACGGCGATCTGGACGCGGTCGCGGAGGTCCAGCTTGCTGAGGATGCGGCTGACGTTGCGGCGTACGGATGCGGGTTCGATGGCGAGGCGTTCCGAGATTTCGGCATTGGATTCGCCGTCGGCGATGAGGCCAGCGATGTCGCGTTCGCGGGGTGTGAGCGGGTCGAGCAGTGCTCGCATCTCGGTCTGTTGGTGGTGTGGGAGTGTGCGTGGGATGCCGCGGTCGAGGACTTGACGGGTGATGCGTGGGGTGAGGATTGCGTCGCCGCGGGCGACGGCTTCGACGGCTGCGATGAGATCGGGTGTGCGGACGTCCTTGAGGAGGTACCCAGAGGCGCCGGCGGTAAGTGCTCCGAAGGCGTAGTCATCTTCGTCGTAGGTGGTCAGCACGAGAACCTTCACGGACGGGAATGCGCGGGTGATCTCACGAGTGGTTTCGATGCCGTCGAGCACCGGCATGCGCACATCCATCAGGATCACATCGGGAAGCGGAGCCGCTTCGCTCCGTCTGGCGGTCAGCAGATTGATGGCTTCCTGGCCGTTGCCGGCTTCAACGGTCACGGTGAGGTTCGGGCTTCGTCGAAGCATGAGCGCGAATCCTCGACGTGCCATGGGCTGGTCGTCGACCAGCATGATGCGCAGCTGGTCAGGCATCGTGGTTTTCCTCGTTCGGCGCGATCGGCAGTTCGGCTTTGACGATCCATTCGTCGGGCTCTCCGGGGCCAGCGGCGAATGTGCCGCCTTGGCTGGTGACTCGATGGGACAGGCGCTGCAGCCCACTGCCCGGTCCGTGGTCGTGGGTGTGGCGCGGATGTCCCTGGCTGCGAATGGTGATCCGCGCGCCTCCGGTCAGGTGGTGGTCGATGGAGATGGATACTCGTTTGAGGGGCTCAGTGTGGCGCACCGCGTTGGTGAGGGCTTCGCGGACGATGCTGAAACCGAGGCCGGCGATGCCGGTGTCGTCGGTGCGTCGTCCGGTCTCGGTCACCGTCACCGGGACGTTGAGGGGGCGGACGCGGTCAGCCACGGCATGGATGTCGTCCCAGCTATGGGCGCGGTGGTGGTCTGGAGCAGGTGCGGCCGGGTTCTCAAGGTGTCCGAGCAGGGAGACGGCACGCCTGGTCTCGTCGAGCCCTTCCCTTGCCCGGGTTTCGATGTCTTCCAGTGATTCGTCGAGTTCCGGGTTCTCTGTAGTGCCTGCGAGACCTTGGGAGAGGGCGATGATGGCGGTCAGGTTGTGCCCGACGCTGTCGTGAAGCTCGGCGGCTACGCGCGTGCGCGCCACGGCCTGATCCCGTTCGGCGGCGATGGCACGGGCGCGCTCGGCATCATGGTGGGACTGCTGGGTGGCTGCTTGCCAGCCGCGCATGCTGCGGGCTCCGCCCCCGGCCAGGATGCTCAGCGCCGCGACGCTGAGCTGACCGGTGAACTCGTCAGCCACCGTCGTCGAGGTTGTCAGCCATGCACTGGCAAACATGCCAAGGCAGGTCGAAGTGACTGAGACCACCACAGCCGCTAGTCCGCAATCTGCGACGACGCGGAACAGCGCAAACAACAGCGGGAAAGTAACGTAGTTGTGCATGCCGATCGCGGACGCCGCCAGGTAAGCGGCTCCGATGACTGCGAGTACCAGCACTGGCTGACGGGGGCTCCACAGCAAGGTCATCCCTGTGATGACCACAGCGATCGTGATGCCCACGGCTCCCGACGTCGACTGGACGAGGTCCAAGGCGATGCCATCACGCGCGCTCCCGGCGAACAGGAGGCGCGCGACCATCAGCGCTTGGAACGCGACGCAGGCGAGAACGATCACCAACCACGCCGTGCCGGCTTCCCGACGCCCGCGACGGGTCTGATCGAACCAGTCCCGAACAGCCTGCACCGCCGCTCCTCTCAGAACTCGACTGCTGATGTTTGCTCTTGCCAGTGTTTCAGACGTGACGCAGACCCGCCGCTGCCTCCCGGCGCAGCCACGGCATCGCCTGGCTGAACTGGACGGCCCACAGCACGAACCAGCACCCCAGGAAGCCCGCGGTCAATCCCAGCCACGGGACGCTCAGCACCACGGATCCCACCAGCGCCAGTGAGCAGGTGACCACCAGCCACGCGACCAGAGCCACCGGAAGCAGCCCCATCCCGGCTGCGCACAGAGCTAGACAGAACGACTGCCACGCGACTAAGCGCGAGACCTGTACGGGGCTCATCCCCGACGCGCGCAGCGTAGTGTGCTCGCGCACCTGGTCGCGGCCGCTGAGCGCGATGACCGCGACGCTCGTCGCAGTCGCCATCACGCAGAACAGCCCCAAGAGAAGAGAGACGTCGGTCAAGTTCGGGTTCTCCAGCGGGAATCCCGCTCGTGCCATCACGGCTAGGTAGGAGCCGGTTGCGGTGAAGATGACGCCGCCCAGTCCGATCGCTGCCGTCAACGGTGCGATCGTGTTTGCGTTCATCGCCGCCTGCGTCTGGGCCGAGCGCGCCGCCACCTGTCCCACGGGGACACGAAAGAGACGCAGCACCCGGTGCGCGACGCTGAGCGCGACATGCACCAGAGCGGGTCCCGTCACGTACACTGCAGCGGCGCTCAACCCGCCGACCCACGTCGCCGCATTCACCATTGCCGTGGTCGACCGCCCGACCTGCGCAGGATCCAGCGTTCGGGCCGTGGCGACCGCCATCGCTACAGCACAGGCCAGCAGCAGGCCTCCAACGAGCCATCGCCCCCACGCACGCCGGCTCCGAACAGCCGCGGGCCCACGCAGCGCTTCAACGGGCTCCACCAGCGCCGCACGATGCGAAGGCCAGGCAGCCCCCAGCAGACAAGTCACCACCGAGACGACAAGCGCTGAGCCGCCCGCCACAGCGCTCGGCCTGAAGGGCGGTGGAACGAAATCACCGGTGCCGCCCGGAAAACTCGCACCGGCAATCTCATTGAACCACGGCACCACGAGAGAGCTCAGCACCGATCCGAGCACCACCCCCGGAACAGCCCCGAGAACACTCGCCAGACCTACCAGCGCCCACAGGCAGGCGCAGACCTGTCGGGGCGAGGCGCCCATCAGCCGCCACTGGGCGAACGTGCTGCGGGTGCGCTCCACCGTCGCGGAGCCCACCACGGTCAGCGAGCACACCGCGAGCAACGCGATCACCGTGTAGATCGTCATCGAGACCATCGCGAACTCTTCGCCGTCGAGACCTGATCGCCGGGCAGACTCCAAGAACGCAGTGCTGGTGGTCCACGCGAACTGATTCGTACACGCCGTGATCAGTACATTCACCGCGGCGACCACGCCCATACTAGGCACCCAGGCGGCCCAGTCGCTGCGGAGGATCTGCACCACATGACGCAGCATCACCGCGCCTCCCGCCCAAGCGCCGGTTGACGCATCCCGGCCAGCACCTGACCGGCATCCAACCCGGAACCCACCCCGGTGATCGACCCGTCACGCATGAACACCACCCGATCAGCACGGACAGCGGCATCCACGTCATGGGTTACCATTACCACCGTAATCCCTTCATCCGCGAGCTCCCGCAGAACCTCCAGGACATAGCGTGAATTGGCGCTGTCCAACGCGCCCGTCGGCTCATCGGCGAATACAACAGCGGGTCGGAGAAGCAGTACACGGCACAGCGCCACTCGTTGTTGCTCCCCGCCGGACAGCGCCCCCGCGGCTGATTCTGCCTTCGCCGCCAAGCCGAAACGTTCCAACAGCCGAGTAAGGACCCGGCGGTCGACCCGCCTGCCGGCCAGAGACAGCGGTAGGGCAACGTTCTCCTCGACGCTGAGGTAGCTCACAAGGTTGTACTGCTGGAACACAAACCCGACCCGAGACCGCAGAAACGTTGCCCGGGCCTGGCGAGACATCGCATAGAGGTCTCGCCCCTCGACCAGAACCTGACCCGCGGTAGGAGCGTCCAACCCGCTCAAGCAGTACATCAGCGACGTTTTTCCCGCGCCGCTGGCACCCACGATCGCCGTCAACGACCCCGGAGAGAACGCCACCGAACACTCCCTCAAGACCCAGTCGCCGCTGGCGGTCTGCCGTCCCACAGCAACAGCGCTCACCGAGCTAACATCGTTCGTCTGCACCCGTCACTCCTTTCGACACCAGCCCTCCGTCCGAAGGCCTACAACAACCAAAGCCGTCTACCCAACCTCGTGTCACGCCAAGAGAAGAAATTGTCATCACCAGTGGACAGAACCAAAGCCCAGAGCCGCGCAGGCAGCCTACTGTTCGACTGCCATGCGTATCGCGCATCACGACGCCGGTGATGATCAGGTGTGTGCCAACTGTTGTCCCCGCCGTGTAACTAAATCTGTCGCTTACGCGGTCCAGTGAAGCCCCTTGCTCATACGTGGCAAGCATCAGCCGAATCTCGCTGGTCCATGGTGAGTGGTTGTGGAGGATGACACTGTGTTCTAGCAGGAGGCGAGCGAACCGCTCGTGTCCAAGGCCGACCTCGCGGGCCATGACTTTGAGGGACCCGCCGGCAGCGTAGGCAGCTTCCGCTCGTTGAAAAAGGCTCCGGCGTCGCGGCCCGTGCCGTCGAGAGCGGATCGACTGGTGTACTCGCACCAGCTGGATCACCGGTGGGGCAAGGTTCTACAAACCTCCCGCTAGGCCCATAAGTCAGATCCCGGAGCTTCGGCTCCGGGATTCTTTGTACCTTGTGGTTCTGGAACAAGGTCTGCAGTTGATGACGGTTCTCGCAGTTGAAACGACGATGGATGGCTGAGTAAAACGTGGAGTATGTAAGTCTCAAGGATGTGCAGTTCCCGTTGAGGGTGCGGTTGCGCGCGAATGTGTGGCCGCCGGCTTTCGTGATGGCGGTGGTGCTGTGGGTGCTATTCGTACCGATCATCCTGGGGCCGCCGCCGTCGCTGTTCGAGTTGTTCGAAGAGCTGCGCACGCGGGCTCGTGGTGAGACACCGGAAGAACCGACCGTGCATGGGTGACGGCATAGACTCGAACTGAATGCCGATTTCCAGGAGGCACCGTGACGCTCACCATTCCCACCATCAACTTTTCCGACGGCACCCCCGTCCCGCTTGTCGGGCTTGGCACCTACGGTCTGCAGGGCAACCCTGGAGCCGGCGCCGTTGCTGCCGCCCTCCGGCAGGGCTACCGTCTGCTCGACACCGCCGCTCAGTACAACAACGAAACTGCTGTCGGCGAGGGCATTCGTCGAAGCGGTGTGGCGCGCGATGAGGTGCTCATCACGACGAAGGTGGCTGGCGGCAGTCACGGTCGAGCAGCGACGCGCACCGCCGTCGACGAATCCCGTCGCCGCCTGGGCGTCGACACAATCGATATCGTGCTCATTCACTGGCCGAATCCGTCGCGCGGGCTCACTGTCGAGACGTGGGAGACCCTCGTGCAGCTGAAGGAGAAAGGAGTCATCACCCACATCGGTGTGTCAAACTTCCGTCCCGAGCAGCTCACCGAGCTGCACGATGCCACCGGGGTGTGGCCGGCGATGAACCAAATTCAACTCTCCCCCGCGCTGGCCCGCACTGAGGCTGTCCGCTTCCACGCTGAGCACGGCATCGTCACCGAGGCGTGGGGCCCGCTGGGCACGCGTGAAGGCCTGCTCGACCAGCTCGTCGTTCACAAGATCGCTGGCAAGCATGGCGTCGACCCCCGCCAGGTGGTGCTGAAGTGGATTGTTGATCGAGGCATCGTCGTGATTCCAAAATCGAAAGATCCACAGCGTCAGGCCACGAATGCCACCTTCAATTTCGAGCTAGACGGCAATGACCGCGCGCTGCTCGCCACACTCGATCTCGGGGAAGAACGCGCCTGGGACAGCCGCGAGCACGAAGAATGGTGAGGTTCGTGACGAGTTTCACGCGCGGGCGGCTCGGTTACAGCACGTCCTGAACCCCGGTCTGACCGGACCTTCAGAGATAGCATCGCCCCGGTGGAACCGATCCATCGGGGCGATGTGTGTCAGAAGCTGAATGTGCCCTGTCCGTACTCTCGTTCAATCGTCTTGGGCACTTTTCTCTGATCGTCGGTCGGCTTAGGTAGCTCGTCCGGCGTGAACAGGTCTGACTCAACGATGGCTTCAAGAAGCTCCATCTGTTGTTCACCTAGTTCAACTGTTCTGGTGAGGACACGAAGCAGATCGAGAAGCTCGTCGTTCCACTCGTCTTCCCACTCAGTGGGCCGAATTCGGTCAAGTGGCGTTGCAGCTTTTCCTGCAGCACGACCGATCCCTTTTCTAGTGCGGGAACCCAACCACTTGCTCAGAACGTTCATTCCCGAAACGTTGAAGTCCCATACCTCCGGACGAACTCCCTTGATGAGCCCGGTTCCGATGTGGAGCTCCTGGGATGCGCGGTCGTAACTGATCGACTTCATCGACTCGGGAAGAGCCGTTACTGACTCTTCCCACGACAGCCCAGGAATTCTAGGCACCACGCCGACAGGCCGATCGTCACTGACGAAACGTTCGCCGTATGTCTGTAACCACAACAGTTCTTCACCAAGCACCACAGCACGGTCGAAGAGTTCTCGGCTCTTGGTCATCGGAACGCGAACTGGAGAGGATCCAAGCGGCTCCTGAAACATCTGGCTGTACCCATCGTGTGCGACCAAAGCGAAACAGTAGGCCAGCAAGTCTTCGGGTGAGACCTCTCGACCCAACCCGTCCTTCAGGTGCTCAAGGAGACCACTTGCGATATTGGGTTGAAGACACTCAGCGTCTCGATAGAGAGGGATGACGTCTTTACCTCCTCGATTGCAGTAACAGTGCAAATCGGGGACTGCGGTTGAAACCGTAGCCGCCGGACCATCGCTGATTCGTGCGGACCAGGGTGAAACCATGAACAACTGTTTGGGCGACAAGGATTGCCATAGAGCCGGGCTGTCTGTCTTTGCTAAACGAGGGTCATCAAAAGTCCATTGCCTGTCAAACGATCGCCAGCCAAGACGAACTAACGGTTGGTATTCAGCATCAACTGGAAGATCTGCGATCTTTGGTAGTGACGACACCTTCGTGAAAATGTTTCTACCAGTCTTTGAGGTGACAAACTTCTCGGCGCGTTTCGACGCTGACTCGTCAGCGAGAAGTTCTCGCCAACGTCGAGATAGCACGTTTCTTGAGGGGGCAACGGGCCAAAGACGGTTGTACTTGATCCCCGGTTGACCCCAAGGAAATAGATCCAGTAGCTGAACGTAATTGAACCAACCGTGAACGGCAGGTTCCGGGGCAAGTTTTTCGCCGTTGGGTGCAGACACCAGCGTCCATCCTTCATCGTCCGAGTGGAGACGATCGATTTTGTCCAGCTCCGCGAATTTTTCTTCACGTGTTCCATGAACGCGGCGATAGTAGACGTCCGCTGTCTTACTAGCCTTACCTGACTTCACAAGTGTGACAATCGCTACCGGAGACTGGATATCGAAGATATTTTCTTCTTTCCGAGCACCGCGTCCCTCGCCGCCGAGATCGATGACCCAGATGTCATTCGCAGTGTCGACTGCGAGTTTTCGTAACCCAACGAATGCGGGTCCATCCAACCACGACGACGCCGTGATGAACGAGATGACAGCTTGGTCTTCAGGGGCTTGCTGGAACGCCTTCCAGATAGCCCATCGCCAGAAGTACACGTACAGGTTGTACAACGATGCCTGGGCCGAGAAGATAACGCCATTCTCTTTTGCCGGATTAATCACATCGTCGAACAGCGGATCGTTGTTGGAGTCACCTGACTCAACCCATCCACCCATACCGGCAGTACCACGATCGTAGGGTGGATTACCAATCGCCACAGTGATCTTCTGCTCCGCCTTGATCTTCCGAGCTTTCTCGGCAGCTTCAGCCAGAATTCGCGCGTCACCGAACAGGCCTCTGCGTGTGGGCATGTGTGGATCCTCCAACGTGTCAGTGAGGTAGACGCCGATATCACTGTCTTGGAAGATCTGATTCACGTTGTGGACCAGGCGTTCACCGATACGCAAATGTGCGACCGCGAACGGACCTGGAAGGATTTCGAACGCCAGGAGGTTCTTCGTCAGATTGCGAGCCACTTGCTCAACGCCCGCCTTACCACGCTCATCATGGGCAACATCGCACGCTCGATCGATCACCGCCAGGGGGTAAGTGCCGCTACCGGCAGCAGGGTCGAGAGTGACAACTGATTTTGAACCAAAACCGAGTCTCTGTCTGAATCTACGGCGAAGGATGTCGTCAACGATCCTGACTTGGCAGTTCACCACACTTGTCGGGGTGTAGTAGACGCCAGACCTCTTGCGCGCCTCGGGATCGTACTTCCCCAAGAAGTCTTCGTAGAACCACAGCCATGCCTCACCACGCGAATCCTGGGCTGACCTGATTGCCTTGGTGTCCATGCTCGAAATCAGGCGAACGATCGCTTCCAATTCCGGGTTGATGTATTCGATGAGTTCAGGGATTCCAAGCACAGGCCCGAGCGCAGCAGCCAAGACATTGCGGTTCCCGATGCTGAGAGTGTCTTTCGCCTCCAGCAGTGTCACAATCCCGTCATGGTCTCGGTCAGCTTGCCCGGTGAGTCCGGCAATTGCCATCGAGTAGGCGATCACCTGTGCAACATCGCTGGAGAACTGTTCGGACGAGGTGGTCATGTGGACCGTCTGGTCCCACGCCTCTTTTGCTTCAAGCACCTCTCGACGTTTGTTCTCCAACCCTTCGTCAAGGCGGAGGCGCATGAACTTGGCCAAAGGAGCCAAGCGTGATGCAAGCTGGCTGACCCTCTTGATCGGGGTCGGTTTCATCGCCACGAACAACTCCAACATTCGTTGAAGCTCACTCGGGTCCCACTTGTCAGGGCTGCCAATCGGAAGTGTCGCAGTCGAGATAACTGAGCCAGTTCGATAAAAGTATGCTTCTTCACCGTTCGACACGATTAATGCATCAAGCTCTGCGAGAAGCGACCACTGATCCTTCTCACGACCGCGCCACTTCTCTCCCACCAGGGTGTGTTCCGGAGCTTTCAACTCAACCCACCCGCATGGCCTCCCGTTCAAAGTCACGGCAAAATCCGGTCGAACGCCGTCCAAGTGTGCTTCACGGATCAGGCCCATGTCACCGATCCCAAACACTTCGGACAGAGCCTTGAACAGGTTGGACACCGGAACCGTCAGTTGAGCCTCTGGATCAGCAGCAATGCTGTGTCTCATAGCACTTTGAACCTGGGTCGAGTATTCCAGCTAGTTTCAGAATCTGTTCGCCATCGACGGCCATACCAACACCCCGCTGTCAAGTTGTTTGTTTATCAACCCATTATTGACAATTCGCTGATTGAAACGGTGGATCAGCACGCACTGCCCCTCGTCACAAGCCTTTGTTACTCGACGGTGGAGTCTTTCCGGATGACGAACTCGTGGGTAAGGAACTGGTCAGGGGACCTCTACGGTCACGTGAGGCGTAAGCCGCCGAACCACACCGCCGAACCACGCCGACCACTGTGAATCATCGACGTCTATTCTCTATCGACGTCTCCTTGAGAATCCTGGACACGTCAAAGCGTGTGACCAGTCCTTGGAGCTGGCCGGTCTTTTTGCCATCGGTCGTGATCAAGCAGGCAACAGGTCCATCGGCAGAGCCCAAATCACTGCAGACTTCGTGGACTGGTGTGGTGGGTTTGTAGAACTTCACCTTCTCGTTCTCCTCAGCACACTCCAAGACCTCTGCAACGGTGACTTTCTCAGCCATCAACACTCCGTCAATATCGATGTGTTTACTGAGCCAGCGCGCCATGGCATTGGTGGTGAACAAGCCGATGTACTGCCTACCGTCATAGACAGGCATCTGGGAGATGTTGTATTTGATGACCTCGGCAGCTGCATCGGCCAATGAATGAATGGAGGACAGCACATCAACGTCTTTGATCATGTGGTCCTTCACCTGCGGCGCCTGCCTGATCTGTTTCTCTAGGGTTTCGATCAACTCGACTGTGTCTTTACGCGGTATCGCAACAGGCATCCCCTGTTTGCGGTCACCGTGTTGAATCGCGTTACGGAGGTCTGCCAGCGTTTTCAGCATCCTGAAGTTCCTCCGGACAACCGGATCTTTCTGATCATAGGCAGTGCGTATTGCTTCACCGATGCCCTTAAACTCGCGGTTGTATCTTTTCGAGAGGATCTCCACGATCTCCTCGACAGCGGAAAGGAATCGATCAAGCAGCTCGGTTGGTTCGAGGGTTGGCGTCACAACATAACCTTTCGTCATTGACATTAAGTCATCTCATTATCCGAATTACGCACCTAAGCGCTCGACCAGTGGGGATCCGTCTGGATCAGTGAGTGTTCGGGTCTTGGCCAAACCCGTATCTCGTACCCTCTAGCGCCGCAGTTCATGTGACACCTGATGTCGTGGTAGTCCCTCTTCTAAAGGAGGGTGTAAGTCGATAGCGTCTAAGCAGACACTTATGAGCGTTCGAGGGAGGCCCCGCCAATGCCAGCCGACAACATCCCTAAGTCTTGGGACTTATTCAATGAGTTTTTGGAGGGGCTGGACGATCGTCGTCAAGAAGAAATTCGAGGTGCATTCCCACGGTTCCAGGCACGCTATCGTGCTGCGCGAAGTATGAAGATCGAGCTCGATGGTTATGTCACCGAGGACACGCCTTCAGGTTATGTGGCAATTATTCGCTGCGGGATGGCCTACTCGGTGCTCGAATCGCTGGAGAAGGCGATCAATGGATACACGAAGATAGCCAAACGCGAACCAGACCACCCTCAACGGAGAGTTCGAGTTGAGTCGCCGGAGATTGCGAACTACTACAGGGCCGACGGGAGTAAGCGGCTGCGGGACGCCATGAACAAGCACCTTGACAGCAACAAGTTGGTTGCGAAGCTCACAGAGCTAGAGGCTTCTGGCGATGATGTGACCCCGTTGGCTGCAGGGATTCGTCACCTCGCTTTCCATGGAGTCTTCACGCCCGGAACAATTGGGTACAAACGCATGGGGAAGAACGCCAGCGTCGCAAAGCTCATGGACCAGTTGCCCGCGGTGATACTGGACGCGACGGATGACCATTTCACTACCTGGTGCGCATTGATTAAAGCTCACGCTTGAACCCGGAGATATTCCACCACCGCTGTGGGTTTCGGCTGCGCCGATGATCCTGGGGCCCCGTCGTTGTTATTCGCCGGGAAGAAGCGCAGACTTCTGACCCCGCTCGGGGAGGTGCCATGAAAGACCTCGTCCGCCATCGTCCCGTTGTCGCTTTCTTCGCGTTGGCATACCTCGGATCGTGGTTGGGATGGTCGCCGTGGTGGCTCTCGGAGAGTGGCATTGGGGTTCTGCCGTTCAGGATGCCGTTTGCGCTTATTGCTCTTGTCAACCAGGTTGGCCTTTGTGCGGGTCCCTTCGCCGCAGCACTCATTGTGACTCGGGTTCTCAAGGGACCAGGAAGCACGCGGGCATTCCTCGCTCGAGCCTTATCGTTTCGGGGCCGGCCTACCCCGTATGTGGTCGCGCTTGTTGTGGTGCCGCTCGCTGTCGCAGTGCCCTACCTCTTTCTGGAAGCCGAAGTTGGTGTCGAAGGACTGACGGTCTCGACACTCGTGACCACCCTTGTTACGTACCTCGTCTACCTCGCGGGAGGCCCGCTCCAAGAGGAGCCGGGATGGCGCGGCTTCGCGCTTCCTCGCATGCAGGAGTCGATGCATCCGCTCGTGGCGGCTGTCGGCCTCGGAACAGTCCACACCCTTTGGCACGCCCCACTGTTCCTCACCGATGAGTGGGACACCGCACGTTCCGATGCGGGTCAGTTCGTCGCCTATTTGCTGCTCGTCGTAGCACTTTCGATCGTGCTGTCTTGGGTGTTCAACACTTCCGGCGGCAGTTCAATCCCGGCAATACTGGCCCATAACTCTCTCAACTGGGGACTGCTGTTGGCGGGGAATCTGCTTGGTTCCCCGATCGTGAATACGTGGCCGGCAGCGGTTGCTCTGACGGTGCTCGCAGCAGTGATCCTGGGCTTCACGCGTGGGCGGCTCGGTTACAGCACGCCCTGACCCCGATGCTCACTGTGCTAAGACGGTGATCACCAGAGCGATTGTCGCCAAGACGAGCAGAGCGACCACGCCCATGAACACCATGCCTCCGGGATGGCCGATGTTGACGGTGAGCCCGATGCCGTTGCGCTTCTCGACCCAAACCCGCGGGTCTTGGCGGTTTTCATAGAATATGCCCCACCTCCACAGGTGGTCGTCATCGGGTGACTGGGGGCCGGATTCTTTCGGTGCTGCTGTCAGTGCGCGGTGGTGGCAGAAGCTGTCGATTATGAGCCAGATGATCGGAACCGAACTGGCAGCCGTCAACGCCCAGATAGCCCACGAGATTCTGGAAGGTTCGAGTTCGATGACTGGTGCGAAAGCCACGACGCTCATCAGGATTGCAGAGGCGAGTGTGAGCGCTGCCAGCGTGCGCTGCACGGTCTTCCCTCTTGCCCGCTGTAACTCCTGGGCAGCCTTGGGGCGTCCGTCCGGAAAATGGGTTTGCTGACGTCGACTCAGAATGACGCACACCATCACCATCACGAGGGTGCTGCCAAGGGAAATCAAGGGCAGCAAGAGCGCGCTGACCCCGCTGATCGCCATCACGATGACCGTGGCAAGAGAAATGCCGACGGCGAAGATGAGTACGGGCCACAGCGGCTTGGCTGGCTGCCCGGGTGTGACTGACGGGGATGCCTGAACGGATACGTCGTCATACCACCCCTGTTGTGCCTTGGCTGTCATGATCGGTTTTCGGCACACGGCGAACGCAAATATCGTCCAGCAGACATAGCCCAACAGGATTAGCACGCTCAGTTCCGGCAGTTTCCAGGCTGCGACCATGCCAGCGGCCGCCACGAGTCCGCCAACTACAACCCAGAGTCTGTACCGACGGACTGCGCCGCGTACAGCAGGGTCATTGACACGATCGCTGGGAACGCTCACTCCCAACGGGACCGTGGGGCGTGACATCTGCGGTGTTGCCGCTGAAACCGCCATCGTCAAGCCCAAACACGCGAGCATTATGACCATCATCCAGATATCCACTGATCCTCCTCCGGCACGTTCAGGGATCCGACCCGTGGACGTCCGTTTCTCCGCGGACCACGCGGGGTGACCTGAGCTTGGCCTACCATCTGCGCGGAAAATCTGTGCCATAGACCCTAGTACAGATGGCACAAAAGGGCTGGCGGTCCGCGGACTGCCGAAAGGGTGGAAAGCGAACGGCCGGCCGGGCTTTCGCCCGACCGGCCAGGAGAGAGTCAGTGCAGGAACTCCTGCGCTTTGCTTAGATTCGGCGACCAGAAATGATTACGGCCACTCCACCGACTGCAAGCAGTGCGATGCCAGCAAGCCCAACTGCCAGACCGGTCGCACCGGTGCGCGGCAGGCTGCCGGATGCGGAGGAGCTGGGCTTCGTGCCGTTGTCCTGAGAACCTGAAGTTCCCGAGGTGCCGGGCTTGTCAGCTCCAGGAGCTTCCGCACCGGGCTTCTGGTCTTGAGGGTCCTTGGCTTCCGGCTTGCCCTTGTCGTTTTCGCCTGCTTCAGGAGCCTCTTCGGGGTCCTTAGCGTCCGGTTCGTTCCCTTCGGGGTCCTTGGCTTCAGGGTCCTTAGCCTCGGGGTCCTTGGGCTTGTCGCCGCCGTCGTCCGGGGTGTCGGGTGCTTCGGGTTCGTTGGCTTCGGGATCCTTCGGGTCCTGCGGTTCCGGATCCTTGGGGTCGTTAGTCTCGGGATCCTTGGGGTCGGTCGGCTTGTCGCCGCCGTTTTCCGGGGTGTCAGGAGTTTCCGGTTCCTTCGGATCCTGCGGTTCGGGGGCTTCCGGTTCCTTGGGCTCTTCTGCCGGGAACAGGGTGTTCATCTGTTCGTCGGTGAGGTTGATGTTGGAGCGGTGCAGAACCGTTTCGTCGTTCGGGTTGCCGTGGGCTACCCATACGACGGTGTCGTAGTCGGTGTCCTTGTTCAGTTTGTCTGCTGCTGCGGTCGTCTGGGCGTCGAGCTTGCCGTCCTTGATGTTGCTGCTGGGAATGTGCTCAACGGCAACCGGTTCCTTCGACGACTTTTCTGCTGCAGCCGACCTAGCGGACGGACGTGACAGTTCGATTTCGCTGTTCTTGACCTTACGGTCGACAATTGCGACGTAGACACCGTCGGCATCCCGGCCAGTGCTGGCCTTGGGCAGCACGCCGTAGCCTTCGCCGGTCACATTGACCGTCAGGCCCTTGTCAGAAACAGAGGGCTTGCTCTTAGTGGTGTTCTTAATCGTCTCCTCATCGACTTGCGGTTCAGGCTCTTCGGCCGTGTACTTCACGGTGAGAGCAGTGGGCTTCTTGCGTGGGTCCGCAGCTCCGCCGGAGGTGTACCAGTACTGGGTCTGGCCGGTCTGTACGTTGTAGTCCACCCAGCTGCGGGGGAATGAGCCCCAGCCGTCTTTTTCTTTGTTCTGGTCTGGCTGTCCGCTGTCGATGCCTTCGTAGTCCGGGGTGACGGTGAAGCCGTTTTCATCGAGCTCGACCGTGTTGTTTTCGAAGTCGGCGATGGTGCCTTCAACGGGGTTGAGCTTTTCCCACTTGGATAGGTCCTCCATGTCGGTGCCGTAGCCGGAGAAGGTGCCGGTGAGCTTGCCCTTGCCGTTCTTCACCTCGAGCTTGGGGTCACTCACCGACCAGTAGGTGTACCCGGAGTAGTACACCAGGGTGAACGAACCCTCCC
>NZ_KV823236.1:0-8424 GCF_001815905.1 Brevibacterium sp. HMSC07C04 | reverse complement strand
CCAGGGTGAACGAACCCTCCCACTGGATGGTGCCGGAGTTCGTTTCAGGGTCGATTGTGCCCTTGCCACCGGAGATCTCAACGAAGTTGCCCGACCGTTTGGCTTTGTCGCCGTTCCACGTGTTGAGGCGCTCGCCTTCCGGGGTCTGGCACTTGTTGTCCCACGTGATCGGCTGCGTGCCGCCATCAGCGGTGGGGCGCAGGATCTTGACGTTGCCCTCTTCCGGGCTGAACAGCTTCTTAGCTTCCGCGTCTTCCTTTGACCACGGTGAGGACTTCCCGGCGTCGCCGGACACTCCCGCGGACAGGAAGTTGCATGTGCCGGGAGCATAAGCGCCCGCACCGGATTCGGCGTTGATACCCCAGCTGAAGACAGCGTCCGAAACATTGAGTTCTGCGGCCTGGGCGGGGTGCGCGGACAGCAGACCGGCCCCGCCCAGCGCGAATGCCACGCTTCCGGCCAGGCAGGCGCGCCAATTGCGGCGCGAAGGCGCGCTCGATGATGACTTCATTGTTCTCCTTGTGGACTTACGTCGTGCGTACATTTCGCAACTGATTTACGAGAAACTGACTTGATCTAAAACGTTTAGGTAAGGCTATCCTTAGTTATAGTCACCCTGTAAGTCAACTCACGGTTCGGTGAATGTTTGTTGAGTGCCTCAGGCGCACTCGAACAGAAAAGGAAGCAATGAAACTCAACTCTCGGGCGTGGCGCCGGGCTGAAGAGCCCGGTCGCCCAGGAGGCCTGAATCGGGCTTTGCGCCGTATGCCTCGCCGAAGAAAACGGCGTGCCGCGGCAACCGCAGCGGTGCTCGCCGTTGGGCTTTTTCTGTGGAACAACGGTTTCCACAACGTCGGCACCCTCAATGTCGCGCACTCCCAACAGTGCGTACCCCCGCCGGCGACCTCGGCGGCGCAGCTTCCGAACATCCCGGATGTTCCCAGTTCCGAAAAACGTCCGGTCAGCAAGATCCACGGCCCGACCACTGCCTACACCCAGGCCTCCGAAATCCGGCCGATTGCAGATTTCGCAGATCAGCAGCAGACCCTCCCGGTGACTGTCACCTCGGACGATGGCCCCGAACAGACGGTGCGTGACACCTCGAGAATTCTGGCGCTCAACCAAAACGGCGGTTTGGCCGCCGCGGTTGTCGGCCTGGGTCTGGGCTGCAATCTGGTCGGCCGTGATGTTTCCACGCAGATGTCGTCGCTCATGCCGGGCCAGAAAGAACTTCCGCTGGTTACCCAGAACGGGCACGAACTCAACGCGGAGGCAATCCTCAATCTGGCACCCACAGTGGTGCTGACCGATTCGACGATTGGCCCCTATGACGTTCAGCTTCAGCTGCGCAATGCCGGCATCCCGGTGGTGTTCATTCCGTCGGCGACGGAGGACGGTGTGCAGGGCGTCAGCCCGCAGATCGTTGCGGTTGCCAAAGCGCTGGGCCTGCAGGATGCGGGTGAACAGCTGGCCAAGCGCGTCGATAAGGAAATCGCCGAAACCCAAAAGAGAATCCAGGCACTCGCACCGGACAATCCGGCGGACCGTCCGCGCACGGTGTTCCTGTATCTGCGCGGCGACATCTACTACTGGTTCGGCAAAGGCTCCGGCGCAGACTCTCTGATTCAGGCAATCGGCGGACGTGATGTTGCGACTGAAGTCGGCTTTGCGGGCATGTCACCGACCAACGCGGAAGCCCTGGTGAAGGCCGCCCCGGACGTCATTTTGGTCATGACGAAGGGCCTGGAGAGCGTCGGCGGCATCGACGAAGCCCTCAAACTGCCGGGCATTGCGCAGACTCCCGCCGGCAAACACCGTCGGATTGTCGATATGAGTGACTACGAAGTCATGAGCTTCGGCCCACGCACCGCGGAGGTCATCGCAGCCCTGGGCACGGCAGTCCACGCCCCCGAATACGCCTACGTCCCACAGGAAAAGTCCGCTGAAGCGGATGCCTAAGGAGAAAACCCTTGAGCACTACTCATTCCAGATCTGCTGAGCGTTTCGACGCGCCCGCACCTTTTGCCGGTTCGCCTTTGGACGAACAGCGCACGAGGCGCCGCTCCCGTTCTGCTTCTTCGGCGCCTGCCGCCCGGGTTCCGGGGGAGGGACGCGGTGAGAAGCCTTCCGGGAGGGTGTCGGCTGCTCGGGTGACCACCGTCTTCACCACTTTGGTGGTTCTGCTTCTTGGCGGAACTCTGCTTTCGGCCATGTTGGGTCAGCTCTACATTGCGCCGAAGGAAGTTGTGGGTTCCGTTCTGCAGTCGGTGGGCATCAACTGGCTGCCCGGTCCGTCGCACGAATTCGGTGCTGAGGCCCTGTGGGAGGTGCGCTTCCCGCGGATTGTTCTGACGGTCTTTGTGGGTGCTGCCTTGGCTATTGCCGGTGCTGTTATGCAGGGCATCTTCGGCAATCCGCTGGCTGAGCCGGGCACGATCGGAGTGTCTTCTGGTGCTGCCGTCGGTGCGTCGTTTGCGTTTCTGCACGGCCTGAGCTTCCTGGGCGGATTCACGGTTCCGTTCCTGGCGTTTGTGTGCGGTCTGGTGACAACGATCGTCGTGTACGTCTTGGCGCGGTCGAACGGCCGGACGGAAGTCGTCACTTTGATCCTCACGGGTGTTGCGGTCAACGCGATTTCCGGTGCGCTCATTTCGTTTATCGTGTTCAAAGCCCCCACGCAGGCACGTGAGCAGATCGTGTTCTGGCAGATGGGCAGCTTCAACGGCAGCCGGTGGGAACAGGTTGCGATTGTCGTTCCGCTGGTGGTCGTGGGAATCGGCCTGACGATGTTCCTGGCCCGGGGCCTGGACTTGGTGTCTCTGGGTGAAAAGGCGGCCCGCCACCTGGGTGTCGATGTTGAGCGTCTGCGCTTGTACGCCATGGTCCTGTCGGCTCTGCTGGTCAGTGCTGCGGTTGCGTTTGTCGGCATCATTGCCTTCGTCGGTCTGGTGGTTCCGCACCTGATGCGCATGCTGTTGGGGCCGGGCCACCGTCTGCTGCTGCCGGCATCGGTCCTCGGCGGCGCGGTGCTGCTGACCTTTGCCGATTTGGCTGCGCGCACGCTCATCGAGTTCGCCGACCTCCCGATTGGCATGCTGACCGCGCTGATCGGCGGACCGTACTTCTTCTATCTGCTGCGCCGCAGCCGTCGTGAGGCAGGAGGCTGGGCATGATCGAAAAGCTGCGTCGCAGCCGTGAAAGCCGTCTGCCGGAAGTCCCCGCACCGGGAAGCACCGTGCTGTCGGTGGACCAGGTGACGGTGTCCTACGACGGCGAAAGGAAGGTACTTGAGGGGGCCAGTCTGGATGTCCGGGCGGGCGAGGTGCTGGCTCTTGTCGGTCCCAACGGCGCCGGGAAGTCCACACTTCTGGGTGTCATCACCGGGGATGTTGAGGAAGCCTCCGGGTCAGTCACCATCAACGATCACCCGTCCTATGCCTGGAACACCCGCGAACTGGCTATGCGCCGGGCTGTTCTGCTGCAGCAGGTCGATGTGTCCTTCCCGTTTACGGTGTTGGAGGTCGTTGAAATGGGCCGCGCCCCGTGGCAGCGGACGCAGGCGGCAGCCGATGACGACACGATCGTGTCCGCAGTCCTGGAGCGCACGGACACGAGCCGCTTTGCTTCCCGCACCTTCACCTCGCTGTCCGGAGGGGAGCGGTCGCGCGCCGCTTTGGGCCGCGTCCTTGCGCAGGCCGCCCCGATTCTGCTGTTGGACGAACCGACAGCGGCTATGGACATCCGCCACCAGGAGCTCGTACTGACGATTGCCCGTGAATATGCGGCCACCGGCTCGGCTGTTGTCGTGGTTCTGCACAGCCTTGATCTGGCCGGTGCCTACGCGGACCGAATTGCCCTGCTCAACAACGGTCGCATCGCCGCTGACGGCACACCGGAAGAGGTGCTGACAGCCGAGCGGATCAGCGAAGCCTACGGCCATCCCGTCACTGTTCTCACCGACCCGGTATCCGGTTCACCGCTTGTGGTGCCGGTTCGCCCTTCCAGAAAGGACATGTCATGAATCAGCCTGGACACGCACCGGGCAGCCGGAAGAAGCGGCTGGGGCTGCGGCGGTTGGCTGCCGCGGCTGCCGCTGTGCTCATAGGCGGCATGGGCGCTTTCGCGAGTGCCGCTGTCAGTTCCGAACCCGCCCAGGCGGCGGCCCGGGTTTCCGTGTCGGGGACGCCTTCTGTTGACGGCACCTCGACCCTCAAACTCTCCGGCAGCGGTTTCCAATCGGTGCAGAACGGCTTCGGCGGCATCTATGTTCTGTTCGGTGTTGCCGAAGGCACGTGGCAGCCCAGCAAGGGCGGCAAGACGGGCACAAACCTGCGCTACGCCTATGACGATGAATCGAATCCGGTGGGCTATCAGCTGTTCGTCACGTTCCCGGGATCGTCAACAGCTCACGCCGCCAACGGCGGCACACTGAAGGCCGACGGAACATGGTCAGGCGAAATCATCCTGCCGGGCGCTCGCTTCACGTCCTATGACCGCGAGCGCAATCCGGTCGATGTTGACTGCACGCGTGAGCGCTGCGGCATCATCACGATCGGCGCGCACGGCGTGGCGAATGCCAAGAACGAAACCTTCACGCCGATTGAGTTCCCTGCTGCCGCAGCGGCTGGCCAGTCCGGCGGCGAACAGCAGCAGAACAACGGCGCAGCCGGCGCGGCAGCCGCACCGAAAGCCAATGCGCAGAAGGACAACAAGGATCAGAAGAACGCAGCAGCCCCCGCCGCACCGGCACCGGGAACAGCGGGTGGGCAGCAGCCGGTGTCAGGACCCCTGCTGGAGCCCGACCAGGTGGATGCGATCAACACGAACGCCAACCGCATGGTGTTTCTGCTGATGATCGGAGTGGTTCTCGCCATCTGTGCGATTGCCCTGGCCGTGGGAGTCGGTTCCTACATGGCAGTGAAATCGCTGCTTCTGGGTGTCAGCCCCGAAGCACTGGAGCGTGTGCGCACGCGCAGGGCTAAGCGCGCTATCGCGGCAGAGCACAAGCGCGAACGCAAACTGCAGAAGTTCCGCGTGAAGCAGGATGCGCGCACCCGCAAACGCGAAAGGGCAGCCGATGCCAAGATCGCCCGCGCTGACATGGAAGACGCGGGAGTGCGCTATCCGGTCATCGCCGAACAGCAGTCCTACGCTCAGCAGCCCGGTGCACAGGACCAACCTGCGGCCGGACCCATGCGGTTCTTTGAACTCATCCACAACGACGCAGGGGCCACCGGCAGCCACACGCAGCGTCAGGCGGCGGGCAGTCAGCAGGTGCATTCCGAGGGCACACCACCCGGTGCTGCAGGAGGAGATTCCCCAACGCTCGTCATGGATCGCCTGCTGGGCGAAGCAGATGCACGGGAGGATCAGCGATGAAGCGCACAGCAATAACCCTGGTGGCAGCCGCGGCAGCGTTTCTGCTGTTCCTCTTTGCTGCGGGTATAGCAATCGGCACGGCAGCCTTCGCATCGCCTGCTGACAGCGCGGAAGGGTCCGAGGCTGAGTCGTCGAAGCTGAAAATCTCAGACGCCGCCCTCACGTGGGGAATCAATGCAGAATCCGGCTCAGGTGCGTATCTGCCCGGTTCATGCAACTTCCTTTCCGCAGGTGTGGCAGGCGACAACGGGGGATCCTCGTTGTGGCCGAATGACGCCGAAAAGCGCGGACTGTTCAAGGCGAAAGACGGCAACGTGGAGATTCTGCGGCCCACCGCTGATGGCGGCACGCAGCCGATCACGTGGGACAACAAATGCCAGACCCCGGAAGGCAAACGCGTCAACACCTCAGGCGTGAACTCTGGAAACTACGTCCAGTTCTCCGGCGGTAAGGGAGAAGTGGACACCGCTGCGAACACGGGCACCATCCAGTGGGAGGGTTCGTTCACCCTGGTGTACTACTCCGGATACACCTACTGGTCGGTGAGCAACCCCAAGCTCGAAGTGAAGAACGGCAAGGGCAAGCTCACCGGCACCTTCTCCGGCTACGGCACCGACATGGAGGACCTATCCAAGTGGGAAAAGCTCAACCCCGTTGAAGGCACCATCGCCGACTTCGAAAACAACAAGGTTGAGCTCGATGAAAACGGCTTCACCGTCACCCCTGACTACGAGGGCATCGACAGTGGGCAGCCAGACCAGAACAAAGAAAAAGAAGGCTGGGGTTCGTTCCCCAAGAGTTGGGTGGACTTCAACGTACTGACCGGCCAGACCCAGTACTGGTACACCTCCGGCGGAGCCGCTGATGTGCGCAAGAAGCCCAGTCCGCTGAGCGTGTCGTTCACGGGCACCCCGATCGTGCCCGAACAGCCTCCGACTGATTCGCAGCAGCCCAAGCCGAAACCCGACACCGGGGGAGACAGCAAGGAGAAGCCGGGCGGCACCTCGTCAGAAGAAAAGAAGCCATCGAAAACCCCGAAGGGATCAGACGCGACCCTGTTCTGGGCGATCAACAAGGAAAGCAGCGCCGGTGGGTTCGCACCCGGCACCTGCAACTTCCTGTCCGCGGGCGTGTCCCCGGACAACGGCGGAGCGGTTGTGTGGGACGCACCCGGAAAGCTGTACAAGCCCAGCGACGGCAACGTGAAAATCGAAAAGCCCGACGCATCCGGCAAGTTCCACACCGCAACATGGCAGAACAAGTGCGATGACCGCTACGGCGGGCGAGTCGTGGCAGCGGACAAGAACTCGCACCACGAATCGCGGTTGAACATGGGCGCCGGAAGCATTGACTTCGAGGACGGCGGAATCACTGCCAGCTGGGAGGGCGGATTCACGATCGTGTTCTACTCCGGCATGACCTACTGGTCGGTCGCCGATCCGAAGCTGACCGTCACAAAGGACGGCAAGGGCGAGCTGACGGGTACCGCATCCGGCTACGGCGCAGACATGGAAGACCTGTCGAAATGGGAGAAGCTGAAGTCCGAAACCATCACACTGGCCACATTCTCCGGGCTCGATGTGGACAAGGCAGTCAAGGACGGCGGATTCACCGTCACCCCCGACTACCAGGGAGTTGAATACGAAGCCGGCGGCGGTCTGACGCCGCAGGACCGCACCGGAAGCGAATGGGGTTCATTCCCCAAGAGCTTTGTCGACTTCAACGTCAAAACCGGGCAGAGCTCCTACTGGTACTCCTCGGGCGGAATTGCAGACGCACGCAAACCCGCGCTGCCGCTGACGGTTGCCTTTGACAACAGCTTCGAGCCCCCAGCGTCAGAACCGGCCAAACCTGGTCAAAGCGCAGCCGGTGCAGGCGGTGCAGCCGGAACCGGTTCAACCGTGCCCGGTGGAAGCACTGTTGGCGGCCCCGGTGCTGCCGGGTCCGGCGGTGGGCCGGGCGCTCTGCCGCAGAGCCCCAATGCTCAGCCGGCAGACGTGGAAGACAAGACCGCTTTCGCTGCCACCGCAGCCGAAGCTCGCCGATCCGAGGGTATGGGCTCAATCAGTGCGAAGAGCTGGGGGCTTGGCGGAGCAACCGCAGCCGCAGGCATTGCCGCAACGGTCGGAATCGGCTGGCTGCTGCGCAGAAGTATCGGGCTCGACCCGAGCACCTGGACCTAAACCACTTACAGACAAAAAGAAAGAAACCCCGAAACCGGGCCAACACCTCGTGGAGGAAACATGACCATCACAGTCCCACCCGCGGAAACCGCGTCATTCTCACAGCGACTGCGCGAAGAAACCCAGCGCGAACACAGCGCGGCCGAATCCGAACGGTTCATCGTCGACCTCATGGGAGGAAAACTCGACCGCGAAGCCTACATTGCGCTGCTGGAACAGTACGCAGTGCTGTATCCGGCACTGGAATCGGCTGTGCAGGCCGCATCATCGGGTTCGGTGCTCGCAATGTTCGACCACCCCGGACTGGCACGCACGCAGGCAATCAATGACGACCTCGACCAGCTGCTCGGCACTGACAGGAAGCCGCCGGTGCCGGTCACAGCAACGCGCCTGCTGGCAGAGCGCTTCCAGTCTGGGCTTGAGCCCGAACAGCTGCTGGCCCACCACTACCTGCGCTACCTGGGTGACCTGTCCGGCGGCTTGGCAATCGGCAAACTGGTCAAGCGGCACTACTCGATCGAAGACGAAGCACTCAACATGTGGCGCTTCCCCGGAATCGACAAGCCGAAGCTGTTCAAGGACGACTACAGGGCCAAGCTTGACGCTGTGTCGCTGAGCGAAGCACAGCAGGAAGCTCTCATCGCCGAAGCCGAACTTGGCTTCCGCCTGAACAAGGCGATCTTCCGCGAACTCGGAGCAGCGCGCGGACTGTGACCGCTCCCAGCTGACAAGCGTGGTGGGTGTCGAGGTGATGAGCGCTTTGGTGCTGTAGCGCTGCTTCGCCGCGGCGTGCCCCGCTGGGGCCCCACCCCCATACAAAGAACGAGGTGCCGCTCACCTGAGAAGGTGAGCGGCACCTCGT
>NZ_KV823235.1:2214-174834 GCF_001815905.1 Brevibacterium sp. HMSC07C04 | reverse complement strand
AGGCGGCACTGCACTGTGCTGGGGGAGCGGGCTTTGGGAATGCTGCGGAAGCTTCGCGGCTGTACCGGGACGCTGCCGCGGGGATCTTCCACCCACCGGCACCCGAGGTGTCGCGTGCAGTTTTCGCGAACGTTTGGCTGGATGACTGACTGCCAGATGGCAGCAGAATGGGGCGTGTGCGGTTGGTCGGACATGCCTGAAATGAAGTGAAATGATGCTGGGCCCGCCTGAAACCTGGCATGGCTGGCGGACCCACGCAAGATGGATGTCAGGGTGGATCTCATGGTGCGGTCTGAGTGTTTACATGTCCCGGGTCGCGCTGTACTGTTGCATTCGCTGTGAATTCTTTAAAGAAAGACTGAGTATGAGTATTACGCGCTTTGGAAAGCTGGCGGCAGCTGCGGTTGCCGCATCGCTGGCGTTTCTTGCTCCTGTAGCAAGCACCCCAGCTTCGGCTGATTCGGTTCCGGCAGTTGGTGCTGACGCTACAGCCGCTTCTGGTGAAAAGGGAACGGCCGTTGAGGTGGACACCGCCAACGGTAGGAAACGTACCGGAACGACGCTTTTCTACATCACCGTAGAAGACAAGGTATACAAGTCCTACTGCATCGAGCTGAATAAGCCTTTTAAAAAGGGCGATGGCACGGTAGAGCAGTGGGGTGACCTTGACGCAGAGAAGAAGAACAAGGTCGGCTGGATTCTTGAGAACTCGTACCCCAAGGTCACCGCAGAAGAACTGGGTCAGGCTGCAGGCGTTGAGGGCCTGACGGTAGCTGAGGCGATCGGAGCTACGCAGGGTGCTGTCTGGCACTACACCACCGCTGGGGGCGCTGACCTCGCTGCTGATACCAGTGCAAAGGTGTTGCAGGTCTACAAGTACCTGATCGGTGAAAAGAACGTCGGCGTTAACTTCTCAGACAACGAAGCTAGCGTCGAACTGGATCTGGGTGGTGACAAGACCTACAAGGCTGGCGACAAGGTCGGTCCGATCACGGTTACCAGCAGCCAGGACGCCGTGAAGCTTCAGGCTGAACCGACCAGCGACGATTACACGATTGTCGACGAGGCTGGCGACAAGGTTGATCTTGACAACGTCAAGCCGGGCGAGCTGTTTGTTCAGATCAACAAAGATGCCCCCAAAGGTGCTGTGAAGCTTACGGCAACGTCGTCGGCTGATTCTCTGACTGGTCGCGTGTTCAAGCACGCTGACGAGAACGCACAGCGGGTTGTCCTCATTGACGAAAAGAAGTCGGTTAAGACCGATGAAGTTTCGCTGAAGTGGGAAGCCGACGAGACTCCTTCCGAGACCCCGTCGGAAACCCCCTCGGAGACTCCTTCTGAAACCCCGTCGGAGACCCCCTCTGAAGGTGAGTCCACTCCGCCGAGCGAAGAAACCCCGTCTGAGGGTGAATCGACCCCGTCGAACGAAGAGACCCCCGCTGAAAAGGAAACCCCGCAGCCTGGCGGTGAGTCTGACGACAAGGACCAGCCGGCGCCTGTTGTTGATGAGTCCAACGACAATGGATCGGGTGCTCTGCCGCGTACCGGTGCTGAGCTTTCTGGTGCACTTGCAGCTGCAGCCGCTCTGATTGCCGGTGGTGCGGCGACTGTGTTCGCTGTCCGTCGTAAGCAGAACAGCTGATGTAATCAGTCGAGCTGAACCTCAGCTCAAGTAGAAAGTGCCCGAGCATCCAAGGATGCTCGGGCACTTTCGTTACCCGCTGCGGCCGAAGCAGATGGGTTGTACGTGCACGAACCTACGATTCATCCCAACGCCCGTGGGGAGCACTTTCGCGGTAGCCGTATGAGGCCCACGTATCGAACAGCCGTCAGCTCACCGGCGGCTCCGTCTTCCGGTGCCGCTCGGCAGCCTCGTCTGAACGACGCAGATACTCGTCAAAATCAATGGCGCCGCGCACGTAATCAGTCAAGTTCTCTACGTCTTCACGATTCGGCTCCCATCCTTCATGCCAGGCAGCCGCAAACGACTGGACAACGTTACGCCGCTGCTTCTCGTCGAGCTGCGCGAACAGCTCCGGCCAGCGTTCCTCAATGTCCAGATGATCACTCATAGCATCCAACCTTCCCGTAGTTGCTTCATCCTATAGAGCACACTCAGGCGCGCCAGCCTGAGAATACAGTTCCTCGTACTCATCGAATCGGGCGATGTCATCGGCTGCACGGTTAACCTCTGCCAGGCCAGCCTGTAGCAGCTTCACAGGCGAAGCATCTCCGGGCTCATCCCCACGGGCGTGGGGAACACAGCCTCGACGCAGACGGCAAGATGCCCGGATGGGGCTCATCCCCACGGGCGTGGGGAACACGAAGCCGATCATTCGGGCGATGTTGCGGCGGTGGGCTCATCCCCACGGGCGTGGGGAACACGGCATCGAGATTATGAGGCGGCTGTCGGGCGTGGGCTCATCCCCACGGGCGTGGGGAACACGCTTCCCGCCGATTGGGTTGTCCGCAGAAAGCAGGCTCATCCCCACGGGCGTGGGGAACACATGAGGTGTACGGGGTCGATTTACACCAGTTAGGGCTCATCCCCACGGGCGTGGGGAACACATATCCGCTAACAGTCAACTGGCCCTGCCGTGGGGCTCATCCCCACGGGCGTGGGGAACACAGAGCCGGAATAACGCCGGATTCCAAGGGAATGGGCTCATCCCCACGGGCGTGGGGAACACGCTTCGATTGCTTCGGCGATGTGCTCACCCGCGGGCTCATCCCCACGGGCGTGGGGAACACCTGGGCGGTTGAGGTGTAGAACGTGCCACCGAGGGCTCATCCCCACGGGCGTGGGGAACACCTTACCCAAAGCGCGGTCGGGCTATCAGTACAGGGCTCATCCCCACGGGCGTGGGGAACACTTGCGGAGTGCGGCAACGTCTACGGTCTGCTTCGGCTCATCCCCACGGGCGTGGGGAACACAGGAGTGTTGATAATGTTGGGCCGGTCAAGAAGGGCTCATCCCCACGGGCGTGGGGAACACGGCAGGTTTTTTGTGGCGCTCATGCTTGCCTCTGGCTCATCCCCACGGGCGTGGGGAACACTCCTGAAACACCAGGGCTGACACGCCCCAGTCGGGCTCATCCCCACGGGCGTGGGGAACACATTAAGTCGGCTATCGGCGTGTTTGTGGAGTGGGGCTCATCCCCACGGGCGTGGGGAACACCCAGCTCGGCAGACAGAACCCTGGCCGTGTAGGGGCTCATCCCCACGGGCGTGGGGAACACCTGAATCTGCTTAATTCGCCTGGCATGCGCCGCGGCTCATCCCCACGGGCGTGGGGAACACGACAACGCGCAGGCTGTGGCGCAGGAACTCCGGGGCTCATCCCCACGGGCGTGGGGAACACACCGGGGGAACCATCTTCTTGTTCTTCGACAACGGCTCATCCCCACGGGCGTGGGGAACACCTACATCAGGGTGGCGTTGTTGCGGCCTTGGAGGGCTCATCCCCACGGGCGTGGGGAACACTCCGGGCTGGTTAGCACCTCTTCGATTTTTTCGGGCTCATCCCCACGGGCGTGGGGAACACTGGCGTCCGCCTGCGTGATTGCCTGGACGATGGGGCTCATCCCCACGGGCGTGGGGAACACGTCGACATAGTGTCGTCCTTTCGGTTGGGTGTGGGCTCATCCCCACGGGCGTGGGGAACACAAGCCCATGCACACACTCACCGACCACGAACTGGGCTCATCCCCACGGGCGTGGGGAACACTCCGAGATTTCACTGTCGGGGACACGATCGCGGGGCTCATCCCCACGGGCGTGGGGAACACCATCCATTAGAGGTGCGTCCGAAAGGCCGCCCAGGCTCATCCCCACGGGCGTGGGGAACACTCAGCTCATGGCGGACAGTGCCACACCGAAGCTGGCTCATCCCCACGGGCGTGGGGAACACCTTCCATGACGGCGCACTCGCCCTGCCTATGGCGGCTCATCCCCACGGGCGTGGGGAACACCGCCGGTAGGTGTCGGCCCAGTGCCGGCGGTCGGGCTCATCCCCACGGGCGTGGGGAACACGGCGGCCTATCCGGTTCAGTAGTGTTGATAATGGGCTCATCCCCACGGGCGTGGGGAACACTCCTTTTCGGGGTATGAAAAAAGACCCCGTTAGGGCTCATCCCCACGGGCGTGGGGAACACCCTGGGTTGCTAGTTTTAAGGACCCCCGAGAAGGGCTCATCCCCACGGGCGTGGGGAACACGCACCCCACAGCTGAGCGCGAGGGTCAGGCATAGGCTCATCCCCACGGGCGTGGGGAACACAACAAATCCGTCTCCGGTTTCTACAGCCGGAAGGGCTCATCCCCACGGGCGTGGGGAACACAGATAGACCTTGCCACCGGTGTAGGGGACGGTGGGCTCATCCCCACGGGCGTGGGGAACACGGTGTGGCACTGTCCGCCATGAGCTGAGCCGCAGGCTCATCCCCACGGGCGTGGGGAACACCGAAGCCTGGGGCCTGGGCGACACAATCACCGGGCTCATCCCCACGGGCGTGGGGAACACCGCATGTCCGCCGATGTGGGCCAGCTGCGTGCCGGCTCATCCCCACGGGCGTGGGGAACACTTGAGTTTCACGCCGACGTCGCCGAAAGCCTTGGGCTCATCCCCACGGGCGTGGGGAACACGAACCCCAGGCTGACGAAACCTACATCTGCGCGGGCTCATCCCCACGGGCGTGGGGAACACACTTGTTGACCAGTGCGAATACCGGCCCGCAAGTTGGTATGGGATCACTTTAGGTGCTTTTGCGCTTATTTCCGAACTTTTGGGCATTCCGCATGGCTCTGGCTTTGCTCCAGCCCGCTTTAAGGGTGGTGTTCCCGTATCCAGATTGTGCAGCTGGCCTGCGCATCAAGGTGACGCCGTCGAGGTCAACGGGCTCCCACTTGTGGTCCTTGACTCGATAGTCAAAGCCCTGTTCGTTGTTGGTGGACCAAATCATCAGCGCTTGACCTGTAGCGGAAGATTCGTCAATGCGCTCCCAAAGAAGCTCCCTGATTCGGGCGCTGATATTTCCAACGAACACTCCTGCCGAAATCTCAACGAGCCATTTGGTGACGTCTCCCCGCAGGCCTGCTGGGCAGCTCGACAAGACTACGATGACCATGATCCGTGATCTGCATGATTGAGTCCGCTGGAAAGCCGGCGTTCGCCCCGGCCAGCCCATACTGACAATTCATCGAGATACGCAACTTCCGGTTCAGCCGACGCATCCGCCGGGTTCAAGAACAGTCTGCGCAGTGTTTCCACAAGCTTCTCTACAGTCCCCTGCTGGAAGAAGCGCTCCCGCAGCAGCGCCCTAACAGCCCGTTCCGGTTCTTCATGATTGTCCGCAACAGCATCGAAAGCCGCCGGAATGCTGGTTTCGGCCTTCACAAGATCAGCCACATCGTAGGTGAAACTCTGATCGTGACCGACGTGCACAAAACCCAAACCCGGCGTCATGCCAAGCGCGTTGATGACCGCAGTTGACACTCCGTACAAGCAGGCGTTGGCCGCTGATAGAGCCTGATTAATCGCATCAGCGTCTGCAAAATTCGCCGGATCGTATGTCCGACCACTCCATGAAACCCCGGTCCTTTCTGATTCACTCCGGTAAATCCTGCGGACACGCGCTCCTTCACGGCCTCGCAGCTGCTGCATTGTCAGGCCCGATACGTCTTCTCCGGGGAAGCGCACCTCGTACATAGCCCGGGCCACTCGCAGACGTTCCGACTGGTTGGCGAAAGCCCGAGCCTGTGCTTCTAAAAGCCTGCTTGAACGAGCCATGGGCCTTCCAGTGGCATAGCAGCGCACCGCGCCATCACCAACCCACGCAACGGTCACACCGCATGTTCCCAAGAGCGCTATCGCAGCATGAGAGGCGCGCACACCCGGGCCAATAAGCAGGGTGCTGACCATAGCTGCCGGAATATGGATTGTGCCCCTGCTGTCGGTCGCGGTAACTGCATTGGAATCACGATGGAGCACGCACCTTTCAACATAGACAAACGAAAGTCTGTCAGTTGTTCGTCCGAGTTCCTGCGAACGAGGCGGAGCCTGGGAACTCATGGTTCCCCCAGTCGGGCCAAAGTCAGCAGACCACACCCGTGTGCTTTCCCACTGCCGATCCCGAAAGCAAGCGAACGCCGCAGAAGGTTGGGGTTCGTGACTTCTAAAACACCATCAAAAACAGCAATCCTGTGGGCTACCCGGTGCCTGCTGCCAGCCGCATCTGGTTTAGAAAATCGACTGTCTTCGCGTCGCACAACACAGAGTCCGTCCAGCTGACTTTCATCCCTGCTGGTGTCGGTTGACTCAGCGTGCCCCGGCTCATAGTCGGCATTGGAGGGAATCGCAAACCCCCACCCGTCAGCGCGGTCCAAGAACCAGCGCATTTGCTGCTTGACCGTAACGTGCGGCAAACGCTTGCCGTCTTTCTTTTTAACCGGGTTCAGCGCCGCACGAAACGCATACTGCTGCCCGCGCTGAAGCGAATCAAGAAGCCGACCGTAATCAGTTGTTTGAGCAGGTGCGCTCTGCCAGCCCAATTGTTCGACCACATGTTCAAACCGCGGCTGAACCGGGGTCACCGCGTATAACACCGTTTCGTGGTGCCCGCGGTCCACCCGCCACAGCAGTCGGCCCTCGTCTGTTGCCTGCTGATCCGGCGGAACAGTCTTCGTGATCATCCCGTGGATCAGATGAGGGCTTGCCAGCGCGGCTTTGGTCTTCCTCAGTGCAGGGTTGAGCTGGATTCGACTGAAGAACATCAAGCCTCCTGAGCCAAGTTGAGGTAGCGGTCGGTGTTTTCTGCCCCCAGATCGTTTTCGACCCGAACGGGGTCAGGACGGACAACAAGCCGCACCCGATATTGACGATGTTCAGGATTGAAGCTGACAGGGACGTCATACGCTGCTTCCCCGATTTCTCCGGGCTGAGCATCGCGTGCTAAGGGTAAGAACACCGTCCTTCCGAGCGACTTTCTGTAGTCCTCTGCGGCCTGCCAGGGGGCAGCATCGAGATCCCGCAGAACGTCCTCCGGCGCTACGCCATTGAATACCCCGCCAAAAAGATTCGGAGGGGCTGGACAACTGCGCCGCCCTAAATACAGCGGAAATTCAGGCTGCACAACGGCGTGGCTAAGCGCATCGATGAGGGCGTCCTCTCCAGCCACAGCGGCGGTATAGGCGGCGTCAGCTCTGTAATGTCGGTACGAAAGAACAGAATGCTTGGCCCCAGGCCGTCGTGCAGTATGGAAATCCTCAAGAAGCTGACCGGGACGGTCAACACGGACGGCCATAACCAGCTCCGCCAGGTCATCAACTTCTGCTGTTCGCGACCTGCCCTGCGCCGCGGCAAGCAGACCTATGACACCGGACTTACTGGGCTCAGTTTCTGTCGACCGTCGGCTAAAGCGAGAAGAAACACCCCAAGACTGCATCGGCCCCGAAAGATTGAGGACCATGGTCTTCATCAGCGGCTCACCTCTCATCCTCGGTGATCTGCGCGCGCACATGCTCTTCAAGTTGAGATACAAGTTCAGCAAAGCCCGTCTTCTGGCCGAGCGAATCGACGTCAGCTTCCAGGGCGTCAGAGGCAATCAACCACGAACGTTCGGGCGCAAGTCCATAGAGTTCTGTCACCTTGGATGCTTCATCTGCCATGGCCTCAGAAGCTGCTGCGATGGTCCCGCGTTCGTCTGGGGCAACAGCTTTTTCAAAGGCGTTGACATAGCTGACGGGACGCTTGCGCACTGCAACGTTTATGAGATCCGGCAGTGTGTGAGCGGCAAACGAGTTCTGGTACCCCGTGGGCAGAGAAAGGATGAAAGTTCTGGCGTAGGCGTCAATCGCCCGCACCAACGCCTCTTCCGAGCCGAGGTTCTCAAGCAGCTGATCTACGTTGAGGGTGGCGTAGCGGTAAAAGGTCGATGACATCATTTCGATGGTGCCCATCATCCCGGCCCCAGTTTCTTCCTCGGCCTTCGTGAAGTCATCAACAGCGGTGTAGAAGTCAAAATCGGGTGCAGCCTCCGACACCCCGATTGCATGAGCGGTTTGGACGGCAGCATCAACATTGAGCGCAGCGTCGTCGGCAATCATGCGGCCAAACAGCGAAACATCAACTGCGTGTTCAGTGTCGATGATTTCAAGAACTTCTTTCTTGGTGAACGCCTGATCCCGCTTTTCCACAATCGCCGCAGCCAGCCGGTCCAGCTGGTGGTTGCCCAAGAACACCAGGTAACCAGCCTGCTCGGGTTTGGGCTCTTCGTCCTTCTTAGCTTTGGGCTTGGCAACTTTGATCCCTGCTTTCCCGAAGGCAGCAGAAGACCACTTTTCAGCTTCGGTAGGGGAAACCTCTGGGTCGGCGGCGCATACCCGCGCCGCAGTCTCAGCAACGATCTGCTTGGTGCGAACGCCAAGCTCGTCGCGATTCAACATGTGTGCAAAATCCCGCCGCTGCGCGGCTTTCAACGCCTGCGATGAAATGCGCTGACGACGAGTGCCTCCGAACGCA
Organism: Brevibacterium sp. HMSC07C04; assembly: GCF_001815905.1. Taxonomy (GTDB): domain Bacteria; phylum Actinomycetota; class Actinomycetes; order Actinomycetales; family Brevibacteriaceae; genus Brevibacterium. The sequence continues at coordinate 166,319 of NZ_KV823235.1, read as the reverse complement.
GCTGTTTTCGGTGCTCCGTCTTCCCCGCGGTTGATGTTGGACGGTGGGAGCGTTTGGAGTGCATGGAAGTCGATGAACGTAGCCATTGGGAGTCCTTTCAAAGATGAGAGTGAATCAGTTGTTGGAAGGCTTAAAGCTGTAACCGTGATAGAAATCACGTCCCCACCCGCGCTGGACACTGCTGCGCTTGGCAGGGTTCTGCAACTGGAGGATGTCAGAAGCGAACTGACCGTAATCGAACGCCGTGCTCCGCTGTGGGGTGTTCTTGCTGCTGAGAAGTCCGATCAAAGACCTCAGATGATGGCGTTGCCCAGCGAAGCTAGTCGCTGTGATGATTGCGTCATAACGTCCTTTCAGAGACGCGCTGCCATCGCGCACCACCTTGCCGACGACCTGCGCGAACGGCACATCCGTTGTATGCATGGGGGCACTATTGCCGCGCTGATGCACTGCATACAGCGTCAGCGCCGTAAAAGCGGCCCATTCTCCGCGCGAGGCTTCATCCGTTTTCCCCTGCGCGTACTCCGGGAGGCTTTCAAGAACCATTGCCCAGACGCGGGGGTTCACCCCTGGTTCTTCGTCAACAGCTCTCCGAAGCTCTGCGAGGCTGCCGCGAGCGGCGGGCACTTCGTTGAGGAACTGCTGCTGAAGTGACTGGATATAACGGCCGACTGACGACCACACCGTCACCTTTTCTGTTTCTACACCTTCAGCGGTCATCAGATCCTCCTTTCTGTTCATTGTCCGAGGGGAGGGGAGCTGCTTGTTTGAGTTTCGCGAGCATCCACGATTCGTAGCGGGCAGAACTGTGGAAGTGCACGGTCCCGTTGGGATCGTGTTCAAGCCACCCGGCTGCGGCGTGCGGTCCGGCCTGGTCAACGGCTTCTATGACTGTTCGGTATGTGACCCGGCGCAGGGTTCGGAGCCAGTTCAGCTGCGACTCTTCAGCGGACTGCTCTGCAGACAGCTGGGCCAGCCACTGCGTAAATCCTTGTTCGAGTTCGGCAAGCCACGCCTGGGTTGGTGCTTCAGGTGCTTCTTCGGGTGATCCGCCTTGGCTGACTTCCAGCTGTTTGAAAAACCATCGCAGCTGACCGCGGAGGGTGAATATCCGGTCAATGGCGTCCAGAACCGTCTTCCTCATCTGAAAGCCGGCCTCAGTCATCAGACTGAGGTGTATGGGCAAGACTTCAGACATTTCATCTGCAAATGAGGACTGTTGCGGACCGTATTCAATCCCGCAGAGCCAAACGCCAACGTGTTTGCCTGCGTACGCGGTCTGTCTTTCCCGCCCGACAGGACCGGTGAACTGCTCAAGGACAGGAGCTCGCCGATTTTTGGTTTCGGCGATGGAGCCGTCAGCAAACATTGCCTGCACTCCACGCCAAACGGTCAGCGTGGGATCGAGTTCTTGCGCAAAGAACACACTGGTTTTTGCTTTTTTAGACTGAACGTCGGAATAACGCTGCGGAGAGTACGGTTCGGCAAACTGATTGCGCTCGTTGATTCTATCGCCGTTGCCGATCAGTACGTGCGTAACCGTTTCGGCGTCTTCTGACCAGAAAAGCCTGATCCGTCTCTGTTGCCATGTCAGTAGATCGACGATGCCGTTTGGCTCAACAGCGTCTGCGCTTCGGGGCATGGCAGTGTCGGGTTGCCGTTCCCACGGAGGCAGGTCTTCGTCATCGAACATGAGCTCTTCGGGAATCAGTTCCAGCATGGGCAGGCTGAGCATAAAAGTGTCTCGCAGCGTAGGCCCGGTGACCACGGTGTGTCCGAGCCGGCCCGCCCAGCCAGGTCCGGTCGGATACCCCTTCCCGCCCTTCACTCGGGGGTCTCCGACAATGCCGGATTTGATGCCCGAATAGTCATAGGCCTGGCGGTGGATCAGATATCTGGCTGCAACTGCTGGCTCAAGTTCAGACGCTGACGCTTCGGTCTGCGTGGAGAACAGTCCAGGGCCGGTGTCAGGGACCAAAGCCGCCGCTGACTCGTACACTTCTTTGCTTGTGTGGAGGTCTGCCACCTGGAAGAACGGAACCGCGTCTGAGGCAAGGTCGAAGCGATCATGGTGCGTTTCGAGGTAGTTGGCGATCAGCTCGGGGAAGTCGCCTGCCGCGTAGATTTCTCGCCACAGTTCGCCTTCGTCGTCGATGAATCCCCATTCGGGGTGCAGGCGGACTGTTCTGACCACTATCGCCATCAGCACGCGAAAGACCGCGGCGTTCTGTGTGGGAGTCTCACCGTCAAGCGTTGCGAACCTGTCCCATTGAGAAAAGAAGTCTCTGAGTCCCACTTCCGCAGGCTCTCCGTCGATCGTCTGGACTTTAATCCACGGACGATCGACCAGGTTGAAACCGTCAGACATGCTTTGTCACCATCCTTTCGTCACAGATCCTCATAGAGTTCTTCCTCCTGTTCATCCGCAGATGGACTTTCGCGCATTTCCTGCAGCTTGTATTGACTGAACTGTTCCTCTCTGAGGAACCCGTAGCAGGGGTGGAATCGGAAATGCGTGCCCAACACCTGCCCCCGAAAGTCACTGTCGATTGCGAGGACAAGCTGTCCCTTCAAGCGGAAATCTGATTGCCAGGCGCCTATCCGAGTTGCTTCAAGAGAGTCGATTGCCTCATCGACTTGGTAGGGCGGAACCAACCACCGGGGCAGGCGAACGGTTGAGTCCGCCAAAAGCTTCGACAGCCATGTGGGCGGAGCCTGGGTTTCGCTGATAGCGCTCGTCTGGCCGGGGGCCAGCCACGGCAGTGGGTATAGAAGGCCGTCGCACTGCATGACGAGAATCGCTTCGAGGCTGGGCTCAATGTCTCTGACGCTGGCCGCAACAATCTCTTCGCTGCGGTCGGCATCAAGCGTGTCTGCGCCGTCAAGTGCGCGTCCGAGGTTGTTGTTCGCTTTCCCGGGTGGGCTGATCTGGTGGGCTGATGCCCTCCGGCATGCGTTTCTCACAGCCTGCTTGTGGTCTCTTTGGGCCTGCCGGAATTCACTTTCCCACTCACTGGGAACAGCGATTGAGCCCGTTCCAACAGCTTCGACTTTCGGGTAGAGGTCGTGGCGAATACACCATGTCCCTCCATTGAAGTTCTCGCTCAGAGCTGCCGCGCTGGCCAACAGTATGTAGCTGCCGTAGATGGATTCGGAGCCGGGATCGAATAGAGGCGGTTGCGGTCCGCGCCGCGTGATGCCGCGCAGGAGCATGCGTGCGCAGCGCAATTGGCTTGGGCGGTCGCTGTCTGGTCGGTCGTGGCGGTGCAGGCGACCGGCTCGCTGGGCGAGAGCATCGACCGGCGCAAAGTCGGAAACCAGCAAATCGAAATCAACGTCGAGCGACTGTTCAAGCACCTGTGTGCCAACGACAATCCGACGGTAGGGCCGCTGCGACGCAGGATCATCAGAACTGCGTGCTGACTTCTTACCCAACTGGTCAGTCAGGCGAGCTTCGATCTGCGCGCGCTGCGCAGCTGTGAGCTGTGAATGCAGAAGCACAGTTTCCTCTGGCCAGAGATCGGAGAGAGTGCAGTAGGCATCCTGAGCGCGCTGGACGGTATTGCATACGATGCCAACAACGCCGCCGTCGTCCGTCAGCTGCTCAACTTTTCTTCGCAAGAACGCGAGGTTGTCATCAATGATGTCGAGGTGAACCTGACGGTGTTCGTCTACAACCTCTACGTCGTAGCGCTGTGTGCCTTCTGCGGTTGTCACTGACACCTGGGGATAGCTCGGCGACTGTGCCGCAGCGGCTGGGCGTCGGGGCCTCAGCCCGTGAGCGTAAGCGCGTTCCAGTCTGTCATGGACAGCGGAATCGAGGGTTGCGGAAAGCAATATGACGCTGGTTTGGTGGGCGGCCAGCCACATCAGCGTACGTTCCAGATACGCGGTCGAATAAGGGTCGAGGGAGTGCACCTCGTCGAAGATGATGACCTTGCCCGAAACACCCAGATGGCGGAGCGTGACGTAGCGGGATTTCAGTGCAGTCATGAGGATCTGGTCAACTGTCGAAACACTGAAATCTGACAGAAGGCTCTTGCGTCCGCTGAACCATGCGTGAGCAATGACGCCGTCGTCTGCAGTGTCATTCTGCTCAGCATTGACTGCTCTCGTGTGCCGAACGAGCCTTTCGAACTCGGAACTTAGGTGTGCACGTCCGTGAGTAAGCCGAAGGGAGTGCTGGTTCTCGGCTGTGCTGAACGATCGCAGCCAATCGGATATGCGCGGAAGCATGGCATTGGCTGTGACCTGTGTGGGCAATCCGAAAGCCAAGCCTCCGGCACCGCGGGCTTTCGCGATCTCTTCTGCGGCAAGGAGAGCGGCTTCTGTCTTCCCACGGCCCATTTCTTCGCTGATCACAACCAGTGCTGGTTCATTAAGGCCTTTAACAGCCGCCTGAGCGGTGCGCTGGCAAGCCCGAAGCGCAGCGCTGTCCGGCCAGCCGAAGCGTTTGCTGAAGGGGATCGGGCGGTCTGGTTCTGGCGACCACGACTGAGTGAGGTTGAGCTGATCGAGAGCCGCAGCAGCACGGGACTCGCTGCTGGAGTGTGCTCCGCTTTCCGTCAGCGGAAACAATTCCTGATTCGAGGCGATCCAGTCGGACATGCTGACGAAGCCGGCAATTGTCAGCTGGTCCGTAATTGTCAGCCCACCGGCACCGATGATCTTTTCAAGAGCGCTGTGAGCTCCGGTGCGATCGAGGATGTCGCGGGTCAAAGCTGCCCAGACTCGCGCGCATGAAGCGCCATGATTGTCGAGGTGCCGGTTGAGCGGCGGCAGTTCTGAGTCGTCACGCAGCAGTTCATGATAGGGAAGGTTGCTTGGAACTCCGTGGTGGCAGCCTGCCGATGCCGTGAGGGTGCAGATTGCGGTGTAGTCGGCCCCGGGAAAAAGCAGTGGTAACTGTCTGCGAAGAATCACGTCAGACGTCACGGAATGCTGCGGCTTGTAGGTGGGATCGCAGTGTTTCTGCGCTTCGTCGAACAGGCCGGACGACAGTGCCTTATCTGCCAGCCATGCTGCTGTCGGGGAATGCTCAAGTCTGCTTTGCCATGACGATTCTGCCTTGCCCAGGTCATGCGTTCCTGCAAGGAACCCCAGCAAGGCACAGACTTCGTCGTTGCACAGCGAATATCGGTTTGCAAGGCGTTCACTGATGGAACGGGGAAGCCAATCCTCCGCAAGTGCCATGCCCACATCCGCACTGTCGCGGAGATGTTGAGGCAAGGCGAGCCATAGCACTTCCTGTAAATGCATGAGTGCCGGGTCTTGTGTCCTGAAGCTTTTGGCTGGCAGGAGAAAGGCTGGCGCCAGATCGTCTGCACATTCTTCCGTCATGTTCCCGCCTCGAAGGTTGTGTCAGTGCCTCGCGGCACGATGTGGAGTGCCATGTTGGTATGAGTTTAACCACATAACGACAGTAAGGCAAACTAGTTCAAGACGACTACTATGACTGATTCTGCAACTTTTCTGGCGGCTGGAGGTGATCAGGCAGTCAAAAGGGCCGAGCCCTTGCAGAGCTCGGCCCCGGACATCCCCGCTGCTGCGGGGAACACATGTGCTCTAAGGCGAACTACGGCTCATACCCACAAAGCGTCCTGCGCGGCAGGGTGGTGGGTAGGCAGGCGTACATGTCTGCGAGCCGTCTAGGTCCAGGTTTGCAAAGCTTCGCTGCGTTTTACAAACCGCAGGATAGGGGGTGCCCCGGATAGCCGCCCGTTCCCGGGAACCATTCCCGCCCACACCCTTCTGTGACACAGTGACCTCATGCACGGTTTTCGCACATCGGGTTTCTTCGGGCCGAACTATCGGAGCTTCTATTCCCCGCCCTTGCACGTGGCTTCTGCACAGGGTGCGGTCATCACCGCCGATGACGGCACCGAGTATTTGGACGCCTATAACAACGTGCCGGTGGTCGGGCACTCCAATCCGGCTGTTGCAGTTGCGGTGCACACCGCACTCACTAGGGCAAACACCCACACCCGATACGCCGATGCCACTGTTGATGCCTATGCCGACAAACTCGGCGCACTTATGCCAGGCGGTCTTGGGCGGTTGATCTTCACCTGCTCTGGCTCCGAAGCCAACGACCTCGCACTCCAAATAGCCCGCAATGCCACAGGCAAAACGGGCGTCATTGTGACTGACGGCGCCTATCACGGCACCACAACAACAGCGGCTGCGATTTCGCCAAGCCTGATAGGCCTCGACGCGATTCCCGACTGGGTTGAAACCGTGCCCGTGCCGAACCTCGCCAGCTCAACCTTTGACGCCGAACTTGCAGCTTCCGTTGCTCAAGCTGCCGCGAAGCTCGACCAGCGCGGCCACGGGGCAGCCGCCCTCGTCCTCGACTCCGCGTTCACCAGCGACGGAATCCTGGCCGGAACATCCACATTCAGTCCCGGCCGCGACCAACCCCAAACCTCGGCCGCCAATCCCACCCTCACTCAGACAGCCGCTGCAATCCGCCAGGCGGGCGGACTGTTCATTGCCGACGAAGTCCAGGCAGGCTTCTGTCGCACCGGCACCTGGTGGGCAATCAGCGCCTTGGGCGTTGAACCCGACCTGCTAACCATGGGCAAACCCATGGCCAACGGCCTCCCACTGGCCGGACTTGCAGGTCGAGCCGACCTCATTGACGCCTTCGGCAGCAAACAGCGCTACTTCAACACGTTCGCCGCAGGCCCCGCAGTCTGTGCCGCAGGTGCCGCGGTGCTGGATGAACTCGACCGCATCGGCATGCCCGAACGCATCGGTCAGCTCGAAGAAGAGCTGCTGGGCCACCTCGCCCAGGCGCTGAGAGAGTGCCGCCGCCCCATCACGGTGCGCACTTTCGGGCTCATGATCGGCATTGACCTCAGCGCCGCAGACGTCACCGGTGCGGACATCAAACAGGCCATGTACGAAAACGGCGTGCTGGTCGGCACCACCGGCCCTGGCGGCAACACCCTCAAACTGCGCCCACCGCTTGCCATCACCCCTGGCCAACTGGAAAGGATAGCCAATGTACTGGCTGGGACGCTCGCCTGATCGCACACCGGTCACACAGGCTGATCTCGAATCCGTCTTCTCCGCTCTCGAGGTGCCGCTGGGCTGTTCTCTCACTGACCGAACACAGTTCCTAGGGGAGCGGGACCTCATCTTCCGCGCCCGAGCAGGCCAGGTGAGCCCCACCTCGGCAATTGAGGCGCAACAGAAGATCATGGTGAAGATCCTCGACCCCGGCTGGCAGCAGGGAGACCTCGACCTGCAAGATCAGATTGCGATAAAGCTCACCCGCGCACAATCAGATCTGCCCTTCCAGGTGCCGGGTGCCCTCGCTTTGCCCACAGGCGAGCCCGCCGGGGAAGCCGGCAGAATGCGCGTGGAAACGACAGGCGAGCAGTTCTGGGTGCGCATAGCCCCGTGGCTCGACGGTGAGCCCATGGCTTCCGCCGGTGTGCACAGCGAGGACATCCTCGTCCAGCTGGGCAGGGCGACCGCACAGCTTCACCAGGCCCTCAGCGGTGTCGACCCGCAGCTGTGCCCAACCGAACACGACTGGACGATGTACGGCTCCGATCGCCGCATTGAACGCAACCTCGAAGAACTGGGTGACCACGTCGACACTGAGGACCGGAATACCATCCACAGCTTCGTGCAGCACTTTCGGCAAACGGTTATCCCCGCGTGGAACGCACTGCCGACAGCCGTCATCCACCAGGACCTCCACGACGGCAACACCCTGTTGGATGCCAAAGGCAACCTCGCAGGAATCATCGACTTCGGGGACATTGCAACAGCGCCGCGGATTGTCGACTTGGGCATCACCGCATCAGCCGCAACAACACCGCGCACTCCGGGAACCCAGGTCCCACAGCTGCAGGATGTCATTGAGAACCTGTGCCGCGGATTCGAAGAAGTCCAGGCGCTGCGCGCAGACGAAAAGAACCTCATCTGGCCGCTAGCCGTTATGCGCCACTGCCTGGTGTGGACCAACTGGGCTCGAGTCCTGGTGCACGAAGACAGCCAGTACTCCCGCACCCGCTCCGAAAACCTGCTCGAAGTCGTCCGAAAGACAATTGCGGAAACACGCTGAGTGCAGATCGCCTTTGGCGTTGACACACCTGATGTTGACCTGGCGTTAAGGCGTGAGTTGCTTCACAATATGCTTGAACTCTGCGACTGAAAAAACAGCCGCAGGCTTGGGACAATTCGGCCCACGGTCGCTGCACCGCGGATGCGTCTTTCCCAGCATTCCGCCAGTGCCACCGCCAAGCGCGGCGCGCACCCTGACAGGTAAGAGACAAAATGGAGAAGTACACGCCCGCCGTTGACGCTGTCGCCGGCTCGGTTACTGCATCGGCCCTCGTGGGGCTCATTCCGCTGCTGGTGTTCTTTGCAGCGCTCGTCGTTCTCAAGCGCTCAGCCCACACATCGGGCCTCATCGCTCTGATCACCGCAATCGTGGTGGCAGTCGCCGGATTCAAAATGCCGGTCGGCTACGCACTCCTGTCCGCCCTGCAAGGTGCAGCGTTCGGCGTCATGCCGATTGCGCTCATCGTCATCTTCGCCATCTGGCTCTACCAGCTGACCGTCATCAACGGCCGCTTTGAAGATCTGCGCAATATCTTCGACCGCGTGGGCCACGGCGACATCCGCGTCCAGGCACTCCTGATCGCCTTCTGCTTCGGCGGTCTGCTCGAAGCGCTCGCCGGATTCGGCGCACCCGTCGCAATCACCGCAACCATGGTCATGGCCCTGGGCATCAAACCCCTGCGCGCAGCCGCCGCGGTCCTCGTCGCCAACACCGCCCCCGTCGCCTACGGCGCAATCGGCACGCCCATCACCACTGCGGGCAAGCTCACCAACATCGACCCCAACGTCATCGGTGCGATCATCGGCCGCCAATCACCCATCCTGGCGCTCATCGTGCCGCTGATCCTGCTGTTCATCATCGACGGCCGCCGCGGTATCAAAGACCTGTGGCCGATCGCGCTGTGCACCGGCTTCACCTTCGCCGTCTTCCAGTTCCTGTCGTCAAACTTCTTCAGCTACGAACTGACCGACATCGTCGCAGCACTCGGCGGACTGGGCGGCACCATCCTGTTCATGAAGATCTACGAACCCAAAGGCTCGATCGAGGCACGTGAGCGCCTGGGCGTGGCAGAACCGCCGAAGGCCGAAAAGATCAGCGGCGAACGCACCTTCTTCGCCCTGTTTCCCTACCTTGCGCTCATCGTGGTGTTCGGCATCGCCAAACTGGTTCCGCCGGTCACGGCCTTTCTCGCATCGACCGATGTCAAGATTCCCTGGCCGGTCATCCACGAAGCTCTAGTCGACGAAACGGGTGCCGTTCGCGACTCCACAGTCTTCAACTTCTCCTGGCTGTCCTCACCCGGTTCACTGCTGCTGATCACCGGCATAATCGTGGCGATCGTCTACCGCTTCTGCACCTCCGGCGGGAAGTTCCCCTCACCCCTGGGCGGAGCAGCCAAGGAGCTTGGCAACACGTTCTACCGCATGCGCTGGGCGGGTCTGACGATTGTGCTGGTGCTGTCGCTGGCCTACGTTATGAACTTCTCGGGACAGACCATTTCAATCGGCGTGTGGCTGGCCGGCACGGGTGCAGCCTACGCCTTCATTTCCCCGATTCTGGGGTGGGTGGGAACAGCTGTCACCGGTTCGGACACATCGGCCAACGCGCTGTTTGCCAAACTGCAGCAGACCGCGGCAGTGGAACTCAACCTGCACCCCGAACTCACGGTTGCGGCAAACACCTCCGGCGGTGTGGTCGGCAAGCTCATCAGCCCCCAGAACCTCGCGATTGCGGCCACCGCAGCCAATATGCCCGGCCAGGAGTCGGTCATCTTCCGCAAGGTGCTCGGCTGGTCCGTTGTGCTCGTTCTGTTCCTGTGCCTGCTCATCGGCCTGCAGTCCACCCCGATTCTCGGCTGGATGCTCGCAGGCCTCGACCTCGCTCCGATCGGCGGCTGACCGCTGAGGCACACAAGGGACGGCGCGGCCAACGCGCCGTCCCTTGTGTTTGAAATGTAAACTCGCGGTGGAAGGGAGGGCGTATGAGCATCTGGACGATCCTCTGGGTGATCTGGCTCGTGGTGTCCTACACCATCAAAATCATCGCCGTCGGCGTTGTGCCGGAAAACCGCCGCCCGGGAGCGTCAATGGGGTGGCTCATGGCCATCCTCTTCATTCCGCTGATCGGCGTGCCGATGTTCATCATGTTCGGCAGCCCCTACGTCAACGACCGCCGTCAGCGCATCCAAGCTGAAGTCAACAAGCTTCTCGACCAGGGAACGAAAGACGTTCCCGACTGGCCTGACGGCTACGAACCGCCCAGGGACTTCGCGCAGATCATTCAGCTCAACCGCCACCTGACCGGACTGCCGATGGTCGATGCGCGCAAGCTGAGCATGTCGACCGACTACAAGCAGGCCTTTCACGACATGGCCGACGCTGTTGACGCCGCCGAATCCTATGTGCACGTCGAGATCTACATCATGGCGCGTGACGCCCACACGGAGCCGTTCTTCCAAGCGCTCGGCCGGGCCGCACAGCGCGGAGTCAGCGTCCGCGTTCTCCTCGACCACCTCGGTTCGCGCAAGTATGAAGGCTTCCGCGACCTGCAGAAGTGGTTCGACAGCGTGGGCATCGACTGGGAGCTGATGCTGCCCTTCCTGCCGCTGCAGGGGAAGATGCGCCGCATAGACCTGCGCAATCACCGCAAGCTCGTGGTGGTCGACGGAAAGGTCGGCTTCATGGGCTCCCAGAACTGCATCGAGTCCGCCTACGGATCCCAGAAGAACCGAGACGCAGGCCGCCACTGGAACGACATCTGGGTCAAAGTCTCCGGCGAGGTCGTCGCTGAGCTCGAAGCGGTGTTCGCAACTGACTGGTACTCCGAAAGGGAAGAGGCCATCGACATCCGCCCCTACGACTACGAAGGTCGAGAGATTCCGGAATTCGAAGGCAAAGACGCGGCAGTCCAGCTGGTCCCGTCGGGCCCGGGCTTCAAAACCGAACCGAACCTGCGCTGCTTCACATCGCTGATGTACCTGGCCGAAAAGCGCCTGTCGATTGTCAGCCCCTACTTCGTGCCGGACGAAACGATCAAAGCCGCAATCATCACCGCCGCCCACCGCGGGGTCGAAGTCGAACTGTTCGTCAGCGAAAAAGCTGACCAGTTCATGGTCGAATACGCCCAGTCGTCCTACTACGACAGTCTCCTGGAAGCCGGTGTGCGCATCCACCGCCTGCCGAAACCGCAGATTTTGCACACCAAGTGCTTCATAGTCGACGACGACTACGCGGTCTTCGGCTCTTCAAACATGGACATGCGCTCTTTCAGCCTCAACTACGAAATCAGCCTCATGTGCGCCGAAGGTGACTTCGTGTCCGGCATTTCCGATGTTGTCGAGGAGTACCGGACCAGGTGCACCGAGCTGACCTTGGAAGAGTGGCGAGAGCGCGGATTCTTCCGCCGCTACCTGGAGTCGGTGTTCCGGCTGACGTCAGCACTGCAGTAACGCAGATCACCAGGACGCGATAGATTGAGGGCACTTCACATGCAAAGGAGCACAGAAACGTGAGCGAAGAAAACGCCCCAGTCATTCAGCAGCGCGGCCTCTACCTGGACGAAATGGAAGTCGGTGCGGTCTACAGACACGCCCCCGGACGCACCATGACGGAAGCCGACAACACGTGGTTCACCGCCGTCACCATGAACACGCAGGCACTGCACCTGGACGCCGCCTGGTCGGAACAGCAGCCTTTCGGACAGCGCCTGGTGAACTCGATGTTCACACTCGCAACCCTCGTGGGCCTGTCGGTTTCCCAGCTGACTCAGGGCACCATCGTCGGCAACCTGGGCTTCTCCGAAGTGTCGTTTCCCCACCCGATGTTCCACGGCGACACGCTGTACGCCGAAACGAAGATCCTGGACAAGCGCAATTCGAAGTCCAGGCCGGGCCAGGGCATCGTCACGCTTGAACACATCGGCCGCAACCAGGACGGCACAGTCGTCGCCCGGGCTGTGCGGCAGACGCTCATGTTCACCTCTGACCCCAACACGCAGGCGGGCAGCAGCGACAAAACCTCTGCCGACTGACCAAACAACCGAGGAGACCAAGCATGTCGACCATGAAACCCGCCTGGCTTTTTGTCCCCGGCGACCGTCCCGACCGCTACACCAAGGCCGCAGAACGCTCCGACATCGTCATTGTGGACTTCGAAGACGCGGTGGCACCCGATGACAAGGCGGCTGCCCGCCGAGCGTTCCTCGAATTCCAAAACGGTCCTGACCCCCTGGCGCCGGAGCGCACCGTCATACGCGTCAATCCTGCCGGTACGCAGGCCTTTGCCGAGGACCGCAAGCTCATCGGCGAACTGTCCGGCAGCTACAGCTGCATGCTGCCCAAGGTCGAAAGCGCCGAAGACGCCGACAAGCTCGCAGGCCTGAATGTGATTGCGCTGATCGAAACCGCGAAGGGCGCTCTCAACGTCAGCGACATCGCCGCGGCGCCTAATGTGACGGCCCTTATGTGGGGTGCCGAAGACCTCACCGCTGACCTCGGCGGAGGGTCATCCCGCAAGGCCGATGGAACCTATCGCGACTTTGCTCGCCTGGCGCGGGCCAACATGCTTCTGGCAGCCAAGGCTCACGGCAAATACGCGCTTGATTCGATCTGGGCGGACATTCCCAACCTCGAGGGTCTGCGCGCCGAAGCCGAAGACGCCGTGGAATCCGGCTTCGACGGCAAAGTGTCCATTCACCCCAGCCACATCGAGGTGGTGCGCTCTGCTTTCGCTCCAACCTCCGAGCAGATCCACTGGGCCCTCGGTGTGCTGAAAGAAGCTGAAACCTCCAATGGCGTCTTCCAGTACGAAGGGCAGATGATCGACGAGCCCCTGCTGCGCCAGGCTCGCCGCATACGCTCACGCGCCTGAGTCTTTGTGCCCCGTCCCATGTCAGCCGGATGGGGCACAATTGTGCATATGAACCCAATTGTCGAGCAGGTGGAAGCTGTTCTGCATGCAGCACAGGACAACAGCGGTGTGGCCCCCATCGTCCAAGCCGGCCACCCTGTGCTGCGCCGCCCAGCTGTCGCCTACTCCGGGCAGCTGTCAGACGAACAGCTTTTCGGCTTGCTGGAAGTCATGCGGGCAACCATGCACGCAGCCCCCGGCGTGGGTCTTGCCGCACCGCAGATCGGCATCGGGGTGCGCATTGCGGTGATAGAAGACCGGGTGCGACTGCCCGAAGACCAAGCCCGGGAAAGGGGACGCACGCCTCTGCCGTTCATGCCGCTGATCAATCCCAGCTGGCAGCCGCTGAGCAATGAGCGCGCGGCCTTCTTCGAAGGCTGCCTGTCCGTACGCGGCTATCAGGCCGTGACTGCGCGTTTTGCCCACGTGCGCCTGCGCTCAGAAGATCCCGACGGCAACGCGCACAGCCGCGATTTCCGCGGTTGGCCGGCGCGCATCATCCAACACGAACTCGACCACTTAGACGGCGCGCTCTACCTGGACCGCGCTGAAATCCGCTCACTGACAGCTGACGACAACCGAGGACTCACCCAGGGCGATCCCGTATCCGCAGCGCAGATGCTCGGATTCAGCCTTCCGCCCCACACACCACAGGAGAAACCATGAGCTCATTCATTTCTTCGCTGCGCCGCAGGGCAGCAGATTCTCTCGCCGGAACCGCCAGTTCGATTTCGCCGAGTCTTGGTCCGGTCGGCAGCCTGCGCACACTCGGCGCCGATGTCCTCTACAGTGTGGCCGCGGGACTGCGCCCGCGTCACGTGGGCGGCAGCGGTCTTGCCGGTGCGACCGTCTTCGGCGGTCTGCTGGCAGCCTCGGTCGCTTTGGAAGTACAGCAGATCCGCAAAGACACGGGGTTGGAAGTCTCCGACGATGACTTCGCCGTCATCGGATCCGCGGAGGAAATCGGCGTCGCCAAGTTCGACACCATCCTCAAGTGGGCCGCGCCCGTGGCTGGTGTGGCTTCTGCCGCCTTGTGGCCGGTCAATGCAAAAGCCAATGACTGGGTCGATGCCCGCCTTAGCCGCTGGGGTGTTGCTTCGCCAGCACTCGTCACGGGTCTTGCAACCTTCGCCCTCTTCAGAGCCCTGAGCGCTGTTGAAAGCGTTCTCGAAGACACGCAGTACCCGCTGCCTGACGGTGAACCGACCGTCGTGACTTTGCCGCCGGAAATTCTCGACCTTCTGCAGAGGATCGCCGACCCTGCGATCTCACCCCTGCCGCAGGTGGCTCGGGACATCCAAAAACAGCTGCGCACCGCCTCGTTTACCGTCTGGGCTGATGACGATGAGGGTGCCGCAGACGGCGTGCTCACAGGAGAGGCCCTGCTGAACCGCGAACTGGACTTCGTCACGGTGGAAAACGGCGACGACACCGCAGGCCCGATCGTTCCTCGCACGCACACCTACCCCGTGCGCGGCCGCGTTGCGGTTGACGGGACGGACTACTTGGTCGAGCTGCTCATCGAGGACGGCTGGCTGCGCGAAATCATATTCTTCATCGACTGGGACGAAGAAGGCGACGACTTCGAAGACGCCGAATCTGCGTACAGCCCTGACGACGAACCACAGCTGCTGACCGCCGCGCAGTGGGCAAAGGTCGCTGAGGACGTGCTGATCGAAGTCGAACAGTAGGCGAAGGCCGGGCAGCATCAGTGCCCCCCACCCTCGGCCGACTGATTGCGGAATAGCCGAAGCAGGTGCGAGGTTATGGGCAGTATGAAGACGCTGACGCTCGCCGCCGGATGCTTTTGGTGCTTGGAAGCCGTCTACAGTCGGACTCGCGGGGTCAGTCGCGTCGAATCCGGCTACATCGGCGGAGATATTCTCGATCCCACCTATGCGCAGGTGGCGTCGGGTATGTCAGGGCACGCAGAAGCAGTGCGAGTGACCTTTGACCCGGCTGTCGTACCCGAAGACGTCATCCTCGGCATGTTCTTCACAAGCCACGACCCCACGAGCCTCAACCGGCAGGGCAATGACGTCGGCACGCAGTACCGTTCGGCCATGTTCTACGAGGACGCAGAACGCAAGCAGCAGTTCCAAGACGCCATCGCACATTGGCAGGAGCTTTTCCCACGGCCGATCGTCACCACCCTGGAGCCCATGAGCCGCTTCTATGTGGCAGAAGACGTCCACCAGAACTTCTACGGGCGCAATCCGGGCAACGGCTACTGCATGTTCGTCATCGACCCCAAGCTGGCACAGGCTCGCGCTCGGTACGCCGAATACATGTATTGACAACACGCAAACGAACGGAAGCTATGACCACCCCACAAGAACCAACAGCGGCAACCCCTCGCCGCCTCGACCCCGTCGAATTCACCGACCCGGTCCTCACCGCGATGAAGAATCGCCGCTCGGTGTCCAAGGTCGGACCCGAAACGCCGACAGACGCACAGCTGCGCGATCTGCTGGCCGCAGTCACACCGGTGGCAGACCACAAAGCGCTGCGGCCGTGGCGGCTGATGACCCTGCGCGGCGATGACCGCCAAGGCCTTGCAGCAGCACTTGACGAAGCCGAAGGAACAGTCCGCCCGGCAGGGGAAGTCAACCCCAAGCCGTTTCGGGCCGAACTGCTCATTGCTGTCATCGCCGACCACATTGAGCACCCGAAAGTCCCCCAGTGGGAACAGCACGCAACAGCCGCCGGTGCTGCACACCTGCTGGAACTGGCCCTGTGGCAAGCAGGCTGGGGTGTTATGTGGCGCACCGGCCCGAATGCCAACGCCGAACCCATCCGCCGCTTCCACGGTCTGAAGGACAGCGAGCTCATGATGGGCTGGCTGTACGTGGGCAGCGTGGACGCGGAGTTCCACGAACGCCTGGCCTCGTCACACCGCCGGCCGCTGGATCCTGACGTCTTCCTCGACACCCGGCAGGGGTGGTCTTCACGTCTGTGAAGAAGAGAGCCAAGTGGCGCGGGCCGAAAGTCGCAATGCCCGCGGACATCTGGGTGCTCATCTGCGCTGCGTTCATCGTGGCGATCGGCTTTGGCATCATCGCTCCCGTTCTGCCGCAGTTTGCGCACTCCTTTGACCTGGGAGTCACTGCCACGACAATCGTCGTGAGCTCTTTCGCGTTCTTCCGCCTGCTCACAGCACCCGCCGGGGGTCGCCTGGTCAACAGGTTCGGCGAGCGGCCCATCTACGTTGTGGGGCTGCTGATCGTGGCCGCCTCGACCTTTGCCGTGGCCTTCGCCCAGTCCTATGAACAGCTGCTGGTGTTCCGTTCGCTCGGCGGCATCGGCTCGACCCTGTTCACTGTTTCTGCGATGGCACTGATTGTGCGGATCGCCCCGTACAATGCGCGGGCTCGGGCCACCGGCATGTACGCCACCGCGTTTCTGGTGGGCAATATTGCAGGTCCCGTGGTCGGCGGCCTCATGGCGGGCTTGGGAATGCGGGTGCCGTTCCTCATCTACGGCATCGGTCTGGTCATTGCCGCCCTGGTTGTGCACGTCAAGCTGACCACCGGGCGCAATGACGAGGTGGAGAGCTCGGATTCGCAGGAGGTTCACGAACCCGCCGGGGTCGGCTGTGACGATGCCGCCGATGGCCCCGTGTCACGGCAGGCAGCCGAAGCCGTGACCGCGAAAGAAAGCGCCGATCCGCTTCCGCCCATGCGCTTTCGCGAAGCGTGGGCCTTCAAGTCTTATCGTGCGGCACTTGTCGGCGCGATGGCCAACGGGTGGGGTGCTATGGGTGTGCGCACCGCCATATACCCGCTGTTTGCGATCTACGCCCTGCAGGCCGATGCCGCCGCAGCAGGCTGGGCGCTGGCCCTGTTCGCCGCAGGCACCGCTCTGTCGGTCAACACTCTGGGCAGGGCTGCCGATGTGTACGGCCGCAAACCGTTCATCATTGCGGGACTGCTGGTGTTGGGCGGCTCCACGATTGTGCTGGGCCTGTGGCAGTCGTTCCCCGTCTTTCTAGTTCTGTCGGTCATTGCCGGCATCGGGGCGGGAACTGTCAACGCACCCCAGCAGGCTGTTATAGCCGACATCATCGGGCCCGAAAGGGCAGGCGGCAAAGTGCTGTCGCGCTACCAGATGGGGATGGACGTCGGCGCTATCTTCGGGCCGATTGTCTCCGGCTGGCTGGCTGACGCCTACGGCTACGGAGTGGCCTTTGCCGCTGCTGGGGCTGTTGTTGTGCTTGCCGGAATCCAGTGGGTCTTTGCTGAGGAGACCATGCCTGCCCGGCAGAAGGACAACGCTTAGGCTGTGCGGGCTCAGCTGTCGTGCAGCGGAGTGACCCACACCGCCTCGGCAAGGTCGGGGGCTTGGTCCAGCAGGTCGCCGGGGACAATGTGCGCTCCGGGCACGCAACCGTGCTCTTCCGCTGCCGTGAGCACGTCGTTTTCGCTGTCGTCCACCCGATCTACCCGGTGCGGGGCATCAGCCTGGGCTTGAAGCAGCACAACAGCACGGTCGGGGTGATCCATGCGGCCTTCGGCGTCGGGAATCGGATCGCCGTGCGGGTCTGCCGTGGGGTGGCCCATGAGCGCATCGATGCGGGACACGAAAAGATCAGAGACAGCGTGTTCCAGCCGCTCCGCCTCGTCATGGACCTCGGTCCACGAATAGTCGAGCATGCTGACCAGATACATTTCGAGCAGGCGGTGCCTGCGAACCATCTGAACGGCGTGCCGACGGCCGACGTCTGTGAGTCTGACCGGCTTGTACGGGGTGTAGGTGACAAGGTCCGCGGCAGCTAAGCGCTTGACGGTGTCTGTCACACTCGCGGAGGACGTGCCGAACCTTTCGGCCAGAGCCTTCGTCGAAATGGGCCCGCCGCCCCACTCTTCGGCGCTCCAAATGGCTTTGAGGAAGTCCTGGGTGACAGGTGACAGGTGTTCCAGCTCAGTGCTCACGCTTTCACCCTATGCGCACGGGTGCATATGTTGAAAGGGTTGCAGGCTCACTGACGCGCGTGAGCTTCACACGTCGTAGCCCAAGCAGACCAGAACAATGAGCACCGCGTTGAGCGTGACGATGAGGGCTGTTGTCAGCCATGCCGCAGCCTGCAGCGGCAGGGGATTGGCAAACCGGCCCATGATGCTGCGCCTGCCGGTGTAGAACACCAGCGGAATGAGCGCGGCGGGAATGCCGATGGACAGCAGCACCTGCGATACGACCAGCGCGAAGGTGGGATCGATGCCAAGGGCTAGAATGATCAGAGCGGGAATGAGGGTTGTGAGTCTGCGCCACAGGAGGGGAATCTGCACGTGCAGCAGCCCCTTCATGATGGAAGCGCCCGCATAAGAGCCCACCGAGGTCGACGCAAGGCCCGAAGCCAGCAGACCGATGCCGAAGAGCACGCCTATGAACGGACCCATGGCAGTCGTGATGGCAGCGTGTGCGCCTTCTATGGTCTCGGTTCCCTCCACACCGGGCAGTGCTGCCGCCGCCAAGAGCAGCATGGCGAGGTTGACCCCACCGGCCAGGATCAGTGACAAGAAAACGTCCCAGCGACTGGCTTTGAGCAGCCGGGCAACAGTGCGTTCGGGGATGTCTGTGCCGAAGCGGTCGCGAATGAGGTCCGAGTGCAGGTAGATGGCGTGCGGCATGACGGTCGCCCCCAAAACGGCCGCAGCCAGCATGAGGGAGCGAGTGTCTTCAAAGCGGGGAATCATGCCCTGTGCCATGCCAGCGGGATCGAGGTCGCTGATGAGCAGGCCTGCGGTGAAGCCGATCGTGATGATCACCAGCAGCGCGGTCACCAGCAGCTCAAACAAGCGCTGGCCTGCGCGGTCGGCGGTCGCCAACAGCAGCATCGAGACTGCGCCGATGATCAGCCCGCCCCACACCAGCGGAATGTCAAACAGGATGTACAGGGCGATTGCGCCGCCGACGACTTCTGCGAGGTCGGTCGCCGCGGCAACGAGTTCAGCCTGCACCCAGAAGGTCAGGCGGGCGGGCTTCTTCAGCCTTCCGCCCAGCATGCTCGGCAGGCTTTCGCCGGTGACCAAGCCGAGCTTGGCAGACAGGTACTGCACGATCATCGCGGTGAGGTTGGCCGCAATGAGAACCCACACCAGCAGATAGCCGTATTCTGCGCCCGCGCTGAGGTTGGCAGCGACATTGCCGGGGTCCACATAGGCAATTGCCGCAACAAAGGCCGGCCCCAGCAGCCACACCAGGCGCTTGCGGTGAACGTGCTGGTGACGCGGATCGCTGCTTTCGCCGTTGCGACGGGTCGGTTCTGCCATGAAATTAAGTTAGCTTAACTTTCCTCGGCGGCCAAATTCATTCGCTGACTCTGCTTGGACGGGAAGCGGTGGGTGACTCCCGGAGATTCGCCTGCGCCCGGTGTTAATACGACCGTATTGTTGGGTTGAGGTGAATACGCTAGTCTTGCCGGGTGAAAACTCTGACCCGCCTGAGCCTGAAGCACCGTGCCCTCATCGGACTGATCACCGTAGTGGCGGTGATGTTCGGCTTCATTGCCACAGCCCAACTCAAAAGGGAGCTCTTCCCTTCCTTCGAGCTGCCGCAGGCGGTCATATCCGCTCAATACCCCGGCGCTTCACCCGAAGCCGTGGAGAGCGAAGTCACCGAAGTCATCGAAGAGGCGGTAAGCGCCTCCGAATCAGTCGAGTCAGTCAGCTCCACCTCGGCCTCCGGCAAATCCGATGTGACAGCCGAAGTTTCCTACGGAACGTCCTCAGACGACATCGTTCGCGAACTCGAAGGCGCGATTGCCAAAGTCAAAGACCAGCTGCCCGACGGGGTCGACCCCGTGGTCTTCAGCGGTTCAGTAGACGAGTTCCCCGTGGTGGTCATTTCAGCCTCGTCCGACGGCAGCAAAGAAAAGCTGGCCGATGACCTCAATTCGGTTGTGGTTCCAGAACTGAAGAAGCTGCCCGGTGTCAGAGCAGCCGCGGTATCCGGCGCCGACGTCAAACAGGTCAACATCACCGTCGACAAGAAGAAAGTCGAAGACAAAGGTGTCACCGTCGACGAGATCGTCGGAGTCCTTCAGTCCAACGGAGTGGCCGCCTCAGCCGGTGAAATAGAAGGCGACAACGGCGAAGCACCTGTCGAAGTCGGTGTGCGCATCACGAAACTCGACCAGATCCGCGATCTGCGCGTCACGGGCAAAGACGGCCCGGTCAAACTGTCCGAGGTCGCTGAAATCGAACAGGTGCCCGCTCCGGTTGAGAGCATTTCGCGCACCAATGGCAAAGAGTCGCTCACCCTGGCGGTGACGAAGACCCCCGATGCCAACACGGTCGATGTTGCGAACGCGGTTCACGACGCACTGCCGAAAACGCAGGAGAAGCTGCGGGGCAACCCCGAATTCACCACCGTGTTCGACCAGGCTCCGTTCATTCAGCAGTCCATTGACGACCTCGTCCACGAGGGTGTCCTCGGCCTGGTATTCGCGGTGCTGGTCATCCTGGTGTTCCTGTTGAGCGTGCGGGCGACGATCATCACCGCGATCTCCATTCCACTGTCGCTGTTGATCACAATGCTCGGTCTGTGGCTGACAGGCTATTCCCTCAACATGCTCACGCTGTCGGCCCTGACCATTTCGATTGGCCGCGTGGTCGACGACTCGATTGTCGTGATCGAGGCCATTCGAAGGCGTCACTCGATGGGCGGGACGAAGTTCAGCAATATTCTCGCAGCCGTGAGCGAAGTTGCCGGCGCAATCACCGCGTCGACACTGACAACCGTCGCGGTGTTCCTGCCGCTGGTGTTCGTCACCGGCCAGACGGGTGAGCTGTTCCGCCCGTTCGCGCTGACCACCTCGATTGCCCTGCTGGCATCGCTGTTGGTGGCGCTGACGATTGTGCCGGTTCTGGCGTTCTGGTTCCTGCGCTCGCGCGAATCGAGAGTTCGACTCAGCCGCGAACAGAAGAAGGAAATCGCCGCCCGCCGCAAAGCAGGGCTGCGCGGTCTGCGGGCAAGGCGCAAGAAGCGCCGTCAAGCGGCGAAAGAGAACCCGGCGGCAGTATCCGGTGCTGACGAGTCGGGCACTGCCGACGCTCAGCCGGTTGCTGAAGAAGATTCGGCTGGCGAGGTGGAGCCCGCTTCCGCGGAGAGCTCGGCAGCCGGGGCAGAAAAGGGTGCCGAGGTGAGTTCGGCTGTCGATGAGGGTCAGGCTTCTGAGGCGGGGCCCGCGTCCGAAGCTGGACACAGTGGTACCGACCAGGAAATCGACGAGCTCGAAAGCCTGCGATCACCGGTCACCCGGCTGCAGAAAACGTACACCCCGGTTATCGGCTGGACGGTGCGCCACCCCGTGATCACGCTGGTCGCAAGCGTTCTCGTGCTGGTGCTCACGCTGGGCATGGTGCCAATGCTCAAAACTGACTTCCTCGGTGACATGGGCGCCGACACGCTGGAGGCTCGGCAGCAGTTCCCCGCCGGTGTGGGGCTGGAAGAAGCCGGGGAGATCGCCGAACCGGTTGAGAAGGACATCCTCGCCACAGAGGGAGTCGATGATCTGAGCTTCTCTGTCGGTTCAAGCCAATTCGACTTCGGGGAGGTCTCCGGTTCCGGTCAGCTCAGCGGCATGTACTTCATCAACCTGTCCGAAGGGGCGAGTGCCGACGAAGTCTCGGAGCGCCTGACAGAGAAGTTCAAAGACATGGACCCGGACGAATCCGGAAACTTTGAAGTCGTCGACAGCGCCGCTCCTGGTGGGTCAACCATTGACATCAAACTGACCTCAAATGACACTGCAGCACTGAAGAAATCCGCAGAAAAGCTCACCAAACAGCTTGAGAAGACCGACGGGGTCAAGAAGGTCGACAACAGCCTGCGCGACGTCGGCAACGTCATCCACATTGACGTCAAACGCAAAAAGGCCGCCGAGTACGGCTTGTCAGAAGTGCAGCTGGGCCAAATCGTCACGCGCGCCATCAACGGCCAGATGATCGGCCAGGTGGTTCTCGACGACGTGACCAACAGCGTCTATGTGTTCGACGGTGACGCAGAGAGCATCAGCGACCTCGAAGACATGGAACTGACCGTCACGGTCATGCCCGATGGCTCTCCCGTCACCGGCGGAGCTGGTGGTGCCGGAGGAGCCGGCGGAACAGGAGGGCCCGGAGAGTCCGGTGGTCCGAAGGGTGGCGGAAACGTTGCGCTGCCGACCCCGAAGCCTCCGGAGAGCCCGGGGCTTGGATCGGATTCAACGCGGACCGACAAGCCAACCAAAAAGCCTAAGTCTTCGGACCGCGGCGGAAAAGACGAGAAACCGCAGGCACCTCGTGGACCTGGACAGGAAGGCGGCCAGAAGCCGAAGGCCCCAGGTGACGGTGGACAGCAGCCCCAGGCACCGCGCGGTCAGCAGCCGCAGGTACCCGGCGCACCCGGACAAGGCGGAGGTCAGCAGCCGCAGGCCCCCGGTGACGGTGGCCAGCCGCAGGCCCCCGGTGACGGTGGCCAGCAGCCGCAGGGCCCCGGTGACGGTGGTCAAATGCCCGGCGGACCTGGCGAGATGCCCGGTGGGCCCGGCCAGATGCCTGACGGACAGATGCCCGGTGGGCCCGGCCAAATGCCCGACGGTCAGATGCCTGACGGTCAGATGCCCGGAATGCCGCAGATGCCTGACGGGCAGATGCCGGAGTCCCAGCAGCCGAAAGAGAAGAAGATCAAGCTCAGCGAGGTTGCAAATATCACGCAGGTGAAGACTGCTCCGGTCATCAGCCACTCTGACGGACTGCGCTCGGTGACGGTGTCGGCCACCCCTGACGGCGATGACCTCGGAGCGATTGCTGCCGCTGTGCAGAAGACCGTCGACTCCACGCAGCTGGAACCCGGTGTCGCCCAGGACACCGGCGGTGTGTCGGCCGAACAGGCCGATGCGTTCAAACAGCTGGGCCTGGCGATGCTCGCGGCGATCCTCATTGTGTTCATCATCCTGGTGGCCACGTTCCGGTCGCTGCTGCAGCCGTTTATCCTGCTGGTGTCCATCCCGTTTGCCGCGACCGGTTCGATTCTGGCGCTGCTCATCACTGACACACCCATGGGGCTGACAGCCATGATCGGCATGCTCATGCTGATCGGCATTGTGGTGACCAACGCGATCGTTCTGATCGACTTGATCAACCGCTTCCGCGAACACGGCGCAGACCTCAAAACAGCGGTGTTCCATGGAGCCCGCCTGCGCTACCGGCCTATCATCATGACCGCTTTGGCAACGATCTTCGCGCTCGTGCCCATGGCCATGGGGCTCACCGGCGGTGGTGTGTTCGTATCGCAGCCGCTGGCTCTGGCAGTCATCGGCGGCCTGGTGTCGTCGACGCTGCTGACGCTCATCCTGGTGCCGGTTCTGTATGAACTGCTCGAAGGGCACAAGGAGCGCCGCGCAGAAAAGCGGGCGGTCAAGGAAGATGCTCGCGGCGCCGTCATCGACAAAGCTGAGAAAGAAGCTGAAGCGCGCGACGGGGCCGATGCAGAGGACCAGCCCGAGGGTGACGCTGAAGCTGACGCCGGCGCTGGTGAGCAGACTGAGGATGAAGCTGACAGCCAGGCTGAGGACGAGGCGGACGCCAGCGACGAAGACCCGTCGGCTGCAGCAGGGGAGCCCTCGGGCGGCAAACTGACGACGGAGCCCATGCCGTCAGTCAAGCCCGAACGCGGAGGCGACGATCAGCAGTGAGCTCAGCGGCGCCTGGTACCCGGAGAGGATGACAAGCCCCACTCGCTGGCGCGCTGAGGTGCTGCTGGTGGCGGGAGTTTCGCTGGGGCAGTCGGCGGTGTATGCCGCTGTGCGGCTGGCGGACATGCTCACGCGCGGTCCGCTTCAAGACAGCACTGCTTCGCTCAATAACAGCCAGTCGACGCGGCCGGTGTTCGACCTCGTGTACCAGCTTCTGGGCATTGGGTTCACGCTCGTGCCGGTGGCGCTTGCGCTGTACCTGCTGTGGCTTGACGGGCAGGGCTCGGTGCTGGAGCGCTTGGGGCTGGGACGCGGGCGAGGTTCGGTCAGTGCCGGTCCTGACGCTGTTGGCGGCAGTCGGCGCGATGCCTGGGGCGATGCGTGGCGTGCCGTAGCGCTGTTTGTGCTGATAGGCGCGGGGACGCTCGCTGTTTATGCCGCTGGGCGGGCGCTGGGTGTCACGGCGCAGATTTCGACAAACAACCTAAACGCGGCGTGGTGGACCGTGCCTGTTCTGCTGCTGCAGGCGGTGAAGAACGGCGTGCTGGAAGAAGTGCTGCTGTTCGGGTTCTTCTGGGATCGGCTGGAGAAGCTGCGGTGGTCGCCGTGGGCCATCATTGTGGGGCTCGCGGTTTTCCGTGGAAGCTATCACCTGTATCAGGGATTCGGCCCTTTTGTTGGCAATGTGCTCATGGGACTGATTTTCGGCTGGCTGTATATGCGCCGCCGGAGAGTCATGCCATTCGTGGGTGCGCATACCGCCATCGATATAGCTGGTTTCTTCGCGCCCGGGGTGCTCACAAGTGTTGATCCTCTGTTCTGAGGCAACCGCCAGGGGGCAGGAATTGAACACTCCGCTGTGTGCTGGCCCGACATTTCCTTAGTTCTTCACCACCACAGAGGCTCCGCACTGGCTCCATACCAGCTCTGTCGTCGATTAATGCCGCTGGTGCAGGCCAATGGTGCTTATCACAATGTGAGCCTCGAGGTTTGCTGCACGGAAAATTTTGGCGAATTTGACGCAAGGGGTTGACTGTGTGATGTGTCTCTCATAGCGTTGAAGATACCTGAAGAGACAGGGAGTGATAAAAGAAATCAGAAAATCCGCTAATGATCAGATGTCCGTAGCTGGGTATTTTATACAGCTTATTTGCTTTATGCTCCGCGCCCAGGATCCACGAGGAGGTGCATTTTGTCATGAATACTGAAATGAAGATAAACAATGACCTAACCACTATCGACCTCGCTGCAATCGATCAGGATTTCAACTTTGAGCCGCTGCAAGATGTGGCATCCCCGTCGAATACGGCCGCATGTTTCGGCACTGCAGCGTCTTTCGGTGGTAGCGCCGGCACGGTCGGTTGCTTCGGAACCTTTTGATAGCTGGCTTATCTATCGAGCTGGTAACCACGAGATGTCTGTCAACATTGCCGTTGTGTGACGTCTTGCCTAATAATCGTTAGGAATTTCAATGATGAAAACAGATGTGACCATCGACCTTTTTGCACGTGAAGACGACGTAATGACTGTTGAGGCGCTCCCGGATGCGACGGCGGCGTTCAACACTTATGGCACCGCTTCTACTTTCGGTTGCGCTTCATCCTCAACGAAGGGCAGTGCTGCCACCGCAGGAAGTATGGGCGGATAGCTGGATTTGAATTTCAAGAAAATCACCCGCGATGTAGAAAATCGCGACATGTGATTTATTAGAAAGGTTTATAACAATGCAGACAGAAAACATCGATCTTTTTGCTTCAGAGTCCGACAGCTCACCGGCTGATATTCAGGTCGAAGCGCTGAACGATCAGGCTGCCCCCTCGGGCACCATCGGCAGTGTTGGTTCCTTGGGTAGCGCTTCGTCGTCTAGCAAGGGATCTCTATCAACCGCTGGTTGTATCTCCGGCTGAGTCCGCGCTCGCGGTTCTCCTTCGACAGGCAGATAAAAAACTGTGGCTTGCGGAGCGGCGCGTCGATATCACACGCCGCTCCGTAAGCCGACTACAGCAAGGCAGTCGCGGCATCCTCCAGGAAGGGTGACAAGGCAATGAACAACACGCGAGGCGTCGCCGAACTAACAGCATCTCGAGCGAAGCTGCACGGCGACGTGGAGATGTTTACAGGAATGGACGGAGCTTCCCTTCTTTTTGACTCGCGCAACAGAAAGTACACCCGGCTCGGCACCACAGCTGCGAAGATCATTACCCTTGCGTCAGAGCTTCCCAAGGACACAACGATCGAGGATCTGACCGAGATTCTGGCAAAGCAGAATTCGACGACAGCTGATGTCGTGTGGACCAAAGTAGGTCCTCTGTTTGAAGACTTAGACGCACGCGGGTGTCTCATCGATTCGGAAGCACCGGGCAAAGATGGGCAGGACGTAGAGGGCTTTCAGCTCATCCGACGTTACCCCTTAGTGAAGAACCCTGCCCGGGTACTCGGCCCCATCAACCGCGTATTCGTAGGAGTTCCAAGTGCGGTCGTCGCGGTGACTGGGGCTATCCTCCTCGTTGCTGCCGTGATCAGCCTCGCAACATGGTTGCCATCGGTGTGGGCGGAGGGGCTCAGACGCGATACCTTTATCGCCGCTGCAATTGCCCTGATCTTTACGACGGCCGTACATGAAAGTGCTCACGCGGTTCTGATGGTGCGCTACGGAACTCCACCGCGTGAAGCTGGTGTGGGTATGCTCTTCGGTTTTCTGCCGATCGCCTATGTCGATCGCTCCGACACCTATCGCATTGTCGAACGACGAAAACGGGTGCTTGTATCGTTGGCCGGGCCCTTGAGCGATCTATTCTTAGCCGGTTGTGCGGCGTTCGCCGCAAGATTCGCTGCTGGACCTGAGCAGCAGTTTCTCAGCAGCCTAGCCATACTTCTGATCCTTGCTGTCATTGTGAACCTGAACCCGATTCTGCCTACTGACGGTGCTCATGCGCTGGAAGCTGCGACAGGGCGGCTTAATGTCCATTCGAAGGCGTTCACTTATGTGTTCGGGCGTTTTGTCAATAGCCGCGCCCATCATCGCCTGAAGAAAGAGCCTCGCAAGGTCAGGGTCTGGTACGCCCTTGTGGCTGTCCTGAGCATCGGCTGGCTGCTGCTAATCATCGCAATGATGGTGCAGACCGTGATCGGACTGGAGATCGTGTAATGACTCGAACCGTCGGCAAGGACGAGGTTGCGGTGAATCGCACTGTTTTCGATTATTCTGTCAGCCGGACTTCCGTCGTTGGGATTCACCGGTTCGCGGAATTACGTGATGCAGATCTGGTGGCAAACTTCTCGCGACTGCTTACCGAGGAGTCCCGTGCTCGTGAACTTGAGTTGCGAGTTTCAGACGCACTCCATTCTCTCGTATCTCGTGCATCTTCCGAGATGCGTATACCGATCATTCGTTTTCGTCGGGATGTGTTCAACCGCAGGATGAAGTGGTTGCAAGCGCAAGCGGTTCGAGACCTTGTTTCCAACATGAACCCGTCTGCAGCACAGGATCTTGCTGAGTTGGAAGAGATCCTCGCGCGCCTAAGCGAACGCCATCGTGAAATTGACGACGCATTGACTGCCCGGCTTGAAACGGAGTCCAGTCTGCTGTCACAGATTGCCGAAGTTCCCGAGCTGGCCTCTGCTGTCTCGCTTTCCAGCCCATCCGTATGGCAAGCGCGTCAGCGCCTGACGCGAAAATCCAAGCAGTCGTTCCCATCAAACCTTAACCGAGCCTTATTTACATACGCTCAACGCGGTGCTCTGAAGCCGTCCCCTCTGTCGACTTTCTCCCGGCTGGACATCATGGGGCCCAATTGCGCTGATGTTGCTCCAGAGGCGGCCAGTCATTTGTCAGTGGCGGTCGTGCGCGCACTGGCTAGCGCTCTTTCTACCCACCCAGACTGGATGCACGCATTTGAGTTCCAACCCAATCTAACTCTGAGATCAATGAGCGACACAATGGCGCAGGTCATGGTTCCGATGTATCAGCGCATTGAGGGGCAGTACAACTGGAGGCGGGATGACATCCTCTATGCGAATGTGGGCGCGAAGCTAGCGGATAAAGTCCGCTCATTGCCCGCCGGGTCTTCAGCCACTGCCGTTGAAGCGCACTTTGAGGGAACGCTACCCATAAGGTTCCTGGTTGATTCTGGACTCGTCCTGCCCATTCTGCCCTGGAACACATCTGAAGGAGATGCTCTCAAAGGGCTTGTCGACGCTCTGCCTCCGGAAGCACAGCTGACCCGATCCTTAAGCAACCTGGCCGAAGGCATCGATAGTCTCTCGGAAGCCATTCCCGATCGCCGTATCGCCCTGCAAAGAGAGGCACATCAGCGTCTCAAGGATGCCTTCAATGACATCGGCCGTGTCCCGCCTGTTTTCAGTCGAGTACGCGATATCGTGCGCGAGAACTACGTAGGCGCTGCTTCAAGCCAGAGTGACCGAGAGTATTCCTCGCTTGCGGCCACAGCAGATCAGGTCTACAGCGAGGGACTTTTCCGGGGAGTCCTTCACGATCGGCTACTGCGGCAAGCACGGGAGCTGTTCGACCGGCCCACAGGAACGCTCGTGATTCGTGATGTGCCGGGCTATCTCACGCAGATCTCCTATGGTGCCGACAATGTGCGCCGATATCAGGACACTCAGCTGGAGGAGGCGCGACTTGCGCAGACGAACGGCCGCAGTGCTCTGGCGGCTAGCCGACCAGTTTTCCGCACTGCCTCGACGGCCCCTCCGATCGGCATGGCCATCATCCATCACGGTCTCGAACCAGAGAGTGGAGTGCTCGATTCGATCGGCGCTTATGGACCAGGTCAGCTGACGCGTTACCTGCGTGAACCGACGCGGACGACAGTGGGAAGCGATCTGCGCTCATGGGTCGCTGCGATGACGCCCGACACAACTATGCAAGTCGAAGTCAGCGTTGCCAATGATCAGAACGATCTGCAGAGAGATGCGTCGGGGATATGGCCTCGTCTCCAGTGGCCGGTCGATTCGTGCAAGGACTCGGGTGCCGTGGATGTATTTGATTTGTCAATTGAGATCGATTCGGATGACGCGGTATCGGTGACAGTGGATGATGGCCAGCCGGTGCAGCTGATCTATGTCGGAGTGGTCCCACAATCACTCATTTCAGGACCGATTCGAAATCTGCTGGCACTGACATCACCTTGGTCATACGCACCGCTCGATCCGTACGAGCTTGCCCCGTTGCCGCCCGTGCTGGAAGGGTCGATGCTAAGGGAACGGCAGGAACGCGACGGCTTAGTGCTTTCACGCAGAACACTCATCTGCGAGGCCAGTGAGATGCCAGCTGCACTCTTCGACGGCGTAAGCTCGAACTCAGTCCTGGACTTCTGCGCCATGCTCGCCGGCTGGGGGTTCGGCGAGGAGGTCTTTGTACAGTTTGTGCCGAAGCAGCTGTCATTCGCAGCTGATCCGAAACCGTTCTGGGTTTCATGCGGATCGGTGTCATCTCTGGAGTTTCTGCGCCACAGTCTCGTGATGAGCAGAAACCAGCACCACCTGAAGATCACGGAGGCTCTGCCAGCTGTGGGTGAGGCCGTCGCATCCGGAGCAGAATTTGCAGAACAGACGATGCATCTGCTGCCGGGTGGAGGTGTTCTATGATGTTCGAGCCCTCACGGTTCGTGTATTGGCAAGTGATCCATCAGGACTTTTCCCTGGACGATGCCGCTATTACCCAGGTAGTCAAGCCCGCAGTGAGCAACTGGTGTCCAAGAGCTGAATGGCACTTCCTCCGCTACTTCGACGAACGAGGACCGCATCTGCGTTTGAGAGTCGTCCCACCTGACCCAGACAAAGTAGGAGACCTCATTAACGGTTTGACTCGCGAACTGGAAGACAGGCTGTCGGCTCTGCTCGTTGGAGCTTCCGCCTCAGACCATCGGCAGACAAGTCTGTTCGACCAGTCAGATGTTCCGTTGCCGTTGACAAGGGATTCCGGTGTTCATCTGGCTCTTTATGAGCCGGAAATATCAAAGTACGGCGGCGAGGATGGGCTGTCCAAAGCAGTGCAAATATGGGCTTCCTCGACTAAAGAAGCGCTGCGGTACCTTTCGCCTCAGTGGAAACCCGAACAGCGCCTTTCTATGGCCGCCGGACATTGCTACCTCGCTACGAAGACCTTCTTTGGTGACGACACCAACATGATGAGGAGATTCTGGACTCGTTACGCACTGTTCTGGTCTGGAGGAAACCAGGAGCGGCTTAACCAACTTTCAAGTGACAGCGTGCTCAGTGAGCTGCTATCGAGCTCGGCAGCTGCGGCGCGCGTGGACAGCAACGATTCTGAAGCTCTATGGCCTGGAAACTTGGCTGAGCTTTGTGATGGCGATGTGAACCAGCTCAATCACCAGGTGCACCTGCACAATAACCGACTGGGCTTACCGCCAGTGGACGAGGCTCCGCTAGCAGTCCTCGTGTTGTTGTTGCTTCGAGCACATGTATCGGGAGCGTTCGAATGAGAAACATCATTCAAAACAGAGGGGGCACGATGGCAAGGACTGAAGCTGCCGACATCACAGCTGTTCGTCAGTTGGTGTCGAGGCGCGGGGGCCTCATAGGACAATGTGTGCCCCTCGAAGCATTCGAGGGGTCACACGACTGGCATGTATACGCTTCGAACCTTGGTGACCTTACGGATGTGGTGCCAAGCATCGGCGTCGCAGGCGCCGCGGGGGGGGTGACGTCCAGCTCGGCGGGGCCGGCACATCCCAAGATGAGCTCCTCGCATCAGATATTGCAGCCGTGGAAGGTCTAGAGCGCTACTCGTCATGCGTGTGGGAGGACCTGCCTGTTCGGTGGGCAACCGAACGGCAGATGCGAGAGAAGGGTGAGCCTCATCTTGACATCATGACGTTGCCCACCATCGGCAAAATGGAACAGGAGCAGAGCTCGAAGTACCTTGCGCGCCCTCACCTAGACCGACCTCTGCGCTGGATCCGTGGGGTGGACCTAGACGGATTCACCCCGGCGTGGGTCCCGCTCATCTGCACGTATCTGTTTGTTTCCCCAGTGGCTCTCGGGGAGCGGATCTGGAATCCAATCTCCACCGGCTGCGCAAGTCATACGAGCAAAGACGCGGCGTTGCTGGCAGGAGTCCTGGAATGCATCGAGCGCGAGTCGATTGCAGTGGTGTGGTTACAGCGGCTCTCCCTCCCAGTCATCGATCCGGACAGCTTGCCGGCAGCGCACCATGCCTACGTCAATGACTTTGAGCAGCACGGTGCACAGGTGTCCCTCATCGATGCCACGACTGACCTCCGGGTCCCCACGGTGTACTGCCTTGTTCGTCGGCCTGGTCGACTTGTGGCACAGCTGGTGACTTGTGCGTCTGACACCAGCGGTGAAGGGGCGGCGCTGAAGGCGTTGCGCGAAGCGCAGTCAACGCTTGTCGCTTTGGAAACGAACACTGCAGCGCTCCCGGAAAATGTCATGGATTTTCACGATACTATCCACGGGGCCGTCTACATGGCCGACCCCGAGCGTACAACAGCTTTTGACTTCGTGGATGCCTCCAACGACAGAGTCAGTCTGTCCAGTTTTCCGGACCTGGGTGAAGATCCGACAGAAGCGCTCTTTTCCACTCTGGCAGTTTTACGGGAACGTGGGCTCAAAGCGTACGCGGTCGATATGACGACTGACGAAGGAGCGCGGAGTGGTTTCATCTCAGTCAAGGCGATAATTCCCGGACTCGTGCCTCTCTCATTCATCCACTCCAGCCGATTTCTGGGAACGTCGCGACTATATGAGCTGCCGGAGTTTTTCAATCAGCCAACCTCACCCGAGGAGGAAATAAATCCATGGCCACAGCCTTTCGCTTGAGCTCAGGGGTCTTTCTATCGGCACTCGATTCGAATGCGAAGCACATCGCAGACGAATTCGAAGCAAAGCTGGCGGAACTGCCACATTCTATTCCTGTGACCAGATCAGATGCTATCGGGCGGCACGGCGGGCCGACGTGGGCCGAAAGTGGAGTTGCCAACATTCTGATTGCGACGTCCCCGCGGCCCCAACTGGAAGCGCGCGCACACCGAATGTCACGGATTGACGGATCTGTCACCGTCCCGATTACCATCGATCATCCGTTTGTCAGATTCGGCCCGATCGCAGATGGCATTGGAGGATGTTCTGAGTGCTTGCGCGTCAGGTTGAAACAACACGGACTGAGCGATGATTTCGAACGAATGCGCATATCTGCATTCGGCGATCAACATGGAGGGCCCAATCTCCTGCTTCCCCACGAGACTGAGCATCTTTTCGCACGTGCTCTTGCTGTTCTGGAGCAATTGGAGCACGGCAACCATAGTCACGATCCGGGCCGCGTGATCTGGTTCGATCTGATGAACATTTCCTCCACCTCAGGCACCGTGTCCGGTATTCACGGCTGCAGTATTTGCGGCGGACAGGCAGGATCGCCAGAAACCCGAACATGGAAATATCTTGCGGAAAGGGAGGTTTGAGCAATGGTCAAACAGTCCACGCCAGATGATCGAGGAAAAATGAGCGCCGCCGATATTCGGATTGCGGCGATCAATGACATCACAATGCAGCCTCCAGAGAACCCCTGTGCTGTTGATGGCCTTCTGATATCTCGTGTCGATAATGGGGTCTTGATTGTTGGTGGACCGAAACCGGTGTTCCTCACAGGTGAGTTCGCCAGGTCACGCCTGATACCGTTGTTGGACCAGCTCGACGGTCAGCGAGATTCTGCAGACCTCAGCCAGGCGACCGGATTGACGATTCCGGAGCTGAGTTCAGCCTTAGCTCTTCTCCACGCCAAGAGATTGTTGCAGTGGGGGCCAACGTTCACCGGAAGCGAAGCTCCCGAGACGGCTGCCGCGCTTTCTTCGCGACTGGCGAACTCCCGATACTTCAAAAACCCGGCAGAAGCCATGGCTCACGCAACGCGCAATCCCGTTCGGATCATGGGTGATGATCCGGCGATCGATTGTTCCGCGCTGTCGGAACAGATGAGTCTACTGGGTATCAACCTGGCGGACCGAGAAGAGGATCTCGGGCCGCGGTCCCTTACTCTCATTCTCGGCGCAACGGTACCGCAGGAAGCACTGGAGTCGGATACTGCCGGTGCGGTGATACACGCTTATACCCTCCAGGGCCATCTCGTGGTCTCATCACTCCTTCGCGACGACCTCCCCTGCCATTCATGTTTCGAATATGCGATCGCCGAGTATCGAGATTCCGAGCTCTATGATTCCTCCGGAGCTCAGTGGTCTGCTGACTCTGCGTACGCCGGTAGGCTGGCAACGTCTGCGCTTGCAGGCAATATTGCGTCAATCGTCCTTCGGACCGCACAGATCAAACTGATCAGGCGGGCACTAGTTGTCCGACTGCATGACGGCGAAGAATTTGCTGTTCAAGTGTATTCACAGCCGAGCTGCTCCACCTGCGGAATCGGCGAGGCGTTCAGTGACGACAGTGTGCTGATGTATGAGGATCAAATTGCGTTCCCACCCGCAGACCTGCTGGACCCTGCTACCCACCTAGCGCACTACCAACCGGCGAATGTCGAGTTGCAGAAACCGGTGACCGCTTGGGACAGCCAGCAGTTTTCAATTGGGCCCGGCGATGTTGACGACGAGAATGTCTTGCGACTGCTTCAGACCCTCCACAAGACGTTCGGATTCAAAACCGACGCTGGCAACGGACAGTATCAGCGGTATGCGGCCACCGGCGGAAATCTGGGCTCGCCACAATGCGACGTGCTTGTCGGCAAAGGTGCCCCCGGTGTGCCCCCGGGGCATTATCGCTATGACGGTGTCAACCAGCGTCTCGTGAGCTTCTCGGAGTCAGTCCTTGAGATCCCTGATGGTGCGGTGCAGGTGGTGCTCAGCGCTGGAATGTCACGTATGGCTTCGAAATATGGAACCAGCGCGCTGCGACTCGTGCATCTTGACGCGGGAGTTACACGCTGTCACCTGATAGCAGCCGCGATCGGTGAGGGTCTCCGACCGCGTCTGCATCTGCGAAGTGACAGTGAGGAGCTCCAACGCCAGATCAACCGACCGCGTATGAGCGACCCCGTCACATGTTCGATCACTTTCGACCTCGTGCAGGGGCACGATTCCGACGACGCCGGTCGGTACCCCGAATCTGTTGCGGGAAGTCGACCGTCTCGCAGAGTTCAAGAGGGCGTCGGCAGTGAGTTGCGGACTAACTCTAAGGGCACACTAAAAACGTTTCTCGGCTTTGCCGATAGCAACGCCGACCTCGCTGCCTCGCGGACGATCGGCTCCTCATTTGCGAATCTCCATGAGGGAATCACTGGCAGAGTCTCTCACCGAGCGTGGGACGACCGGCCCGTTTCACTTGACACGGTCCAGCAAGTCGCCGCACGAATCGTCACTGTTCTTGCAGACGTCTCGAGCGGACTGTTCGGGGTGACCACTGACTTCTCCATCGTTGGACAGAACATCGAAGGTCTCAGTCCTCGCAGTTGGAACATCGGACCGGGAGGGGAACTGGATCCCCTGACGACTCTGGAAGAGAAACCGCTTTCCCACGCGGTCATTCAGCCCGAGTACGTGCTTGCACCGGTTCTCGCTGTTGCCACGGTTCGTATGGCAGATATCGCACGTACTGGGAAGCCCCGGGCATATTTGGATGCACTCATGGATGCAGGTACGGGTCTCTATGCAGGATGGCTGGAGATGCGGAGAATCGGCCTTGAAGGCGGTGTGTTCGCCGGAATCCTTCCCGACAAATCCGTGCCGAAGCTTCTGCAGGGCACGCTGTGGGACCGGAGGCCAGTGCTCGCTCTCGCGATGGGGCATCCGCTCAAGGACCAACCGCTAGATGTTCCGGAGGTGCACTGATGGGTGAGTTGGCGGTTGTTGCGCAATCTCTGAAGAAAACCTACCAACGGGGAGGAGAACCGTTCTGGGCCGTTGACGACATCAGCTTCGAAATCCCCGCTGCCGGGATCTATGGCCTGCTGGGTCCGAACGGGGCTGGCAAATCGACCACGCTAGAGATGATCGCCGGGTTGCGCAAGCCCGACGGGGGCGCGGTTCGCGTGCATGGCCTGGATCCATTCCGCGACCGGGCGGCGATTACTCATCGTCTGTCCATTCAGCCGCAGAAAGCCGCCGTGTTTCAACATCAGACGGTGATTGAGCTCCTCAGTACCTGGGCGTTGTTCTATCCGCAGGCTCGGACTGCCCGCGACATCATCGATGCCCTCGCATTGGGTCCGTCGGCCTCTGCTCGGGTCGCGAAGCTGTCCGGTGGCCAGCTTCAGCGATTGCTGATCGGGACTGCCATCATTTCGTCGCCCGATGTGCTGATTTTAGACGAGCCGTCTGCCGGACTGGATCCGAACTCCCGAGACGATCTCTGGAGCGCGATCCGCGCGGAAGGCGAACGCGGGGCAACAGTGATCCTCTCCACCCATTCGATGGAAGAGGCTGAAGCGCTCTGTGAGTCACTCACCATACTCAACGAGGGCAAGATCGTGGCGAATGGCTCTCCGCATGCACTGATCAGCGAACATGCGTCGGGTAATGTGATCTCCTTCGATATGTCCAGCTCTCGGCTAGACGCTTTCGAAGCCAACACGGAGTTGCGCGAACTAATGGCCTCCTGCTCTCGGAAGGATCAGGGGGCTTTCTCCGAGGTTACTGTCGAGACGACACAGGCGGAGCGTTTCCTGAAATGCCTTATGAGCTCGAACTTGGCCGCGGACGTGCAGAACCTTACGACCACCAATGCCGGGCTCGACAGCGTGTTTAAGAAAGTTACCGGAAGGGCGCTAGAAGATGACTGACACTGCTGTGCGCACCCGTCAAAAAGTATCCTGGTCGCGCATGCGCGCCCTCTTGGTCCTTCAGCGGCGCGAGCTGCTGAGGGACAAACGGAACTTCTGGTTCGCATTCCTTTTCCCCTTCGCGATTCTGGGCATGTTCCTGGTCATCTTCGGAGCGGTGGGCTCGTATGCAGACGGCACGAGCGCAACCGATCAGGTGATCGCCATGACACTGTTCATGGGAGTCACATCAGTTGCCTTTCTCGCCACCGCATCTCCGCTGGCGACCGTTCGCCGTGATGGTGTCCTCCGACTGCTGAGCACGACGCCTGTCACGAGACTGGAGTTTCTTCTCACGCACATGCCGGTCCGCCTGGCGGTCGTCGTCGTTCAGGTGCTGATTATCCTGGCGATTGGCGCTGCGCTGGGCGCCGTTGAGGTGAGCCAGATCTTGCCCGCTTTGGGCGTCAGCCTGTTGGGGCTGTCAATGTTCGGGGCGCTGGGCTACCTTTTGGGTGGCGTGATGCCCGGCCCTGATTCTGCATCCAATGTGGGAACCTTTGTTCAGCTTGCCGCTTTCTTCCTCTCGGGTCTGGTATTCCCACTCGAAGTCTTCCCGGACGCTGTCGAAGTGTTCCTCACCTATATGCCCTTCACCTTCTTCGCCGAGCTCCTATCTGGAGTTCTGATGAATGTGGATACTAGCCATGCTTGGTGGTTGTCGGCGATTGTGATCGTGGTGACTGCGATCGTGATCAGTATGATTGCAGCGCGGGTCTTCAAATGGGAAGAATGACCATTTGAACTTGTGGGTATTCCTCGCTAGAGCCGTGCCGATGTGGCTGAGCTTCGGGCGGTGCCGGTTCTACTGTTGCAGGCGATGAAGAACGGCGTGCTGGAAGAAATGCTGCAGTTGGGTTTTTGGTGCCAGGCATTCTGCGCGGCTGAATCTCCGCGGCGGGCTGGCTGAACTCACGCGGAGGTCGGGCCAAAGTTGCGCGCAAATGCAGATGCACGCTTTAATGCAGCGCATTTGCGCGCAAAGCTGCATTAAAGCGTGGATCTGCGTTTGAACGGCGGCGCAGTGACAGCGCTGAGCAGCACATTAAAGCGTGAAACTGCGTTTGGAGCGCGGCAGAGAGCCGAGGCGGCAGGGCTCGCAGCGCGCCTCCGCCCGCAACCGCAGGCTCCGCACCCCTTACAGGACTACGCGGCCATTCGGTGTGGTGAACGTGACGGACATGATGCCCGGTTCGCCGTGCGGGGCCACCCAGTCAATGCCGATTTCAGGAATGGGCTTGTGGGCGTCGGTGCCCAGCCAGTCGCGCACGCGGTCGCGGCTGCCTGCAATCTGCAGCGATTCAATCGCCACGGCGTCTTCGCCGGTGAGTTCGCCGCTGCCGTCGAGTTTGCGCTGTGGGCGGGCCGACGGGTGCATTTCAGCCGGGGAGATCCAGTGGATGAAGTACGGCAGCTGCCCGTCGGCAATGACGCCCTTCACACCGATCTGCTTCCAGTGGATTTCCTCTGACCCCTCCGGGGTGCGGTTGCCGTCGACGGCTTTGCGCTCCAGGCGCTGTTCGACCTTGGCCAGGTTGTTGACGCTTATGCACCACGCCATCCAGCCGCCGCCCTTGGCGGACCGTGCCCTTGCGGCCTGCCCGAACGGCGTTGCAAGCGCTGCCGGGTGTTCGAGGGCTTCGACGACTTCGAGGTAGTGCCCGTTTGCCAGCGGGAAGATCAGGTTCCGCGTTCCGAACCGCGGGTGGATTCCGCCGTCGTAGTAGGTGATTCCGAGTTGTTCCGCCAGGCGGTCGGCTGTGGCCTGCAGGCCGTCCTGCTGAGCGGCGAACGAAACATGGTCCAGATTCATACCTTTGAGCGTGGCACAGATCTCATTTAAGCGAGACTTAGGTATACCTAACTTAGGTGGTTTGCGTGCCTTCTCAGCAGTCTCCACCTGACGAGGCGCCGCCTGTCATCGCGCTGATCTTCGGGTGTTCGCCGGGTGGGGAGGGCATGAAAAAGCGGGTGGGCGCGGCAGTCCGCTCCCACCCGCTTTCAGCTGTGTGCGTGAAGACAGCTGTCAGGCTTCGGCCTTGAACCGGTCAATCGATTCCTGAACGATCTTTTCGGCGACTTCGCGGCCAGCCCATTCGGAGCCCTTGACGAACTTGTTCGGTTCGAGGTCCTTGTAGTGGACGAAGAAGTGCTCGATCGCGTCCAGCTGGAACTTGTCGACGTCCTTGACGTCCTGAATGGCGTCAAAGCGCGGGTCGTCAGCGAGGACTGCGAGGACCTTGTCGTCACCGCCGGCTTCGTCTTCCATGCGGAAAACGCCGATGGGGCGTGCATCCAGCTGGCAGCCGGGGAACACGGATTCGTGCAGCAGGACAAGAACGTCGAGCGGGTCGCCGTCTTCGCCGAGCGTGTCCTCGAAGAAGCCGTAGTCAGTGGGGTAGGCCATCGAGGTGAACAGGTAGCGGTCAAGTTTGACGCGTCCGGTTTCGTGGTCCACTTCGTACTTGTTGCGCGAACCCTGCGGGATTTCGATGGTGGCGAGAAGTTCCAAGAGATTTCCTCCTGCGGATGGATGATTCGGAAAGGATTCCGTGATTTGTAGGCGTCACAATTAGCATAGTGAAGGCCAGAAAGAGGTGAGTAATCGGTGAGCAGTTCAGGTGCCCCCAAAGACGAGCAGGGCGGTGCGCGCGGGCGTCTCAAAGTCACCGCAGGTGTCGCCTCTATTCTTGCTGCACTGCTGACCGGATACGCCGCGCTCGATGCCCTGGACGCGGTTCCCGGCGTGCTCACCGTTGTGCCGACCTCCGGCGGCACCCCGCCTCCGTCGCTTTCGGGAACTGCGCCTCGGGCACTTGACATTTCGGGACTCGACACGAGAGCGCCCGTGCCGAAGAAGATCGCACCGGTTGTCGACAAGGCGTTCAAGGACAGCGGCTTCAAGGGAAAGATCGGCACTGACATTCGGGATGCCGCCACGGGTGAAGTCCTCTACGCCAAAGGCGAAAACACCGGCCGCACACCGGCTTCGGTGACGAAGGTGCTGACATCGGCGGCGGCACTCGGCGCCCTCGGGGCTGATCACACGTTCACAACCGCTGCTCGCCTGGACTCTGCCGAAGACGGCAGCGGGTCGCTGGCGCTTGTGGGCGGCGGTGATGTCATGCTCGGCAAGGGCGAATCCAAGCCCGGTGCCGTCAACGGGCGCGCAGGCCTTGGCACGCTGGCTGAGAACACCGCGCGGGAACTCAAGCACCGTGGTGTCGAAAAGGTCGAGGTCTACGCCGATGTGTCCCGCTACACCGGCCCGCGGTTCAGCAAAGACTGGGATCGCTCCGACATTGAGCTGGGCTTCATCACGAACCTTGACCCCCTCATGGTGCACATGGGTTCGAAGACCGGTGAACTCAAAGCGCCTCGCACACCTGAGCCTGCCCGCGATGCCCTTCGGGACTTTGCAGATGCGCTGACCAAGAACGGCATCGAGGTCAGTGTCCGAAACCCGGACGCGCAGACCGATCCACCGCAGGAAGAAGCCGCGCCGCTGCATCCGGAAGACGCCGAAGGCGACGGCGCTGAACAGCAGGATCAGACCCCGGCAGTGCTTGCCGAAGTACAGTCAGCACCCGTGTCCAGCCTGGTTCGGCACGCCCTGCAGCACTCGGACAACATCGTGTCTGAAGTGCTCGGGCGCGAAGTTGCGCTGGCCCGGGGTGCGGAAGCCTCCGAAAGCTCCGCACCGGCCGAGGTGCTGCGCCAGCTGGGCGACATGGACATCGACACCGGGGACATCCGCCTGTTTGACACATCCGGCCTGTCGTACAAGAACCGCATTTCACCGCACGACCTGACCGGGGTCATTGTAGCTGCCGCACAGTCCGACGACAGCCTGTCGCAGCTCATCCCCGGCATGCCGGTGGGCGGACTCAACGGCACGCTCATCCACCGCTACGGCGAAGGGGGTGCGGCGGGCAGCGTCTCGGCAAAGACCGGCACGCTGGCAACTGTCGCAAGCCTCTCAGGAACCGTCGTCACGGCTGATGGTCGCCTGCTGGCATTTTCGATGATGACCGAAGGCGCAGTGGGCGGGGCGCGTGAAGCAATCGATGCCGCCGTTACCGGTCTGGCCAAGTGCGGGTGCCGTTGACCGTGCGCATTCACGTCCCATCCGCGCTGGCCGCGGCCCGCGAATCCACTCCTGCCGGTCCGAAGGTGACCGCAGCTGATGGCGAAGACCTCGTTCTGGAAATGCGCGATGCGGCCGAAACCTCGTTCGATTTGCTGCTGGACGCCATGTGCCTAAGCCGCGAGGTCGAAGATGCCGCCCGGCAGCGCGCAGCCTCTGACCGAGTGCTCGTAGTCGATCGGATGGGCTGGGTGAAGGCCAACGCGCTCATGCTCACAGAGCTGCTGGAACACCTCGATGGCCCAGGAAGCGGCACGGACGGTGACCGCAG
Organism: Brevibacterium sp. HMSC07C04; assembly: GCF_001815905.1. Taxonomy (GTDB): domain Bacteria; phylum Actinomycetota; class Actinomycetes; order Actinomycetales; family Brevibacteriaceae; genus Brevibacterium. The sequence continues at coordinate 126,412 of NZ_KV823235.1, read as the reverse complement.
GACACACTCCCGAGGCGGACTCGGCACAGTTCTCGGTGCGGCACGGCAGAAACTCAGCTCGGCCCGTTCCGGTGCCGAAGCACGGTCTGCCGGAGTGCAGCTGGGCACGGTTCTTGGGATCCTGTCGCGCAGGGTGCTCGGGCAGTACGAACCCATGCGCAGGCCCGGTGCGCTGATCCTCAACGCCCCGACCATCCTCGCGATGGAGCAGCGCCTGCAGCTCAATTCCCGCGACTTCCGCCTGTGGGTTGCCTTCCACGAAACAACGCACCGCGTGCAGCTGGCGCTGGCACCGTGGATTCGCGGCGAGGTGATCGACCGCATCGGCCGTCTTCTCAACACAGAAGAATCGCTGGGCGACCTCCTGGCGCAGCTTCCGGCAGCCCTGCGCGGTGAAGTATCCTTGGCACACGCCGCACTCAGCGTCGAGGGTCAGCGGGCAATGGAAGACATCACCGCAATCATGACACTGTTAGAAGGGCACGCCGACGTCATGATGGACTGGGCGGGCAAACGGGTCATTCCCAGTGTCAGCCGTATTCGGCGCGTGTTCGATGCCAGCCGCAGGTCGGACACCGGGCTGCGGGCGGCCGCTATGCGGCTAATAGGTTCAGAAGAGAAACTCGCTCAGTACGAAGACGGCGCGCAGTTTGTGCGAACTGTCATCAGACAGGCGGGAATGGACGGATTCAACAGGGTGTGGTCATCACCGAGTGCACTGCCGAGCAGCTCGGAACTCCAGCACCCAGAAAGCTGGGTGTCCAGGGTTGTGCCAGACACCCCGGGCACAGTGTAGGAGCTATGGGAACCAGTAAGGACAGGAAAGTGAAACGCGCCAGCGGCGGCAGAGCGCGGGCAGCTGGAAACAGCCCCGCGCCGCAGCACCGTCGGCCGAGCCTTGACCCTGATTCAGCTGCCATTCGCCAGGCCGTGGTCGACTGCCTGCCCGCCAAGCCGGGCCGGTTCATCGTCGCCGTCTCCGGGGGACCGGACTCTGCTGCGTTGGCGGCAGCGTGCGCGTATCTGAACGTGAAGACGGAACACTCATTCACCGCCGTCGTTGTAGACCACGGCCTGCAGTCGGGGTCGGCGCACACGGCCGTGCGCGCAGCCGGAATGGTGCTGGGTCTTGGCCTGCCGGCAGTCGTGCGCACTGTCAACGTCGAGCGCACCGCCAGCGGACTGGAAGCCGATGCCCGCAAAGCCCGCTACCGGGTTCTTGAAAAAGCGCGCATCGCAGCTGGCGCACAGGCTGTTCTCACCGGTCACACGCGCGATGACCAGGCCGAAACTGTGCTGCTGGGACTGCTGCGCGGCTCGGGAAGTCGAGCAGTTGCCGGTATGCGCTCTAAGAAGGGCACGCTGTGGCGGCCCCTGCTCGGCATTGAGCGCAGACAGACCGTGAACTCCGCTTATGCACAGCGGATCCCCGCGTGGCACGATCCCATGAACACCGACCCCGACTACACGCGGGTGCGAGTGAGACAGGAGGTGCTGCCCGCCCTGGCCGACCACCTGGGCGAGGGTGTGAAGGGCAACCTCGCCCGCACGGCCGAACTGGCGGCCTTCGACGCCGACTACCTGGACGAACGGGCAGCCCGCATGGCAGAAAGCCTGATAAAGGCCGATCAGCTCAGCGCACGGACCGCAATGCTGCCGCCGGCGCTGGGCACCCGGGTCGCGCGGACGTGGCTTGCAGCTCAGCTGAAAGAACCGGACCAGCTCACAGCAGAACACATCCTCGGGGCGTGGCGGGCGCTGACCGGCGGAGCCCAGCCGCTGTCCATGCCCGGTGGCATGAGCCTTGTGCGAAACGACCGAGGTGACCTCCACCTCGTGCGCGGTGACGGCAAAACGCCCTGATCTGGCAAAGGTTTCACACACCGGTCGGATGGTCAGCGGGTATGCTGATGGGCGTCTCGGCTGGTGCGAGCAGAAAGGACACCGAGTGGACCAGAACGACCTCGGATCTGATATCGAGAAGATCCTCGTGACGGAAGAGCAGATCAAAACCCGGCTGCGGGAAATGGCTGCCGAAATCGACCGCGACTACGAGGGCAAGGATCTGCTGATCGTCGGTGTCCTCAAAGGCGCTGTCATGGTCATGGCAGACCTGGCGCGCGCTCTGCACTCCCACGTTTCCATGGACTGGATGGCGGTGTCCTCCTACGGATCCGGCACCAAGTCCTCCGGCGTTGTGCGCATCCTCAAAGACCTCGACGAAGACCTCACGGGCCGTCACGTGCTCATTGTCGAAGACATCATCGACTCCGGCCTGACCCTGTCATGGCTGCTGTCAAACCTGAAATCCCGCGGTGCTGCGAGCGTGGAGATCTGCACCATGCTGCGCAAGCCCGAAGCGATCAAGGTCGACATCGACGTCCGCTACACCGGCTTCGATGTGCCCAATGAGTTCGTCATCGGATACGGCCTCGACTACGCGGAGAAATACCGCAACCTGCCGTTCGTCGCCACACTGGCGCCGCACGTCTACAGCTGACCCGAACCACCCGACCACCGCGACTGAAACCGCACAGAGAAGAGCCAATGGCAGACAAGAAAACGAGCAAGCCCACCGTCAGAAAATGGGCCCGCGGCCCGTTTGTATGGGTTGTTCTTGCCCTCATCATCGTGTCGATCGGAGCTTCGCTCCTGGCTGGCGGCGGCTTCAAGCGCATCGACACCAACCAGGGGCTGCAGCTTCTCAAAGACAAAAAGGTCGAACAGGTCAAGGTCGTCGACGGTGATCAGCGCGTCGACATGGTCTTGAAGGACGACTTCAAGGTCGACGACCGCGAATACGGCAAGCGGGTGCAGTTCTTCTACGTTGAGCCCCGCGGCGAACAGGTGGTCAAAGCCGTTGACTCCGCTGATGCTTCCAAGGGCTTCACGGACGAGGTTCCCAAGCGGTCGTTCCTGACCACCCTGCTGCTGAACCTGGTTCCGTTCATTCTGATCGGACTGGTGTTCTGGTTCCTGCTCACGCGCATGTCTGCCGGTGCGGGCGGAATCATGAACTTCGGCAAGTCCAAGGCGAAGATGATTCAGAAGGAAGAACCTGATGTCACCTTCGCCGATGTCGCCGGTGTTGACGAAGCCCTCGAAGAACTTGAGGAAATCAAGGAGTTCCTGTCTGAACCGAAGAAGTTCACCGATGTCGGGGCGAAGATCCCCAAGGGCGTGCTCCTGTACGGTTCGCCCGGCACGGGTAAGACCCTGCTTGCCCGTGCGGTAGCGGGCGAGGCGGGGGTTCCGTTCTTCTCAATGTCCGGGTCGGACTTTGTGGAGATGTATGTGGGTGTGGGCGCCAGCCGTGTGCGCGACCTCTTCGAACAGGCGAAAGACAATTCGCCCTGCATCATCTTCATCGACGAAATCGACGCCGTCGGCCGCCAGCGCGGTGCCGGCATGGGCGGCGGCAATGACGAACGCGAACAGACGCTCAACCAGCTGCTGGTCGAAATGGACGGCTTCGACCCCACGAAGAACATCATTCTCATGGCGGCCACCAACCGCCCGGACGTCCTTGACCCCGCTCTGCTGCGACCGGGCCGCTTTGACCGGCAGATCGCCGTCGAAGTTCCCGACATGAAGGGCCGCGAACACATTCTCAAGGTCCACGCGCAGGGCAAGCCCCTGGCCGAAGAAGTCGACTTGGGTGCGGTGGCCAAGCGCACGCCGGGATTCTCCGGTGCTGACCTTGCCAACGTCATGAACGAAGCCGCGCTGCTGACAGCGCGCTCGAACCAGACCGTCATCGACAACACGATCATGGACGAAGCCATCGACCGTGTCATCGCCGGCCCGCAGAAGCGAACCCGGCTGATGAACGACAAGGAGCGCATGGTCACCGCCTATCACGAAGGCGGGCACGCTCTCGTCGCCGCGGCCATGAACCACACCGACCCGGTCACGAAGATCACCATTCTTCCCCGCGGCAAGGCGCTCGGCTACACCATGGTCATGCCGACAGAAGACAAGTACTCGGTCACCCGCAACGAACTTCTGGACCAGCTTGCCTACGCCATCGGCGGCCGTGCAGCAGAGGAGATCGTCTTCCACGATCCTTCGACCGGTGCGTCCAACGACATCGAAAAGGCCACGAGCACAGCTCGCAAAATGGTCACCCAGTACGGCATGAGCGACAAGATCGGCATGGTCAAGCTCGGTGATGAAGGCGGCGACCCCTTTGCCGGCCGCGCGGGCACGGGTGAGGTCGGCACGGCCGAAGCCACCAAGCTCATCATCGACGAAGAAGTGCGCACGCTCATCGACGCCGCGCACGCCGATGCCCACTGGGCGCTCAACACCAACCGGGCGATCCTCGACCAGCTGGCCTATGAGCTGCTGGAACGCGAAACCCTGGACGAAGCTGACCTCAAGCGCATCTTTGCGGACGTGCAGAAAGCCCCGAAGCGCGAAGTGTGGCTGACCAGCCAAGACCGTCCTGTCTCTGACATCCCACCGGTCACACCGCCGGAGCGCCGCGACAACACGGGTGATTGGCGTGACGCGATCGCCCGCCGGGCAGAAGAGCTCAAGCACCACGAGGACGGTTCGCAGGAATCGGCTGAAGCGACCAGTCCGCCTGAACAGTCCAGCCAGCCTGAACAGTCTGGTCCAGAGCCCAGCCGGGATGAGCCCGAACAGCCCGGGCCCGGCCGGGAAGAGCCGCCGCACGGCACCGAGGGCGACCGCTGATGGCGGACCTGCCGAAAATCGAGGCTGCCGTGCGCAGCATCCTCGAAGCCATTGGCGAAGACCCCGACCGCGACGGTCTGAAAGACACACCGCAGCGCGTGGCGAAATCCTACGCCGATCTGTGCAGGGGCCTGCACCAGAGCGCAGACGAACTGCTCGAAGTCAGCTTCGACATCGGCTATGACGAAATGGTGCTCGTCAAAGACATTGAAATGTTCTCCATGTGCGAGCACCACCTGCTGCCCTTTCACGGCAAAGCGCACGTCGGCTACATCCCGGGACCGGAAGGCCGGGTGACGGGCCTGTCGAAACTCGCCCGCCTGGTCGAGGTCTACGCCCGCCGCCCACAGGTGCAAGAACGGCTCACCACTCAGATAGCGGACGCGCTGGTGGACAACCTCAACCCGCGCGGCGTGATCGTCGTAGTGGAAGCGGAGCATCTGTGCATGTCCATGCGCGGGGTGCACAAGCCCGGTGCGAAGACCATGACCTCAGCGGTTCGCGGACAGCTGCGCGATCCCGCCAGCCGCGCAGAGGCCATCAGCCTCATTCAGGGAAGGTGACACATATGCGCACCAAAATCATGGGCGTGCTCAATGTGACTGCCGATTCCTTTTCCGATGGCGGTCGCTATCTGGACTACACAGCAGCGGTCGAACACGCACTGGAACTCGTTGAGCAGGGCGCGGACATCATCGATGTCGGCGGTGAATCCACCCGGCCCGGTTCCACCAGGGTGCCGGAAGACGAAGAGATTGCACGAGTAGTGCCGGTCGTCGACAAGCTCGTTTCCGAAGGCGTCACAGTCAGTGTCGACACTATGCGAGCTTCGACAATGGAGCGCGCGCTCGATGTCGGAGCGCACATCATCAACGATGTTTCGGCTGGAAAAATGGACAGCCGCATGTTCGACGTCGCAGCGAAATCCGATGCGCAGCTCATCGTCATGCACTGGCGGGGACTGCTGACCGATGCGCGTGCCACTCACACCTATGACGATGTTGTCGCCGAGGTTCGCGACGAACTTCTGGAACGTACGGACGCGGCTTTGGCCGCAGGGGTGAAGAACGAGCGAATCATCCTGGACCCGGGCTTGGGCTTTGCAAAAGACGCTGAGCACAACTGGCAGCTGATGGCCGGAATCGACGAGTTCAGCCAGCTGGGCTACCGGCTGCTGGTGGCCGGTTCGCGCAAGCGCTTTCTGGCCTCGCTCATCAACCCCGACAACCCGGCAGAGGCCAGCGAAGCAGACCGCGATGCCGCAACTGCCGCGATCACCGCGGTATCTGCACGCGCTGGAGCGTGGGCGGTGCGCGTGCATGACGCACGGACCTCCTATGTGGCCGCTGCCGTGTGCGATGCGATCGACAAAGCCGGACACGACTACCAGCTGAAGAAGCAGCGGCAATGACGGATGAAATCCACCTGACGGGCCTGCGGGCCTACGGCCACCACGGAGTTTTTGACTTCGAAAAGGCAGACGGCCAGGAATTCAGTGTGGACGTGCTGCTGACAGGCGACTTCAGCCAAGCAGCCCAGACCGACCGCCTGGATGACACGGTGGACTACGGGGCGGTGGCCGAGCTCGCCGCGAAGATTGTCAGCACCGAGCGCTACGACCTCATAGAAGCTCTCGCTGCCCGCATCGCAGGGGCCATTGCAGGGACCATCACTATTCCCTGCACGGTCTCAGTCACGGTGCACAAGCCGTCGGCGCCGATCGCCCACGATTTCGCCGATGTCACCGTGCGGGCATCCGCCATAAGCCACGGTAAGGCGAACACGCCCACCCGAGCGGGCGGCACCTCGTCAGAGCAGCGCATCACAGCAATCCTGTCGTTGGGAGCCAACAAGGCCAATCCGCGCGGACAGCTGGAAGACGCCCTGCACGCGATTGACCGCCTGCCGCGGGTGGAAGTCGTGCACGCTTCCGGCTTCTATGCGACAGCGCCCGTTGGGGGAGTGGAGCAGGACGATTTCGTCAACTGCGCGGCCGTCGTTGAGGCTGCCTGCAGTCCGCGTGAGCTCCTGGCTGCGCTGCAGGGAATCGAAGCGGCACAGGGTCGCGTGCGCGATGTCCGCTGGGGCCCGCGCACATTGGACATCGACATCATTCGGCTGACTGCCGCCGACAGCGACATCGACAGTCCCGATGCGCAGACCACCAGCAGCGATCCTATTCTCACCCTGCCCCACCCGCGGGCCCACGAACGCGCGTTCGTGCTGGTGCCGTGGGCAGAAATCAGGCCGCACGCCCGGATCAGCCACGGTGGGGCGCAGATTCTCGTGAGCGAAGCCGGCAGCCGCGTGCAGGCGGCTGAACCAGCGCAGACTGTTCGACGATTGGACTGATATGCGCCCAACCAAAGCATCGAACCTTCTGACCGGCGGAGCTATTGGATTCATTGTCGGATCAGCCGGGTCCTGGGTTCTGGAAAGCTGGGGCAATCCGCTTCCCGATGTTCCGTGGCCGGCGATCGTCGGGATGCTTCTGCTGGGCGGAACACTCCTTGTGCTCGGCATTCCGATCAAGAAGTGGAACGACGGCGAGCGCAAACAGCCGATCGACCCGCTGCAGGCCGCCCGGGTGGCGATGATGGCCAAAGCCTGTTCGCTGACCGGAGCGGCACTGTCCGGGTGGTACCTGGGTTCGGGCGTCTACATTCTGCTGTCTGCAGGATTCCTTCGCACTGGCTCGGCAATGGCCATGTTCGGTACTTTTATTGTGGCCGCGGGACTGATGACGGTTGGAATCGTGGTCGAACGCTTCTGTCAACTGCCGCCAGACGATCCTTCAGGAGCCGCCGCATGAGCATTCCCCTGCGCGAACCCGAACTCATCCCCGTTGACAAGCGGCTTGCCGTCGTGCGGCTGCTGAGTACGTTCATCAGCGCAGTGTTGAGCACGGTGATCGTCATCGTGATCTACACCGCATTCGACTTCGCCAAGCCGTGGATGCTCGTGATCGCCCTGCTGTTGACACTGGGCATCCCCCTTCTGCGGTGCATCTTCATCTTCCGTCAGGTCAGTGCTCTGGGCTATAAGGTCAGGCCCACAGACCTGCTGATCGAACGCGGCATCATGTACCGGGAAACCGTCGTAGTGCCCTATGCGCGCATGCAGTACGTCGATGTCACCGCCGGCCCCCTCGAACGGGTCTTCGGGATTGCCACCGTCACGCTGCACACCGCTTCAGCAGGATCGGATGCAACCGTTCCCGGCCTGAAGCGCGCTGACGCTGACCGTCTGCGCGAACTGCTGTCTGAACGCGGCCAGAGCGGCCTGGCTGGTCTGTGATGACCGCTGCGAGCAAACGCCTGGAGCCCGGAGTCTGGCACAGGGTTCACCCGATCACGCCGGTCATGCAGATGGGCGGCGCTCTGGTTGCGGCGGTTATTGCGGTCATCGTCTTCGGCGCCAATCTGCTGCAGGGGATGTTCGGCGAAATCCTCAGAGGAGAAGCCGATCTTCGCAAGGGTTCCGAACTGGCCGACGATGTGCCGGTGATGTTCGTTCTGCTGCTGTTGCTGGCCGTCTTCGTAATCATTGCCGCCGGTGTCGGTCTGCTGTTCTGGCAGTGGAAGATGACGGCCTACCGCTATGACGATCGAGTGGTGGAATACAAACACGGCATAGTGTCCAAAGCGCACCGCCACGCGAATTTCCTCCGCATTCAGTCAGTCGATGTCCAACAGCCGTTCCTGGCGCGCATCTTCGGTTTGGCAACACTTGTTTTCGATGTTGCCGGCGGCAGCGATTCCAACATCACCATCCTGTACCTGAAAAAGACACAGGCCGAACAGCTGCGCGACATCATCCTGGCAAATGTCCGCCGGGCCAAAGCCGCCGCAGCGCCGACCGGCGCCGCCCCGGAGGCCGCACCAACCGGACCCAACCCGACCGGCCCCACAGCCGACGGCGGCAGCGAGCAGTTCAGCGGCGCCTCGGCAGAGGTTGGTCAGCCGGGACTGCAGAACCAGGCGGGTCGCCCAGGCCGTGACGCCAGCGGCACCCAGCACAATCCCAACGCACCGGGTATGCCGGCCGGAGCCCGGATCGTGTCGGCGCTCAGCGGGCGCGGCGCAGGCGTCGGAAGTGATCTGGCGGGGTCGTTTCAGGAGCTCATTGCGCCGTACACGCGCAGCGGCCGAATCAAGCCCGATGGCGAACTCGTCCGCGTGCCGCTGCACCGGACCATCCTGTCGGCTTTTCTTACGACCGGCGTTGTCGTATCACTCGCCCTGATTCTGCTTGCTATTGCTGCTGTCGGCGTGTGCATCGGATTGGCTGCGGCTGGCTACATGGACTTCGGAGCCCTCGGGGCGATTCTCACCACAATGGCGCCCATGGCGTTCGGCTTTGCGGTTGCGGCCTTTCAAACGTTCACCAGCAACTTCACCTACGGGAACTTCTCTGCCAAACTCACCGGCGATGGCGTGCAGATCAGCCAGGGTGTTTTCTCCACTGAGCGGGTGCTGGTGCCGCTTGACCGTCTGCAGGCGGTCGAGATTCGCCAGCCGTTCATGTGGCGCATTGCCGGGTGGTACCGGGTGATGTTCAACACCGCCGGAGAATCCGGCAAGGAAGGAAAGACGCTCCTGCCGGTGGGCTCACTGACCGATGTGCAGACGCTCATGGGCTTAGTCCTGCCGGACGGTGTGGGCGAACTCAATTCGGGTCACTCTGTTGCGCCCGGCGATGTCATTCACGAGGCGGTCGCAGGCACCTTCGCCAAACCCTCCGGCCTACCGGGCCTGTTTGCCCAGCAGCCCGAGCGAACCCGCTGGCTCGATCCGCTCAACCGGGGTCGCAGCGGATGGGCTGTCACAAGGGCGGTTATGGCTGTGCGCACCGGCCGATTCACCCGCCGGGCAATATTCGTTCCACACGCTCGCGTGCAGTCCCTCGGGTGGAATCAGGGGCCCATTCAGAGGTCCTTCAAAGTAGCGACCGTGTACTTGCACTCCACCCGCGGGCCCGTGAAGCCGTACATCGAACACCTGGATGAGCACACCGCACGGAAGCTTCTGTTCGACTACGCGCAGCACACCCAGCGTGCGCGTGCTGCCATGGACGCCGCCTGAGAGGACCCACGTGAACCTGGACGATCAGACCCGCTTGGGAGTCGGGATCATCGGCACTGGAAAAGTCGGTGCGGTCATCGGGGCCGCCCTGCGCAGTGCCGGGCACGCGATCGTCGGCGTCACAGGAGGCTCCGAGGCCACCTTGGACCGGGCCGAGGCAATGCTGCCGGACATCCCCATTCTCGAGGTGGAGGAAATCCTCGAACGGGCCGAACTGGTCATCTTCACGGTGCCGGACGACCAGCTGGGTGACCTGGTGTCAGGGCTTGCCGAGCTGGGGCGGTTCTCGCCTGGGCAGATCGTCATGCACTTTTCGGGCAGGTACGGTGCAGATATTCTGGCGCCAGCCGCTGCCCGCGGGGCGATCACACTGGCGCTGCACCCGGCCCTGTCGTTTACGGGAACGTCAATGGACCTCGAGAGGCTGCGCCGCACCTCGATCGCTGTGACCGGACCGAAGACGTTCCTGGCCATCGGCCAGGCGCTCGCGGTGGAAATCGGCGGAGAGCCGTTTGTCGTAGCCGAAGCCGATCGTGCGCTCTACCACGCCGCGTGTTCACACGCTTCAAACCACGTGGCCGTCGTCATTGCCCAGGCCATGGAGATGCTCGAATCAATCGGCATAGAAGATCCGGGGCAGGTGCTGGAAGAGCTGGTGGCTGCAAGCACATCGAATGTGCTGCGCAGTGGAGTGCGCACTCTCACCGGGCCGGTATCCCGCGGTGACGCATCGACAGTGCGGGCACACCTGGCAGCACTTGACGAAACAGCCGCGGAACTGGCTGACACGGGCCACTCATACCGGGCCGTGGCACGCGCGACGGTCCAGCGGGCGCTTGCCAACGGCACTATCAGCGACAAACAGGCGCAGAACATTCTCGACCTTCTGGGCTGAGCTTTTCCGACCTGAGCCGCGGTGGTGAACGGGTGGGGACCCTAGCGCCCCCTGAGTTCACTCGATGAAGCTGATTGTTCACGCCGGAGCCACCCGGCAGCCATAGATCATTCCTAGGTTGGGCTTCGTTGTCTTTCGAGTGGGCATGCATTGCCCCGCCCGACCGATGGAGGCCTGGACACGCAATGTTTCACCGTACCCTCATTAAGCTGGCTGCTTCATGTGCGCTTTTTGGTGGTGTTCTAGCCGCTGGCCCGGTTGCTGCGGCTGAAGTGCAGAACAGCGGGTCGGCTCTGCAAAGCGTCGCTCACCGCGGCGACAAGGAACACCACCCCGATAATTCACTCGCTGGGATCGAGTCAGCCGTCGCCAAGGGCGCCGACTGGGTCGAAATCGACGTCCACTACAACATCGCCAGCGACAAGTTCTATCTGTCACACGACAACCTCTGCAAGGGCCCTGGCGGCACCGCTCTCATCGACTCTGGTTCAGCTAAAAGGATCGAAGAGAATTGCCAGCTGCCGACCCTGGATGACGTCTTCGCTGCTTTCGGCAAGCAGACTGCCGTGAACTTCGTGTACGAGTTCAAGCACACGGGGCTGACAACGGTGAAAGGCGCTCGACGCCTGGCACAGGAAATAGAGGAACACGGCCAATCGAGTCGTGCCTGGGTATCAGGCTTCAGCGACTTGGGCCTGAAGACAATCAAAGACCAGAAAACCGGTATCAAACTCATGCGTGTTCGTACCTGGACCGGTGAAGGCCCCGTCAGCCGGGCCTGGGTTTCCTCCACCGCGAAACAGGGCTTTGATGCCATCAACATCAACCTTGACGCTTTGCGCCCGGAAACCGTCGCCTATGCGAAATCCCTGGGACTGACCGTTTCCGCTTGGGGTTGGCCCGACGCTTTTGAGAAAGACAACCAGAAGGCAATCGACATGAACGTCGACATGTTCATGACGGACCGTCTTGATGACCTTCACCAGCGCCTCGGTCGCTGACACCACCACCGAGAACCTCACAAAGGAGAAAACATGCGCCGCTCACTTTCAGCAGCAGTTGTTGCATCACTGTCCGCATTTGCCCTTGCCGCCTGTTCCATTGGGGGCAGCGGAGGCGATTACGCCGACGGTTCGGGCACCGTCGTTTCCTACAACACGCCCCAGGAGTGGGCCAACTGGGACGATGTTCTGAAGCAGTTCACCGAGTCAACCGGCATCGAAGCTCCCAACGACCCGAAGAACTCCGGGCAGACGCTCGCAGCACTCACGGCTGAAAAGGAATCACCGGCAGCAGACGTTGCGTACTACGGAATCGTCTTCGGCATGCAGGCCCAGGACGAAGGGCTTATTGAACCGTACAAACCCGAAGGCTTCGACGACATCGACGAAAACCTCAAAGACCCCGAGGGCAATTGGACCGCTGTTCATCAGGGTGCCGTGGCGATGCTCGTCAACACCAAGGAGCTTGGTGACGTTGAAGTTCCCAAGTGCTGGAACGACCTCACCGACCCTAAGTACAAGGACAAGGTGGGCTACCTGGACCCCGCCCAGGCCGCTGTCGGGTACTCGGTGTTGACGGGAGCAAACCAGGCGCTCGGCGGTTCGCTCGATGACTTCAAGCCGGGACTCGAATGGGCCGAGAAAATGGCTGAAAACGGCGTGAAGAACCCAGCGCAGACCGCCACCTCGTCGGTACAGCAGGGTGAAATCCCGATCCTCATCGACGCCGACTTCAACGGATACCAGCTTGCCGCGGAAGGTTCGCCGATTGAAGTCGTCTACCCGTGTGAAGGAACACTGAGCATTCCCTACACCATGAGCCTCGTGAAGAACGGGCCCAATGGCGACAACGGCAAGAAGCTTCTCGACTACGTACTGTCAGAGGAAGCCCAGAAGCTCTTTGCCGAAAGCTACCTGAAACCCGTTAAAGACATCGAACTCCCCGAGTCCGCCAGCGAAGCCTTCCCCTCCGACGAGGAATACAACAAGCTGGTCAAAGGCACTGACTTTGCAAAGATGAACGATGTCCAAGACGGCGTAATCGAAGAGTTCCAGAAGGTCACCGGCTGACCATGAACAGCCGGTCGAAGGCCGCAGCCGCTGTGTTGACGATTCCGCTGCTTATTGTGCTCGGGGCCGTTCTCATCTGGCCAATGCTCATACTCGGGCTGGCCAGTCTCACAGATGACGGCGGCCACCTCACCTTCAGCAACTACATCGGAGCGCTCACAAGCTCCCGCTACCAGAACGCAATGATCGTCACCGCGGTGCTGGCGCTGCTCTCAACGGTCCTTGCGCTTATCCTCTGTGTGCCTGCCGGGCTGTACATCGGAACCCAGGACACCGCGCTCACCAGGGGGATGGCAGTTGCGCTGAGCATTCCGCTCAGTCTGCCCGGCATCGTGGTCGGCTTCTTCATCATTCTGCTCGTCGGCAACACGGGAGTCGTGCCCTTGGCGTTTGAAAGTGCGCTCGGCCAACGGCACCTGCAGATTGCCTACACCTGGGCGGGCCTGACGCTCGGGTACCTGTACTTTCAGATTCCCCGCATCGTTCTGGTGGTCCGCGGGGCAGCTGCTGCAGTCCGCCCGGAAACCGTACAGGCCGCCCGAAGTTTGGGCGAAAGCACGGTCGGCGTCTACCGCCGCGTCATCATTCCCGCGCTTCGTCCGGCGATCGCCTCTGCCAGCGGGCTGGCGTTCGCCACGGCCTTCGGCGCGTACGGCACAGCAGCGACTCTGGCTCGGGGACAGCGGGTGATGCCCCTTGAGATAGCGGCCGCCTTCACAGAGAACTTTCGTCCCGAACTTGCCGCAACCCTCAGCATCATCTTGGCCGTTGTGACCACAACAGTGCTCATCGGCGTCAACTCATGGGGAAGCAAACGGATTGTGAGCGTGAGAACATGACGGCACCCACAGCAGAGCAGATGGACGCGCCCGATGGTGCGACCACGGCCTTCCGCACCGCCCGCAGCAAGAACAACTCGAAGGGTGCAAAAGACCCAGTGCAGGCCGTGGGCTTCATCTTTGCGATCGCAGCGTGCGCTGTCACCCTGTTGCCCCTGCCCGTCTTGCTGGCTGTTGCCTTCAGCAAGAACTGGGTCGACGGTCTCAGCGGAGGAGTGACGGGTCAATGGCTGTCGCAAGCGTGGCAGCGCATGGATCAGTCGGTCTTCATCAGCCTGCAGGTCGCCCTCATAGTCATGATCGTGGACCTCCTGGTAGCCCTGCCGGCTGCCCGATTCATCACGCGGCACAGCTTTCCAGGCCGAGGACTGCTGCAGTCGGTGTCGACGCTTCCGATTGCCATTCCCGGAATAGCCGTGGGTCTCGCCCTGATCCTGAGCTACCCGGTGCTGCGGCCGAGCGGATGGCTGATGGTAGCCGGCCACGTTCTCTACACCCTGCCGTTTCTGCTCAGCGCACTGATCCCCGCGATAAACTCCGAACGGCTCAAAGAGCAGGAACTGGTTGCCTCCTCACTGGGCATGGGGACTGCAAAAATCTTCTTCTCAGTCACGCTGCCCGCTGTCCGACGCGCTCTGATCGGCGGGCTGGTCATGGTCGTGACGATGTCGCTGGGCGAATTCAACGTCACGTTCTTTCTCTTCACACCCAGCGCACAGCCGATGCCGGTGTTCTTGTTCGACACCTACATCACCGGCCGCATCGAGCTGGCAGCGGCGCAGACCGCAATCTTCTTGGCAATGGTCATCCCGCCGGCAATCGTGCTGGAGAAGTTTCAGGTTCAGAAAGGAGGGGCGGTATGACAGCCGTCACCTTTGAACAGTCTGTCGAAGCAGCCCGTCAGGAAACCGTTGATGCTGGCCTGGTGGTGGGCAATGTCAGCTTTGCCTATCCCGGGGTGGATCGGGCAGCGCTGGAGAACATCAACATGACCCTGGGCACAGGGGACATCGCTGCTCTCGTAGGGCCTTCGGGCTGTGGGAAAACAACCCTGCTCAAGACGATCGGCGGCGTTCTCACACCGACTGCGGGAACAATCAGGTTCGGCTCTGACGACGTTACGCACCTGCCCGTCAGTCGACGGCGGGTCGGCTGGGTACCGCAGCAGTACGCACTGTTTGACCACCTGGACGTCAAAAGCAATATTGCGTTTGGACTCCGAGCACAGAAGGTGCCCAAAGAACAGCGCATCGAGCGAGTGCAGGAGATGCTGGCACTGTGCCGGATCAGCGAACTGGCCGACCGCGCCCCCGACGAACTGTCCGGCGGTCAGCGTCAGCGCGTTGCCATTGCCCGTGCGCTGGCGCCCAACCCGAAGGTGCTTCTTCTCGACGAACCGCTCGGTGCTCTCGACCCGCAGCTTCGCGGACAGCTGCGAGCGGATCTGCGAAAAATGATTCGCAGGGCCGGTGTAACCACAGTGATCGTCACCCACGATCAAGAAGAGGCGCTCGCAATGGCCGATCACCTGGTCATGATGAACAGCGGTCGCATCGAACAGGCCGGCAAACCCGAATCAGTATGGGCCCGTCCGAACTCAGCTTGGGCCGCGGAATTCCTCGGGCACGCAACCATTCTGCCGGTGGTCGAATACACCGGTCCGCAGCGGGCAGCCATCAGCGCCGGTCTGTCCGTGCCGGTCAAGTTTGAGGACGGAAACCGCGAAACAGCAGGCGACAGCATGGGCCTGGCAGTCCGGTCAGTTGACTTCGACGCGGCGCCCGCGGACGGCGAGTCCGAAGAAGCCGGGCGGCCAACTGAGAGCGAGCCGACCAGCACCTCGAACCTCGGCAAGGTCTTCGGCGTAGTGAAAGAAGTAGAGTATCGCGGCGACGGGTTCGTCGTGCGAGCAGAACTCGGAGACGGACTGCGAGTGCCTGCGGAGGCGCGGGTCCGTATGGAAGTCGGACAGCGGACGCTGATCCGAGCAAGTGAACGCAGGCACGTACCCCAGGTGGAGAAATGAAAGCAGAACTGACAGTCATCGGAGCATCGGCAACCGCGCCGACGCATCTCGGTCCGGCATCCGGCTACCTGCTCACCACACCGACCGGCTCCATCCTCATCGACTGCGGTCCCGGTGTGATCGGCGGCTTGGCCAAGGACCGCAGACTCAGCGATGTCAATGCGCTCCTTGTATCGCACTCGCACGCCGATCACAGCGCTGACCTGCCGGTACTGGCGTACCGGCGCTCTTTTCCGCAGGTGCTGCCCTCTGTGCCCCTGTATGCCCCGGAAGACCTGGTCTCCCGGCTTCCGAAACTCGACGACGTCTACGGGATCCCAACGCTGGACACGATGAAGACGCCCCTTGGCAGCCGTTTCGAAATGAATGTCCGCGAGCCCGGGGAAGACTTCGAGGTGTTGGGAAACCGGGTGCAGACAATCCTGGCAGACCACCCCGTGCCCACCATGAGCATCAAGTTTCCGGACCTCGGCTTTGTGTACACAGCTGACACGGGCCTGACAGACGAGCTTGTTGAATTCTCCCGCGGGGCTTCGCTGCTGTTGGCCGAATGCACCTACCGTGCCGCCGACAACGTCGATGTCACAGGCCACGGGCACTTGGATGGGCACATGGTCGGCCAGCTGGCTCGGCAAGCCGGGGTTGAGCACCTCGCGGTGACTCACCTGGCTGATCCCGACCATATTCGGGACATCGAGGCGGAGGTTCGGGAAGTCTTCGACGGGAAGGTCACAATGTGCGCTCCCGGGGACAGGTTTCAGCTTGGGTCTGAAAGCTGAGTTCAGCGGGGAAGGGTCGACTTCCGACGAGTGCCTCGCCGTGGTTCAAGGTCAAGCCCCTTCGCTATCCTTAGACCATGCCTGAAAATCTTGAACCGGACACAACTGTGCCCACCAGCGGTGAAGACGCCGAAACTCCCGAGCACCTCGACCCCGAACAGCTGCGCATCCGCAAAGAAAAGCGCGCCCGTCTGCTCGAAGAGGGCCGCGAAGCCTATCCCGTGCGGGTCGACATCACCCACAGCTTCGGCGAGATCCGCGACAAGTACGCCCACCTCGAAGCCGGCGACGAAACCGACGACATCGTCGGCGTCGCCGGTCGCGTGGTCTTTCAGCGCAACACCGGAAAACTGTGCTTTGTGACCCTCATGGCCGGTGACGGCACTCAGCTGCAGGGCATGCTGTCGCTCAAAGAAGTCGGCGAAGACGCCCTCAGCCAGTGGAAGGCAGATGTCGACCTCGGCGACCACGTGTTCCTCCACGGACGCGTCATTTCATCCCGCCGCGGCGAACTTTCCGTTATGGCGGACAGCTGGCAGATGGCTTCCAAGGCCATCCGACCCCTGCCGCCCATGCACACGCAGCTCGACGAAGAGGGCCGCGTGCGCCAGCGCTACCTCGACCTCATCATGCGCCCGGCAGCCAGGGACATGGTCCGCACCCGCTCCAAGGTCATGTCCTCCCTGCGCCACACATTTGAAGACGAAGGCTTCATCGAAGTCGAAACGCCCATGCTCCAGGTCATCCCGTCCGGTGCTGCGGCGCGTCCCTTCAAAACCCACATCAACGCCTACGACATGGAGCTGTTCCTGCGCATTGCCCCCGAACTGTTCCTCAAAAAAGCCGTTGTCGGCGGACTTGACAAGATCTTTGAAATCAACCGCAACTTCCGCAATGAGGGCGTTGACGCCACACACTCCCCGGAATTCGCAATGCTCGAATTCTATGAAGCGTACGGCGATTTCAAATCCGCGGCAGCACTGACCCAAAAGCTCATTCAGAACGCCGCGCTTGATGCCACCGGCTCAACCGTCGTCACTCTGCACGACGGCACCGAATACGACCTCGGCGGCGAATGGCCGTGGATTTCGATGTACGAATCGCTGGCAGCCGAATCCGGTGAGGACATTACCCCGGAAACGCCAATCGATGAGCTCGTGCGCATCGCCGACAGGCACAACGTCGACATGGAGGGCGTGTTCAAGTCCCACGGCAAATACGTGGAAGAACTGTGGGAGCACTTCCACGAAGGCAAACTCGAAGGCCCGATCTTCGTAACCGATTTTCCGGTCGACACCTCGCCGCTGGTGCGCGAACACCCGGAAAAGAAGGGGGTCGTCGAAAAGTGGGACCTTTACGTTCGCGGCTTCGAATTGGCAACCGGATATTCTGAGCTCGTGGACCCAGTCATTCAGCGTGAGCGTTTCGAAGAGCAGGCAAAGGACGCCGCCGAAGGCGATGCCGAAGCCATGCCGCTTGACGAAGAGTTCCTGCGGGCAATGGAGCACGGCATGCCTCCGTCCGGCGGTGTCGGCATCGGAATTGACCGCCTGCTTATGGCGCTGACAGGCTTGGGCATTCGCGAGACCGTGCTTTTCCCATTCGTTAAGCCTTTGGGCAGCTGAGAATATAGTCACTGTTCATTTCGGCGGCCCTGGCGGGTTTTGATCATTAAGGACTCCTGTGGAATATTTGAAGGTGCTTCTTCCTTCCATCGTGGTTGGACTTCTCTTCTGGTACGTGCTGCGCGCGATCATCAAGTCCGACAGCACCGAACGGAAGGAAATGGACCGCTACTACGCAGAAATGGAAATCCACAAGGCCCAGCGTGATAACGCTCAGCGCGAAAACGCTGCGCAGCCGCGAGAGGTTTCCGAAGAACCACGAAAGGACGAGCACGATGGCTCGCAAAGTGACGACCGTCCTCATTGATGATCTGACAGGTGAAGATGCCGACGAAACCGTCGAGTTCGGAATCGACGGCAAGTTCTACGAAATCGAACTGACCGCAGACAACGCATCCCGGCTGCGTGAACTGCTGGGCAACTACGTCAAAGTCGCCCGGCGTGCAGAAAGCCCGGCTTCGGCCGGGCGCAAGCGCGCCGGCAAGAAAGCCGGCCGTTCGGACCTGACCGAGATCCGCGACTGGGCACGCAGCCACGGCTATGACGTCTCGGACCGCGGCCGCATTCGCGCCGAGATCATCGAGGCATACGACAAAGCCCACTGATCCCAAACGGGCACCAGCAGAATTTCGCCCTCAGCCGAAACGCTTCGGCTGAGGGCGAAATCGCAATAAAACCCGCTTCCGCGTGGTTAAAGTGCTAGAAATTGCGAACCGTACAGCGACCCAGGAGGGCTAATGTTCGAACGGTTTACCGACCGTGCCCGACGAGTAGTGGTCTTGGCTCAGGAAGAAGCCAAGCTGCTCAAACACAACTACATCGGCACGGAACACATCCTGCTCGGCCTCATTCACGAAGGCGAAGGCATTGCCGCCAAGGCACTCGAAAGCCTGGACATCTCGCTCGAGCAGGTGCGCAGCCAGGTCACTGAAATCATCGGCGAAGGCCAGCAGGCCCCCTCCGGCCACATTCCCTTCACCCCGCGGGCTAAGAAAGTCCTCGAACTCTCGCTTCGCGAAGCCCTGCAGCTGGGCCACACCTATATCGGCACAGAGCACATTCTGCTGGGCCTCATTCGCGAAGGCGAGGGCGTTGCCGCGCAGGTGCTGGTCAAGCTCGGCGCCGACCTTCCGCGCGTGCGCCAGGAAGTCATCAAGCTCATCTCCGGCTACCAGGGCAAAGAGCCTGCAACCGCCGGATCCGGGGGCCGCGAAGAGGGCCAGCCGTCCGGTTCGCTCGTCTTGGACCAGTTCGGCCGCAACCTGACACAGGCAGCCCGCGAAGGCAGCCTCGACCCCGTCATCGGTCGTCGTGAACAGCAGAACCGCGTAATGCAGGTTCTTTCCCGCCGAACCAAAAACAACCCGGTGCTCATCGGCGAACCGGGCGTCGGCAAGACCGCGGTGGTGGAAGGCCTCGCACAGGCGATCGTCGCCGGCGATGTTCCCGAACCGCTGCAGGACAAGCAGCTGTACACGCTGGACCTCGGCTCCCTCGTGGCCGGATCCCGCTACCGCGGCGACTTCGAAGAGCGCCTGAAGAAGGTGCTCAAAGAGATCCGCACCCGCGGCGACATCATCCTGTTCATTGACGAAATCCACACGCTCGTAGGAGCCGGTGCGGCAGAAGGCGCAATCGATGCCGCCTCGATCCTCAAGCCGATGCTCGCCCGCGGTGAACTGCAGACGATCGGTGCGACAACACTCGATGAGTACCGCAAGAACATCGAAAAGGACGCCGCGCTCGAACGTCGCTTCCAGCCCATCCAGGTGCCCGAACCCACACTGTCGGACGCCATCAAGATCATGAAGGGCCTGCGCGACAAGTACGAAAACCACCACAAGGTGACCATCACGGACGGAGCGCTGGCCGCGGCAGTCAACCTCTCGGACCGCTACATCAACGACAGGTTCCTGCCGGATAAGGCAATCGACCTGATTGACGAAGCCGGCGCGAAGCTGCGCATCACCCGCATGTCCCAGCCGTCTGAGCTCAAAGAGCTCGACGACAAGATCGCCGACGCCAAGAAGCGCAAAGAAGATGCGATCAGCAAGCAGGACTTCGAAACCGCCGCAAACGCCCGCCAGGAGGAAATGGACCTGACGGAGCAGCGTGACAGCGCCGAAAAGGACTGGAAGAAGAAAAACCAGGGTGCCGGGGCAATCGTCGACGAAGAGCTCATTGCGGAAGTCCTGGCACAGTCCACCGGAATTCCGGTCTTCAAGCTCACAGAAGAAGAGTCTTCGCGTCTGCTGCGCATGGAAGACGAACTGCACAAGCGGATCATCGGCCAGAAGGAAGCCGTCAAGTCGATCTCGCGTGCTATTCGCCGTACCCGCGCAGGCCTGAAAGACCCGCGCCGTCCCTCTGGTTCGTTCATCTTCGCCGGTCCCACCGGTGTCGGCAAGACCGAACTGGCCAAGGCCCTGGCCGAATTCCTGTTCGGCGATGAGTCTGCACTGATCACGCTGGACATGTCGGAATTCTCCGAGAAGCACACGGTGTCCCGCCTGTTCGGTTCGCCTCCCGGCTACGTCGGCTACGACGAGGGTGGGCAGCTGACCGAAAAGGTTCGCCGCAACCCGTTCTCGGTTGTGCTGTTCGACGAAGTCGAAAAGGCGCACGCCGATATCTTCAACTCGCTGCTGCAGATTCTGGAAGACGGTCGTCTGACAGACTCCCAGGGCCGCGAAATCGACTTCAAGAACACGATCATCATCATGACCACCAACCTGGGAACCCGCGAAATCAACCGCGGCACACCCATGGGCTTCCAGGTCGAAGGCGATGCCGACGCATCGTACGACCGCATGAAGCAGCGGGTGTCCGAAGAGCTCAAACAGCACTTCCGCCCTGAGTTCCTCAACCGTGTTGACGACACCATCGTGTTCCCGCAGCTGAACAAGGAAGACATCATCAAGATCGTCGACCTGTTCATCAACCGCCTAAGCGACCGTCTGGCCGACCAGTCCATGACGATCGAAGTGACTCAGGAAGCTCGCCAGGTGCTTGCCGATCGCGGTTTCGACCCGGTGCTCGGCGCGCGCCCACTGCGCCGCACGATTGCACGCGAAGTCGAAGACCCGCTGTCCGAGCGGATTCTGTTCAACGAAATCCGGCCCGGACAGACCATCTACGTCGATGTCGAAGGCGAAGGCGCAGACGCCGAATTCACTTTCAAGGGCGTCAGCGAAAACCGCGTACCCGTCAAAGTCGGCGTTGATGACGAAGACGAAACCGGTGCTATCGCAGAAGCCGGACCGGCCAATGCCGCCGCTTCGCACAGCATTGACGACAGCTCGGATGGGGGCACAGCCTACGAAGCTGGGGCAGAAACCTCCACTGACACGGATCGGCTCTAGTCGACTCTGAGGAAGGACCCGCGAACGAAACGCCGTTCGCGGGTCCTTCTACACTGAGGGCATGTCCGCCAACACCCCCGCAGACCCCATTGCCCGGCAGCTGTCACATGCGTATGCGCCGATCAGACTCGAAAGCGGCCTCTGCCTGCGCAGGGCGCGGGCAGGCGATGCTGCGAAGATCAATGCGCTGACCCAGCCGCTGGTCGATGAGCGCGTCTTGGTGGCAAAGGACATGGTCAGCTTTTTTGAGGCCCTGCAGCAGTTCCGGGTGATCGTCGATATCCACGAAGACGGCACTGAAACCCTGGCCGGCTGTGCCGCCCTGCACGTTTTCTGGGATGAAATCGCCGAGGTCCGCACAGTTGCCACAAGTGCGGACTACCGACGCAGGGGAGTGGGGCGCACCCTCATCACCACGCTGCTGGAAGAGGCCCGCATCATGGGCATCAAAAAAGTCTTCTGCCTGACCTTTGAAACCGAGTTCTTCACCAGTCTGGGCTTTGAGCAGATTTCGGGCATCCCGGTTTCCCCAACCGTGTTCCAAGAGCTCCTTCACTCAACTGACGAAGGAACCGCTGAGTTTCTCGACCTTGCCCGCGTCAAGCCGAACACTCTGGGCAATAAGCGCATGATCATCGATCTGACCGAGTCTGCCCCTGCGGAAGCGTGAGAACGCTGCCGTTGTGCGCTCCCGGCTGTTCTGGCGGCTGTCGGCACAGCAGCCCATCGGCCTCAAGGTCGTCAATGAGGCGCGAAACCCTCGTGCCGTCAGCTAGGCGACGCACTTTCGCAATCCCATCCTGCACCTCGGTCGGCAGCACAAGATTCGCGTCCACATCGAAATCGACGGTGTCTGCGACAAGCAGATCCGCACGCACGGGACATCCGTGGGCAGTGCGCAGCAGACCCATGATCGCTCCGCGCAGCTGACGGTCGGTTCCGTGCCAGGCCTGGGTTTTCGGTTTGCGCTCTGGACTGGACGGCTTGCCCGCCAACACCCAAGCGCAGCTTGAAAGCAGCGGGCAGTCTTCGCACCGCGGGCTGCGAGATGTACACACCAAAGCGCCAAGCTCCATGGTCCCGGCATTCCAGCGGACAGACTGCTGCGGTTCCTGCGGGAGCAGTTCCCGGGCCCAGGCCGCCTCGGCCTTTGTGGCGCTGCCGGGGTGCTCATGGCCGTCAACCGCCCGGGCGAGCACCCGGCGGATGTTGACGTCCAGGATCGCCGTGCGCGCCCCGAAGGCAAACCCCGCGACGGCAGCCGCCGTGTAGGCCCCGATTCCGGGCAGACTCAGCAGGGTGTCCTCATCGTTCGGCACCTGCCCGCCGTGGTCGGCGACAATCACGCGCGCGCACTCCTGCAGTCGCAGTGCGCGCCGAGGATAGCCCAGCGTGTCCCAGGCCAGAAGAACATCCGCAGTCGAGGCGGAGGCCAGGTCCGCGGGGGTGGGCCACTTGCGCATCCACTCGGTCCAGCGGGGTGCCACACGGGACATGGGTGTCTGCTGCGACATCACCTCGGACACCAGAACACCCCACGCGGATGTGCCGGGCCTGCGCCAAGGCAGTGGGCGCTCGTGCCGGGCAAACCAGTCGATCACCGCGGTGTGCAGAGCTTCCAGATCATCCGGTCGGCGGTGTGTCCCACGGACGGAAGCGGTGTGGCGACGTACGCTCAAAGGGATGACTCCTTCCAGTGCTCCGAGGCCGACGGCGCCCGTGCGCCGCCATCCTCCCGAAGTGTATCGACGCCGCCGCATGACGGTGCTGGGCTTGGCCGTGTTGATCCTGGCCCTGTTCATCGTCGGAATCGTCCTGCTTGTGCAGGCACTGTCCGGCTCTGGCGACCAGACCGCCAAACCGGAACAAGAACCCCAGTCGGCTGCTGGAGAAGCGGACTCCGAGCAGAAGGAAGAAGCCCCCGGGCCGCAGGGCGATGAAGCCAGCGGCGTGTGCCCCACTGATCAGGTGACCCTCACCGCGGGGATGGACAAAGACAAGTACAAGGCCGGCGACAAGGCCACCATGACTCTCAACGTCAAGAATGAGCACAGCGCTGAGTGTCAGATTGAGGTCGGCTCTGCTTCGCAGCAGTTCATCATTCAGCAGAATGACAAAACCGTGTGGGACTCAGCATGGTGTTCCAGTGAGGGACAGGACGAACAGCGGGTGTTTGCACCGGGATCTGCGAAGAAGACCTCGCTGACGTGGTCGCTCGTGCCAACGGACCAGAACTGCAACAAAACGGCTGACAGCTTCGAGCCGGGCCAATACCAGCTGGTTGTGAAGCTGGGTGACGCGGCTAGCCCGCCGCACGACTTCACCGTTGTCGGAAAGCCCAATGACGGCAAAGACAACTCTGATGAAGGCGGCAAAGACGGCTCGGACAAAAAGGACGACAAAGCAGACCAGAGCGGTAAGGAAGACAAGAAGGACAGCAAGAACTGAGGACCGGCGGGTGGAACCACACGGCCGCTGCTGGCTAAGATGGTGACATGGCACACATCATTCCTCTGGACAATGGCGTCCCGAAAGCTGACGACGCCGCTTTTCTCGCTCCGACAGCCACTCTTTCCGGCGATGTGATCATGGCCGAAGACTCCAGTGCTTTCTACGGAGCTTCAGTCCGCGGTGACACCGCGACGATCTCGGTGGGAGAGCGCACCAACCTGCAGGACAATGTGGTTCTGCACGCTGACGAAGACTTTCCGTGCACTGTCGGCAACGACGTGACCGTCGGCCACAGCGCTGTTGTTCACGGCAGCACCATTGGCGATCGCACGCTCATCGGCATGTCCGCCACCATCATGAACGGGGCGCGGATCGGCAAGGACTGTCTTGTGGCCGCCGGTGCTCTGGTGCTGGAAGGCACAGAAGTTCCCGATGGTTCGCTTGTCGCCGGTGCTCCCGCGAAAGTTCGCCGTGAACTCACTCAGGAAGAACTCGACTTCCTGCCGCAGTCAGCAGCGCACTACGTTGAAACCGCCCGTCGCCACGCAAAGGCCATTGGCTGAGCTGTGTTCTTGCTCAGGGGCGGCGGGCCAGCGCATACCCGCCGGGACCTGGCCTAACTGCGCAGAGTGATCAGCTGTAGGCGATGTCGACGGCATCGCGCAGTGATGTGCACTCTGCCACGCGCATGCCCACCGGCACCGTGATGTCGGTGAGCGACCCTTGAGCAACAATGGCACGGCTGAATCCCAGCCGAGATGCTTCGATCAGGCGCTGCTGAATTCCCGGAACACGGCGGATTTCACCCGAGAGGCTGATTTCGCCGACTGCAACCAGCCTGTCTTTGGGCGGTCTGCCGGCATATGCCCCGGCTAAGGCCAGGCACACGCCCAGATCGACTGCAGGTTCGGACAGTTTGATGCCGCCGACGGTCGACACGTAGACGTCATTCCGGCCGCTGATGCTCTGTTCCAAACTGCGGCCGACAACGGCGATGTTCATAGCGACACGGGAAGAGTCGAGCCCGTTGACCACCCGCCGCGGTGACCCGCCGCCCTCCTGTGGATCAACCAGCGCCTGGATTTCGACAATCATGGCGCGTTTGCCTTCGAGCGCAACCGTCAAACAGGTTCCCGGGGAGTTCGACGAGCCGACGAACATCTGCGCCGGGTCAACCACACTGCTGATGCCGGTTTCGTCCATGTCGAACAGGCCCACTTCGTCAGTTGTGCCATAGCGGTTCTTCAGCGCTCGCAGAATCCGCATGCGCGAATGTCTGTCGCCTTCGAAGCTGCACACGACATCCACCAGGTGTTCCAACAGCCGCGGACCTGCGACATTGCCGTCCTTGGTTATGTGGCCTACGAGAATAGTGGGAAGGCCGCGCACCTTTGCTTCGCGAATAAGCGACGCGGCGACTTCCCGAACCTGGGTGACACCTCCGGGAACCCCGGAGACCTCCGAAGACCCTATGGTCTGCACGGAATCAACGATCAGAAGGTCCGGAGAAACCGCCTCGATCTGGCCCAGCACTGTGGCGAGGTCAGTTTCTGCCGCCAGCAGAAGGTTTGACTGCACCGCACCGATTCGCTCCGCGCGACCGCGCACCTGCCCCTGGGATTCTTCGCCCGTCACGTAGAGAACCCGCTGCCCGACCGCAGCGGCCTTGCCCGCAACATCCAGCAGCAGAGTCGACTTCCCCACACCGGGTTCACCCGCGAGCAGAACAACCCCACCGGGAACAAACCCGCCGCCGAGCACACGATCGAGTTCATCGACCTGCGTGGAGCGTGCACGAGCTGAGGCGGGATCGATTTCCGTCATGGGTTTGGCAGCAGTGAGCGCTGTCGGCTTAGTCGCTTTCGTCTTGGCAGAAGCACCCAGCTGGACGGCCTCTTCCAAAGTTCCCCATTCCCCGCACTTGGGGCAGCGGCCAAGCCACTTGGGGCTTCGGTAGCCGCAGTCGGTGCATTCGTAAGTCATATGCACAGAGTGCCATGAGGCACTGACACAGCGGCAGCAGACCAGACCGGCCTCCGCCTCGTAAGCCTTCGACAACGGCAGAACCCAGCCCCAAACGTCCACGCGGTACAGTCTGCAAACCTCCTGCGAAAACCGTGCCTGTGTAGTGTGGAGATTTGACCAGACATCAGCTGACAGAAAAGGACGAAGGATGACAGCCGACAATTCGGCCAAACGCCCCGACGCCCACACAGACCTAGAAGACAGACTCAGCCAATCTGAGGACGTCGCACTGGTCGACCCGCTCGACCCTGAGGCAGGCGAAGTCCGCCCCATCGACAATGAAGCGGCTGACCTGCGCATTACGGGGCAGCTGCGCGCGCAGGGCGTGAGAATCGGCCGGGGCTTCGTCACCCCGCGAGTCTTCTGGCCCTCGCTCATCATCACGGCGGTCCTCACGGTCGCCGCGATCGCCCTGCCCGATGTCACCGGCACTGTTCTGACCACTGCGCAGGAGTGGATCGTCAGTGCGCTCGGCTGGTGGTACATGCTCGTGGTGGCGATCTTCATCGTGTTCGCCCTGTACTTCGGGCTGAGCAAGTACGGCGGAATCAGATTGGGTCGGGACAACGAAGAACCTGAATTCGGCTTGATCCCCTGGTTCTCCATGCTGTTCGCCGCCGGTATGGGTGTGGGACTGGTGTTCTACGGTGTGGCGGAACCGCTGATCTACGCGACATCAGACCCGAAGCCCGGCTGGGAAGGCGGGCCCGAACAGCTGGCCAAACACGGCATGGCCCAAACCTTCATCCACTGGGGCCTGCACCCGTGGTCGATCTACGCCATCATCGGCCTGGCCCTGGCCTACGGCATTCACCGCCGCGGACGCCCCGTGTCGATCCGCTGGGCACTCGAACCGATCCTGGGCAAACGCGTCCACGGCTGGCTGGGCGATGCCGTTGACGTCGTCGCCGTCATGGGAACCATCTTCGGCGTCGCTACGTCGCTGGGACTGGGCGTCCAGCAGATTGCTGCCGGTGTGCAGTCGATGGGGCTGATCAGCGAGGTGAGCGAAACTCTGCTGGTCGTGCTCATCGTGGTCATCACGCTGCTTGCCACGACATCCGTGGTCAGCGGCCTGGGCAAGGGCATTAAGTGGCTCTCGACGGGAAACCTGACTCTGGCAGGCGTTCTGCTGGTGTCGATCATCATCCTGGGCCCGACTGTTTTCATCTTCCGCAATCTGGTGGAGTCCCTCGGCTTCTACCTGGCCGATTTCTTCAACATGACGATGGACACCGCCACCTACACTGGCGATGACGGCCAGACCTGGGCTTCTTCCTGGACCCTGTTCTACTGGGGCTGGTGGATTTCGTGGGCACCCTTTGTCGGCGTGTTCATCGCCCGCATTTCTCGCGGCCGCACAATTCGTGAATTCATCATGGGCGTCATTTTCGTGCCCACAGCGGTCGGCTTCCTGTGGTTCTCGGTGATGGGTTCGACCGGCATTCTGCGCCAGCTGACGGTGGGAGACCTGTGGGATAAGGCATCCGGCGAAGGCGTTGTGGCCGAAAGCGCGCTCTTCCAGGTGCTGAACACGCTTCCGCTGGGAAGTGTGCTGTCAGTCATCGCGATCATTCTGGTGACGATCTTCTTCATCACCTCCTCAGACTCCGGTTCGCTGGTGGTGTGCATGCTGTGCTCGGGCGGCCACCCCAATCCGAAGCTGTGGACACGTGTTCTGTGGGCGTTCCTCGAAGGTGCGATCGCCATCGCCCTGCTGGTGTCGGGCGGTTTGGAGTCTATTCAGGCGGGCGCACTTGCCACCGCTTTGCCGTTCAGCATCATTCTGCTGCTCATGTGCTTTGCGACTCTGCGTTCGCTCAAGCTCGACCAGAAGCTGATCGAGCGTCAGCGTCTGTTGGGCCGCGCACAGGCACTGACCGAGCACGTGCGCGAAGCTGTGGTTGACGATCTTTCCGAAGGCGGATTGGTGCCAGACGAAGACTGGTCTGACCGCATGCGCCGCGAATGGGAAGAGAGCCTGGACAACCGGATTGACTACCGCATCGAGCGCACGGCACCTGCTCTGCTGCCCAAGCGCAAAAAGAATCCGCCGCAGTCCGAGGACTGACGACAGGAGCGGAAGTCATGAGAAAAGGCACGAGGTGGAGTTCCACCTCGTGCCTTTTCGTCACCTCGAATATTTTCTGATAACACTGCTTTTCTGGGCCCGGGGCACTACAGTTGGAGCTATGAGCCTAATTGCTGATGACCTCATTGTTCTGCTGAGCAAGCCCGAAGGCCCAGTGGCCACCGGCAAAGACATCGATGCGATGCTCGCCGGGGCGGTCTTCTGTGATCTTGTGCTGGTCGGTGCTGTCGCTGTGCCGGACCTGCAGCAGAGGAGGCCTCGGGTGGGGATCACGGAAGGCACGACGCCTGCTGATCCGTTTCTGGCGACAGCGCTGGCACGTCTGAGGGATGAACAGGAGAAAAGCAAAAAACCTCTGACAACG
This sequence comes from Brevibacterium sp. HMSC07C04, assembly GCF_001815905.1. Classification (GTDB taxonomy): domain Bacteria; phylum Actinomycetota; class Actinomycetes; order Actinomycetales; family Brevibacteriaceae; genus Brevibacterium. The sequence continues at coordinate 98,097 of NZ_KV823235.1, read as the reverse complement.
CAGAAAGCCATAGAGGCGTTGACAGAGAATCTGCACCGCTCGCTTATGGAGCGGCTGAAAGAGCTGGGCGTTGTGCGCTCCAAGCAGAAAAAGTTTCTGTTCATTCCCGCCGGCACCGCGTGGCGGCTGGCTGAGGGAGTCACCGGTGATGAGCTGCGAAAGTCGATTGCGCGCCAGCTGGACACCGGGCCCATCAGCACAGCGCCGAAAGTGGACGAACGCACCGGCGCGCTCCTGGGGTTTCTGGCCGCGGGGAAGAAGGTGGAGCACGCGATCGACGGCTCCGCGCCGAATCGCAAGGAGCTCATCGAGCAGGCGCAGGAAGCCGCAGAAGCTTCGGCCGCTGACAGTGCGGTGCGCAAGGCCATCAAGAAAGCCGCAGACGAAGCCGCCATTATGGCAGCCAGCGCCGCCATTGCAGCCTCGACCACCGTGGTCACCAGCTCCTGACTCCCGCTGTCACTGCTCCTTGGTGCGGGCGTGCTTGATGAGGGTGCGCTCGGCTAGGCTTTCACCCGCGCCGTCCTGCAAGTGCACCACCACGTCGAGACCCAATTCGCTGAGCTCTTCGACGTCTTCGATGTACATGGCCACGGATGCGATCGTGGTGTTCTCAGTGTCAACGTGAGAAGCGTGGATTTCCTTCACGGTGTCGACATTGGCGTGCTGTGCGGGCATGGCGAGCATGATCATGTCGATCTGGTGGGCGGCTTTGACGCGCGCCCAGAAGTCGATGTCGGTAGCGTCACCTTCCACCACGTTGAAGCCCTTCTCCTGAAGTTCGCGAACGCGCACGGGGTCGTGTTCGACGCCCAGAACCTGGTCATCGCCGAGAATCCCCGTCAGCTCCGCGTAGCAGGCCTGACCCACGCGGCCCATGCCGAGGATGAGGGCGCGTGCACTGCCGAGTTCGATTGGGCGGTCTTCTGGATGAATCAGATGGGGAGGACGGGTCGGAAGACGCTGGGCCAGGTGTGTGGCCGGGGAAACCGACTGGGGGTTGAGCACTGCGGACACTATGAAGCTCAGCGACACCGCCAGTACGAGCGACAGCATCCAGCGGGTATCCAGCCAGCCGTCGTGTACGCCCATCGCCGCAATGATGAGTGAGAATTCCGAATAGTTCGCCAGCAGAAGTGCAGCCAGCACGGCCGTGCGGTTGCGCAGCCCCAAGTACCAAAGAATCGCCCAGAACAGGACTGCCTGCACGGGGATGAGCAGCAGAAGCAGGAATGCATCGCCCAGGTTCTGCATGGTGGGCAGGCCCATGAAGCCCACATTGACGAAGAAAGCCACCAGCATGAGCTCTTTGAAAGTGAACAGGGCGTGAGAAAGCTGTTCCGCGCCGGGGGAGCGGGCCAATACGAGCCCCATGATGAGAGCTCCCAGGCTGCCGGACAGGCCGAAGAACTCAAACAACGCGTAACCGGGAATGAGGGCCATAGCGATGCCGAAGAGAGCGCCGAGTTCACCGTGGCCGAGCTTGTACCAGCGGCGAGTGGCGACCATGAGAAGCGGAATGATCAGCACCAGGCTGAGAGACCACGCGCTGGGTGCTTCGCCGCGCAGAATGCTGATGAACACGACGGCGGCAATGTCCTGCATGATGAGGATGCCCACACAGATATTGCCGTAGAGGGACTGCTCGTCTCCTCGGTCCTGCAGGATTTTGATGACCACTATGGTCGACGAAAACGCCAGCACCACGCCGATGCGCAGTGCAACCTGAAAATCGGTCGGCCCGAATGCGCCGAGAATATTGAGTGCGGTGATGAAAGCTGCGCTTATAGCGGTCATGATCACTATGTGAACGCCGGCTGTGAGCCACACGGCCTTGTCCGTGAGCGCTTTCAGGTCCAAGCGCAGGCCGATGGCGAAAAGCATGAGCGTGACGCCGATGTCGGCCAGGACTTCCATCGCCTGGAGCTGTTCCACGCCCCGTGCGTGGAGGATGAACCCGGCGGCTAGGAAGCCGATGAGCGGAGGCAGGCGTACAGCCCACGCGGCAAGGCCGCACAGAAACACAATCGCCACATAGATGATGAATAGTTCCATGCATCACAGTTAACTACGTTTTGTTCCGCCGTGGGCGAAACGCCTCCGGCTGTCTGCGCTTCTGGGGCACAACAGCTCGGAGTGAGCGTCCGCTGGGCGGCTTTGCTGATGCAAACAGCAGTCGGCAGCCGTCATGTTCTGACAACCTGAGCGCGAAGCCGGGTACAGTGTTGACCGGTATTGCTGTATAGGCACACATCACATTCACGGAGGACAATATGGCTCAGCCGCCCAACGACCCCCACAGCAGCGTCCCGAACAGCGCAGACGGCACCACCTCGCAGGGGTCGGATGCGGGTCCCGCACCGGAAGCTGCCCCGTCGAACCAGTCGGCAGACTACAGTTCGTACAGCCAGCCCGGCGCAGGCTACCCCGGACAGGGGCAGCAGGGCTCACCCGGTCAGCCCGGCACATACCAGGCGGCCCCCGGACAGCCCGGTTCGCCCGGCGCGCCCTACGGCTACGACCCGGTCACGGGTCTGCCCTACAGCGAAAAGTCCAAGCTGGTTGCGGGCCTGCTCGGCATCCTCCTGGGCGGTCTCGGTGTTGGCCGGTTCTACACAGGCCACGTCGGCATCGGTGTTGCCCAGCTGATCGTCACGTTCGTGACCCTGGGCTTTGGGTCGCTGTGGGGCTTCATCGACGGCATCATCATGCTGGCGGGCAACGCCAAGGACTCCAACGGCCTGCCGCTGCGCCCCAACTGATGCGCAGCTGATCGTCACGCCCGGCCTTGCGCTGGATAAGAAAACGGTTTGAGCCGCGAACACAGTGTTCGCGGCTCAAACCGTTTCTGGGTGGATTCTGCTCGTTCGGAACCTACACACCCACTGAGGTTCCCAGAAAAGCGCCCACAAGATAGGTCACCAGCAGCGCCAAGGCCCCGCCGATCACCACGCGAATGGCAGCCTTGGTTGGGGAGCCTCCGCCGAGTTTGGCCCCGAGGGCTCCCGTGAGGCCGAGTGCGACGAGAGTAGCCACGGCAGTGACGCCGATGCGCAGTTCGGGCGGCGGCAGGAGAATGGCGAGCATCGGCAGAATCGCACCGACGAGAAAGGCGAAGAACGATGCCCATGCGGCGTGCCACGGGCTGACAATATCGTCTTCGTCGAGGTTGAGCTCCATTGTCAGGTGTGCCCGCAGGGCATCCTTCGCCGTGAGTTCCTGTGCAACGGCTTCCGCTGTTTCGCGTGACAGCCCGCGCTCCTGGTAGAGGGCCGTGAGCTCTTCGAGTTCACCGTCTGGATCTTCGGCCAGTTCGCGCTTTTCGCGCGCAATCATGTCGTGCTCTGCGTCGTTTTGCGTGTACACCGACACGTATTCACCCAGCGCCATCGACACTGCCCCGCCGAGCACTGCGGCAGCACCCGCTGTGGCGATAGCGCCGAGGTTGGCGGTTGCACCGGCAACGCCGACGACAACCGCGGCAACTGACACAATGCCGTCGTTGGCGCCGAGCACACCGGCGCGCAGCCAGTTGAGTTTCTGTGCGGTGCCTGAAGCGCCGTGTGGTTCGTCTCGCTGGACGTGGTCTGCGAATGCAGCTTTCTCTGTCATGCCATAAGCGTCGTACTTTTCGATGCGGTCCGCCACGAAGGACAGGCGCTCCAAAGAAAGGCTAGGTGCGCCTTACAGCAGGGGCGTAATACCGGGAGGTGTACTGACCGGGGATGTTGATCCAGTCAAGAAGTCATCCGAACATTCAGCGGAGCTTTAAGGAGTCGAGCCCAGGGCACGAAGAGATGCGGTCTATCGTCTCCGCGTCAGCGGCTACGACGGTGAACGGCGCATCCCAATGCGAATCGAGCATCCAGGTTCTGTCATCTGCCCACATCAAGTCAGGCCACTCGATCCACCCCTGAGCTGTACGCAGCGACTCCATCAGCTCAAGACCCGTACCAGTGAACTGGTGGATGAGGAACCGTTCACTGCCGGCAGCCACGAGTTGCTGATCAGATGCGACGATCCGGCCTTCTGCGTTGCGATGCATATCGGTATGCGGTGAGGACGGGGTAACCAGAACATCCGCGCTGAAGCCAAGCAGCACAGATGTCCGAAAGGGGCACAGAATCTGCAGCAGGGTCTTCGCTTGAGTCTGATCCAGTTCTCCGGTGGCAGGTGAGAACCGATCCCGTCCCGCTGAGAGTTCGATTGCGTCCGCACCCAGGGTCTTGTCAGCCTCCTGCCATTCGAGCGGTCGGCCGTTCTCGTCCTCGAAAGGGTGGAGAATCGCCGCAGCTGACATGTTGCCGAAATCTGGTATTCGTGTGCTCAGGGTCAGTCCGAGCACATCGACCTGCAAAGGCTCTCGGCTCGTCAACCAGGCCGTACCGTTATAGGTCATCTGGAGCTCTCCGATCGGCAGCGGCCCGCTGCGCAGAACCGCGGCTTACGGGAGCGCTCCGCAGTGGGCCAGGGCAAGTTTCACAATGTTGTGCTGTCCGTGCGCCATGTCTGCGGCCACGGTGTCTGCGACTGCCTGGGCCGGGGTGTACCAGTCAACGGACAGCGCGTCCTGGCTGGGCTGGCACTCTCCGGTGACGGGAACCGTGTAGCACAGCGCAATTGCGTGCTGCCGCGGATCGTAATAGCGAGATTCGCCCTCTGTTGGAAAGTACTCGGCAACGTGGAACGGGGTGAGCGATTCCGGCATGCGCGGCAGCGCGAGCGGGCCCAGATCACTTTCGAGGTGCCGCTGCAGGGCGGCTCGCAAAGGCTCGTGATACTTGACGCGTCCGCCCACGAGTTCGCGCCCCAGTCGGCCTTCCGATTGGCGCATGAGCAGTCCGATGCGCTCGACTTCGCCTGCCGTGCCCAGCAGAAGCGGAACGGCGTGCACATAGGTGATCGGCAGTCGGCGGCGCAGGTAAGCCAGTTCGTCTGCTGAGAACCAGTTGTTGTCGTAGTCCAGAGCTGTGCGCGTCATGGGGCAATCGTAGCGGCAGAAACCGCTGAGATCAGCCCCTCTCGATCAGAGTGGGCCCACGTCAGTCCAGAGCGTCGAGGCCCAGGTCGAGGTTGACGACCGAGTGAGTCAGAGCGCCAACGGAGATGACGTCGACGCCGGTGGCGGCAATGTCCGCAATCGTGCTCAGATTGACCCCTCCGCTTGCCTCCACGACAGCACGGCCTGCCACCTGCTCGACGCCTTCGCGCAGCTGTTCGGGGGTGAAGTTATCAAGCATGATGGTGTCTACGCCCGCTGCGACAACCGGCTCGATCTGCTCCCTTCGATCCACTTCGACCTCAACGTGCACAGTGTGGCCAAGCTCGGCGATGCCTTCGCGCAGTGCTTGTGTGAGCGCGTCCCCTTCGCCCAGCAGCGACAGGTGATTGTCTTTGAGCATCACGGCATCAGACAGTCCGCGGCGGTGATTGTGCCCACCGCCGCAGCGCACTGCGTACCGTTCCAGGAACCGCAGCCCCGGTGTTGTCTTGCGGGTGTCGGCCACCCGCACCGAGCCCTGCCCCCGTGAGCTGCGCGCAAAGCCGCGCTGCGCCTCGTCAGTGAACTTTTTGGTGGCAGCGGCAATCGCGCACATGCGCTGCAGCAGGTTCAGCCCCAGGCGCTCGCCCAGAAGCACCGCGCGGGCCGGCCCGGACATGCGGATCAGGTGGTCACCGGCAGCGAACTCCTGCCCATCGGCAATAAGCACCTCAACTTCAACGGGCGCAGTCCGGCTTTCCTCCGCAGCCGCCTTCATGACTTCGGCGAAAACGCCCCCGTCTGCCATCACGCCCGGTTCGCGAGCGGACACAGCACCGGTGAAAGGAGCAGACTCCGGGATGAACGTCTGTGCCGTGATGTCCCCGGCGGGTGCGTCTTCGACAAAGGAACGGTCGATCAGCCTGCGCAGTTCGAGGCGGCTGATGGCGGTGGTCGGTGTCATTCGGGCTTCCTTTCGACGCTGGCTGGCCGCTGGGCGGCGGGCGGGAATGTGCAGTCGGGGTGTTTCGGGCAACCACAGGCAGACTACGGGATCTGCTCGGAACATAAGCTCGAGCATGTCCGCAGAGTGAGACCTAGGACAAACAGTGTGGCCGGTTGCACAGTGAGCAGTCGGTCACGCTAGACTTATCTTGATATCAAGATACTTTCGGGGTGCGCGCCCGCGCACCTTCGCGACCATGGTCAACCACAGAGGAGAACCCATGATCAACCACGAAGTACGCACGTACAAGAGCACCGAAAAGCTGGCTCACGAAGACCAACTCGCCTACAAGATGGCCGAAGTCGCAGTCGACCCGGTTCCGGTCGACGCCGACGTCCAGGACATGGTCATCAACCGCGTCATCGACAACGCCGCAGTTGCCGCCGCATCGGTCCACCGCAAGGCCCCGACCTCGGCCCGCGAACAGGCAATGCCGCACAGACTGGCCCCCGGCGCCAACATCTTCGGCCTGGCGACCGACTACCGCGTGTCTCCCGAATGGGCGGCATGGGCCAACGGCGTAGCCGTGCGCGAACTTGACTTCCACGACACCTTCCTCGCGAAGGACTACTCGCACCCCGGCGACAACATCCCGGCTGTCCTCGCAGTCGCCCAGCACAAGGGAATCGGCGGCAAGGACCTCATCAACGGCATCGCGACCGCATACGAAATGCAGGTCGACCTGGTCAAGGGCATCTGCCTGCACGAACACAAAATCGACCACGTTGCACACCTCGGCGTCGCATCGGCAGCCGGCATCGGCGCCATGCTCCACCTGGACAAAGAAGTCATCTTCCAGGCCATCGGTCAGGCACTGCACGTGACCACTGCCACCCGCCAGTCGCGCAAGGGCGAAATCTCGTCCTGGAAGGCACACGCACCCGCGTTCGCCGCAAAGATGGCCATCGAATCGGTCGACCGCGCAATGCGCGGCGAAGGTGCCCCGAACCCCATCTACGAAGGTGAAGACGGCTTCATCGCCTGGATCCTCTCCGGTCCAGAAGCCCGCTACACCGTCCCGCTGCCGGGCAAGGGCGAAGCCAAGCGCGCCATTATGGACACCTACACCAAGGAGCACTCCGCCGAATACCAGGCGCAGGCGCTCATCGACCTCGCCCGCAAGATGGGCAAGCAGATCGACGACTTCTCGAAGATCAAGAAGATCACGATCCACACCTCGCACCACACGCACAACGTGATCGGCACTGGAGCAAACGACCCGCAGAAGATGGACCCGAAGGCTTCGCGCGAAACCCTCGACCACTCGATCATGTACATCTTCGCCGTGGCAATGGAAGACCAGGGCTGGCACCACAACGACTCCTACGCACCGGAACGTGCCGCACGCCCCGAAACGGTCGAACTGTGGCACAAGATCGAAACCCGCGAAGACCCCGAGTGGACCCGCCGCTACCACTCGACCGACCCAGACGAAATGGCATTCGGCGGTCGCGTGGAAATCGAGTTCGAAGACGGTTCGACCCTGGTCGACGAACTCGCTGTCGCAGACGCCCACCCCAACGGCGCACGTCCGTTCGAGCGCGCTGACTACATTAAGAAGTTCCACACGCTCGCCGAGGGCATCGTGTCGGACTCCGAACAGAAGCGCTTCATCGACCTGGCAGAAAACCTCGCCGAGCTTGACGGCAAGGCAATCGGCGAACTGTCGTTCGTCGTCGACGGCCTGGAGAAGACCACCACATCGGGCATCTTCTGATCTCTGATCGCAGATGACGCGAGCCTGCCGCGTCCACACGGGCGCGGCAGGCTCGCACCCGCTAGCTGGAATCCATCAGAAGGGAAACACATGCTTGGAGCAACCACCCCGGCGCACAAACGCCGCGAAGAGTTCCGTCGGCTGCTGGCCGGGGACAAAATCGTTCAGTTCCCCGGAGCCATCAACCCGATCAACGCTCAGATCATCGAGCAGGAGGGCTTCGAAGGCGTCTACATCTCCGGCGGTGCTTTCTCCGCTGACCAAGGCCTGCCCGACATCGGTCTGACAACGCTGACGGAAGTCGCAGAACACGGCCGCGCAATCTCGCGCGTGACGAACCTGCCCACATTCATCGACGCCGACACCGGCTGGGGCGAGGCGATGAACGTCGCCCGCACGGTGCAGGAAATGGAAGACGCCGGAATCGCCGGCATGCACCTGGAAGACCAAGTCAACCCCAAGCGCTGCGGCCACCTGGACGGCAAAGAGATCGTCAGCACAGAAGAAATGGTCAAGCGCATCTCGGCTGCCGTGCGCGGTCGCCGCGACGAAAACTTCGTCCTGTGCGCCCGCACCGACGCCCGCGCCGGTGAGGGCCTGGACGCCGCAATCGACCGCGCCAAGGCGTACATCGACGCCGGTGCAGACCTCATCTTCCCCGAGGCAATGCGCGACCTCGGTGAATTCGAACAGTTCGCCAAGGCCGTCGACGCCCCGATCCTTGCCAATATGACCGAGTTCGGCAAGAGCGAACTGTTCACCACGCAGCAGCTCGAATCGGCAGGCGTCAAGCTCGTCATCTACCCCGTCACAACACTGCGCCTGGCAATGGGCGCCATCAAGCGCGGCCTGCAGGTCATCCGCACCGAAGGCACGCAGGAAAGCCTCGTCAGCACAATGCAGACCCGTGCTGACCTCTATGAAACGATCGACTACTCGGCGTACAACGAGTTCGACGCCCACGTCTTCAACTTCTCACAGGAGGGTCACCAGTGACCGAACAGGAAATCAAGAAGGGCCTGGCCGGTGTTGTCGTCGACACCACCGAAATCTCGAAGGTCGTTCAGGAAACCAACTCGCTGACCTACCGCGGCTACCCGGTGCAGGAACTGGCCGCCAACTGCAGCTTTGAGGAAGTCGCCTACCTCATCTGGAACGGCGAACTGCCGACTGCCGAACAGCTCGCTGAGTTCACCGAGCGCGAACGCAGCCAGCGCGACATCGACCCCAAGCTGGTCGACCTCATCCTGGGTCTGCCGAAGGACACCCACCCCATGCACGTGGTGCAGACCGCGGTGGCCTACCTCGGTGCTGTCGACCCCCAGGCGGAAGACAACAGCCCAGAAGCCGACCGCGCGAAGGCCGAACGCCTCTACGCCCAGCTGCCGACCGTCGTGGCCATTGACCACCGCCGCCGCCACGGGCTCGACCCGATCGCCCCGAAGGAAGACCTGACCTACGCGGAGAACTTCTTCCACATGGTCTTCGGCGAAGTTCCGGCGAAGGAAGTCGTTCGCTGCTTCGACATTTCGCTCATCCTCTACGCCGAGCACTCCTTCAACGCTTCGACCTTCACCGCCCGCGTCATCACCTCGACGACCTCGGACATGCACTCCTCGGTCGCCGGTGCCATCGGAGCACTGAAGGGCGCTCTGCACGGCGGTGCAAACGAAGCTGTCATGGCGACCCTGGCCGAAGTCGGCACGGCCGACAAAGCCTCCGAATACATTGACAACGCGCTTGCCAACAAGCAGAAGATCATGGGCTTCGGCCACCGCGTGTACAAGAACGGCGATTCGCGCGTTCCCACCATGCGCGCAGCGTTTGAAGACATGGTCAAAGTCAAGGGCGCTGACGAACTGCTCGACCTCTACAACACCTTCGAAGAAGAGTTCGTGTCCCGCAAGGGCATCTACCCGAACCTCGACTACCCGTCGGGCCCGGCCTACCACCTGATGGGCTTCGACACCGAACAGTTCACGCCCATCTTCGTCATGGCCCGCATCACCGGCTGGACGGCACACATCATGGAGCAGACCGCCAACAACGCTCTGATCCGCCCGCTGTCGGCCTACTCCGGCTACGACCAGCGCGAGGTTCCCACCGACCGCTGACATAAGCAGCACAACCGAGGCGGAGTCCGGCTTTTCTGGGCTCCGCCTCGTGTGCGTATTGGCATCTTTCGCACACACAGAACCGGCCAAACAGAGGAGAGAAATGACAGATCAGCAGCCCACCCCCGCAGATATCCCCCTGGTTGAGGGCTTTGAATACGGCGTTGAAGACGGCATTGCCACACTGACCATCTCCCGGCCGGAAAAGCGCAACGCCCTGTCGCGTGAAATGTGGTTGGCGCTGCCGGGAATCGTCTCGGCCATCGACGCCGACCCAAAGGTGTCAGTGCTCATCATCACCGGCGCCGGCGGCCATTTCTCGGCCGGTTCTGACATCAACGACCTCAACGTGCCGCTGCAGGAGTTCTGGAACACCAACGCGAATGCGGAAGCCGCTGTTGAGAACGTCGACATTCCGACGATTGCAGCGATTGAGGGCAACTGCGTGGGCGGCGGCACAGAAATCGCAGCCGCGTGCGATGTGCGGATCGCCAAACCCGGCTCGATCTACGGTGTGACGGCCGGCCGCCTGGGACTCGTCTACCCGCCTGGACCCACGCGCAGGCTCGCAGCTGTTCTGGGGGAGTCCTTTGCCCGCTACATTCTGCTGACGGCAGACATCGTCGACTTCGACCGGATGAACAACCTGGGCTTCTTCCACGAAGTCTCCGAAGACCCACTGGCCACGGCAGTTGAGAAGGCGAAGACGATTGCGGGCCGTTCGGCTCTGTCGCAGACCGCGGCCAAGCGGATTCTGCGCGGTGATCACCTCACGGCTGCCGAGGGTGGCTGGCTGGCTGAAAGTTATGCGAAGGAAATCAGCAGGGGACAGGAAGCGTTCTTCGAGCGTCGCCGCCCCGATTTCAGCATAAGCCGAACAGACTTCCCCGACTGAGCCGACAGACTCTCCCGCCCAGGGCTGCGCCGGTGTCATACTTGAAGTGAACCGGCTCTCAGGAGTCGGACGCTGGCGGGCAGCCGCCCGTCAGACAGAACTAGCTCACCAGCGGTTCTGCCGGTGGGCGAAGGGAGGCCCCATGGCGAAGAAAGATATTCTGGTCAGCTTCGGCATCGACATCGACGCTGTATCCGGTTGGCTTGGATCCTACGGTGGGCAGGATTCGCCGAACGACATTCAGCGTGGCATCTACGCCGGTGAAATCGGGGTTCCCCGCCTGCTAAAGATGCTCACTCGGCGAGAACTGCCCGCAACCTGGTTTGTGCCCGGCCATTCCGCCGAGACCTTCCCCGAACAGGTCAAAATGATCGTCGACGCCGGACACGAAATCGGTGCGCACGGCTACAGTCACGAAAACCCCGTGGACATGACCGCTCAGCAGGAACGCGACGTCATGGAGCGCTCCCTGGAGGTTCTGGCCAAGCTCGCCGGACAACAGCCGAAGGGCTATGTTGCTCCCTGGTGGGAAATGTCAGAGCGCACAGCTGAGCTGCTGCTGGAGTTCGGCCTCGACTACGACCACTCACAGAGCCACGGCGACTTCGTTCCCTATTACGCGCGGACGGGTGAGAAGTGGACGAAGATCGACTACTCCAAGCAGGCATCCGAATGGATGGTGCCCTTGGAATACGGCAAGTCGGTAGACCTCGTAGAGATTCCGGCCAACTGGTACGTTGACGACCTCCCGCCCATGATGTTCATCAAGGGCAGCCCCAATTCCCACGGCTTCGTCAACCCCAGGTCGATCGAAGAGCTGTGGAAAGACCAGTTCGACTGGATCTACCGCGAACTGGACTACGCCATCTTCCCGATCACGCTCCACCCGGACGTCGCCGGTCGCCCGCAGGTGCTGCTCATGCTCGAACGGCTGATCGACTACATCGGCGGTCACGAGGGCGTGCGCTTTGTCGACATGCAGACAATAGCCGCAGACTTCCGTGACCGCTTCCCGTACGACGGCGAGCAGCGTCCGCCCATGTGGTGATCTGAAGCTTGCGTCAGCGCCGCCGCTGGCTGCGTCTGCGGGCCCAGGCCTCGCGCAGCGAGCGGCCGGCCATGACGAGCCCGGCCAAGAAGAACGCCAGCGCGGCAATCAGAGAATACAGCCGCAGATCATGCAGCTGAGGCAGGCGGGAGAACACAACCGCAGCAACGGTCATAATGAAAGTCGCCGCAATCCACGGGGCTCGGGTGTTCTGCATACCTCCGATAATAGGACCGCGCGGTAAGATGCAGACCATGCGCTTAGCCGTTCTCGACATCGGATCCAACAGCATTCACCTGCTGGTGGTCGACGCCCACGAAGGTGCCCCGCCGCTTCCGGCCTCATCCCACAAGGAAGTTCTGCGGCTGGCCGAACATCTCAAAGACGACGGTTCGCTGTCGAAATACGGGGCCAACAGGCTGCTGCACTTCTGCCGCGAAGCCATTGTCGAAGCAGAAGAACAGGGCGCGGAGCGGATTCTGGCCTTTGCCACATCGGCCCTGCGCGAAGCCCCCAACGGGCAGAAGCTCATCGACAAGATTCACGAACAGACCGGCCTGATCCTCAACGTCATGTCCGGGCAGGACGAAGCGCGCATCACCTTCCTGGCGGTCCGCCGCTGGTTCGGATGGTCAGCTGGCAAGATCCTGATGATGGACATCGGCGGAGGATCGTTCGAACTGGCCGCCGGAACTGACGAATACCCCGATGCGGCAGTCTCGGTGCCGCTGGGTGCAGGCCGTATGCTCAACCACTACCTGAACCACGAACTTCCCAACCCCGACGAAATCGCGCAGCTGCGCAGGCACGCCCGCCACACAATCGGCAAGGTCGCCGGCCAGATCAACCGAGTGGGCAAACCCGACCAGATAGTCGGCTCATCCAAGACCTTCCGCTCCCTGGCCCGCATTGCCGGAGCGGCACCGTCGAGCCACGGCATCTACGTTCCGCGCTACCTGCACGCAAAAGACATGCCCCGGATAATCGAGGAACTTGCATCGCGCACACCCGCCCAGCGGGCCGACCTGCCAGGAGTGTCCGAGAACCGCGGCGGCCAGGTGCTTGCCGGCGCGATTGTTGCGGATGCGGCTTTCACCATCTTCGGAGTCGAGAAGATGGCGATTTCGCCTTGGGCGCTGCGCGAAGGCATCATCATGCGCCAACTGGACCTGCTGGACACCGCAGAGCCCGTCTCTGTGCGCCAAACGCTCGACGGCGACGAAACCCCCACGACTACCAACGGCAAGCACGGTGCCGATGTCTAACGGAGTGGTCTGACCGGGTCAGCCGGGTGCGCCTAAACTGAAAGCGTGACAGACAAAACACCTCGTAAGGCGTTCACGAAGAAGAACCGCGCTCGCGCAGATTCCCTGCGCCACCGCGCCTATTTTGAGAACAATCCCGTGTACGAGTACGGCGCAGTGCACACCTCTGACGGACGGATCCGCGTGGGACTTTCGTCATCCTCGGTGTACCCCATGACAGTGGAGAACACCTTCGAAACGGCGGCTGCACTGGGCTACGACGGTGTCGAGATCATGATCACCGACAATCCGGGTACGCAGAGTGCCTCGCACATCCTCGAATACGCTCAGCGCACGGGCCTGCCGGTGCTGTCGCTGCACGCTCCGACGCTTCTGCTGCTGCCGCGGGTGATGCACAAAGACAACTGGGAAAAGCTGCGCCTGACCGCGAAGCTCGCGCTCGACGTTGGGGCCGAAACCGTTGTTCTGCACCCGCCGTTTCGCTGGCAGGGAGACTATGCGCGCGGCTTCGTCGACGGAGTGCGCCGACTGTCACATGAAACCGGTGTGCGCCTGGCGGTGGAGAACATGTACCCGTGGCGAGCCGGTGTGCGCGAACTGCAGATCTACTATCCGGACTGGAACCCGCTGGACGAAGACTACGACAATATGACGTTTGACTTCTCACACGCATCGACGGCGGGAATGAACGCCCTGGAGACCCTGCAGCAGATCCACGATCGCGTGCGCGTGCTCCACGTGACCGACGGCGCGGGCTCCCTCATGGACGAACACCTGGTGCCCGGGCGCGGAAAAATGCCGGTCAAAGAGTGCCTGCAGTACTTGGCTAAGGTCAACTGGTCTGGCGAAGCGGTCATTGAAGTCAACACGCGCTTTGCGCGCAAAAAGTCCACGCGCATGGACATGCTGGCGGAATCTTTGGCCTTCACCCGGCAGCACCTGGGGCTTGGCTGCTAGGACGGCGACAGAAGAAAAGGAGCAGAAATGGCTGTGACAGTCTCCATCATCGGAGCGGGAAGCATGGGATCTTCCCTGCTGAAGGGAATGTTGAGCACAGATGCGCTCAATGCTGAGAGCGTCCGCGCAACCACACATTCGCGCGCATCGGCCGATCGGCTCACACAAGACCTCGGAATTGAGGCGAACGCGACCGAAGACAGCGAGAGCTCCAACGCCGATGCAGCCGCCGGGGCGGACTTCGTCTTCCTGGGAGTCAAGCCGTGGGCAATCCGCGAAACGGCTGCGAGCTTTGCCGAAGCTCTCGCCAAGGAGGCCGTCATTGTGTCCATGGCCGCGGGGGTTTCGCTGGACACACTGGCCGAAGCCTTCCCGAACAACCCCATTGCGCGGATTATGCCGAACACCCCTTCTGCGATCGGCAAGGGCGTCATCGCGGTGTCACCGGACAACACGATGTCGCAAGAGCAGACTGCGGCTCTTACGAGGCTCCTGTCGGGTGCCGGTGAGGTGTTCACGGTGCCCGAATCGGCAATCGGCGGCATGATCGGCATTTCAGGTTCCGGGGTGGCCTATTTCTTCCTGCTGGCAGAAAAGCTCATTGCCGCAGGTCAAGAACTCGGCCTGGATGAAGACACAGCGCGCCGCATGGCCGTCGCCACTGCAGAAGGGGCGGGTCTGCTGCTGGCAGCCGACCCTGATCCTGCGAAGCTGCGCCGGGCCGTTGCCCACCCCGGCGGCACAACTGCCGCCGCGGTTGACTCCTTTGAAGCCGACGGCTTCGAACAGAGCGTCGTCCGCGCAGCACGGGCCGCAGCTGACAAGGCCGCCGCAATGGAGCGCGAAAACAGCTGACTGGGAAGCTGCACAGGCCCACCGGCCGGTTCGCTGCCGACGGTCGCAGAGCCGTCTAAGGCCGCCCGGCGAAACGGCCCAGCAGCTCGACGTGGCCTGCGACGATGAGCACATCGTGTTCGCCGATGCGCGAACTGGGTTCGGCGTAGGTGAAGTCGCGGCCGGGCGATTTGACGCCCACGACCGTGACGCCGTAGTCATCGCGGATCTTTGATTCGCCCAGCGTGAAGCCCTGCACTTCTTTCGGCGGGCGCATTTTGACGACCGCGAAGTGCCCGTCGTCGAACTCGATGTAGTCGAGCATGCGCGATGACACCAGGTGGGCTACGCGGGCTCCCGCCTCAGATTCCGGGTAGAGCACGTGTTCGGCGCCGATCCGGTGCAGAATCTTGCCGTGAGAATTCGAGATGGCCTTCGCCCACACCTGCCCGATTCCAATGTCGACGAGGTTAGCGGTGGTCAGCACCGACGCTTCGATCGAGGTTCCGATGCCGACCACGGCGGTTGAAAAGTCTTCGGCTCCCAGCTGGCGCAGGGCCTCGAGGTTGGTGGCATCGGCTTCGACAACGTGGGTGAGCTTGCCTGCGAATTCCGCTACCTTGCCCGGGTCTCTTTCGACAGCCAGCACCTGCCTGCCGAGCTTCATCAGGTTTTCGGCAGTCGACGCGCCGAAGCGGCCAAGACCGACCACCAGCACCGACGAGTTGTCGGTCTTCTGTTTGCGCTTAGCCAATGATCGGCCTTTCTTCCGGGTGGCGGAAATGAGTCAGCGAGTCGCGCTGTGACAGTGCGGCCGCCAGGGAGATAGTACCCAGTCGGCCCAGGAACATGAGCAGGCTCAGAATGTACAGCGCCGGTTCTGGTGCCCTCTCAGTGAACCCGGAGGACAGCCCGCACGTGCCGAAGGCAGAGATTACGTCCATGAGGGCGTCATCGAGGTCTTCGTGGGTCATGGCCAGCATCGCCATGGTTCCGCCGATCACGATGATGAACCCTGCAATCGTCACGGAGATCGCCAGGCGAACAGCCGACGGGTCGATGCGCCGCTTGAAGGCAACAGCGTCCCGGGCGCCGCGCGCTTCCGCCCAGGCGGCCAGCACGAGCACCGCAAGGGTGGTGACTTTGATGCCCCCGGCGGTAGACGAAGAGCCGCCGCCGATGAACATGAGAACGTCGAGCGCCAAGTGGCTGGCATCTGACATGGATGCGACGTCGACGGTGTTCATACCCAAAGACCGCGCGGTCAGCGACATGAAAACAGACTGGAACGCGTAGTTGACGACGCCGGTGCCCGCCAGCGTCTTTTCGTTGCCCCACTCGAAGATTGCTATGAGAACGCTGCCGACGGCCAGCAGAATGAGCGAGGTCGTGAGTGTGAGCTTGGTGTGCAGATCCCACTGGCGGGGGCGGTTCCACAGGACTCCCATGATGAGCACCACCGGGAAGCCCAGTGAGCCCACAAAAGCGGAGAACATCACTGTGGAGACGATCCAGTAGTCGTCGGAGAAGGCGATCATGCCCGAATCGTGAATGGCAAAGCCCGCATTGTTGTAGGTCGAAATGGCATAGAAAGCTGCGGAGGCCGCCGCTTGGCCCAGCTGTTCACCGCGGCGAAGAAAGCCGATGAGCAGTCCGAAGAACACGATCGTCTCGACAATGAGCACCGTGCTGATGACGGTGCGCAGTAGCGTGCCCATCTGACCGAGTTTGAACGTGTTCGTCGCCTGAGCTGCGATGAGCCGCTGGCGCACCCCGAGCTTCTTGGAGATGAGCATGCCCAGCATAGAAGCGATAGTCAGAATGCCCATACCGCCGACCTGCACGCCGGCGGCGATGATGACCAGGCCGAAGTTCGAAAAGTATTCGTGCAGGGTCACCGGGGTCAGACCCGTAACGCACACGGCCGAGGTGGCAACAAACAGGCTGTTGGCGAACGAAAAGTCCGAGGGGTCCCGGTGGGCTGCCGGCAAGCACAGAAGCGCGGTGAAGAATATGATGACGACGACGAACGCGCCCATTGCCAGCCTGGCGGGGGACTGTTCGGCAACCCTGTCGACAAAGTCGCGCGCAGCTCGCGCCGGCAGCGCTGCCGTTGCCAGCAGTTCGCGCTTGTTCTTGCCGTTCTTCCTCACAGTCAGCCAGCATACTCACCCGCGTGCGCGCACGCGGGAAAACAGCGCAAGCAGCTTGGGAGCGAATATTGGGGTGAGCCTCTGTGAGTGAACCGGATCACGTTTGGCTACAGTACGGGTATGAGCAGAGAAGAAGTTTTGGTGATGTGGGATGAATCCCTCACCGAATACAATTTCGGTCCGCACCACCCCATGCACCCGCTGCGGCTTGACTTGACGGCGAAGCTGTCGCAGGACTTCGGCCTGTTCGACGCCTCCAATATCCACATCCAGTCCGTGCCGCAGGTCGACGAGGAAGCGCTCGCCCGCCTGCACACTCAGGAATTCATCGACGCCGTCAAAGCGGCCGGGGCTTCCGCCTCGATCTCGGAAGAAGACCAGCAGACCTACGGGGTCGGCACGGAAGACGTCCCCCGCTTCGACCAGATTCACGAAGCCTCCGGCAGGCTCTTTCAGGCCAGTGTCGAAGCGGCCAGGGCAATTGCCTCCGGCCGGTACAACCGCGCGGTCAACTTCTGTGGTGGAATGCACCACGCAATGCCCGGCAAAGCTGCCGGGTTCTGCGTCTACAACGACTGCGCGGCGGCAATTCAAGAGCTTCTGGACGCCGGGTACGAGCGCGTGGTCTACCTCGACCTCGACGCCCACCACGGTGACGGCACCGAGCACTTCTTCTGGGACGACCCTCGTGTGCTCACCATCAGCCTGCACGAAAACGGCCGCTTCCTGTTCCCCGGCACCGGCTACGCATCCGAGATCGGCGGGATGAAAGCCGCAGCCAGCGCGGTCAACATCGCCCTGCCGCCGCGCACTGTGGACGCCGACTGGCTGCGTGCGCTCGACGGTGTTGTTCCCCAGGTGATCCGCGAATTCAAACCGCAGGCGATCGTCTCTCAACACGGCTGCGACGGGCACAATCTGGACCCGCTGACGCACCTGCGGCTCTCGGTTGACGCTATGCGTCGAGCCTCCGAATGGGTGCGTGACCTCGCCGAAGAGCACGCGGACGGCAAATGGCTGGCCGTCGGCGGCGGAGGCTACGCCATCATCGACGTGGTCCCGCGCGCATGGACCAATCTCGTGGCGATCGCAGGCGGCATCGAACTGAAGCCGGCAACGGAAATGCCGGACCGCTGGCGCGACTACGTCTACAGCCTCACCGGCCGCGATGCGCCCAAGCGGATGACCGACGGCACAGATGCTGAATTCCCCGCCTGGGAGCGCGGCTACGATCCCGAATCCGACCTCGACCGCACTGTCATGAGCACGCGCAAGAACATCTTCCCGTTCTACGGTTTGGACGCCTACTACGATTGAGCGCGCGGTCCACGGCGCGGGCCCTTATACCAGACCGCTGGCACCGAGTTCATATGGCCGGTTGTTGAAGTTTGGGTTTCTGCAGGGTTGCCCGTTAGGATTGAGCGGTTAAGTCAGCCCGCTGTAAGCGGGGGAATCGTCGGAATCGCGAGGGTAGAACGTGGGTTCGGTAGTCAAGAAGCGTCGTAAGCGTATGTCCAAGAAGAAGCACCGCAAGCTGCTTCGCAAGACCCGCCACCAGCGCCGCAACAAGAAGTAATCAACTCCGCACGCCCCCGTCGAAGCGATCCGGCGGGGTTTCGTGCTGAATGAACCGGTGCGGAATTCTTTCTGCACCGATGACGCGCTGTGCTCCGGGCTGGCGCCCGGGGCAGTGCGGGAAGGCTCATATGGGCGTCCAAGTTCAGTTCCTCACCCGTAGCGACTGCGGTCTGTGCGACACTGCGCGGGCAGTCGTCGACAGTGTGCTCGCTGACCTGCCAGAACAGATCGATGTGCAGCTGAGCGTGGTGGACATCGATTCCGATGCGCAGCTGCAGGCCAAATACGACTGGGATGTTCCAGTCGTTCTCATCAACGGCCGCCAGCACAGCTTCCACCGCGTGGACCCACACCGGTTCGCGCAGGCTCTGCGTGCGGCACACGAACGCGGCTGAGTGGCCGCGGCACTGTCGGTTCGGGCCGATGATCAGGGCGGTGCGGCTGACAGCCGTGGCGCCAAACGGGAATGAAACAGCGCTGGGGCGCCGTTGTGCTCACGGGAGTCCGGTGAGCTTGAAAGCAGCGATCGACGGGAGTCGTTCGCAATGAGGGAGCAAGACCATTGACACTGCTGGTTCTGGGAATATCCCATCACTCAGCACCTCTTGACGTGCTTGACGCGCTCGCTCTGGACGCTGAGCGGGCAGACCTGCTGCGCCGATCAGCGGCAGAGCGTGATTTCGTCAACAGCGCTGTTGTGCTGTCCACGTGCAACAGGCTCGAAATCATCGCCGATGTCACATCTTTCCACGGCGGACTGGCCGACCTCGGCACCGCCTTGGTCGATGTCAGCGGGATCCCGTGGTCAGAGCTCTTCTCACATATCTACGTTCACTTCGATGACAAAGTCCAGGAACACCTCTTCCTGCTGGCTTCCGGCCTTGACTCCATGGCCCTGGGGGAGACCCAGATCCTCGGCCAGCTGCGTAAGTCCCTGCACGATGGCGAACGCGGCGGTTCGGTCGGCGGCGGTCTGAGCGAAGCCCTCCAATCCGCACTGGAAGTGGGCAAGCGGGTGCATTCCGAAACCAAGCTGTCATCGGTTTCGCTTTCGCTGCTGGACACCGCCCTGGCCGAAGCCGAAGGCCACGTGGGTGACCTCACCGGAGCCAACGCGCTTGTCGTCGGCGCTGGCGCAATGTCAGGCCTCACCGTCAAAGCCCTCAAAGCCCACGGGGCTGCGCGCATACGCGTCATCAACCGCACCCTCGACAAGGCTCTGCGCCTTGCCCAGTCCGCAGGCGGGGAGGCTGTTGAACTCACGCACACCAACCTGGTGAGGGAAATCGCGCAGGCGGACCTCATTGTGTCGGTGACCGGCGCCAGGGGCATTGTGCTGGATGAGGACACCGTCATCGCCTCACTGCAGCAGGACCTCGACCAGAACCTCAACAAGTTCTTCATCGACCTGGCGCTGCCCTATGACATTGCAGTAGAAGTGGGCGAACTTCCCCACATTCGGGTGCTCAACCTCGACGGCATCAGCCGGCTCATTGCCGCCAATGAACACGCGCAGTCCGAATCCGTGCTCACCGTCATCGCCGAAGCCCGCGCTCTTATCGAGAAGGCCATGGTCGACGATGCCGCACGGCGTGCCGCTCGCAGGGTATCGCCGACAGTCACCGCCCTGCGCGAACAGGCCATTATGATCGTCGATGCCGAATTCGACCGCCTGAAGAACAAACTCGGGGCGTCTGTCAGCGACGCCGCAATAGCCGAGATCAGCAAGACACTGCACCGCACGGCAGACAAGATCATCCACACCCCGACGGTCAAGGTGAAAGAACTCGCCACAGCAGACTCCGGCGTTGACTACGCTGCCGCGCTGAACATGCTGTTCGACCTCAGCGCCCGCACGCGGGAACCCGAAACCGACCGCCGGGCCAGCAAAGTCGGCTCTGTCGCGCAGACAGCTGACGGCAGCAGCGGCCACATCGAAGCCGACGGCACAACACCGGTCGCCGACCACACCCTCGACGTGGTCGAGCCCGAACACTTCACGGGCCAGACCGTCCGCCTGGGCACCCGCCGCAGCCAGCTGGCACGCAGCCAGTCCACCGCGATCGCCCAGCAGCTTGCCGCGCGCACCGGCTGGCGGGTTGAGATCGTCGAAGTGGTCACGGAAGGCGACGTCAATATGACGCCGCTGGCCCGCCTGGGCGGGTCCGGCGTTTTCGTATCGTCCGTGCGCACCGCACTGCTGACAGGCAAAGTGGATATTGCGGTGCACTCGCTCAAAGACCTGCCCACAGCCCCCGCCGCGGGAATCGAGATGGCGGCGGTTCCGCCTCGCGTGGATCCCTCTGACGTGCTGATCGCCCGCAACGGACTCAGCCTGGTCGAACTGCCGGCAGGTTCCGTCGTCGGCACCGGTTCGCCCCGCCGCGCATCCCAGCTGCGGGCAGCCCGCCCCGACATCACGGTCACGGGTGTGCGCGGGAATGTGGGAACCCGCATCGACCACGTGACAGAGGGCCGTCTTGACGGCGTCGTTCTGGCAGCCGCGGGCGTGCGCCGTCTGGGGCGTCTGGGCGAAGTCACCGACGTGCTCGATCCTTCCGTCATGCTCCCGGCCCCGGGGCAGGGAGCGCTGGCAGTGGAGTGCCGCGCACCCGATGCCGCGCACGGCGATTTCGACCAGGAGATCCGCGAAGCCCTCGAAGCTCTGCACGACCCGGCCACGAGCCTCGCCGTCTACGCCGAACGCGCAATTCTCGAACGTTCGCAGGCCGGCTGTTCAGCCCCCATCGGCGCTTTGGCCTCGATTGACGGCGCGGCGCTGACACTGGCTGCCGTCATGGCAGACGACGAAGGCAAGCTCAGCCGCCTGTCCACGATTGCCACACTGCCGGACGAAGTCACCGACAACATGGTCGAACTGTCCCGCGGAATCCAGTCGGAGTCGCGCCGGATCGCCAGAGAGCTCGGCTATCGAACAGCAGACGAACTGCTCAAAACACTCGGCGCTGTGCCCGGAACCGCCAGCGGTGCCAACGCCCCAGAAACGAATCTTGTAATGACCCCCGGAGGTGACCGTGACCAGCGGTGATTCTGTACAGAACCGCCCGCAGCGGGCCGTGCCCAAAGTGTTCTTCCTGGGTGCCGGTCCCGGCGATCCCTCCCTGCTGACCATCCGAGGTGCGGAGCTTCTGGCCTCGGCAGCCGTCGTCGTCCACGAAGATGACCTCCACCGGGATCTCCTCGACGCCTACGTGCCGGAAGACACCCTGCTGCGTCCGGTATCGGAAATGGGCGTGCAGCCGCACACCCGCGGCCGCAGGCTGGGCGAACTCGCCCAGGAGCACGGCATGGTCGTGCGCCTGGCCGCCGATGACGGGCTGCTGTTCACCTCGACCACTGCCGAGGCGCAGGTGCTGGCCGGCGGTGACGTCGGCTTTGAGATCGTCCCGGGTGTCGGGGCGGCGTCGTCTGCCGCGGCGTTTACGGGAACACCGCTGACGAACGCCAACGTCCGCTCGGTGCGCTACGTTTCTGCCACCGATATGACCCGCAGCGATGTTTCGCGCTTTGCCAACACCGGCCACGTCATCAGCGGCTCCGTGACCGACACCATCACGGCTGTCGAGGGGATGCTCGGCGACGAATGGGAGCCCGAGACCCCCGTGCTCGTCGTATCCGGTGTGTCGACCGTTCACCAGCACTCAATCGAAACCACGCTGGGTCAGCTGGTTGACCGGCTGCGCGACGACTTCGAGTCGGACACGGTGGTGCAGACGATTTTCGGAGCTGTTGTCGAGCAGCGCCGCGAGCTTTCGTGGTTCGAATCCAAGCCGCTGTTCGGCTGGCAGGTGCTCGTGCCGCGCACACGCGAACAGGGTGCCGAAACTGTCGAGGCGCTCGCTGAGTACGGTGCCGAGGGCACCGTGGTGCCCACTATTGCCATCCAGCCGCCGCGTTCGCCCCGCCAGATGGAGCGGGCTATTCACGCTCTTGTCGACGGCGACTATCAGTGGCTGGGCCTGACATCGGTCAACGCGGTCAGAGCGGTCAAGATGTGGCTTGCCGATCTCGGTCTGGACGTGCGCAGCCTCGCGGGCGTCAAAGTCGCCGCCGTCGGGGACAAAACCGCTGAGGCTCTGCGCGAATGGGGCATTGAGCCAGAGCTTCTGCCCAGCGGCGAACAGTCCGCCCGAGGCATGCTCGAAGACTGGCCGGCGTTTGACGACGAAGAGGGCTTCAACCGTGTGCTCCTGCCGCGGGCAGACATCGCCACCGACGTGCTGGTGGAGGGTCTGACCGAGCGCGGCTGGAAGGTCGACGACGTCACCGCCTATCGCACTGTGCGCGCCGCTCCGCCGCCGAAGCCCATTCGCGAGTCCATCAAGGGAGGCGACTTCGACGCCGTGCTGTTCACGTCGTCGTCGACGGTTCGCAACCTGGTGGGCATTGCCGGAAAACCCCACACCTCCACCGTTATTGCAGCCATCGGGCCGGCAACGGCTCAGACGGCACAGGATCACGGCCTGCACGTCGACGTCCTGGCGGACGAAGCCAGCCTTCCGGCCCTCATCGCCGGACTGTCCGATTTCGCCCGCAAACGCCGCGACGACGCGCTGGCCGAAGGAATAGTTCCGGTCCGCCCCTCGCAGGACCGGAGGACTTCGCGAAGGAGCAGAGGCTGATGACCGACACGTCCCTCCCGTTCGGCGCGGTTCGCCCGCGTCGCCTGCGCCAGTCGGCGGCAATGCGCCGCCTGACCTCGGAGACGAAGCTGCAGCCGGAAGACCTCATCGAGGTGCTGTTCGTCAAGGAGGGGCTGGACGCTCCCGTCGAACTGACCTCGATGCCGGGCGTGCGCCAGCACACCCTGGACTCGCTGGTTGAGGCCGCACAGAAAGCGGTCGAGGCGTCGGTAGGGGGAATCATGCTCTTCGGCATCCCGCTGGAGTATGACGAGCGCGGCTCCCAGGCCGATGACCCCGACGGCATTCTCAACGTGGCCGTGCGTCGGGTGAAAGACGCTGTTGGCGATCGCACCGTCGTCATGACCGATTTGTGCCTGGACGAATTCACCAGCCACGGCCACTGCGGTGTGCTCGACGAACACGGGGATGTCGACAATGACGCAACGCTTGAGCGCTACGCCTCAATGGCCGTTGCGCAGGCGCGTGCGGGATCGGACGTTCTGGGTCTGTCGGGGATGATGGACGGCCAGGTGGGTGTTGTGCGCGAAGCCCTCGACGAAGCTGGGTTCACGAATACCGTCATCATGGCCTACACCGCCAAGTACGCCTCGGCGTTCTACGGCCCGTTCCGCGAAGCCGTGGATTCGCAGCTTTCCGGTGACCGTCGCGCCTACCAGCAGGACCCTGCCAATGCGCGCGAAGCACTGCACGAACTCCAGCTGGATCTGGCAGAAGGTGCAGACATCGTCATGGTCAAACCCGGCCTGCCCTACCTGGATGTCCTGAAAGATGTCGCAGAAGCCTCTCCGGTGCCGGTGTGGAGCTACCAGATCTCCGGTGAGTACGCCATGCTGGAATTCGCCGCGGCTGCCGGCGCGATCGACCGCAGACCCGCGGTTTTGGAATCACTTCTGGCATTCAAACGCGCAGGAGCTGACGCCGTTATGACCTACTACGCGACTCAGGCCGCTGAATGGCTCGCTGAACAATGAACGCCGCGCCCTGGCTGGATGAAACACAGCAGCGGTTCTGGAGGGCCATGCTGCAGGGCCAAACGCTTCTGCAGACAGTGCTTGACCGCGAACTGCGCGAAGTTGCAGGCATTGCGCTGGCGGACTACGAAGTTCTCGTCATCGTGTCAGAATCGCCCGGCCGCTGCAGGCGCATGGCTGAAATCGCCGAAGACATCGGCGTTTCCCGATCCCGCCTGTCGCACACCGTGGCGCGTTTGGAAAAGCGCGGCATCCTCAAGCGCAGCTCCACGGAAGGTGACGGCCGAGGTGTCAACTGCAGCATGACCGACGAAGGGTGGGGGCTGATGCAGAAGATCGCCCCCGTGCACGTCGAAGGTGTGCGCAGGCACCTGATCGACCTCATGTCTCCCGAAGAGACCCAGGTATTGGCAGACGTCTTCACCCGAGCAGCAGAACATCTGAGAAAGGCAGTGTGATGACCCAGCCCACGCAGAAGTCCCAGGAACTCTTTGAGCGCGCTCTGAAGGCCATTCCCGGCGGTGTGAACTCACCGGTGCGTGCTTTCGGCGCCGTTGGCGGAACGCCCCGCTTCATGCACTCCGCTGAGGGTGCGCTGCTGACCGATGTCGATGGCAACGAGTACGTTGACCTCATCGGATCCTGGGGTCCCATGATCGTCGGCCACGCACACCCGGAAGTTCTCGGCGTGGTCCAGGAGACCGCCGCCCGCGGCTTTTCGTTTGGAACGCCGTCGGTTCCGGAAGTCGAACTGGCTCAGGAGATTGCCAGCAGGGTCGCGCCGGTTGACGAGGTGAGGCTGGTCAACTCGGGCACGGAAGCCACAATGTCGGCCATTCGCCTGGCACGCGGGTACACCGGTCGGGACAAGATTGTGAAGTTCGCAGGCTGCTATCACGGTCACGTTGACTCGCTGCTCGTGGCCGCAGGGTCCGGTCTTGCCACCTTCGGTCTGCCGGACACTCCCGGCGTGACGAAGGGAACCGCAGAAGACACTCTCATACTCGATTACAACGACCAGGACGGTCTGCGCCGCGCCTTTGCCGAACACGGCAGCGAAATCGCCGCGGTCATCACGGAAGCCTCCCCGGGCAATATGGGCGTCGTCCCGCCCCGTGACGGCTTCACCAACCTCATCCGCTCGCTGACCAAAGAACACGGTGCGCTCATGATCTCCGATGAGGTCATGACGGGCTTCCGCGTTTCCGAAGCAGGCTGGTACGGCTACGAAAGCCAAGCCCTGGGCTACCCGGACGGACCGGCGGACCTGTTCACATTCGGCAAAGTCATGGGCGGCGGCTTCCCGATCGCGGCCTTCGGCGGACGTCAGGAAGTCATGGACGCTCTGGCACCCAAGGGCGGGGTCTACCAGGCAGGCACCCTCTCCGGCAACCCGGTGGCCTCGGCCGCGGGTCTGCGCACCCTGCAGCTGACCCGCGAACTCGACGTCTACCCGACGATCGAAGCCGCCGCAGACGTCCTGCGCCCGGCAATCACGGAGGCTCTCAGCGCCGAAGGCGTGCCGCACACCATCCAGTCGGCGAACTCCATGTTCTCGGTGTTCTTCACCGACCGCGAAGTCCGCACTTTCGCCGATGCGCAGGCACAGAACACCGCCGCCTACTCGGCATTCTTCACCGCAATGCTCGAACAGGGCGTGCACCTGCCGCCCAGTGCCTTTGAAGTGTGGTTCCTCTCGGCAGCTCACACCGCGCAGATCCTCGACCGTGTGGTGTCCGCACTGCCTGCCGCAGCCAAGGCGGCAGCCCGGGCGACAGACGGGGAGTCGGCATGACCACCTCGCGCATCCACCTGGTCCGCCACGGTGAAGTCGACAACCCCGACGGCATTCTCTACGGGCGCCTGCCCGGATTCGGGCTGACGGCCCGGGGCCGCCAGATGGGTGAAAGGATCAGCGACTACTTCGCCGATGACCGCTTTCACGTGCGCGGCCTGGTGCGCTCGCCGCTTCTGCGCACAGCCCAGACAATTGCGCCTCTGGCACAGTCGACCGGGCTCGAACCGGTGGTTGACGAGCGTGTCATCGAAGCCGGCAACCGCTTTGAAGGACAGAAGGTCAACCGTGCGTCGGTCTTCGCACCGGCGAACCTGCCGCTGGTATGGAATCCTCTGCGCCCATCGTGGGGAGAGCCGTACATCAGCCAGGTGCGCCGCATGCAGGCTGCGATGTTCACTCTGCGCAACAGGGTTGAGGCTGTGGCGAAGGCCGAAGGGCTCGATGCGGTTGACGGCGTCATCGTCAGCCACCAGCTGCCCATCTGGATGTCCCGCATGGCAGCCGAGGGCAAGCCGCTTGCACACGATCCGCGCAACCGCGAATGCAGCCTGGGATCCGTGACCACGCTGAGCTTCGAAGGAGCCAAACTCGTCGGGGTTGACTACACCGATGTCAACGCCGACCTCCAGCCGACAAAGGCGGTGGCAGGAGCATGAGGAATGCAGCGCTTGCCGTGGCGGACAAGCGAGGCCGCGGGCGCACCCGCCGAACAGTCGGAGCTGTTCTCGCCTGCGCCCTTGCATTCGGGCTGGCCGCCTGCGGTGGAACAGAAACCGGGGGAGTGGCCGAACAGGCCGGATCCCAGCAGGGCTATGTCTCCGGTACCGGGGTGGTCACTCAGATCCCGAAGAATGAGCGCACTGAGCCGATCGACCTCGACATCACCCTTCTGGATGGGAAGAAGACCTCACTGGCGGACATCCGCAAAGACGGGACCATCACGGTCATCAACTTGTGGTATGCAGCGTGCCCGCCATGCCGCAAGGAAGCTCCCGAACTCGAAGAAGTCGCAGAGAAATACGAGGGCAAAGCTCAGCTGATCGGCGCAAACGTGCGTGATCAGGAGGCCGCGGCTCAGGCTTTTGTCGACAACTTCAATGTGTCCTATCCCGTCATGCTCGACACGGACGGCGAAATGGTCGGACTGCTGTCTGATGTTCTGCCGCCCAGGGCAACCCCGTCGACCGTCGTCCTCGACTCTGAGGGCCGGCCGGCCGCACGCGTCGTCGGTGCCGTCGAAGCTTCCACGCTCAGCGGTCTGATCGACGACGCCATGAAAGAAGACTGACGATGTTCCCCGCCGGGACCGTGCAGGCCGCTGGGACGGTGCAGGCCGCTGACCTCGGTTCGGCATTCGCGCAGACGGTCCTCAACGGTCCGCTGCTGCTGGCCATGGCGGTCGCGGCGATCGCCGGGCTCGTGTCGTTCCTGTCACCCTGTGTGCTGCCCCTGGTTCCCGGCTACATCGGCTATGTCACGGGAATGACCGGCACAACGGTCGAACAGAAGCGCACCTCTGCGGTACTCGGCGGGGTTGGCCTTTTCGTGTTGGGCTTTGCAGCCGTCTACGTCGCCCTGGGCGCGGCCTTCGGGGCACTCGGCAGCCTGCTCAGTGACTGGATTGGCATTGTCACCCGCGTCATGGGCATTGCAGTCATCCTTGCCGGGGTCGTGTTCCTAGGCGGTATTCGGGCTTTTCAGACCAACAAGCCCATTGCAAAGAAGCCCAAAGCCGGGCTGTGGGGTGCCCCGCTGCTCGGTGCCGCTTTCGCACTGAGCTGGGCACCCTGCATCGGCCCCACCCTGGCGGCGGTTCTGGCCCTGTCAACAGGCTTTGGTGCTGACGGCGGCACCGGCCGCGGCATGCTGCTGACCTTCACCTACTGCGTGGGGCTCGGCCTGCCCTTCCTGCTTGTGGCCTATCTGCTGCACAAGGGCATGGGACGCCTGGCCTTCCTCCGCAGGCACCAGCGCGGCATTGTGATCTTCGGCGGTGTCATGCTCATCCTGCTGGGCCTGCTCATGGTCACCGGCGTATGGACGATCATCATGAACAACATGCAGAACCTCATCGGCGGATTCGAAACGGTGGTGTGATGACAGACAAACCGACGACACCAGACGCGGCCGCGGCAAGCACCGCGGATCGCAAGTCGTCCCAGAAAGCGCCGGACATCGGGTTCATCGGCATGCTCCGGTGGGCCTGGCGTCAGCTGACCACCATGAAGTTCGCACTCATCCTGCTGCTGGTGTTGGCACTGGCGGCTATCCCCGGATCGCTCCTGCCGCAGCGCATTCAGGACCCGGCGAAGGTTCAGAACTTCATCATCGACAACGGTCGGACCGGTGAAATCCTCGACAAGTTCCAGATGTTCGACGTCTATTCGTCATTCTGGTTCTCCGCCGTGTACATCCTGCTGATGATTTCGCTGGTCGGCTGTGTTCTGCCGCGCACCAAACAGCACTGGAAGGCAATGCGCTCGCAGCCGCCGAAAGCCCCGCGCAGGCTCACCCGAATGCCCGGCTACCAGAGCTTCACCCACACCGCCCCGGCCGAGCAGATCCTCGAAACCGCACAGGAATACCTGAAGAAGAACGGCTACCGTACGGTGGGCCGCGGCGACCACATCGCCGCCGAACGCGGCTACCTGAGAGAAACGGGGAACCTGCTCTTCCACCTCGCCATGTTGGGCGCGACAATCGTCATGGCCATCGGCGCGATCTTCGGCTACGGTGGCCAGCGCGTGCTCGTCGAAGGGGACACGTTCACAAACTCCCTCGTGTCCTATGACTCATTTGAGCCAGGCCGCTACTTCGACGCCGACAACCTGGCAAACTTCCGCCTGCGCTTGGAGAGCTTCGACGCGAAATTCGACTCGACCAGCGAAGGCGCCCAGTTCGGCCAGCCGCGGGCATTCGACGCCGTCATCACGGAAACCACGGACGGCGTTTCGACTGAACACAACCTCAAAGTCAACGAGCCCATCCGCGTGGACGGGGCGCGCGTGTATCTGACAGGCAACGGCTACGCACCGGTCGTGACAGTACGCGACGCACAGGGCAAGGTGACCTACTCCGGGCCCGTGGTGTTCGTGCCCGAAGACGGTGTTTACACCTCGCGCGGTGTCATCAAAGTTCCCGACACCGGCGCGGGCAATGACCAGCTGGGCTTTTCCGGCATCCTGCTTCCCACAGCGGGCGTCAATCAGCAAGGTGAGCTGTACTCGCAGTTTGCAGAACTGCGCAACCCCGTGCTCGTCATGAACCTCTACAAGGGTGACCTGGGGCTTGATGCCGGTATTCCACAGAACGTCTACGAACTCGACACTGCGGGTATGGAAGCCGTCAACGGCGACGACGGAAAGCAGTGGATCACCCAGATGCAGCCGGGACAGACAGTGCAGCTGCCCGATGGGCTCGGCACAATCGAGTTTGAGCGGATAGCGAAGTTCGTCAGCCTCGACGTCCGCCACGACCCGGTGCAGGGACTCATGCTGGTGGTCACCACGCTGATGTTCATCGGACTGGCACTGGCCATGTTCATTCCGCGCCGCCGCATGTGGGTGCGGGTGCGTGACGGCGAAGTGGAAATCGGTGCGCTGGCCCGCAGCGAAGACCCACGCGTCAAGCAGGCGGCAGAGCGCTGTGGCGTAGAATTGAAAGACAGACTTTCGTCTGCTGATCACCAATCCGCGGAGGGATAAGTGGAAGTCAACGTCACGCTCGCCAGCTGGTCAATGCTTCTGATCTATTCGGCTGGTGCGGTCTATGCGCTCGCGTTCATCGTCTACGCTTTTGACCTTTTCGGAGGCAAGAAGAAGCGCGCCGGGAAGGCAGCTGACTCGGCTGATTCCGGTGCCTCTTCCGGTGCAGTCGCAGACGCGGCGAAAGGTGCGAAGCGCACATCGCGCACACGTACCTCGGCTGATGCTGGAGCGGCTGATGACGGCGGTGCTGTCGGCACGCTCGTGCAGGAGAACCTCGACGGTCCTGCTGACCGGGTGTACTCCAATCGCACGGCCGACGAAGCGAACGAGAAGGGCGGTCGCGGTGATGCTTCCGCTGTCGATGGCGGCAAACGTCGCGTGTTTGCCAATGTCGGCACGTCCCTGACGGTTCTGGCGCTGCTTCTGCACATCGCCTCGATCGTCACGCGCGGCATGTCGGTCATGCGCGCTCCCTGGGGCAACATGATGGAGTACGCGCTGCTTGCCAGCGCCGTTGCCGGTGCTGTCTATGTTGTGACGCTGCGCTACAAAGACGTCCGCTACCTTGGCACATTCGTCACCGGGTTCCTGTTGGTGTCAATCGGCCTTGCGACGACTGTTTTCTACACTCCTGCAGCACCGCTCGTTCCGGCACTGCAGTCGTACTGGATTCTCATTCACGTTCCGATTGCGATTCTTTCCACCGGCCTGCTGACTGTTTCAGCCGCGCTGGCCACGGTGCAGCTGCTGCAGGGTGCTCGTGAAAAGCGCGTTGCAGCCGGACGCGATGCCGGCCGGCTGTCGTTTCTGGAGCGCATGCCGCGGGCGGCATCGATTGAAGCTGTGTCCTACCGTCTGGCTGCGGTCGGCTTCATCACGTGGACTTTCACCCTGATCGCCGGAGCCATCTGGGCCGAAGTCGCCTGGGGCCGCTACTGGGGTTGGGATGCCAAAGAGATCTGGACGTTCGTCATCTGGGTTGTCTACGCTGCATACCTGCACTCGCGTGCAACCCGCGGTCTGCGCCTGACGACAATTGCCTGGCTCAACCTCATCGGCTTCATCACGATCATCTTCAACTTTACGATCGTCAACGTGTACTTCAACGGCCTGCACTCATACTCCGGGCTGTGATCAGCAGGCTGGCTCAGTCCTTGCAGCCCTGAACTCTTCGACGGGTGCATTCGCTCATGCGGATGCACCCGTTTTTTTGTGTGCGTGAGCGCGGGGAACCTATTGCATTCCGGCCTCCACCCGCTAGCCGGATCCCCACTTCAGCCAAGGGCAAGTCCAGGATCCCCGCTTCAGCCATAGAAACACCCGTCAGCCGCAAGGGCACTCCCTTCAGCAACAGACCTGCGCCTTAGCAGCTGTTGCTAAGGCGCAGAATCCGGCTATTGGGTGGGCGGGTGAAAGAGATGAGAAGCCGAGGTGCCGGTCTGGTGTGAGGGAAGTGGCGCCTTGTGATCTGGGCGGGTGAAAGACATGAGGGGCCGAGGTGCCGCTCAGCTGTCGTGGCGGGGTGAATCGTCACCCGGCTCGTCATCTGCCGAAGCAGCACTGTCTTCACCCTGCGAGTTCTTGCGCGGCTCTGATCCTGTGCCGCGCAGCTTTTCAGCCCTGCGCTGTTCTTCCTGCTGGCGCTGGAGTTCGCGCAGGCGGCGAAGTTCGATGTCGTCTGAAATCTTCTTCAGGTATTCGGGATCGTTGTCGGGTGCATTGGGCACGGACTCGCTGCCATTGGCTCCTTGCAGGGCACCTCCGCGGCCGAACAGGTACCACAGCACAATTCCCACTACCGGCAAGAAGAGAATGATCGCAGCCCAGGCCGCCTTCGGCATCATTTTGATTCGCGATGAATCGAAGGAAATGCAGTCGAAAAGGCTGTACAGGGCAAGAGCCGTGTAGATGACGATGATTGCGATGAGCATGCGGGCCATGCACTCCATCGTAGTGGTTGCCGCGGGACTACAATGAGGGGCACCATGCGTGATTTCCTTCTGTACAACGCCGCCCGGATCGGCCTGCTCGCAGCCTCAGTCGCTGTCATCTGGTACTTCAGCGGACCCAGCCTGCTGTCGACGATCGTTGCCGTGATCGTGGCGACTCTGCTCAGCTATCTGCTGCTCAACGGTATGAAGCAGAAAGCCGTCTCCTCAATGACGGAATGGACCGCCCAGCGCAGAAACCGTGCGCCCAAGGCCGGCAGCGACGAAGCGATCGAAGACGAAATCGACGAACAGCACCGCTGAACTCGACGAGCCCGTTGCGAATGCAGCGGCACCGAAGTCAGGTATGCAGCGGCACTGAAGTCCGGTGCCGCCGATGCGACCCCAGCGGCCCATCGTCAGCTTTGAGCTAGAGGGCCAGACCCAGACTCAGGAGCACCGCGTAGACGAGCGCGGCGATGCTGGTGTGCTTGATGGCGGGCACGAGCGCATGGCCTGTCTTCTGGTGGACAACAGCGCGCACGGGCTTCATTACGAGGATGATCGAACCGACTGCCAGAAGCGCACCCGAATAGCCGCTGATGATCGGCACAACCAGCAGCGGATACGGCAAAAACACCAGCGCCAGGTACACAATGCGCGAACGGCGGTCGCCCAGCAGCACAGCGAGTGTGCGTTTGCCGGCTTCGATGTCGGTCGGAATATCGCGCAGGTTGTTGACTTTGAGAACAGCGCACGCGTAGAGGCCCACGGCAACCGCTCCGGCCCATGCGGCGGGACTGAGTCGGCCTGCCATTGCGTAGGTGGTGCCGAGAGTCGCAACGAGCCCGAAGAACACGAACACGAAGACTTCGCCGAGGGCCATGTAGCCGTACGGGCGTTTGCCGCCGGTGTAGAACCAGGCGGCAAGAACTGCGGCAGCGCCCACCAAGAGCATCCACCAGGCCGCGGACATGATTGTCAGCAGGAGTCCCGCGAACCCGGCAATGCCGAAGCAGATAAAAGCCGCCCGTTTGACCTGTTCGGGTGGGATGAGGCCGCTGGCGGTCAGCCGCAGGGGGCCCACCCGGTCGTCGTCGGTGCCGCGAATTCCGTCGGAGTAGTCATTGGCGTAGTTTGAGCCGATCTGCAGCGCCAATGCCACAACGAGAGCCAGCAGGCCCTTCGCCAGCAGCGCCCAACCGTTGATGTTGTCGTCGACGGACGGGTCAACTGAGCCGATCACCAGAGCGGACATGCCGCCCAGCTGGCCAAGCGCTGCGCCGGCACCGAGGACAACGGGTGCGAAAGCCAAAGGCAGCGTCCGAAGCCGCGCTCCGGAAATCCACAGCTGCGTTCTACTCGCCACGTTTGTCCGTCCTCATGTCTGTTGAATCTTCTGCTGGCAAGCCGGTCGGTTCTGTCCGGGCTGCCGGTGCGGACCCGGCTTCTGCCGAGTCCGACTGGGCCCCTTCTCGCAGCATCTGCGCTGCCAGTCGGCGTGCTGCTGCACGGTCGGGTTTGCCTATCCCCTTGGCTGGAATCGCCTCGACGGGAAGCACCCATCGGGGGATTTCGGCAGGGTCCAAAAGCCGCTTGAATCTGCTTTTGAGCTTTGGGGCCGAGTTCCGATAGTACTCGGCCCCGGGACCGCGCACTAGGAGTGCTCCCAACTGCCCCCATTCGCGGTCGTCAACGGGCACCAGGAGAACTTCATCGATCCCGTCATCGGCCAGTTCGTCAAGCAACACGGACTCGACGGCCAGGGGCGAAACATTTGTGCCGCCTGACTGGAAGACATCGTCGACTCGCCCGGTGACGGTCAGCACTCCCGCACTGTCGAAGCGCCCCGTATCAGAGGTGAGGAATGTGCGCCGCCCGCTGCTGTCGACAGAGAAACCGGGGTCTGGTTTGGGCACGATCGAGTTCGGGCCGACCTCGACATAGCCGTCTGCAATGACGGGGCCGGACAGGGACACCCGCCCGTCGTCGGCAATGCGGATATCCACCTGTGGGAATGCGCGTCCGTCGTAGACGCAGCCGCCGCCGGTCTCAGACATACCGTAGGTGCGGACCACGCGCAGGCCCGCCTGCCGCGCAGCTGCGGCTGTGTGCGGGTGCAGTGATGCCCCGCCGACGAGCAGAGCATCGAACCTTGCTGCCTGCGAGGCTGCCCGAGGGTCGCGCAGGATGCGGGTCAGCTGGGTCGGAACCAACGAGGCGTAGGCCGGTTCCCCCCGCTCGGAACGGAAGAACTCCTCGGCTTGGGCGGCAAAGCGCTCGGCCGTGAAGTTCCCGCGGGCGTCGAAGGGCACTGTCCCAGAGCGCAGCGAACGCAGAATCACCTGGGCACCGGCAATATGATCCGGTGCTAAGCACAGGAACCAGCGGCCCGGCCCGGACAGTGCATCTTCGGTCGCGGCGGCTGAGGCGCGCAGGGCTTCAGCTGACAGTGCCACGCCTTTCGGTCTGCCGGTCGAACCGGAGGTGAAGACGACCAGCGCCGGAGGTGTGCTTGCAGAAGCCGTCCCGGTCTCAGCTGCCCCACGGTCAGGCGAGTCAGTGCTGTAAGCGGCAGCTCCGCCTCGCCAGCTGGAGAGCGGATAGGCGGTCAGATGCCGGGCGCCTCCGCCTGGCAGCACGGCGATATGCCGGCCGGCCAGCGCGTCAGCGAACACTCGGCTGGCCTCAGCCGGGGTCGGTGAGGGAAATTCGGTGGGCACGTATGTCGGATCAGCAGCAGATCAGTAGTACCAGGGGAACGGCGTCCAGTCGGGATCGCGCTTTTCCAGGAAGCTGTCGCGGCCCTCAACGGCTTCGTCCGTCATGTAGCCCAGCCGGGTGGCTTCGCCGGCAAACACCTGCTGGCCCATGAGACCGTCGTCAACCAGGTTGAAGGCGAACTTCAGCATCCGCTGAGCATTGGGGGACTTGCCCAGGATTTCGCGGGCCATCTGCAGCGCGGCTTCTTCGAGTTCAGCGTGGTCGACGACTTCGTTGACGGCACCCATGTCGGCCATGTCCTGTGCCGAATAGGTGCGGCCCAGGAAGAAGATTTCGCGGGCTTTCTTCTGCCCGACCATCTTCGCCAGATACGCCGAACCGTAGCCTGCGTCATAGGAGCCGACATCGGCATCGGTCTGTTTGAACTTGGCGTGTTCGCGGCTTGCGATCGTCATATCGCACACCACGTGCAGGGAATGTCCTCCGCCGGCGGCCCAGCCGGGCACAACCGCAATGACGATCTTCGGCATGGTGCGGATAAGCCGCTGAACTTCGAGAATGTGGAGCCTTCCGGCACGTGCCGGGTCGACTGATTCGGCGGTGTCACCGGATGCGTACTGGTAGCCGGAACGACCGCGTATACGCTGGTCACCGCCGGAGCAGAACGCCCAGCCGCCGTCTTTGGGGCTGGGGCCGTTGCCGGTCAGCAGAACCGCGCCGACATCCGAGGTCTGGCGGGCGTGATCGAGTGCGCGGTAGAGCTCATCGACCGTGTGGGGGCGGAAGGCGTTGCGCACTTCGGGCCTGTCGAAGGCGATGCGCACCGCGCCGACGTCCGCGCCGTCTTCGTCCACGGCCCGGTGGTAGGTGATGTCGGTGAAGTCAAAGCCCTGGACTTCGCGCCAGCGGCTGGGGTTGAAGATTTCCGAAACGCTCATACCCCCACTCTATTAGCTGGTGCACGCCCCGCGACTCCCGCTGCTGCACACAACAGCGTCCAGCATCCGCGCTCGCTAGGCTGAGATTATGCCGTTTTCGCTTCCTGTTTCGGATCTGCCCGCCGATCCGCGCGAGTTCTTCACGGATATTCGTGTGGTCGAACTGCCGATGACCACCCGGTTTCGCGGCATCACATCGCGGCAGGTGTGCCTGCTGCGCGGTCCGGCCGGCTGGGCGGAGTTCAGTCCGTTTCCCGAATACGGGCCCGCACAAGCGCACCGCTGGCTGGCGGCGGCAGTTGAGTTCTCACTCAACCCGAGCGGTCCGGCAAATCTGCTGGAGTCTGGGACTTCCGCCTCGTCGGCTTTGCCCACATCTGCTCACGAAGCGTCGCGGACATCCGCTGTCTCAGGCGGCTTGGCGGGGACTCGGGTGCCGGTCAATGGGACCGTCCCGGCGGTGGGCGCTGCCGAAGTTCCAGATGTTCTCGCCCGCTTTGACGGTGTGGGGGTCTTCAAAATCAAAATCGCCGAACACGGTGCGGCCAGCAAAGACGCTGATCTGGCGCGCACAGCGGCTGTCCTGCGCGCTGCCCCAACAGCCGGGATTCGCTTGGACGCCAATGGCAAACTCAGCGTTGAAGAAGCCGTGGAGTATGCGCGGGCACTGTGCACCCTGCCTGGTTTTGCGCAGCGGCTTGAATACATCGAACAGCCGGTTGCCGGCGTTGAGGACATGGCGAGGCTGCGGCAGCGGCTGCAGGCAGACAGTGAACTGAGTGCCGTGCGGATTGCTGCGGATGAGAACATTCGCCGGTCTGACGACCCTCTGCGGGTGGCGCAGTTGGGCGCGGCCGATCACATTGTCGTAAAAGCACAGCCGCTGGGCGGGGTCGCAGCGGCAGAGCGGATTGTGGATGCCTGCGGTCTGCCTGCGACGGTGTCGAGTGCTTTGGAATCGTCCATCGGCTTGGCCGCCGGTGCGCAGCTGGCACTGGTCTTGGCACAGCGCGGCGGGCAGGCCGAACCGTGGGCAGCGGGCTTGGGCACGGCGTCGCTGTTGGCTGCCGATGTCGTAGACAGGCCGCGAAAGCCCCGCGGCGGCACAATCAGCGCAGCCCCGATGGACGTCAGCGTGCAACTGGCAGAAGCGCACCGGGCACCGGCGGATGTTGAACAGTGGTGGTTGGCTCGTCTGGCCGCCTGTTGGAAGCTTCTGCGCTCTGCGTAAGTCAGCCCAGTCGGCTGAGAATGCCGCTGATGGTCTTTGCGGCGGTCTTCGGCTTTCCGCCGTGGCTGAGAACAGCCGAGACGATCGTGTTGTCTTTCGCGGCGGCGATATTGGTGATGGTCAGCTTCTGCCCGTGGAAGTCGACTTCGGCGGATGCCGACACGGCGTCGTCTGCCCCGTCGATCGTGATGTCGTCGACGGTGACAGAGGTTTCGACGGTCTGATCGGCGAATTTTACCCGAATGGTTGAGCAGTCCTGGGCCGCTTTGCGTGCGTTTTCTACTATGGGAGCCAGGTCAGTGCCCTCGGCATTGGCGGCAGCGAAGTAGGACGCCGAATCGGTTTTTGCGCTCAGCCCGGTGTCAGTGCCGAGGTCTGCGCCCTGCGTGGCGTCAAGCAGCACCCGGCAGTTTTCCGGTTCGACGGACGCGCTTTCGAGCAGCTGTGCCGGGTCCGCGTTTTCGGGGCTGACTTCGGCAGGCTCCATACCAGCCGATTCCATGGACCTGCGCAGGTCTTCTGTTGAGTGCATGCCCTCTGCTGCGCCCTGTTCGGCGCTGCTGTCCGGATCTGTCTGCTGGCCATCGGCTTGGCTGCACCCTGTCAGCGCGAGTGCGGATAGTGCCAGACCTGCTATGAGCCGCTTCATCCGGTTCCCTTCTGTTCTCAGCCGCCTCTTATTGGCAGCGCCTTGGGCTTGCGTGAACTTTCTATGGTCGCAGATCTGTCTGAGTCTTTTCTCTGCCCCCTGATGATGACTTCGGTGACCGCCGCCTGGCCCCACGTGCGAAAGTGCTTTGTCCGACTGCCGGGCACGATGGGATCGTGCAGCGCCGCACCCATCTGACCTGTGATTGAGATGGCTCCCGAGGCGTCGGCCCGGGTTGTGTACGGGTTGACTCCCAGCGGGCTTCTGACGGTGATGGATGCTTCCGCGCCGGGCATGAACATGGCAGGTGAGGTCACTCGGAAGGTTCCGGCGCCGTTGAGGGTGAAGCCGCTGGGGCTGACGTCGCCGAAGGTGACGATCTGGGGTCGGCGCCTGGAGATCTCGACTTTCCATCCGTAGATTTCGAAGACCGGCAGGCCGCTGATGAACGTAAACGGCGACCCGTCGGCAACGCTCGTCCAGAACCGCGGGCGGGGATCGCGGGTGGGTGATGCGCTGGGACTGCGGTCGAGCCCGGCCTGCACGGCGTGGGCCAGCCACGCTTTGAGTTCGCGCTGCCAGGCAAACCAGTTGTGCATTCCGGTGTCCCGCGGTGCCCACGCGTGTTTTATGCCCAGTTCGCTCAGCCGCTGGGCAAAGCGGCCGCCGTGGTTGTGCAGGTGGGCTTCCATGATGTCAGCGCTCTCATCGGAATTCTCCGCATCGTCAGGGGTTCCAGAGCCCGCTGACAGCCAGATGTCGAGCCCGCGGAGGTTTTCTGCGAGGTCGTAGGGCGAATTCGCTTCCCATCGGGCGTCACCGTCTTTGAAAGATCCGAAGAGCGAATCCGCCGGTGCTCCCGCGCGCATTGCGAGGATCTGAAACAGCGGGGGAGCGGCCTGCGGGATGAGCGGAGACGAAAACGCGGCGGCGGCAGCGTAGAGATCGGGCCGCCAGGCGGCGTATTTCATAGCCCCGTAGCCGCCCATGGACAGCCCGGCGGCCACCCGCAGTTCGGGGCAGGTCGAATAGAGGTCGCCTATCAGCATCGGCAGTTCGCGGATGTGGAACTCCGGCCAGTCTTCGACGTCGCCGGGTGCTTTTTCGTGGCGGGAGTAGACGGCCGCCCCCGCATCGGGCATGACAACGAGGAAACGACTGCCGCGCGTGTGCAGTTCAGCCCGCCCCAGGTCCGTCCAGGATCGGAAATCGTCGCCGCCGCCGTGGAAAAGGAACAGGGGAACGGCGTGCTCCTGTGGGATGCCGGGCAAGAGGACGCGCACGCCGACGGTTCTGCCGAGAGCCGGTGAGTAGACGAAGAACTCCCGCAGGCGGCGAGAGAGTTTGCGCTTTTCGCGCACGTGGATGTGGGCGGCTTCGAAACCGGCTGGCTCCGGGCCGAGGAACGAGGTCGATTCGCTGTAGGCCGGGTAGAGGCCTGCCGCACTGCGGCGGGCTGTGAGTGCTCGCACCGCGCGTGCTCCGACGGACATCCGCAGACTGCGCTTGACCATGGACCACCTCCGCAACACTCAGGCTACGGCGTATGCGTGAACGGGAAGTTACGCTCGGCTTGGACTGTCCTTGGAACTGCGCTGTGAGAAAGCCGTCTGCCATCGGGTGCGCATTTCAGGCCTTGGCAGCCCTTTGCTTGCGGATGACGGCTTCGCGCGGCAGGAGCGTCCGGTGTTTTCCAGCCAGCAGCAGAAGCCCGATGCCTGCCAGCAGACCGAGTGCGGCGGTGATGACAGAACCCTCAAGGCCCATCGTTCCACCGGTCAGCCACGACGATCCCGACCATTCCACCTGGAACAGGCCCACCGCCTCGCCCGTGCCGGAAACCGGAGACACGAAGACGAACGCCTGCATGAAGTTCCACCCGGCGTGGATGGCTATTGCCAACCACAGACGGCGCGTCAGGAGGTAGGCTCCGCCCAACAGCAGCCCCGCTTCGATCACAATGAAGATCGCACCGGACAGCGTGGCATCGGGGTTGCCCAGGTGCACGAGGCCGAAGATCGCGCTCGTGATGAGCAGCGACGGCACCCACCCCCACCAGGCGTCGAAGATGCGCAGGAAGAACCCGCGGAACAGCAGCTCTTCCGTAAAGGCCGGGCCCAGTCCGATCCCCAGAGCGAGGACAAAAGCAGGCAGAAGCTCATCGCGGGCAGTCAGACCGGTGATTCGGAAGCCCCCGGCCAGCGCAATCACGCCGACGGAAGTCCCGAGGATGACAAAGGCGAGGGTCAGGCCCAGAAGGAACTCCGTCACCTTGTTCTTGCCCCGCAGACCGTGCCCCGGGGCACGCGCGATAAAGCGCATGATCAGCAGGTAGAGAACGAACATGGCAGCACCGCCGGCCATAAGTCCGATCCCCAGACCGTACGACTCGGCATGGCTGCCGCCTTGTCGCGCGGAGGCGGTGTCGAGAGCCCCGATTCCGGCAATCGACGCAACAACGGCGACCGTGACCAGCTGAGCGATGACAAAGGCGACTATGCCTGCAAGCAGCTGCCAGATCCGGTGAGAGTCGGGACGTTTGAAGTCCGGGATCGCCGGTGCCGGTGCGTCCGAATAGGGGCTGGGAGGGTAGACCATGGTCGACATTCTAGGGTCTGGTTGAATCGGGTGCGTGAACACTTCAACTGCGACAGCCCGCACTATCGCCCTGTCTCTTATTCGCCGCGGTCTTGAGCATGTTGTCATTGCCCCCGGTTCGCGTTCGGCACCGCTGACCTACGCCTTTGCGGAACTTGCCGATGCCGGTCTGGTGACCACCCACGTGCGCATTGACGAACGCGATGCGGCGTTCTTTGCGCTGGGACTGGCCAAGGGGCTGCGCCGGACGGCCGTTGCCGATGCGTCTGTTCGGGCTTTCGGCGGTGCGGCGGCTGCGGGTGTTCGCGGTGCGGAACCCAGTGCCGTCGCGGGCGGGGTCAGTGGCAGCACCTCGCCTCAGACTCCGGGGCTGGTCGCTGTTCTCACGACTTCGGGAACAGCGGTGGCGAACCTGCACCCGGCTGTTCTGGAGGCTTCGTATTCGCAGCTCCCGCTGCTCATCCTCAGTGCTGACCGGCCCGAGCGCCTGCGCCGCACCGGGGCCAACCAGACGATCGACAGGCAGTCGCACGTGCTCGGCGATGTTCGTCTGCGCTTTGATGTGCCTGTAGAACCTGACGAGGCGTCGCTCACCGCCTCCGTACACGCTGCGGCTGCCGCTGCGGTCGGCTCGGAGGGGGCGGGCGCGGGTATGAACGCCCCGTACGCCCTGAGTTCGGGACTGCGTGGACTGTCCACACCGGGGCCGGTCCAGTTCAACGTGCAGTTCGACGGTGAGCTCACACCGAAGCCCGAAGACATGCCCTGGCGTCCCGAGATCGGCGAGGCCAACCGCCTTGAACACCGTCCGCACGTGCACGCGGGATTCGCGCAGGCGCTGGAAATGCTCAGCCGCCCTGGAACTGTTCTGCTGGCCGGCAGCGACTGCGACTTCGGCGCGCACCGAGCAGGGGAACTCGCCGTGGCCTTCGGAGTCCCGGTTTTTGCCGAACCGTCCTCACCGCTGTTCCACCTGTCGGTGCCCGGCCACCCGGGCGTTCTCGACGATGACCTTGCCGAATCCATCACCGGGGTTGTCCGCACCGGCAGAATCACCCAGTACCGTCAAGACCAGCGGCTGTTGGCGAACCTGCCGACGGCAGAAATCCAAGCGGACCTCGACTGGGCGCCGGCGGATGAATACGGCTCGTACTTGGCTTCGGCCGGGCTCACCGGCCAGACACCAGATGCTGATGCGAAGCGGTGGGCTCGCACCGCTGCATCCGAATCGCATATTCAACGGGCTGCGGGAGTGCGCGAAACCCTGCTGGGCCGCACCACCGGCGTGATCGCAGGCCAGCCGACCGTCGCCTCGGAAGTCCGCTCGCATCACCGTGAGGCGGCCGCCCAATGGCACGAGGTGCCGCCGACCCCAGCTGAACCGCCCGCCGGGGTGTCTGCTGTCGCTGCGATTGTCGGTGCTGCCGCCGAGAATGCAGCCGAACACGGCACCGTCGCCCAGATCTTCCTCGCAAGTTCCAATGCGGGCCGCTACGCTTCTGCGCTGGCTGGGAACGAGGCTCTTGGGCGTGTGCAGATGAGCGCCAGCAGAGGGCTGGCCGGGATCGACGGGTTGATTGCGACGGCTGTCGGCATGGCGCTGACGGGACCCGTGTCGAAGCAGTGCCCGCTGCGTTTGATCATCGGGGATGTCGCAGCCCTGCACGACGTGGGAGGGCTGCTGCGCGAAGGCGGAAGCGTGAATCTGCCCGCCCTGCAGATCTTCGTCCTCAATGATGACGGCGGAGCCATCTTCGGCGGTCTGGAGCACGGTGCCGGGCACCTGAAAAGTCATTTTGCGAGGTACTTTGCAACACGCCACGGACGCAACTTCCGTGCGCTCGCCGAAGCCTACGGCTGGCCGTACCAGCAGGTGGCAGTCGACGATCTGCTTGCTGTGGCAAAGGCCGGCAGTGCGGGGCTTTTTGAAGTCCCGCTGGTCTGAGTTGAAGCCCCGCTGGTCTGAGCGTCTGGACCGAGCGCTTGCCCGGTGGGGTGAGCCTCTGTCCCGCCGGGATGCCCTGCTGGCGGCGAGCGGCGCTTACGGGCGGCTGACGCCGAGCGCCTGGAGCATAGGGCCGAGCTTTGCCCACGATTCTGCAAGTTCGGACTGCGGGTCTGAATCGGGCATGATCCCGCCGCCGGCCCACAGCCGAATGCGGGTGCGCGACTCCAACTGTCCGCAGCGCAGCGCAATGCCCAGCTGGCCGTTGCCCGCACCGTCAATCCATCCGACCGGCCCTGCGTAGCGACCGCGGTCGGCCCCTTCAATGCGGGCGATTTCGCGCATCGCCTCATTGCGCGGCACGCCGCCGACAGCTGCCGTGGGGTGAATGCTCTTGGCCAGATCGATGATCGACGGACGGTCATTCGGTCTGCCGGAAGGGGAGTCGAGAGTGCCGTGAGCGTCGGTTGCTAAGTGAATGACATTGGGCAGGGTCAGCAGATAGGGCTGTTCGTCTACGTGCAGGTCACTGCTGTGGGGACGCAGGCTCTCTTCGAGTGAGTGCGTGGCGTAGATGTGCTCCTGGGAGTCCTTAGCCCCGGCAAGCTGCTGGCGGGCCTGAGCCAGTTCCGTTTGGGCATCGGCGCGCACCTGGTACGTGCCGGCGAGCACGCGGGAGCGCACAACGCCATCGTGAGCACCCACCAGAAGCTCCGGTGTTGCGCCGATCATGCCGGCCACATTGAACGTCCACGTGGCGGGGTAGGCGGCGTTGAGCGCTCCGAGCACCGCCCGAACGTCGATGTCGCGTGGCGTGTC
Organism: Brevibacterium sp. HMSC07C04; assembly: GCF_001815905.1. Classification (GTDB taxonomy): domain Bacteria; phylum Actinomycetota; class Actinomycetes; order Actinomycetales; family Brevibacteriaceae; genus Brevibacterium. The sequence continues at coordinate 55,574 of NZ_KV823235.1, read as the reverse complement.
GACTACAGCGTCGCGGGCCAGGACGATCTTCTTGAACCGGCTGCCGGGTGCCCGCATGAGTGCGACCGCGTCGGACACATTGCGGATGTGCTGCTCCTGGCTGATGCGGCCCTCGTGCAGCGAGGCACCCGCAACGGGGCTCAGCGCTGTTGATTCGAGCGTGAAGTCGTCATCGGCGCCGTCTTCGGGGCAGATGGAGGTCAGCCACACGCGTTCGTGACGGCGGCCCATGATGAAACGCGGAATGTCGATGACGGAATCCGTGTCGGAATCATCGGCAAAGGCAATTGCGGTGAAGCCCACCAGGCCCGATCCCGGCAGTCTGACCGCGTCTTCGACCTGAGCGCGCTCAGACACAGTGCGCCACTGCTGGGACAGCTGATCGAAGCGGGTGCGCCCCTCGACGGTCCCACTGCCGCTGGCGCGCAGTCGTGCTGCTCTGCCGAAGCCCACCAGACCGGAGTGCCCTCGCACCCAGCAGTTGAACGTGTCCTGGGGCAGCTGTGCCAAAAAATCCTGCACGGTTGACGGCAGACCGCCCGCAAAGGGAGCGGGAGCGTGGGGGTCGACGCCGTCGATGAACCACGAGCGCACCCGCAGGGAAACAGAATCGCTGAGCACACGGCCAGTCTAGTGAGAAGCACTGTCGTCGGCACTGGCACCGGCCCGATTGGCTCCCGGGAGGGCGGGACTGAGATTATGAGACACATGAATCGCGCTCACCTGGACAAGAACAAGGCGGATGTTGCATCGATGTTCGACGCTGTTGCCGAACGCTATGACATCACCAACGACGCCATGACCTTCGGCATTTCGCGCTGGTGGCGCGTGGAGATCACCCGATCGGTCGACCCCAAACCCGGTGAGCTCATCCTTGACTTGGCCGCGGGAACCGGTTCCAGCTCAGTGCCCTACGCACAGCGCGGAGCCACTGTCATCGCCGGTGACATCAGCGAGGGAATGCTTGAGGTGGGCCGTCGCCGCCACCCTGAAATCCAGTTCCAGTACGCAGATGCGACGGACCTTGACTTCGACGACAACACCTTTGACGTGGTCACCATCACCTATGGCTTCCGCAACGTGCAGGAACCTCAGAAGGCGCTTGCGGAAATGCTGCGTGTTCTCAAACCCGGCGGCCGACTGGTCATTGCCGAGTTCTCGACCCCGACGTTCAGCCCGTTTGCGCGGTTCTACAAGGAATACATCATGCGGGCCCTTCCTGCGGTGGCAAAAGCAGTGAGCTCGAATCCAGACGCCTACGTGTACCTGGCTGAGTCGATCCGCGCCTGGCCGGCTCAGCTTCCGCTGGCCCATATGATCCGCGATGCAGGCTTCGATCAGGTCAAGTATCGCAACCTCACCGGCGGCATCGTCGCCATTCACCACGGTCTCAAACCCGCTGGTGATGCACAGTGAAGAACGTCGATGCCGATGTCGTGATCGTCGGTGCCGGTCCCGCCGGATCTGCGGTCGCCGCCCACTTGGCACACGCCGGGCTCGATGTGGCGCTGCTGGAGAAGACGGCGTTCCCGCGCGACAAGATCTGCGGTGACGCGCTGACGCCGCGGGCGGTCAAAGAGCTCGGCCACCTGGGCTTTTCCCTGCCGGATGAGGCCGGTTGGCACCGCAATCGCGGGTTGCGCCTTATCGGCGGGGGACACCGGCTGGAAATCCCGTGGCCGGATGTGACGGGCTTTCCGTCCTATGGACTGACCCGAGCCCGTATGGACCTTGACGAACAGCTGGCCCGGCACGCCGAAAAGCAGGGTGCTGTCCTGTACCAGCAGATGTCAGCAGAAGAGCCCGTTTTCGACAAGGGTTGGATTGCGGGTATTCGCGCCGTCCCGGCAGACGTCCGGGGGCGGAAGCTGCGTTCCAACAAGGCCGGCGAAGCGGCCGAGGAAGTGTTCTTCCGTGCGCCCATCGTGATCGCGGCAGACGGGGTCAGCGCCCGCACGGCCGTGCAGATGGGGCACCGCAAGCGCGATGACCGTCCCATGGGCGTGGCAGTGCGCACCTACTACGACTCTCCGCGCCACGACGATCCGTTCATTGAGTCGTGGCTTGAGCTGCGCAGCCCCGAGGGCGAACCCATGCCCGGCTACGGGTGGCTCTTCCCCCTGGGCGACGGCACCGTCAACGTGGGACTGGGCATCCTCAACACCAGCCCGCAGTTCGGCAAGGTCAACTACCAGACGGTGCTCAAGGACTGGATCGCCGCAATGGGCGATGAGTGGGGCATCGGCGGGGCTGACGGAAGCGAGGGAATGCGCCAGCCCATCCGCTCGGCAGCCCTGCCGATGGCGTTCAACCGCACCCCGCACTTCGACCGGGGAGTCATGCTGCTGGGTGATGCTGCAGGCATGGTCAACCCGTTCAACGGTGAAGGCATCGACTACGCGTTCGAACAGGCGCGGATCGCTGCTGACATCATCAGCACCTACCGCGGGTTCCCGCAGGCTGTCTACCGGGAAAAGCTTGCAGGGTTCAGCACGGCCGTGCAGGACGAATACGGCAGCTACTTCACGCTGGGACGAGGCTTCGCCCACCTGATCGGCCAGCCCAAGGTTATGGAACTGGGACTCAAGTACGGCATGGGCTCGCGATACCTGATGAGTTTTGCGGTCAAACTGTTGGCTAATCTTTACGAAGACGACCCGCGGGCACACCGCGACCTGCACGACCGGGCAGTGCACGCGCTCATCACGGCCGTACCTGCCACCTCGAATCGCTAGCAGAGTGAACGTAGACTGAGGGGTCGCAGATCCCTGCACAGCCGAACCGATTGAGAATCTGAGGAAAGAGAAGACGACGATGGCACCTTCTGGCGAGGCCAGCGCGCCCTCCGCACAGCCGGGCACCCAGCCCAAACCTGGTGCTTTCGCCGCTGTTGGCGCTGACCTGAGCGCCAACCTCGATCGTCAGCTCGAACAGGTCGAACAGCTCCTTTACGACGCGGTGCGCCAGACTGACCGCCTGGCTGACGAATCGTCCCGCTATCTTCTGTCAGCCGGCGGCAAGCGAGTGCGCCCGTCATTGGTTCTTCTGGCCGCACAGTGGGCGGCCCAGCTGAGCCCAGAAGCGAACGCGGAAAGCTTCGATGTGGTGAAAGCCGGTGCTGTTGTCGAACTGACCCACTTGGCCACGCTCTACCACGATGACGTTATGGACGAAGCTCCCGTGCGCCGCGGCGCACCGGCTGCCCACCAGGTGTGGAACAATTCGGTGGCCATTCTCACCGGCGATGTTCTGCTTGCACGAGCGTCCAGCCTGTGTTCGGAGCTCGGTGCGCGTGCCGTTCTTCTGCAGTCGGAGACCTTCGAACGTCTGGTGCTGGGTCAGCTCAGTGAGTACACCGGCCCCGAAGACGGTGCAGACGCCGTTGAGCACCACATCCGCGTGCTGTCGGACAAAACGGGTTCGCTCATTGCCGCGTGCGGTGAGTTCGCGGTCTTGGCTGCCGGCGGTTCTGCTGAGCTCGTGGAGCCCCTGCGGCAGTACGGTGAAAACGTCGGCGTCGCGTTCCAGTTGGCCGACGACATCATCGACTTGGCCTCAGAAGAAGACGAATCCGGCAAAACACCCGGAACGGACCTGCGCGAGGGCGTGCCGACTATGCCGACGCTTCTCATTCGCCGCGAAGCTGCGGCAGGGGATGCTGAAGCGCAGCGGATCGTCGATCTGCTGAATGCTGATCTTTCCTCTGACGAAGCGCTCGAAGCGGCCCGCACCGCACTCGTCGCCCATCCCGTTATGGAGGATGCTCGTGCCGAGGCCCGCCGGTGGTCGGCTCGTGCCGTAGAAGCGCTGCGCGACCTCCCGGACGGGCCCATCAAGGCGGCCTTCGAACTGTTTGCCGCCGGAGTCGTCAACCGGGTCGGCTGAACCACTCCGTCCAGAGCCCGCCAGAGCTCGGGCGCACCGAAGCTTCAGCCGGCTTCAGGGCCACCGGCAGTGTTTGGGGTGTTCTGTACAGCGCGCTTTGCACGGCGGGCGCGGTTGCCTGCGCGAATCGAATCAGCGCCGATGAGTGCGACTGTGACCCAGATGATGATGAATCCCCACCACTGCCCCCGGGACATGTGCTCGCCGAAGATCAGCAGCAGGACGGTGTGCCAGAAGCCTTCCGTGGTGAACGTGCCGAGCCCGTTGGCTTCCACGACAGCGAGGATGACGATGCTGGGCAGCGTGAGGATGAAGGACTCTATTGTCAGCCCCTCCAGTGCGCCTACGCGGGAGCCGACCTTGGACTTGACAAGGCCGTAGAGGCCGAAGCTGATGGCCACCGCCAGGCCCAGCCAGGGCACGATGCCCTCAGAGATTGTGATGACGAGAACTGAGACGAGCCCCAGTCCCATTGCGGTCCACTGCAGGGGCCGCAGGCGCTCGCGCAGGAAGATGATGCCAAGCGCCACTGTGATCAGCGGGTTGATGTAGTAGCCGAGCGCGACCTCGGTCACGCGGCCGGCCTGTACGCCGAGGATGAACACCAGCCAGTTGATGCCCACAAAAAGCGAGGCGGCGGCCAGGGTGCCGAAGATCTTCGGTTTGCGCGCAAGGTCCCACGTGCGCTTGAGGCCGCGGGCGAAAGCCAGCAGCAGTGCGCAGAACACCAAGCACCAGATGATTCGGTGGGCGAGGATTTCGAAGGCGCCGGCCGGGGCGGCTGCCGCAAAGACGAGCGGCATGCTGCCCCAGAACAGATAGCCGCCGATTCCCAAGATCAGCCCGTCGCGGCGGCGACGGGCTTCGTCTGCGGGAAGAGCAGCAGTTGAAGTGGCTGAGCTGCTGGCGGGCGTCGTTGCGGCGGCTTGAAGTGGTGCGGATTCTGAGTCATCGGTCACATTGGCGAGTGTAGACCCGCTTGCGGAGAGGAAAGCAACTATTCGCCAATAGAGCACAGCTTCATTTCCAAAATCGCGGTGCGTACAATTGACGGTCGGATATAGGGAAAGGTGATACTTTGAGTCGTCCTCTGCGCTTGGCCATTGTCGGTGCTGGTCCGGCGGGTATCTACGCCGCTGATCTCATGACCAAAGAAGAACGTGACTTCGACGTGAGCATCGATCTTTTCGAGCGCCTGCCGGCGCCCTTCGGTCTGGTCCGCTATGGTGTGGCGCCCGACCACCCGCGCATCAAAGGCATCACGAACGCACTCATTCGCGTGATGGATCGCCATCAGCTGCGTCTGTTCGGCAATGTGGACTACGGCACGGACATCACGCTGGAAGAACTGCAGGACCATTACGACGCGGTCATCTTCTCCACCGGCTGCTTCATCGACACGAAGCTGCCGATCCCCGGTGTTGAGCTTCCGCGCTCCTACGGTGCTGCCGAGTTCGTCAACTGGTACGACTCACACCCTGACGTTTCGCAGGAATGGCCGCTGGAAGCCGAAAAGGTCGCCGTCATCGGCAACGGCAATGTCGCTCTCGACGTCGCGCGCATCCTCGCAAAGCAGGCTGATGATCTGCTCTCGACGGAAATTCCCGACCACGTGTACGAAGGCTTGAAGAAGAGCGCCGTCACCGATGTGCACATCTTCGGCCGCCGCGGTCCCGCCCAGGCGAAGTTCACCCCCTTGGAGATCCGCGAACTCGGTCAGGCCGCCGATGTCGACATTGTGGTCTACCCGGAGGACTTCGAATTCGACGAAGGCTCAATGGAGGCCATCCGCACCTCCAATCAGGTTAAACAGGTAACCAAAACCCTTACCGATTTCACACTGCGCGAAGACACCGGAGCCAAGCGTCGCCTGCACCTGCACTTTTTGGAAGCGCCGGTTGAAATCCTCGGCGACGAAGAGACAGGTGTGACGGCACTGCGCACGGAGCGCCAGGAACTCGACGGCACCGGTGGAGTCAACGGCACCGGCAAGACCACTGACTGGCCGATGGACGCCGTGTACCGCGCGGTCGGCTACTTCGGCACGAAGCTGCCCGGCCTGCCGTTTGATGACAGGCGCGGCGTCATCACGAACATCGAAGGCCGTGTCATCGACGGCGAATCGGTCGATGTCGCCCAGGCCGAAGATCACATTCCCGGTGTGTACACCACCGGCTGGATCAAACGTGGTCCCGTTGGTCTGATCGGCCACACGAAGGGCGATGCGCTGGAAACCATCGGCCACATCATCGAAGACTACGAAGCGGGCCGTCTGCCCCAGCCTGCCAAGCCGGAAGAAGACGCCATCGTCGACCTGCTGGCTGAGAAGGGCATCGACTACATCGACTGGGAGGGCTACCACCGCATTGAGGCTGCCGAAAAGGCTGCCGGTGAACCGCACGGCCGTGAGCGCATCAAGCTGGCCACGCGGCAGGCAATGGTCGATGCGGCTATGAAGATGGCCTAGTTCAGACGAGATCCCCTGAACACAAAGGGCGAGGCGGAACTCCGCCTCGCCCTTTCTGGTCCGCTTGTCGGTGGCGCAGCCTGCGCTCACCCGAGCCCGTCAGCGGTAGTTGACGAACTGCAGGTCGACGTCGAGGTCTTTGCCCTTGAGCAGAGCGATCACCGCCTGCAGGTCGTCGCGCTTCTTCGAAGACACGCGCAGCTCGTCGCCCTGGATCTGCGGTTTAACGCCCTTGGGGCCCTCATCGCGGATGATCTTGGAGATCTCCTTGGCGGTCTTCTGCTCGATGCCCTCTTTGATTGCCGCTTCGATCCGGTACTCCTTGCCGGATGCGAAGGGTTCGCCCGCGTCGAGTGACTTCAGCGAAATTCCGCGGCGGACCAGTTTGGACTGGAAGACGTCGAGGACTGCGAGCACGCGCTCTTCCGAATTGGCCTTCATAAGCACCTTTTCGCCAGACCACTCAATCGAAGGGTCGACGCCCTTGAAGTCATAGCGGGAGTGGATTTCCTTTGCCGCCTGGTTCAGGGCGTTGTCCGCTTCCTGTTTGTCGACCTTGCTGACAATGTCAAAGCTTGAACCAGCCATGTGTGCCTCCTTGTTCGCCAACGCGTCGCCCACAGTCTAAGCGCTAGGAGTCTGTGACGACGGGCTTCTTGGCGCCGGGTGCGAGTGTCATGGCAATCGTGATCGACACGACTGCACCGGCGGTGAGGATGCCCACCAGCACGAACACCTGGAAGAGCCCGGCCTCGTAGGGAGAAGACCCGCCGAACAGCGCGCCGACAAATGCGCCGGGCAGAGTGACAAGCCCCGTGGTTCGGGTGGTGTCGGTTGTCGGGACGATGGCGGAGTAGACGGCGGACCGGGCCAGGGGGCTGGTTGCCTGCCGAGGTGTCGCCCCCAGGGCGAGCCAGCCCTCGACTTCCGGCCAGCGATCGTGCAGCAGTTCGTTCAGCCTGCGCACCGTCAGCGTGGACAGGGTCATGCAGTTTCCGATGATGATCCCGCCGAGCGCCAAAAGGTACGACGGTGAGAACTCCAGGCCGCGCAGACCGAAGATCGTCACAAGAGTCACACCGGTCCCTAAGAACATGCCCAGGCCGATGACCGCGGCGGTTCTGCCGGTTCCCGTGGACCGGCCGAGTGCGCGAGCGCGCTTGAAGGCGGTCCACCAGGCAACCGAGAACATGAGCACCAGGAATGCCGCGACCCAGCCGGCTGAAGAAATGGCCCCCGTGAGAACGAAGGCGAGTACGGCCAGCTGGAGGGTGCCTCGGGCGACTGCGTACACCGGCGCCCAGGGCGCACGGATTCGGGCAGTCAGCAGAAGAACGGTCAGAACCGTCAGCAGCGCGATCAGGGCGGGGGCAGAAGACAGAAAATCAGCGGGCGCGGTCACACCGGGCAGTGTAGTCGGCAGATGCGTCGTAGAAGAGGATTTCGCTTTTCATTCTCGAACGTCTATAGTGTTACGAGTGCTCAGCCAAAAACGGAGCACAAACCCGGCAGATTGCCCGAGCGGCCAAAGGGATCTGACTGTAAATCAGACGGCATTGCCTTCGAAGGTTCGAATCCTTCATCTGCCACAGCCAAAGGCTCCGACCATGTGGTCGGAGCCTTTTGTGTACCCCCAGTTTCTGCGGCCGCGCACGGCTGTGGTCCAAATCATGGTCGCATGCACGCGAATTCAGGCAGAGGAATACTATTCACGTGAGACAGTGACAAGGTCCGGCCCGTTCGGGGTCCGATGCGAGGGGAGAAGCCGCGTGCCACTGGAAACCATTGACGACCTGCAGGAAAAGGTCATAGCCCGCAATCCAGCCGAACCCGAATTCCATCAGGCGGTCCGCGAAGTTCTCAGCTCACTGCGCGCGCTGGGCAATCGCCACCCGGAATACGCTGACGCGCGGATCGTCGCACAGATGTGCGAACCGGAACGCCAGCTGATCTTCCGCGTCCCGTGGGTCGATGACAAGGGTCAAGTGCAGGTCAACCGCGGTTTTCGCGTTGAATTCAATTCGGCTCTCGGTCCCTACAAGGGCGGGCTTCGCTTCCACCCGTCGGTCAACCTCGGAATCATCAAGTTCTTGGGATTTGAGCAGATCTTCAAGAACTCCCTGACGGGCCTGCCGATTGGCGGCGGCAAGGGCGGGGCTGATTTTGACCCGCACGGCAAATCTGACGACGAAGTGATGCGCTTCTGCCAGTCGTTTATGACTGAGCTCTACCGATATCTGGGCGAGTACACCGACGTCCCGGCCGGTGACATTGGTGTTGGATCGCGTGAGATCGGCTACCTGTTCGGCCAGTACAAGCGGATCACCAACCGCTACGAGTCCGGTGTTCTCACCGGCAAAGGGCTCTCCTGGGGCGGTTCGCTCGTCCGCACGGAGGCCACCGGCTACGGCTGTGCGATCTTCGCCGGGGAAATGCTTGCCAGCACCGGCGGTTCCTTTGACGGTGCGAAGGTCGGAGTTTCCGGGTCGGGCAATGTTGCGATCTTTGCAATCGAAAAGGTGCACCAGCTCGGTGGTCTGGCTGTGACCGCCAGTGACTCCGGCGGCTACGTCTATGATCCCGACGGCATTGACCTCGACCTGCTCAAGCAGATCAAACTCGAAGAGCGCGGCCGCATCAGCGAATACGCTGATCGCCGGGGCGGAAACGTGAAGTACGTCAAAAAAGGCTGCGTATGGGAAGTCCCCGTCGACATTGCCCTGCCGTGCGCCACGCAGAACGAACTCGACGGCGCTTCTGCCGCGCAGCTGGTGAAAAACGGAGTGCGGGCTGTTGCCGAAGGCGCGAACATGCCGTGCACACATGACGCAGTGGGCGTATTCGCAGATGCCGGCGTGCCCTTCGGCCCCGGCAAGGCGGCCAATGCCGGCGGTGTCGCCACCTCTGCACTGGAAATGCAGCAGAACGCTGAGCGTGACTCGTGGACGTTCGAATACACGGAGGAGCGCCTGACGCAGATCATGAAGAACATCCACGAAACGTGCCTGGCGACCGCCGATAAATACAACCACCCTGGCAACTACGCGATGGGTGCGAACATTGCAGGCTTCCGCAAAGTCGCCGACGCAATGCTGGCCTTCGGGGTGGTGTGATGTTCACGCAGTTCCTTCGGGAGCGGGGTATTGACAGGGTCCCCGGCCGAGGCGGCAAGCCGTGGGCAATTGCCCACAGGGGGTATTCCTCCGCGGCACCTGAGAACACGATGGCGGCACTCGATGCGGCTCGTGCGCTGGAAGCCGATTTCATTGAGATCGATGTGCACCTGAGTGCTGATGGCACTCCGCTGGTTCTGCACGACCCGACTCTCAATCGCACAACGGACGCATCCGGTGCGGTTGCGAGTCTGTCGGACGAACAGATTTCTTTGGCCGATGCCGGGTCATGGCTTGGGCCGGGATTTGCCGGACAGCGGATTCCGCATTTGGATGCCGTTCTGTACAGCATGTCGTTTCGCGGCGGCTGGCTGCTGCTGGAGCTGAAGGGCGATTGGGAAGCCGGGGGAGTTGCTGCGGTTGTCGACCTCATCGCGCAGCACGGAATGGCTGACCGGGTGGTCCTCCAGAGCTTTTCGCAGCACACCCTGCACAACTGCCAGGCGGTTGCCGGGCACATTCCGCGAATCCTCCTGCGGATGGTGCCCAAAGAGGGCGATGTCGAATTGGTCCAGCGGCTTGAGGGAATCGGCTATGCGCCGTCCTTCCGCGGCTTCAAATCCCGCCGCGAACTGGTTGAGGAGATCAGCGAACTTGACCTGTGCGTCAACGTCCACACCGTTGACACCCCTGAAGGCTGGGATGCGCTTCTGTCAGCTGGCGTCAGCGGGATCATCACGAATCAGCTGGGTCGCCTACAGGGCTATCTGACAGCGAAGTTCGATGTTTGAGATGCGGGATCAACAGCTGTGATGAAGGTCTCTGCGTGATCCCTCCGTGCGGATTTTGCATTCGCCAATCGGGTGTGTAGAGTTAAGTCTCGTTGCCCCAATAGCTCAGTCGGCAGAGCGTTTCCATGGTAAGGAAAAGGTCAAGGGTTCGATTCCCTTTTGGGGCTCTGGTGTAGTCACCGCGCTGCACTGTGGCGGGGTAGCTCAGGTGGTTAGAGCGCACGACTCATAATCGTGAGGTCGCGGGATCGAGCCCCGCTCCCGCTACTTGTCAAGGCTTCCAACAGTCCTCTGTTGGAAGCCTTTTTCTATGCCCGAATGCGTGGCGCCGCCGCCCGGTGGTGGTGTCGAGAGAGCGCTCGCCAACCGCCTAGACTTGATCCCTGAACGAGGAGGAAACTATGGCAGTCAACACGCAGCTGCAGGGGGCTGAATACCGCCTTCCGCAGCCGTACTTGGTTTCGCGCGAAGCGATCGCCGAATTCTCGCGCGCAACAGGAGCGCAGCACCCGGCCCACACAGATGCGCAAGCGGCTCGCGCGGCCGGATACGCCGATCTTGTCGCCCCGCCGACCTTCGCGGTGATTCCCGCCCAGCGCAGTGAACAGCGCTACATCTTCGATGAGAACTCCGGCATCGACTTCTCTCGGGTGGTCCACGGCGGAGAGCAGTTCACCTACAGCCGACCGATTGTCGCCGGTGATGAACTCGACTGTGTTACCCACATCGACGGTCTGCGCGAAGCCGGGGGCCACGCCATGATCACCACCCGAACCGAACTCACCGCAGGCGGCGATCACGTTGCCACCGTGACTTCGACCATTGTTGTGCGAGGAGGCGACGATGACTGACACCTCGAAATCTCCCGTGCTGACAGAACTTGAAGTCGGCCAGGAAGTGATCAGCCGCACCATCCCGATTTCGCGGGCGGACCTGGTCCGCTACGCGGGGGCTTCCGGTGACTACAACACGATTCACTGGAACGAGCGCTTTGCGCAGGAAGTCGGCCTGCCGAACGTCATTGCCCACGGCATGCTCACAATGGCCCTGGCCGTTGGCCCCGTCACGCAGTGGGCTGGTGACCCCGGCGCCGTGATCGACTACCGCACGCGGTTCACAAAGCCCGTTGTGGTGCCCGATGCTGAAAGCGGATCCCCCGAACAGCCCACGGTTGAACTGGCAGTCACTGCGGCTGTTGGGGCGATTGACGAAGAAAGCCGCACCGTGAGGCTTGACGTCGACGTCACAGCAGAAGGGATCAAGGTTCTTGGCCGCACCCAGGTGAAGGTGCGTTTGGCATGAGCGCACCGGTCAGCCTCGCCGAATACACAACCCTGCGAATCGGCGGCCCAGCGGCAAACACGGAAGTCCTCACAACCGAAAACGAACTCGTCGCATTTGCAGACGAATTTCGCCTCCAGGAAGGTCCGGCGCTCCTGATCGGCGGAGGTTCCAACCTCGTGTTGGCTGATGACGGCTTTGCCGGGCCCGTGGGCATTATCCGCACAGAGGGCGTTCAGCTCGAAAGGGGCCGCGGCGCGGCGCGGGTGACGGCCCACGCGGGCGAAGACTGGGACAGCTTCGTCGCTTGGACCATCGAGCAGGGTCTCACCGGCCTTGAGCCGCTGTCGGGAATCCCCGGCTCCGTGGGCGCTACGCCGATTCAGAACGTCGGAGCCTATGGCGCCGAGGTGGCCTCCACCATCGAATCGGTGTTTCTGTTCGACCGTGAATTCGGCCGCACCCACATTGTGCGCAAAGCAGAACTTGAGTTCGGCTACCGAACCTCGGTCCTCAAGCGCACAGCGCAGCACCACGGTCAGCCGCGCTACGTGGTCCTCTCGGTCACCTTCAGCCTGCCCAAAGCCGGCGATGCGGGTTCGGCAGTGCCCATCAAGTACGCGCAGTTGGCCAACGCGCTCGGCGTGGAAGTCGGAGGCGCCGCCAGCCCGACGGCTGTGCGCGAAGCCGTGCTCGAACTGCGCCGATCCAAGGGGATGGTCCTCGACCCCAGCGACCACGACACCTGGTCGGCCGGGTCTTTTTTCACCAACCCGATCCTCGATGTTGAGCAGGTGCCCCTTCCCGAAGGCGCACCGCGCTATGCCGTCGTCGACCCGAGCACGGGCAGAGACGACCCTTCGGCAGTCAAAACCTCCGCCGCGTGGCTCATTGAGCAGGCCGGTTTTGCCAAGGGCTTCAAGCTCGACGGTTCAAATGCCGCGCTGTCTGGCAAACACACGCTGGCGTTGACCAACAGGGGCGGTGCTCAGGCACAGGAAATCATCGAACTGGCACGGCACATTCGCGATGGCGTGCAGAGCAGATTCGGCATAACTCTGGTCCCGGAGCCGAACCTCGTAGGCCTGGAACTTTAGGCGCGCACACGTTCAGTTCGACGCGAGCACACCGAGCGGCTAATATGTTGTGTCGGTGACGCCCCGTTTCGTCAGTCGCAGCATTGCGGCTATGATGATCCGGTGCTCGCTTAGGGGTGTGGCGCAATTGGTAGCGCAACGGTCTCCAAAACCGTAGGTTGCAGGTTCGAGTCCTGTCACCCCTGCTCTATTCCCGGCACAGCCGGGGAAGCCCGAAGGTTGGGAACGTAGACGGAAGAATGAGGACGAGTGGCTGAATCGCAGGCAAGCTCTGGAAGAGCGCGGAAGAAGCGCGGATTCTTCGGCGCGATCATTCAGTTCCTTCGCGAAGTCGTCGACCAGCTGAAGAAAGTCGTCACTCCCAGCCGCAAGGAGCTGATCAACTACACCCTCGTCGTTCTGGGCTTCGTCGCCGTCATGATGGTGCTCGTGACCATCCTCGACTTCGTGTTCGGCAAACTTGCCGGATTCATCTTTGCGGGCTCACCGCTGTGGCCGCTCTGGTAGCACCCGGGCACAGCAGGCCCACTGAACCTGACCCGCGCCGCCGACTGCGAAAACAAAGGAGAATCGGTGTCTGAGAACACTCCGGAAAACGTCGAAGCCGAACAGGCAGAGAACTTCGACCCCACAACGGGCGAAATTGCCGACGGCGCGGACGCTGCAGACCAGCAGTCTGCACCGGAAGTCGACCCGTTCGAAGAATTCAAGTCGGACCTTCGCATGAAGGACGGCGACTGGTACGTCATCCACTCCTACGCGGGCTACGAAAACCGCGTCAAGGTCAACCTGGAAAACCGTGCGGTATCGCTCAACGCCGAAGATGAAATCTTCGAAATCCAGGTGCCGATGGAAGAAGTCGTCGAAATCAAGAACGGCCAGCGCAAGACCGTGCGCCGCGTCCGCGTGCCCGGCTACGTGCTGGTGCGCATGGAGCTCACCGATGAATCGTGGGGCGTCGTCCGCCACACCCCGGGTGTCACGGGTTTTGTCGGCAACGCCTACGACCCCATCCCGCTGAGCATTGACGAAGTTGCGGGCATGCTCGCGCCGGTTTTCGAAGAACAGCAGGCCGAAGCTGCGAAGATCGCAGGCGAACAGGCCGCCGCGGATGGCGTGCCCATCGAAACCGAATTCGAAATCGGAGAATCCGTCATGGTCAAGGAGGGCTCTTTTGAAGGCCAGCCTGCCACCATTCAGGAAATTCGTCCCGAGCAGCAGAAGCTCACAGTGCTTCTGTCGATCTTCGAACGTGATGTCCCCGTGGAACTCGGATTCAACCAGGTTTCCAAAATCTGATACTGCGCTTACGCTCAAAGCGGGTGCCGGGCTGTTCGCCGGGCACCCGCTTCTGTGTTCCCTGGAGTCCGCATTTAACAAAAGTGTGCGACCGTGGAATAATGTTGTGGTTTGGACTCCGTCCGCCCTCATCGGAGCGGACAACCGCGTCCAAAGCCCACGGCCCTTCTGACCGTGGGAACACCTACCAGATTAAGGACCAACATGGCACCCAAGAAAAAGGCTGTCGGTCTGATCAAGCTGCAGATCCAGGCGGGCGCTGCTAACCCGGCACCCCCGGTCGGTCCTGCCCTTGGTCAGCACGGCGTGAACATCATGGAATTCTGCAAGGCCTACAACGCGGCCACAGAATCCATGCGCGGCAACATCGTTCCGGTTGAAATCACTGTCTACGAAGACCGCTCGTTCGACTTCATCACCAAGACCCCGCCGGCTGCTCAGCTGATCAAGAAGGCAGCTGGACTGAAGTCGGGTTCGGCAACCCCGCACACCGTCAAGGTCGGTCACCTGACCGCTGACCAGGTGCGCGAAATCGCCGAAACCAAGATGCCTGACCTCAACGCGAACGACATCGACGCCGCCTCCAAGATCGTGGCCGGCACCGCTCGTTCCATGGGCATCACCACCGACATCAAGGCCTGATCAGGCACACCCAAACGTGGTAGGGCCGGCGCGGCCCGCACCACAACTGCAAGGAGATAGCAGATGGCAAAGCGCTCAAAGGCCTACAGGGCCGCAGCCGAAAAAATCGCGGCTGACACTCACTACACCCCGGACCAGGCAGTAGCCCTGGCCAAGGAAACCGCCGTTTCGAAGTTCGACTCGACCGTCGAAGTTGCATTCCGTCTGGGCGTCGACCCCCGCAAGGCCGACCAGATGGTGCGCGGCACCGTGAACCTCCCGCACGGCACCGGTAAGACCGCTACGGTCCTGGTGTTCGCAGCCGGAGACCGTGCTGAAGCTGCCCGTGAAGCAGGTGCTGACTACGTCGGCTCCGATGACCTGCTGGAAAAGGTGGCCGGAGGCTTCACTGACTTCGACGCTGCTGTTGCAACCCCGGACATGATGGGCAAGGTCGGCCGTCTGGGTAAGGTTCTGGGTCCCCGCGGACTCATGCCGAACCCCAAGACCGGCACCGTCACCATGGACGTCGCGAAGGCTGTCCAGGACATCAAGGGCGGCAAGATCGAGTTCCGTGTTGACAAGCACGCGAACCTGCACTTCATCATCGGCAAGGCTTCGTTCTCCGAAGACCAGCTGCGCGAAAACTTCGCCGCCGCTGTCGAAGAGATCGCACGCCTCAAGCCGTCCTCGTCCAAGGGTCGCTACGTCAGCAAGGCAACGATCACCACGACCAACGGTCCGGCGATTCCGCTGGACGTTGCGTCCCTGCGCTGATTCTGCGGCCTCACCGGCCGGGAAACCGCAGCTGAGCATCAGGCCCGGGCGCTGAGTACAGTGCCCGGGCGACCACGAGCGGAGCTCGTCTTTCCAACGGGGAGGCGAGCTCCGCCTCGTAGGGGCATGATTTGCGCTTCCCTGCAGAACTGCCCTACAATTGAATCTGCCCAAGACCGTCGGTCTCGGAAACCGCTGCGCGAGCAGCAGTGTCCGACGAAGACTCTCAGCGAGAGTGACCCGCGCAGGTGAGAACAAAGCTGAAAGCGCACATTGTGTGCCCTCAGCCGAACGCCAAGCGTTCCGCACCTGCCTGCGGAGCGCTTTTTGTTTTGGGCAAACCAACAGATGTATTGAAAGGAATACCATGGCGAGGCTTGACAAGGCAGCCGCGGTAAAGGAGATCAAAAACCGTTTTGACAACTCCTCCGCTGCAGTGCTGACCGAGTACCGTGGTCTCACAGTGGGCGAAATGCAGCAGCTGCGTCGTTCGCTGGGCGAGAACACCACCTACGCCGTGGTAAAGAACACGCTGACGGCCATCGCGGCTAAGGAAGCTGGAATCGACGCGTTTGAAGGTCTGCTTAACGGCCCGACCGCCATCGCGTTCATCGAAGGCGAACCTGTTGACGCTGCGAAGGCCCTGCGGGACTTTGCCAAGGCGAATCCCAAGCTGGTCATCAAGGGCGGTTACTTCGACGGTGCTGCTCTTACAGCTGAGGATGTTTCGAAGCTGGCGGAACTCGAATCTCGCGAGGTGCTGCTTGCCAAGGCAGCCGGCGCTATGAAGGGCAGCCTCTACAAGGCCGCCTACACGTTCACTGCACCTGCCGTCAAGGCGGTTCGCACCGTGGACGCTCTGCGCGCCAAGCAGGAATCGGAAGCCGCCTGAGCTTCATAACCACAAACCGGTTTTCCTATAGCTGAACAGCTGTAGACCCATTAATGGAAGGACTTTGCCACCATGGCTAAGCTCACCCCCGAAGAGCTCATTGAAGCTTTCAAGGAACTGACCCTCATCGAACTCAACGATTTCGTCAAGAAGTTCGAAGAAGAATTCGAAGTTGAAGCAGCTGCTCCGGTCGCTGCTGTTGCCGCTCCGGCTGCTGGCGGCGGCGACGCCGGCGGCGCTGCCGAAGAACAGAGCGAATTCGACGTTGTCCTCGAATCCGCTGGCGACAAGAAGGTTCCGGTTATTAAGGAAGTCCGTGCTCTGACTTCGCTGGGCCTGAAGGAAGCCAAGGACCTCGTTGACTCGGCTCCCAAGCCGATCCTCGAAGGCGCTTCGAAGGAAGACGCTGAAAAGGCTAAGGAACAGCTCGAAGCTGCAGGCGCCACCGTCTCGCTCAAGTGATCATCGGTCACTGACTGTTCTACAGCGAAACCCCCGGGATGTTTCCCGGGGGTTTCCCTGTATTCAGGCTTCTTCTTACGAGACGCCGCTCACCTGATTTCTGAAACCACGGTCAGACTGCCTGGCGGCGAGTGCTGTAGGTGCGGCTATTCTTTCGCCACTGCTTCTTGGGCTTCCTCGTAGCGCTGACGGGCCAAGCGGGCTTCTTCCTGAGCCTTGGCGGCCTCTTCTTCGGCAGCGGCGAGGTCTTCCTTGGCTGCTGCGAGCAGTTGCGAGGCCTTGGTTGGCGCACTGTCGGATGTCTTGCTGCCCGCATCACCCGGCACGAAGAGGATGATGGAGGACAGCGCGATCAGGGCCATGGCGAGTGTGGCGCCCAGGCCGAGCATGGCGGCTTCGCGGACTGCCGTGTTGTCCTGACGGCCCGTGAATTCAATGGCGCTGCCCAGCAGCGTGGAATCCGAGGTGGACAGGACGGTGTAGATGGTCGTCGGGATAGCGGCGCCGAAGGCGGCGCCAAGAGACGAAGCCACCTTGTACACACCAGAGCCTGCGCCGGCCTTGTCATCTGGCAGGGCACTCAGTGCTGCGTCGGTGGAAGGGGTGGCGTAGAAGGCCAGACCCAGTCCGAACAGGCTGAAGGCGATAATCGCCAGGACGAGGTAGGTCTGCGTCATCACGTTGGTGCCCATGAGCAGAATGATTGCGGCGATGACGATCATCGCGCCCCACATCATCGGCTTTTTAGCACCGAACTTCTGCAGCAGCTTCTCGCCGACGCGAATGAAGGCGATGATGAAGATCGCGTAGCCCAGTGTGTAGTACCCGGCTGTAGCCGCGTCCATTCCGGCTGCGTCCTGTAGCACCCAGAGGGTGACCGGGATAAGACCGGCGGTTGCATTGATCATGAGGTTGGAGATGGTCGCCCCTGTGAACACCGGGTTCTTGAACAGGGAGAAGTCCACCAGGGGCGCTTCACTCTTGTTTTCCACCCGAACGAACAGGGTCAATGCGATGATGGAAACAGCCAGGAGCGTCCATGTGATCCAGTTGGTCCAGCCGATGGTGGAACCCTGCGTGACGACCAGCAGGAGAGTCAGTACGAAGGTCGCCAGGGTGAAGATGCCGGGCACGTCCGTCTTTGCGCCTGCGTCCTTTGCCGGAGCATCCTCGGGAATCTGACGCATGAGCAGAATGGAAACTACGGAGATCAGCGCGCAGATGATGAAGATCGAACGCCATCCGAGTGCCGTGGAGGCCATGAAGCCGCCGAAGATAGCGGCCAGACCAGAGCCGCCCCACGAGCCGATGGACCACATGGATACGGCTCGCTGTCGTGCGGCTCCCTGCCAGTAGGTCTTGAGAAGTGCCATCGTGGCGGGCATGATGCAGGCTGCGGAAAGGCCCTGCAGGATGCGGCCGATGATCAGCATGACGTTGCCGACGCCGCCGGTGATGGCCAAACCGACCAGAAGGGAGCCGATGATTCCCAGGATGTTGCCGATTGTGGTCATCCGCACGCGGCCGATGCGGTCGGCAAAACCGCCGGCGACCACGATGAACATCCCGGAGAACAGGGCGGACAGGGAGATGGCGATGTTCATGACCGTCGCGGGCGTGTTGATGTCCTGGCCCATCGCCGGGCCGATGTTCAGTGTGGTCTGTGCGAAGAGCCAGAAGGTGATGACGGCAAGTACGATGCCCAAGAGGGCGGAGTCATTGCCTTTGAATTCTTTAGCCATTTCGACCGATTGTCTTGTAGTGGTCATGGCTTGATCCTTATTTGGTCAACCAGGCGGAAGCGGCAACAACGACTGCTTCTGCGCCGCGGTCGAGGGTGGGTTGGAGGTCGGGGGCGAAAGCCGGATTGTGGTTGCCGACTGCTCTGCTCATATCCGCAAAGCCGCCGAGGCCCCAGTAGCTGTAGGGCACGCCGAGTTCGTCCGGAATGATTGAGAAGTCCTCTGACGCTGGCACCGGGTCCAGGTCGCAGGCTTCTTCGCCGAAGTACGCGTCGAATGCCTTGCGGGCGGTGTCTGTGGCATCCCCGTCGTTGTCGGTGAGGGGGTAGCGGTCGTAGTACGTGAATTCGGGTTCTTGGGGGCTGCGGGCAGCAGTGCACTCTGCTCGCACATTGCGCTCGATAGCCTCTTTCAGGTGTGCGCTGACATCGCTGCTGTAGGCGCGGGTGTTGATGAGCAGTTCGGCGGAATCGGTGATGATGTTGGACTTAGTGCCCGCGTGGATGGCTCCGACGGTCACCACTGCGGTTTCCTTGGCGGCGACTTCACGCGAGACGATGGTCTGAAGGCGCATCACGATGGTGGATGCCAAGACAACGGGATCGACGCCCAGTTCCGGCATGGAGCCGTGGGAGCCTTTGCCGTGCACGGTGACTTTGACTGAGAAAGCAGAAGAAAGCACCGGGCCGCGGCGAGTGCCCACGAAACCGCAGGGAAGGCTTGCCAGCACGTGCTGGCCGAGATAGACATCGGGCTGGGGCATTGCCTTCTTCAGGTCTGCTGCAAGCATTGCGCGTGCGCCTTCGGCGGTTTCTTCAGCGGGTTGGAAGACGCCGATGAATGTGCCGGACCACTGGTTCTTGTTGTCGTTGAAGGCCTGCAGTGCCGTCAGCAGCGACATGATGTGGAAGTCGTGGCCGCAAGCGTGGGCGACGGGGACTTCCGCGCCGGTCTTTTGGTCAACCTGCGTTGCTGTGGAGGCGTAGTCTTTGCCCGAGACTTCCTTGACCGGCAGCGCGTCTATGTCTGCGCGCATAGCCACGACGGGCCCGTCGCCGTTTTCAATGATGGCAAGCACACCGGTGTCTCCGATGCGGTGCGTGGAGATTTCTGAGGCTTCGAGCTCTTGCACGATCCGGTCTGCGGTGCCGTGCTCCTGCATGGAGAGCTCAGGGTGTTGGTGGAAGTATTTGTACAGTTCTTCGCGTTCAGATCGGGTAGACGCGAGGCCACCCAAAATCTTTCTGACGCTGTCAGTTGTGGTGGACATACTTCAATTATAGGCGGGCGTTAAGGCTACTGCCAGGGAATTCTCAGGAATTTACTTTCGCAGAAGCAGGCGTTCAGGTTCCGAATCTGAGGGCGATCGTTGGGGTGCCCGGGCTGAGGCGCACTCAGCGCTTGTGCTTCACGAGGTGCCGCTCACCTGATTCGCTTAGCTTCGCCGATCCCCGTGGTGGGAAGGTACGTGAACGGCTGTGCCTGGCGGGTGCTCACTTCGGCATCACCCCCTTCTGGGTCTGCCAGCTGTGCGGCGACTGCCGCGATGTCGTTTGCCTGAGCTTGGACGAATGCCCTGTCGACGGGTTGGCCGTGGCCGGGGCAGAAGACGCTGAGCCCATCGATGGTGAGGATCTCGCGCAGCGACTGCGCCCATGCGCTGGGCAGTGCGTCGTCACCGAACTGGGGCGGAGCACCCTCTTCGATGAGGTCTCCGACGATGAGCGCATCTGCCACCTGCAGAACGAGGTCGCTTTCCGTGTGTCCGCAGTATTCGTGCACTGTCACCTCGGCGCCGCCGAGGTCAATGGTGTCGCCACGGCCTATGATTCGCGTGGTTTTGACGACGAGTTCGGTCGGATCGGCTGGGAGCTCGGGTTCGTCGGCCGCGGGAACTTCCGCCAGCTGAAGCCATGCACTTGCAGCCTGGTCTTGAGCGAAGCGCTCTGAAGCGAAGAAGTCTTCAATTCCCTCGCTGCGCAGGTGGGCATTTCCGAAGAAGTGGTCCCAGTGGTCGTGCGTGTTGACTACGGCAATCGGCAGGCCGGTGATTCCACGCACGGCGGTGAGGATGCGCTGTGCTTGCCTGGGCCCCGAGCCGGTGTCCACCAGCAGCGCCTTGTCTGTGCCGACGACGAGGTAGCTGTTGACCGCGGCTGGGTCAGTTGTAATGACATAGATGCCGGTCTGCTGCGCTGAGCTGTCTGTCAAAGGCCCTCCTGTGGTTCTTGAAGTCTACTGGCCGGGATGGTCAGCGCGGGGATCGCGGCTGAAACCGGGTCCGGGCGGGGGAGCGGTGTCGGACATTCCGGGCTGTGAGGGCCGAGGTGCCGGTCCGGGTGGGAACGGTCCGGGTGGTTTCGGGAGTCCCGGCGGTCCATGCTGCTGTCGGCGAGGTGCTGGTGGGTAGGGCGAAATCTGCTGGCTCTGTGGCTGGAGCGGGTGTGGCGCATGCCGAGGGCCTGCTGGGCCGCTGGGGTGTGGGCGGGCCGCACCGCCTGGCACGCCCTGCGGGGGTTTGGGTTTCTTTGGTCGAAGCAGCATCCACACGACAACGCCGATGAGCATGAGCGCCAAAAGCACGAGAGCCAACCAGATGAGACTGCGCAGCCCCCAGAAAACAGCGAAAGCGCACGCAATGAGTCCCCACCACAGTGCATATTGGCGTGACGTCAGTGCGCCGATGGCGAGCAGAACCGCGTGGTCTGCCAAGAACAGCACCGTCAGCCAGCCGGGCCCAGTTGCTGCGGCCACTATCCCGGCCGCCGTCAGGATCATCCAGGCAACCAGAATCAGCACGTCGAACACCGTGAACGATTGGCTTGCCGATGGGGGTGACCAAGGAGTGTTTCGGGCTCGGCGGGCCAGCACGAGGCCCCATGTGACTGCAACTGCTGTGGGTACGTGCCACAGGACGACGAAGGGGCTGTCGATGAAGCCGTCGATTGCCAGCATGACTGCGACAGCTCCGAGATACGAAGCACCTTCCCGGCACCCGAGTCTGTGGCTTGGATTCCTGAGGAATCGCGCGGCGCCGAACACCATGAGCGCCAAAATCGCGAATGTCAGTCCCGCAGCTGCACGCTTGGGGTTTTCGAGCCATCCGCGGTCGACCGTCACGAACATCTGCGCGAACAGGGCCATGAGCAGTGCCAGACCGGCCGTGATGAGAGTAGCGAGAATCTTGCGGTTGAAAAGAATGAGAACCCAGTGGCCGGCGTAGGACACCGCCCACACACCCCAAGATGCGAGCAGCATTCCCAGAGAGAAGCTCTTGGTCAGTTCGCCGAATACTGAGAAGAGGCCCATGAAGAGTGTGAGCCCCGCTGCCAGCTGGAGCCATTGAATCGACAGGCTCACGCTCATCCAGGCGATTGCGACCGCGGTCAGGGCGAACGCTGTCGCAATCACTGCAGTTGGAACACCGAGAAACCGCGTTGTCTGAACAGCCCAGAGCCCGCAGGTGAAGATCAAGACCGGAACTGCGAACAGGCGGAGTCTCCCAGGTTCGGCGGGGTGCTTTCGGCGAAGATCGGAGACCGCCCCCTGAGTTCCCGCCGCTGCAGCCAACGCCGCGACACCTGCGGTGATCATGACGATGGAAGCGCTGAGAACTCGACCGTCAGTGCCGAAGAACGTGTGCCGGAAGACTCCGGAGGCAGCAGCAGTCGCCCATACGATTGACATGGCGTATGCCGCTTGTGCCCGCCGAGCTCGCCCCTTCAGCCGCAAACGGTGCGACACTGCCCAAAGGACAGCTGATCCGATCCCGGCCAGTGGGATGAAGACAGCCGCGCTGTAGTTCACTCCTGCAGAGCGGCTGATGATGAAGCCCAGTGCTGCGGAAGCGCCGAAGGCGGCGCACAGTGCTGCAAGGGACATGACAGCAGAGCGGAAGAGGAAAGCAGCCCCGGCAAAGATTGCGGCAGCTGCCGCGGAAGCTGCAAAGAAGATCCACAACCACAGCGTGGAATTGTCTGCCCACACGAGAAACGTAAACGGCAGGCCGCCGGCAATGCTGATGACTGTCGTGCAGACCGTGGATGTCGATCGCAGCTGTCGGCGCTGCCTGCCCGCTTCGGTCCGCGAAGCAAAAGACAGTGCGCCGTGTCCGACGACCATGACAGTGCTCATAACAAGCAGCACCGCGCTTGAGGTCCACGGCGGTGTGAGATCTGACAAGCCGGCGGCCAGGATTGGCGCCGATGCCAGCGACAGTGCCGATGCCGCCTGGAGGAAAACAGAGTCCGATTGCCAGGCAGACCATGCACACACGAGCCCGGCCAGAAACAGGATGACTCCAGCGGCAAGCAGCGACGGGGCCATCGCGTTGAATGACGCTTCGCTCTGCTGTGTGGACGAGGAAACTGCTCCGAGGCGCGACGTCACACGCAAAGCCAGTATCGACACCGTGAGAATCGCGGTGGAAATGTACAGCGCAATGAGCAGCGTCAGCTGTCTGCCCCGGCGGGCGAACAACGGCAGAACAGCTGTCAGGATGAGGATTTGGATGAATCCGGCAGCGATCCCAGCGGTTGAGACAGTCACTGAGCACGTGGGCACAAAGCCGCCAGCTGTCGGTTCGGGGCTGGCTGTGGTCCGGCATATGGAGCCCGTCAGAGTTGTGATGCCGATTGTGCTGGCAAGCACCGCCGCGCCCAGGGCGTAGGTCCAGCTGCGGCACGTGCCCAACACGATGTAGAACACCGTGAGAACCAGCCAGAAAACGCCCTTCGCCCACGGTGAATCGTCAGGCAGGGTGATGAGCGCGCAGACACCCGACGCCGGAGCGATGATCTGCCCCAGCAGGGAGAAGGGCCGCGCCCAGTGAACCTGCTGGCCCCGGGCTGCGGAGAGAAAAGAGCGAAACCCGGCGGCGCCTCGTGAGTGATAGGGCCGGGCAGCGGCCGCCGGGCCTTCGAGCACGCGGCCGACCACTATGAACAGCATCGACACGATCACCAAGCCGACCCCGTAGTAGGCAAAGGACGGCCCGCCGAAGTTGATGGCGGACAGCACCGTCGAGCCGAGGAAAAGCAGGCCGAACCACGTGACGAACTCTGAGCGCAGCAGGGCAGCCGCAAGGGCACAGCTGACCAGCCCGAACGCCGAGGCGGCAAGCCACGCAGTCTTCGCACCGGTGATGCCAAGACCCCCGAGGGCGGCTCCCGAAACCGGAAGGAGGACGAGGCCGACCGCCGTCAGGGCAATGCCGACCGGCTTGAGGCGGGAGGACAGCAGCGAAATGAGCAGACCGGCGCCGTAGGTGATGATCCCGGTGCTGATGACGGCTGCCCCGCGCAGGAGCGCGTGTTCGGCGATGCCTACGAAGATGAATGCCGCGATCACAAGGAAGGTGGCCGCAACACCCAGCAGGATGTTCGCGTAGACGGAGGTGTCGCTGTTCATTCCGGCTGGAGCAGGGTCAGGGGCAGTCGGGCGCGGGGGATACGGCCCACGCCCAGGACCGTGGTGAGCGGCCACGGTCCGCAGCTGACGAGGTTCGGCGGGCGGGAAGGGCGCCACATTGGGTCCGACGGGCTGGCGGGCAGGCGTGGTCCCGGGCGGGGTCTGTGGGGAGCGGACGGTCTGTTGGGCGTCCGCGTGGGGCAGGGCAAGCCCAATGAGGCTGTAGATGAGCGCGGCGAGTGTCGCCAAGAACAGCAGCGGAACCGAGCCGAGTGTCGCGAGCATAAGCGGCAGGTTGAACATCTGGGCCTCCCAATAGATAGGCCCAGATTAACGTGAAGCCCCTCACAGTTGACTACCGGAATTACGCCGCAATCCAATATGTTGGACAGTGACTATAGGTCACAGGTGCTGGCGAGAAGTGGGGGAGTGCGGCACCTGGCAGGCCCGAATGGGTGGGCGCACAGGGCACATGCAGAAGCGCCCTGCCCGTCGCGACATTCGTCGGACCGTGCAGAGCGCAAAATGAGTGGAGAGGCAAAACCCTACCACACGGGGCCTTGCTGCGGCAGGACCAATCGGCTATCCTGAATGTTTGTGTTGCAGTGGGTTTGCTGTGCCTTCATATAGCGGTGGGCATCAAACTAGCACACCTCGGCCGAATCCGTTCTAATGTCAGCGGATCGAGTGTCGCTACAGCGGCCTGATCGGCCCGCGGGTGTCCAACGCTGCAGTGCACGAGTGATGACCACAACGTGGAAGGAACCCATTGGCCGCCGCCAACGAAAACATCAGGACCGCTAACCCGCCTCAGCGCATTTCCTTCGCGAAGATCCACGAACCTCTCGAAGTTCCCAACCTCCTGGGACTGCAGACCGACAGCTTCGACTGGCTGATCGGCTCGGAAGCCTGGCAGGAGCGAGTTGCGGAAGCAATCGAGAACGGCGACACCTCCGTTCCGGAAACCTCGGGACTCGAAGACATCTTCGAAGAGATCTCTCCCATCGAAGACTTCTCGGGCTCCATGTCGCTGTCGTTCCGCGACCACCGCTTTGAACCGCCCAAGTACTCAATCGACGAGTGCAAGGAGCGCGACATCACCTATTCGGCGCCGCTGTTCGTCACCGCCGAATTCATGAACACCTCCACCATGGAGATCAAGAGCCAGACGGTGTTCATGGGCGACTTCCCGCTCATGACCCCCAAGGGCACCTTCATCATCAACGGAACCGAGCGCGTTGTCGTTTCGCAGCTCGTGCGCTCGCCCGGCGCCTACTTCGAGTCCGCTCCGGACAAGACCTCCGACAAGGACATCTTCACCGCGAAGATCATCCCGTCGCGCGGTGCCTGGATCGAATTCGAAGTCGACAAGCGCGACCAGGTCGGCGTCCGCCTCGACCGCAAACGCAAGCAGTCGGTCACAGTTCTGCTCAAGGCACTCGGCTGGACCTCGTCGGAAATCCTCGAACGCTACGGCGAATTCGAATCGATCCGCGAAACCCTGGCCAAGGACACCGTCGAAACGCGCGAAGAAGCGCTCATCGACATCTACCGCAAGCTGCGCCCGTCCGAACCGGCGACCGTCGAGGCCGCAGAGAACCTTCTGCAGAACCTCTACTTCAACCCCAAGCGCTACGACCTTGCCAAGGTCGGCCGCTACAAGGTCAACCGCAAGCTCGGACTCGATGAAGACGTCACGCAGGGCGTGCTCACCACCGAAGACATCGCGGCGGCCATCCACTACATCGTCGCGCTGCACGCCGGTCACGAAACGCTCAAGGGCGTTCGTGACGGTGAAAGCGCCGACATCCCGGTGGCGCTGGACGACATCGACCACTTCGGCAACCGCCGCATCCGCGCGGTCGGAGAACTGATCGAAGGCCAGGTTCGCACCGGTCTGTCGCGCATGGAGCGCGTGGTCCGCGAACGCATGACCACCCAGGACGTCGAAGCGATCACCCCGCAGACGCTGATCAACATCCGACCCGTCGTGGCAGCCATCAAAGAGTTCTTCGGAACCTCGCAGCTGTCGCAGTTCATGGACCAGAACAACCCGCTGGCCGGACTTACCCACAAGCGCCGCCTGTCGGCGCTGGGCCCCGGCGGTCTGTCCCGCGACCGTGCGGGCATGGAAGTCCGCGACGTCCACCCGTCGCACTACGGGCGCATGTGCCCCATCGAAACGCCGGAAGGCCCCAACATCGGTCTGATCGGCTCGCTGGCCTCCTACGCGCGCATCAACCCGTTCGGTTTCATCGAAACTCCGTACCGCATTGTCGAAAACGGTGTTGTCACCGACAAGACGCGCTACCTGACGGCCGACGATGAGCTCCCGTACAACATCGCCCAGGCCAACGCGCCGCTGACCGAAGACCAGCGCTTCGCGGAAGAATTCGTCCTGTCCCGCCCCAAGGGCGGTTCAGGCGAAGCCGAACTGCTGCCGAAGGAAGAAATCGACTTCATGGACGTCTCCGCACGTCAGATGGTGTCGGTCGGCACGGCTCTCATTCCCTTCCTCGAACACGACGACGCCAACCGCGCCCTCATGGGTGCCAACATGCAGCGCCAGGCAGTTCCGCTGGTCCGTTCGGAAGCACCGCTGGTCGGCACCGGCATGGAGTACCGTTCGGCAATCGACGCCGGCGACGTCATCACGGCAGACAAGTCCGGTGTGGTCACCGAAGTCTCGGCTGACTACGTCACCGTCATGAACGACGACGACACCCAGACCATCTACCGAGCAGAGAAGTTCCGCCGTTCCAACCACGGCACCTCGTACAACCAGAGGATCATCGTCTCCGAGGGCGACCGTGTCGAAGCCGGCGCGGTGCTGGCTGACGGCCCATCCACCCAGAACGGCGAAATGGCACTCGGCAAGAACCTCCTCGTCGCGTTCATGTCGTGGGAAGGCTACAACTTCGAAGACGCCATCATCCTGTCCCAGCGCATGGTCCAGGACGACGTGCTGTCCTCAATCCACATTGAGGAATACGAAGTCGACGCCCGCGATACCAAGCTCGGCGCCGAAGAGATCACCCGCGACATCCCGAACATTGCGCAGGAAGCTCTGGCCGACCTCGACGACCGCGGCATCATCCGCATCGGCGCCGAAGTCACCGACGGCGACATCCTGGTCGGCAAGGTCACGCCGAAGGGCGAAACCGAACTCACGCCCGAAGAGCGCCTGCTGCGCGCCATCTTCGGTGAGAAGTCCCGCGAAGTCCGCGACACCTCGCTCAAGGTGCCCCACGGCGAAACCGGAACCGTGATCGCCGTCAAGGTCTTCGACCGCGAAGAAGACGACGAACTCACCCCCGGTGTGAACCAGCTGGTGCGCGTCTATGTGGCCCAGCGCCGCAAGATCACCGTCGGCGACAAGATGGCCGGACGCCACGGCAACAAGGGCGTCATCTCGACGATCCTGCCGGTTGAGGACATGCCGTTCATGGAAGACGGAACCCCCGTCGACATCATCCTCAACCCGCACGGTGTGCCTCGCCGAATGAACATCGGCCAGGTCTTCGAAACCCACCTCGGGTGGGCAGCCAAACAGGGCTGGAAGATCGAGGGCAGCCCCGAATGGGCGCAGGAGCTCAAGGAAGCCGGTTTCGACCTCGAAGCCGAGCCCGGCACCAACGTCGCAACCCCGGTGTTCGACGGAGCGCACGAACCCGAACTGCGCGGCCTGCTCGACAGCACCCGCCTCAACCGCGACGGTGAGCGGCTCATCGACGGATCCGGCAAGGCTCGCCTGTTCGACGGACGCTCCGGCGAACCGTTCCCGTACCCGATCTCGGTGGGCTACATGTACATGCTCAAGCTGCACCACCTGGTCGACGACAAGATCCACGCCCGCTCCACCGGTCCGTACTCGATGATCACCCAGCAGCCGCTGGGCGGTAAGGCGCAGTTCGGCGGCCAGCGCTTCGGCGAAATGGAAGTGTGGGCCCTCGAAGCCTACGGTGCGGCCTACACGCTGCAGGAACTCCTGACCACCAAGTCAGACGACGTTCCAGGCCGCGTCAAGGTGTATGAGGCAATCGTCAAGGGCGAGAACCTGCCCGACCCGGGCATCCCCGAGTCGTTCAAGGTCCTCATCAAGGAAATGCAGTCGCTGTGCCTTGACATCGAAGTTCTGTCGGCAGACGGCCACGCTGTCGAAATGCGCGAAGACGACGAAATGTACCGGGCCGCTGAAGAGCTCGGCATCAACCTCTCGCGCGACGAAGCCCAGACAGTCGACGAAGTCTGACAGCCAGCCAGCCCGAATTTTTACTGACCTTCTGAAGGTCACCAAGGAAGAGGATTTACGTGCCTGACGTTAATTTCTTTGATGAACTGCGCATCGGCCTGGCCACGGCTGATGAGGTTCGCCAGTGGTCGCACGGCGAAGTCAAAAAGCCCGAAACCATCAACTACCGCACGCTTAAGCCAGAGAAGGACGGTCTGTTCTGCGAGCGGATCTTCGGTCCCACGCGCGACTGGGAATGCGCCTGCGGTAAGTACAAGCGCGTTCGCTTCAAGGGCATCATCTGTGAGCGCTGCGGTGTGGAAGTCACCCGCGCCAAGGTGCGCCGTGAGCGCATGGGCCACATTGAGCTCGCCGCGCCCGTCACCCACATCTGGTACTTCAAGGGTGTGCCCAGCCGCCTGGGCTACCTGTTGGACCTGGCGCCGAAGGACCTCGAAAAGGTCATCTACTTCGCGGCCTACATGATCACGTCGGTCGATGAAGACTCGCGCCACCGGGACATGCCCACCCTGCAGAACCAGGTGGACATTGAGAAGAAGCAGATCGAAGACCGCATGAGCGCGGACCTCGATCGCCGCACCAAGAAGCTCGAAGACGACCTCAAGGAACTCGAAGCCGACGGTGCAACCGCTGCGGCTAAGAGCAAGGTCGAAAAGCAGGCCAATAAGGAGCTCGGCAACATCCGCCGCAACTCCGAACGCCAGCTCGACCGCCTGGAACAGGTGTGGGACCGCTTCAAGAACCTCAAGGTCGCAGACCTCGAAGGCGACGAAAGCCTGTACCGCGACATGGTCGCCCGCTTCGGCATCTACTTCGAAGGCTCCATGGGTGCAGCTGCCATCCAGCAGCGCCTCAAGGACTTCGACCTCGAATCCGAAGCCGAAATGCTGCGCGAACTCATTCGCACCGGCAAGGGCCAGCGCAAGACCCGCGCGCTCAAGCGCCTCAAGGTCGTCAACGCATTCATGACCACGGACAACAAGCCCGAGGGCATGGTGCTCGACGCGATCCCGGTCATCCCGCCGGAACTGCGCCCCATGGTGCAGCTCGACGGTGGCCGCTTCGCAACCAGCGACCTCAACGACCTCTACCGTCGTGTCATCAACCGCAACAACCGCCTCAAGCGCCTGCTTGACCTCGGTGCACCCGAAATCATCGTCAACAACGAAAAGCGGATGCTCCAGGAAGCTGTTGACTCGCTGTTCGACAACGGTCGCCGCGGCCGCCCCGTCACCGGACCGGGCAACCGTCCGCTTAAGTCTCTGTCCGACATGCTCAAGGGCAAGCAGGGACGTTTCCGTCAGAACCTTCTGGGCAAGCGCGTCGACTACTCCGGCCGTTCGGTCATTGTTGTCGGCCCCACGCTGAAGCTGCACGAATGCGGTCTGCCCAAGACCATGGCGCTGGAACTGTTCAAGCCGTTCGTGATGAAGCGCCTGGTTGACCTCAACCACGCGCAGAACATCAAGTCCGCCAAGCGCATGGTCGAACGTCAGCACCCGCAGGTGTGGGACGTGCTCGAAGAAGTCATTCAGGAGCACCCCGTCCTTCTCAACCGCGCACCCACCCTGCACCGTCTGGGCATTCAGGCCTTCGAACCGCAGCTGGTCGAAGGCAAGGCAATTCAGATTCACCCGCTGGTCTGCACCGCCTTCAACGCCGACTTCGACGGTGACCAGATGGCAGTCCACCTGCCGCTGTCAGCTGAAGCACAGGCCGAAGCACGCCTGCTGATGCTGTCGGCAAACAACATCCTCAAGCCCTCGGACGGCAAGCCCGTGACCATGCCCACGCAGGACATGATCATCGGCATCTTCCACCTGACCTCCGAACGCGAAGACGTTCCCGGCATCGGCCGTGAGTTCGGTTCGGTGGCCGAAGCCATCATGGCCTACGACCGTGGCGAACTCGACCTCGGCGCAAAGGTGAAGATCCGCCTGAGCAACATCGTTCCGCATCGAAAGATGGAACTGCCGGAAGGATGGGAAGCTGGCGACACCCTCGTTCTTGAGACCACGCTGGGCCGTGCGCTGTTCAACCGGTCGCTGCCGGAAAACTACCCGTACGTCAACGAGACCATCGGCAAAAAGCAGCTGTCGAAGATCGTCAACCGCCTTGCAGACAACTACCCGCGTGTAGAAGTCGCCCAGGCGCTCGACAACTTCAAGGAAACCGGCTTCTACCAGGCAACCCGCTCAGGTCTGACCGTCGCAATGAGCGACATCGTGTCCCCGGAATCCAAGGAACAGTCGCTCAACGAAGCCGAAGAACTCGTCGACAAGGTAGAAGAACAGTACGCCTTCGGTGCGCTCACCGACGACGAGCGCCGTACCGAACTGGTCAAGATCTGGTCGGACACCACCGACAAGATCGCCGAGGCAATGCAGAAGAACTTCACGTCGGAGAACTCGATTCTGCGCCTGGTCGAATCCGGTGCTTCCGGTAACTGGACGCAGGTTCGCCAGCTGGCCGCAATGCGCGGTCTCGTGACGAACCCCAAGGGTGAAATCATCCCGCGTCCGATTAAGTCGAACTACCGCGAAGGCCTGTCGGTCCTCGAGTACTTCATCGCATCGCACGGTGCTCGTAAGGGACTGGCAGACACCGCTCTGCGTACCGCAGACTCCGGTTACCTGACGCGTCGTCTGGTGGATGTTTCGCAGGATGTCATCATCCGCACCGAAACCACCGACTCGAAGCGCGGAATCACGCTTCCCGTCGCCCAGGAAGATGCCAACGGCAAGCTTGTCGTGCACGAATGGGCCGAAACCTCGGTTATGGGCCGCCTCACGGCAGTCGACGTCACCGACGCCGACGGCAACGTCGTGGTGCCCGCCAAGACCGACATTTCGGTCGATGTGCTCGACCAGCTGGTCGCAGCCGGTATCCGCGAAGTCAAGGTCCTGTCGGTCCTCACCGCAGACTCCGACGCGCAGATCTCGGCTGAGCACTACGGCCGGTCCATGGCAACCGGCAAGCTTGTCGACATCGGCGAAGCAGTCGGCACCGTGGCTGCACAGTCGATTGGTGAACCCGGTACGCAGCTGACCATGCGCACGTTCCACACCGGTGGTGTTGCTGCCGGAGGCGGCGGTGACATCACGCAGGGTCTGCCGCGTGTCACCGAGCTCTTCGAAGCACGGACGCCCAAGGGCTACGCGCCGATTTCGGAAGCCGCCGGCAAGGTCAAGATCGACGACAGCCGCAAGACGCGCTACGTCATCGTGATCCCCGCGGACGGCTCCGACGAAATCGAGCACGCAGTCGGCCGCCGCGCAAAGCTTCTGGTTGAAGACGGTCAGAACATCGAAGCCGGAACCCAGCTGGTCGAAGGTGCTATCGATCCCAAGCAGGTGCTGCGCATCCGCGGTCGTCGCGACGCCGAAAAGTTCCTTGTCGACGAAGTCCAGAAGGTCTACCGTTCGCAGGGTGTCGGCATTCACGACAAGCACATCGAAGTCATCGTGCGTCAGATGCTTCGCCGCGTGACGGTCATCGAATCCGGTGACACCAACCTGCTGCCGGGTGAACTGGTTGACCGCGGCCGCTACCAGGACGAAAACAAGCGCGTCGTCGCTGAAGGCGGCCAGCCGGCTTCCGCACGTGACGAACTCATGGGCATTACGAAGGCATCGCTGGCCACCGAATCGTGGCTGTCGGCCGCATCGTTCCAGGAGACCACGCGCGTCCTGACCGAAGCGGCAATGGAAGGCAAGTCCGACCCGCTGCTGGGCCTGAAGGAGAACGTCATCCTCGGTAAGCTCATCCCGGCCGGTACCGGTATGCACCGCTACCGCAACCTGGTTGTCGAACCGACTGACGAAGCCAAGCAGGAAATGTTCTCGAACACCTACGGCGACTTCTACCCGGCATTCGCCGGCGAAGGCTCGACCATTCCGCTCGAGGACTACGACTTCGGCGGCTTCGGCGACATCTGATTCGCCTAAGCGTGTGATTCGGCTGCGCAGCTGAATCACCAGCGCGACTAAGCGGGGGAGAGGCGCTTGTCTCTCCCCCGTGGGCAAGCTGCTGAGCGGGTAGACCGCCAAGCCCAAGCCCGGCGCACAGCGGCCCGGAGGGATTTTCCCTCCGGGCCGCTTGTGTTCTGTGGGTAGGTGCGCTGCGAGGTGCCGCCCGGCTGGGACCGAGCCCTCCACCTCGGCACCGGATCTCAACCTCGCAGACCCCACAACTGCGGCCCACGCCTTAGCAACAGAAACTCCCGTCAGCAGTTGTTGCTAAGGCGCAGATCCGTAGCTAACGGGAGTTTGCTTGTTGCTAAGGGTGTTTTACGGCTTCGGGGGTTTGCCGGGTCGCCGAACTGGGCGCCGAAAAGCGCGCCGAGGGCGTCCTCGCCCTTTGGGAAAAGCCACTTCATCCACAATCGCCCAGAAAATCCACAGGGTTATCCACAGATATGGACTGGGGGTTGTGGAGCGATAGGTTCTCGGACGACAGTTGCATATGTTCAACGTGTTCTCGCTTCAAGAGGCAAAGGCTTTCGGCGCTCAAAAGTGGCAGGTCGAAAGGGCCGTCGGCTGTTGCCTCGAACGGCTGTATCGGTCCTGCTATTTCGTCAATCGCACCTGCGCCAAACACACTCAGTTCAACCGTTTCGCAGAACCGGAGATTCTGTACCTGATAGGGGAGGCCACCTCAACAGGGAAGGGGCGCGCATGGTTCCAGCTGCAGGAGAAGAAGCACCTCGGCAAAGCTGAATTCATCGGCCGACGGCTGAGTGAACGCGATGTTCTCAGCCACGAAACTGCCGCCCTGATCTACGGGCTTCCCGTGCTGACCGTTCCAAGCAAGGTGCAGATCATCAACCCGTCACGGTCCCGGGCAGGTGAAAGGTTTGTTCGGCGCCAGAGGCAGATTCGCCAACCTGAAGAGACCACCCTGTGGCATAGCGTTGCTGTCACCAGTTCGGTGCGCACGGTGCTGGATATCGCGAATGACAATTCGCTTGAGCACGCGGTCGTCGCGTTCGACGCTCTGCTGCTCTCGAAACCGAAAAAGGCACCGGCCTACGAACACTCTGCCCGCGAGCTCATCGACGCGAACGTGAAGTTCGCTGCCTCGCAGCGGGTGGTCACACTCATGGAGTATTCGACGGGGCTGGCCGAATCGTACGGTGAAAGTGTCTGCATGGTCACGGTGCGCAACCTTGGCGTCAAAGGACTGGTCCAGCAGGCGAACATTGTCGATGAGAACGGTGACTTCGTTGCCCGCGTTGACGGCCTGATTCCTGACAAGCGCATAATCATCGAGTTCGACGGGGCCGTGAAGTACCGAGACACCGGTGTCGGCGGCATCAATGAGCGCGGTGATCAATTCATGCTCGAGAAGCAACGTGAACACAGGCTGCACGTGCTCGGATACACGGTGGTGCGGATCATGTGGCACGACCTGCAGAACCCTCTCCGCCTGAGGGAACGACTAGCTGCAGTGGGTGCACTCGGCTAAGCGCGCCTTGGTCCTCCGCCTCGGGAGCCGTCCCACAGCCGCCGCCCACGCTTCAGCCGCAAAAACTCCCGTCAGCAGCTGTTGCTAAGGCGCAGACCTGCAGCTAACGGGAGTTTTCTTGTGGCTAACGGGTGCATCCCATCGATGCCCCTAAGCCCTACCCCAGCAGCGCTTCGAGCTCGTCCCAGCGCTCCTTCGGGACAGCTTTCAGTGATTCAACCGCATCGGCCATGGGGACGCGGATGATGTCTGTGCCGGAGAGGCTGGTCATGTAGCCCCAGCTGGCGTCGTGGACGAGGTCGACTGCGGCTAGGCCCAGACGTGTGGCAAGTACGCGGTCGTAGGCGGTGGGGACCCCTCCGCGCTGCAGGTGGCCGAGGATTATCGCGCGAGTTTCGATGCCCGTCATGCGTTCGACTTCGGCTGCGACGTAGTCGCCGATTCCCCCGAGCCTCGGCCTCCCGTCGGCGGCGATTCCGGCAACCCCTTCTTCTGCGTCAACGCCGACGGGCACAAATCCTTCTGCAACCACGACGATGGGGGCGCGGCCTCGGTTGCGGGCGCTTTGAACCCACTCGGCGACGCGTTCCATGGTCACGGGGAATTCGGGCAGCAGGATGGCCTGTGCTCCTGCGGCCATGCCGGCGTGCAGTGCGATCCAGCCGACGTGCCTGCCCATGACTTCGACAACCATGCACCGGTGGTGTGATTCTGCTGTTGTGCGCAGTGCGTCGATGGAGCGTGTGGCGATTGCCGCTGCCGTGTCGAATCCGAACGTGTAGTCGGTGCTGCCGAGGTCGTTGTCAATGGTCTTGGGCACGCCGACTACGGGCAGTCCTTCGTCGTCAGCGAGTCGCGCGGCCCCAGCGAGCGTGCCTTCACCGCCGATGGCGATGACGCCGTCGATCTCGTTGTCCTTCATGACCTGGCGCATGGCATCCGGCCCGCCCCCGGAGTAGGGGTGGGTGCGTGATGTGCCGAGAACAGTCCCGCCGCGGCCGCTGATTCCGCGCACATCGTGGGTGGTCAGCGGATGCAGGTCGCCTTCCAGCAGGCCCCGCCATCCGTCGCGGATGCCGACGAATTCATCACCGGAAAGTCGCACGCCTTTGCGGACGGCGCCGCGGATGACGGCGTTGAGGCCGGGGCAGTCGCCGCCGGAGGTCAGAATTCCGATCTTCACATTGGTCCTTTCGTCCGTGTGTGCGGAGGTCGTGTGTCATACGGGCATCAGGGTGCGGGCCGCTCGATGTTGTGCGGGCGGCCTGTTTCTACGAGGTGTTCTTACGAGGTGCCGCTCACCTAACGCTGTATGTTCTGGCCAGCGGTTACCTGCCGCCGGTCTGGACTCCAGGGTCCAGGTGGACGTCGTTTCCGCCCATGAGGTTGAAGCCTTTGATGATGAGCGTTCCGTTTGAGCCGTCGCCAAAGGCATTGGGTTTGATGTCGTTGCCGCCAAGGATATTCACCGAGTGGTCGATGATGCGCACGCCGGCGGGCACGTATATGTCTGAACCGCCCATTGTGTTCATGCTGAAGATCGTGATTTCTGCGCCCGGCCCGCAGACTTCAGACAAATAGAGGTCGCTGCCGCCCATCAGCGCGAAGGATGTCACCTGCGGGGTGTTCGCAGCGATCGATTTGGAGGATCCGCCGAGAACTGCAATGTCTGTCACTGTCGGCCCGTCTCCGGGTCGCGCGGGAACGACGGCGTTCTTTGGCTGCACGGCTGACGAGGTGCCGCCCGGCTTAGGGGCGTTTGTTTCCTCCCTGATTCGGGACTCGATTTCGCGGCCTTCGGGAATGTCGTGAATGATCGGAAGCAGTTCGTGAAGGTAGATGCAGGCCAGAACGGCGTTCTGGCGCTCGTCTAGATCCTCTGGTGAGAGCCGACCCGCGACGTGTGCGTTGGAGATGACCTGCAGGACATCGTCACGGTCGCGATCAGAGGCGCGAATGCGGTGCTGGTGCTGGTCGAAGGCGTCGCTGGCGGAGGGCCGGTAATCAGTCATTCTTCAACAATAGTGCTGGGCGGACTGTGCGTCGTGGAATGTTTTCGGAGAATGAGCGAACCTCAAGCAAACTCCTTGCAGAACACGGCTGCCGGCGCGTTACAGTTGGAACGCCTGAAATCGCCAGGTCAAGCACCGTCCAACCGTGTTTTGACCGAGTGCCTCGCCGAGGGTTACCCTAGGTGTATCTGCGATTTTTCGGCAGGCGGTGTTGTTGCCCTATGGCGGTGAAGTTTTCATCATCACACGGAAAACATCAACACCGGTGGTTCTTCGCCATATACCGACAGACAGTGCGGCTGCACTGGAAACGGCGGTGGAAGCCACGTCTGCAGTCGGGCACGCAGCTTCACCCGGCCGCAGAAGGATACGCTCCTGAATCCTCAGGAGATTAGGAATAACGAGAAGCATCGGAGAACCTGATAAGTGCCTACTATTCAGCAGCTCGTCCGCAAGGGACGGCACGACAAGCCGGCGAAGAACGCTACGCCTGCTCTTAAGGGCAGCCCGCAGCGTCGCGGCGTGTGCACTCGCGTGTACACGACCACGCCGAAGAAGCCCAACTCGGCACTGCGCAAGGTCGCACGTGTCAAGCTCTCTTCGCAGATCGAAGTGACCGCCTACATCCCGGGTGAAGGCCACAACCTCCAGGAGCACTCCATCGTGCTCGTGCGCGGAGGCCGTGTGAAGGACCTCCCCGGTGTCCGCTACAAGATTGTTCGCGGTGCACTCGACACTCAGCCCGTCAAGGGCCGTCAGCAGGCTCGCAGCCGCTACGGAGCGAAGAAGGAGAAGAAGTAATGCCGCGTAAGGGCCCCGCACCCAAGCGCCCGGTCGCAATCGACCCGGTCTACAACTCACCGCTGGTCACCCAGCTCATCAACAAGGTCCTCCTCGACGGCAAGCGTTCCACCGCTGAGCGCATCGTCTACGGCGCACTCGAAAGCGCTTCGGAGAAGGCCAATGTCGAGGCTCTCACCCTTCTGAAGAAGGCCCTCGACAACATTCGCCCGTCGCTTGAGGTCCGCTCCCGCCGCGTCGGCGGTGCCACCTACCAGGTGCCGGTTGACGTCCGCCCCGCCCGTTCCACCACGCTGGCGCTGCGCTGGCTGGTTCAGTTTGCTCGCCAGCGTCGTGAAAAGACGATGACCGAGCGTCTGATGAACGAAATCCTCGACGCTTCCAACGGCCTTGGTGCTGCTGTGAAGCGCCGCGAGGACATGCACAAGATGGCTGAGTCCAACAAGGCCTTCGCTCACTACCGCTGGTAATCATCAGGCGGTGCCCGCTTTGGCGGGTGCTGCTTGTCCAGGTACTTCTTACGAGAGAGGGACACCGTGGCACTTGAAGTGCTGACTGACCTTAAAAAGGTCCGCAACATCGGCATCATGGCTCACATTGATGCCGGTAAGACAACCACCACCGAACGAATCCTGTTCTACACCGGCGTCAACTACAAGCTGGGCGAAACCCACGACGGCGCTTCGACCATGGACTGGATGGAGCAGGAACAGGAGCGCGGCATCACGATTACATCGGCCGCGACGACCTGCTACTGGCAAGACAACCAGATCAACATCATCGACACCCCCGGGCACGTCGACTTCACCGTGGAAGTGGAGCGTTCGCTCCGCGTTCTCGACGGCGCTGTCGCTGTGTTCGACGGCAAGGAAGGTGTTGAGCCGCAGTCCGAAACCGTTTGGCGTCAGGCTGACAAGTACGACGTCCCGCGCGTCTGCTTTGTCAACAAGATGGACAAGCTCGGTGCTGACTTCTACTACACCGTCGGCACCATCAAGGACCGTCTCGGCGCTAAGCCGCTGGTCATTCAGCTGCCCATCGGCGCTGAAAGCGACTTCGAGGGCGTTGTCGACCTCCTCGAAATGAAGGCCTACGTCTGGCCGGACGAAACCAAGATGGGCCAGGACATGCAGGAAATCGAAATCCCTGCTGACCTGCAGGAACGCGCGGAAGAATACCGTGCAGCCCTGGTCGAAGACGTTGCCGAAGCCAGTGAAGAGCTCATGGAGAAGTACCTCGAAGAAGGCGAACTCTCCATCGACGAAATCAAGGCCGGCATCCGCCAGCTCACGATTGCCTCAGAAGCCTTCCCCGTCATGTGCGGTTCGGCTTTCAAGAACAAGGGTGTGCAGAAGGTCCTTGACGCTGTCATCGACTACCTGCCTTCGCCGCTTGACGTTCCGCCGGTCACCGGCCTCGTCTACGGCAAGGAGGACGAAGAGGTTGTGCGCAAACCCTCGAAGGACGAACCGTTCTCGGCTCTGGCCTTCAAGGTTGCAACGCACCCGTTCTTCGGTTCGCTCACCTACATTCGCGTGTACTCCGGTCACGTGAAGTCCGGTGACACGCTGCTGAATACCACCACCGGCAAGCGTGAGCGCGTAGGCAAGCTCTTCCAGATGCACTCCAACAAGGAAAACCCTGTTGAAGAGGCATTTGCAGGTCACATCTATGCCTTCATCGGCCTGAAGGACACCACTACCGGTGACACCCTCGCCGATCCGTCCAACCCGGTTGTTCTGGAGTCGATGGCATTCCCCGAGCCCGTCATCTTCGTTTCTATCGAACCGAAGACGAAGGGCGACCAGGAAAAGCTGTCCTCGGCTATTCAGAAGCTCGTCAAGGAAGACCCGACGTTCACGGTCAACCTCAACGAAGAAACCGGCCAGACCGAAATCGGCGGCATGGGCGAACTTCACCTCGATGTGTTCGTCGACCGCATGAAGCGCGAATTCAAGGTCGAAGCCAACATCGGCAAGCCTCAGGTTGCGTACCGCGAAACCATTCGCAAGGCAGTCGAAAAGTACGACTACACGCACAAGAAGCAGACCGGTGGTTCGGGCCAGTTCGCCAAGGTTCAGATCACCATCGAGCCGATGGAGGTCGAAGGCGACAAGATCTACGAATTCGACAACGCGATCACCGGTGGCCGCGTGCCCCGCGAATACATTCCGTCGGTGGATGCGGGCATCCAGGATGCCATGCAGGTCGGTGTTCTCGCCGGCTACCCGATGGTCGGCATCAAGGCCACCCTGGTCGACGGTGCTTACCACGACGTCGACTCGTCGGAAATGGCGTTCAAGCTCGCCGGTTCGATGGCATTCAAGGAGGCTGCTCCCAAGGCGCGCCCCGTGCTGCTCGAACCGCTCATGGATGTCGAAGTCCGCACTCCGGAGGAGTACATGGGCGACGTCATCGGCGACCTGAACTCGCGTCGCGGACAGGTGCAGTCGATGGAAGACGCCACCGGCATTAAGGTTGTGCGTGCACTCGTCCCGCTGTCGGAAATGTTCGGCTACATCGGCGACCTGCGCTCCAAGACGCAGGGACGTGCCGTTTACGGCATGCAGTTCCACTCGTACGCCGAAGTTCCGCAGAACGTTTCGGACGAAATCATCCAAAAGACCCGCGGCG
The DNA here is from genome assembly GCF_001815905.1 of Brevibacterium sp. HMSC07C04. Lineage (GTDB taxonomy): Bacteria > Actinomycetota > Actinomycetes > Actinomycetales > Brevibacteriaceae > Brevibacterium. The sequence continues at coordinate 16,573 of NZ_KV823235.1, read as the reverse complement.
GAGAATAATCTCCCCGTTGCTCGGCGGGGCAGCTCAACGCTGTCCCGCCGAGCGCAACAAGTAAAAAGGCGCGGCGCTCACAAGCTTGCGCCGCACCAATCACTAGGAGGAACCCAGTGGCAAAGGCTAGCTTCGAAAGGACTAAGCCGCACGTCAACATCGGTACCATTGGTCACGTTGACCACGGTAAGACGACTCTGACCGCGGCAATCACGAAGGTCCTTGCAGACCAGTACCCCGACCTCAACGAAGCACGTGCATTCGACCAGGTCGACAACGCTCCTGAAGAGCGTGAACGTGGTATTACCATCAACGTTTCGCACGTTGAGTACGAGACCGAAAAGCGTCACTACGCTCACGTTGACGCCCCCGGTCACGCTGACTACGTCAAGAACATGATCACCGGTGCCGCCCAGATGGACGGCGCAATCCTGGTTGTCGCTGCAACCGACGGCCCGATGCCGCAGACCCGTGAGCACGTTCTGCTCGCTCGCCAGGTCGGCGTTCCCTACATCGTCGTGGCTCTGAACAAGTCCGACATGATCGACGACGAAGACCTCTTCGACCTCGTCGAAATGGAAGTCCGCGAACTCCTGTCTGACCAGGAATTCCCCGGCGACGACGCACCTGTCATCCGCGTTTCGGCTCTCAAGGCCCTCGAAGGCGACCCGGAATGGGTCAAGTCGGTCCAGGACCTCATGGAAGCTGTCGACGAAAACGTTCCGGAACCGGAGCGCGACATCGACAAGGACTTCCTCATGCCCGTGGAAGACGTCTTCACCATTACCGGTCGCGGCACCGTCGTCACCGGTCGTGTTGAGCGCGGCATCCTGCTGCCGAACGAAGAAATCGAGATCGTCGGCATCAAGCCGCAGTCCTCGAAGACCACCGTCACCGCTATCGAAATGTTCCGCAAGACCCTGCCGGACGCTCGTGCAGGTGAAAACGTCGGTCTGCTTCTGCGCGGCACCAAGCGCGAAGACGTTGAGCGCGGTCAGGTCATCGTGAAGCCCGGCAGCATCACGCCGCACACCAAGTTCGACGCACAGGTCTACATCCTGTCGAAGGAAGAAGGCGGCCGTCACAACCCCTTCTACTCGAACTACCGTCCGCAGTTCTACTTCCGCACCACGGACGTCACCGGCGTCATCACGCTGCCTGAAGGCACCGAGATGGTTATGCCCGGCGACGACACCGAAATGTCGGTCGAGCTCATCCAGCCGGTCGCCATGGAAGAAGGCCTCCGCTTCGCTATCCGCGAAGGTGGACGCACCGTCGGCGCAGGCCGTGTCACCAAGATCCACGCCTGATCTTCTGACAGCCTGACAGAGAGCCCCGTGGTTTCGGCCGCGGGGCTCTTTGTTGTCTGCATAGGCGAGGAAGCGGCTTCCAACAGCGCAGAGGGTGAGACGGCCGAAGGAACTGCGGCACGCCGTGACGCACAACATCAGCCTCCGATTTGAGCTTGTGTGCTAGGTGTGCCAAGATGTGTAGGTTGCGTTTTCGGGCGCAGACCCCTGCTCGGCATCAGCCGGATGCCCGGAAACATCGGAAGTGAATCCGCTACGGGTTCGGTTCACCGAAACAACTCTGACAGCGAGTCGCACTGCCCAGGCAGCATTTTTTTAAAAAGATTGTTGCGACACGCCCGACCGCGGGGGTCGGAAGAACAGCTGGTGCAAACCGCCAGATCCGCAAGGACGGGCGGTTGATGGCCAGGAAGAACAAAGGATGGAGTTACGACGCCATGGCCGGACAGAAGATCCGCATCAGGCTCAAGTCGTACGACCACGCTGTGATCGACAGCGCTGCACGCAAGATCGTGGAGACTGTCACACGCGCTGGCGCTACGGTTGTGGGCCCCGTGCCGTTGCCGACTGAAAAGAACGTGTACTGCGTTATTCGGTCGCCCCACAAGTACAAAGACAGCCGCGAGCACTTTGAAATGCGCACCCACAAGCGGCTCATCGACATCGTCGACCCGACGCCCAAGGCAGTTGACTCGCTCATGCGCCTTGACCTCGCCGACGACGTCAACATCGAGATCAAGCTCTAAGGGAGGGACTTTCAATGGCTAACACCCGTTCCAAGGCCCTTCCCACCACCCGCACATTCAAGGGCCTGCTCGGCAAGAAGCTCGGCATGACCCAGGTGTGGGACGAAGAGGGCAACCTCGTTCCCGTCACCGCCGTCGCCGTTGACACCAACGTTGTCACCCAGATCCGCGACGTCGAAACCGACGGCTACGCAGCAATCCAGATCGGCTCGGGCGAAATCGACCCGCGCAAGGTCAACAAGCCGACCGCCGGTCACTTCGACAAGGCCGGTGTGACACCTCGCCGCTACCTCGTTGAGCTTCGCACGGCTGATGCCGGCGAATACTCGCTCGGCCAGGAGTTCGGCGTTGACGTCTTCGAAGCCGGCACCAAGGTTGACGTGACCGCCAACACCAAGGGCAAGGGCCACGCAGGCGTTATGAAGCGCCACGGCTTTGCCGGTGTCGGCGCATCGCACGGTCAGCACCGCAACCACCGCAAGCCCGGCTCCATCGGCGGCGCAGCCACACCCGGCCGCGTCTTCAAGGGCCAGCGCATGGCCGGCCGTATGGGCAACGTCAAGCAGACCACCCAGAACCTCACGATTCACGCGGTCGACGCTGAAAACAGCGTTCTGCTGCTCAAGGGTGCTGTTCCGGGAGCCAAGGGTGCTGTCGTCCTCGTTCGCTCTGCAGTGAAGGGAGCATGACTCCGATGGCTGAAACCAAGTCAATCGACGTTCTCGACGCAGCCGGCAAAAAGGCCGGAACCGCTGAACTGCCCGCCGCGATCTTCGATGTGCCGACGAACGTCGCGCTCATCCACCAGGTCGTGACTGCGCAGCTGGCCGCAGCTCGCCAGGGAACGCACAAAACCAAGACCCGCGCTGAAGTCCGCGGTGGTGGCCGCAAGCCGTGGCGCCAGAAGGGCACCGGCAACGCACGCCAGGGTTCGATCCGCGCTCCGCAGTTCGCAGGCGGCGGCATCGTCCACGGTCCGGTTCCGCGCGACTACTCGCAGCGCACCCCCAAGAAGATGAAGGCTGCAGCACTGCGCGGCGCACTTTCTGATCGGGCGCGCTTCGACCAGGTGCACGCTGTGACTGCCCTCGTCGACGGTGACACGCCTTCGACCAAGGCTGCTCGCGTAGCAATCGAAAAGCTTTCGAGCAACAAGAACCAGCTCGTCGTCGTCACCGACGACGACCGCGTCACCGAACTGTCGGTTCGCAACCTGCCCAACGTGCACACGCTGCACTGGGGACAGCTGAACACCTACGACGTGCTGATGGCCGACGACATCATCTTCACCGAGGCTGCGCTCAAGGCGTACCTCGGCAAGAACGAGGAGGCAGCCAAGTGAGCAGCGTAACCATCAAGGACCCGCGCGACATCATCATCGCGCCGGTCGTTTCGGAGAAGACCTACGGGCTCATGGACGAAGGCAAGTACACCTTCCTCGTTGATCCGCGGTCGAACAAAACCGAAATCAAGTACGCCATCGAAAGCATCTTCGGCGTCAAGGTCGACAAGGTCAACACCTTCAACCGCGAGGGCAAGCGCACGCGCACCCGCACCGGTTACGGCAAGCGCAAGAACACCAAGCGCGCCGTCGTCGCCCTTCGCGAAGGATCGATCGACATTTTCGGCGGATCGCTCTAAGCGATCCAGTTCAGAAGGAATTGAAGACTCATGGGAATCCGTAAGTACAAGCCCACGACCCCGGGCCGCCGTGGCTCGTCGGTCGCGGACTTCGTCGAAGTGACCCGGTCTACGCCGGAGAAGTCGCTTCTGCGTCCGCTGCCGAAGAAGGGCGGCCGCAACAGCCAGGGCCGAGTCACCACCCGTCACCAGGGCGGTGGCCACAAACGCCAGTACCGCGTGATCGACTTCCGTCGTCACGACAAGGACGGCGTCCCGGCAAAGGTCGCACACATCGAATACGACCCGAACCGCACCGCGCGCATTGCACTGCTGCACTACGTCGACGGCGAGAAGCGCTACATTCTCGCCCCGAACAAGCTCAAGCAGGGCGACCGCGTCGAAGCCGGAGCACAGGCTGACATCAAGCCGGGCAATGCTCTGCCGCTGCAGAACATCCCCGTCGGCACCGTGATCCACGCAATCGAACTTCGCCCCGGCGGCGGAGCCAAGATCGGCCGCAGCGCCGGCACTTCGGCTCAGCTCGTTGCGAAGTTCGGCCGCTACGCACAGCTGCGCATGCCCTCGGGTGAAATCCGCAACGTCGATGCTCGCTGCCGCGCGACCGTCGGCGAAGTCGGCAACGCCGAGCAGGCCAACATCAGCTGGGGCAAGGCCGGCCGCATGCGCTGGAAGGGCGTGCGTCCCACCGTCCGCGGTGTTGCAATGAACCCGATCGACCACCCGCACGGTGGTGGTGAAGGCCGCACCTCGGGTGGCCGTCACCCGGTCAGCCCCTGGGGCCAGCCGGAAGGACGCACCCGCCGTCCGAACCGCGAAAGCGACAAGTACATTGTGCGCCGCCGTCGCACCGGCAAGAAGCGCTGATAGGGAGCCTAGAAAATGCCTCGTAGCTTGAAGAAGGGCCCCTTCGTAGACGAGCACCTTTTCCAGAAGGTCGCCGCTCAGAACGAAAAGGGCACCAACAACGTAATCAAGACGTGGTCGCGTCGCTCGATGATCATCCCGGACTTCCTGGGACACACCATCGCGGTCCACGACGGACGCAAGCACGTCCCGGTGTTCATCACCGAATCAATGGTCGGGCACAAGCTCGGCGAATTCGCACCGACGCGGACGTTCCGCGGCCACGACAAGGACGACCGCAAGGGCCGCCGCGGCTGAGCCGCGCCCCTACGCGTCCTATAAGGAGAGAAGGAAACGATGGAAGCCAAGGCGAAGGCACGCTTTCTGCGTGTGACGCCCATGAAGGCTCGGCGTGTCGTTGACCTCGTTCGTGGTCAGCAGGCAACCGAAGCCCTCGCGATGCTCAAGTTTGTTCCCCAGGCTGCATCTGAGCCTGTCTACAAACTCGTCGCATCGGGCATCAGCAACGCCCGTCAGGAAGCTGACAAGCTCGGCGTTGCATTCAATGAAGACGACCTCGTGATCTCAGAGATCTACGTCGATGAAGGACCGACCATGAAGCGGTTCCGTCCTCGCGCCCAGGGTCGTGCACACCGCATCGACAAGCGCACCAGCCACATCACCGTGGTCCTCACGGACGGCTCGGACGCTGATGGGAAGGAGAACGCCTGATGGGTCAGAAGATCAACCCCACCGGGTTCCGGATGGGCATCACCACCGATCACCGTTCGAAGTGGTTCTCGGACTCGACCGTTAAGGGTCAGCGCTACAAGGACTACGTCGGCGAAGACATCCGCATTCGCAAGATGCTCGAAACCGACCTCGAACGCGCGGGCCTTGCAAAAATCAACATCGAGCGCACCCGTGACCGTGTTCGCGTGGACATCCACACGGCACGCCCCGGCATTGTCATCGGCCGCCGGGGTGCGGAAGCCGACCGCCTGCGCTCCAAGCTTGAGAAGCTCACCGGCAAGCAGATCCAGCTGAACATCCTCGAAGTCAAGAACCCCGAGGTCAATGCACAGCTGGTCGCCCAGGGTGTAGCAGAGCAGCTTGCCAGCCGCGTGGCATTCCGCCGCGCTATGCGCAAGGCAATCCAGTCCGCACAGCGCGCAGGTGCCAAGGGCATCCGCGTGCAGTGCTCCGGCCGTCTCGGCGGCGCTGAAATGAGCCGTTCGGAGTTCTACCGCGAAGGCCGTGTGCCGCTGCACACCCTGCGGGCGAACATCGACTACGGCTTCTACGAAGCGCACACCACCTTCGGCCGGATCGGCGTGAAGGTCTGGGTCTACCGCGGCGACATGACTGACAAGGAACTTGCCGCTCAGGAAGCTGCACAGACCAACCAGCGCGGCGGACGCGGTGGACGCGGACGCGGCCGCGGTGGACGCGGACGCGGCGGTCAGGGCGCAGCTCAGCAGAAGAACGACAATGCTGCAGCTTCGAAAGAAGCCGCAGCCGGAACGGAGGGCTGACACGTGCTGATCCCTCGTCGTGTTAAGTACCGCAAGCCGCACCACCCCAGCCTCGACGGCTACGCCAAGGGCGGAACCGAACTGGCATTCGGTGAATGGGGCATTCAGGCACTCGACGCCGCTTATGTGACCAACCGTCAGATCGAAGCTGCTCGTATTGCCATGACCCGCCACATCAAACGCGGCGGCAAGGTCTGGATCAACATCTTCCCGGACCGTCCCATTACCAAGAAGCCTGCCGAGACCCGCATGGGCTCCGGTAAGGGCTCACCCGAATGGTGGGTTGCACCCGTCAAGCCCGGACGCATCATGTTCGAGCTCGGCGGCGTTTCGGAACAAGTGGCTCGCGAAGCTCTGCGGCTCGCAATCCACAAGCTTCCGATGAAGGCCCGCATTGTTTCTCGTGAAGGTGGTGAATGACGTGGCAGTAGGATCCAAGGATCTGACCATGGACGTTCTCGACGGCTACAACAACGAACGTCTGGGCGAAGAGCTCAAGAAGGCAAAGGCTGAACTGTTCAACCTGCGCTTCCAGGCCGCAACCGGCCAGCTCGACAACCCCGGTCGCGTGAAGGCCGTCCGGAAGGACATTGCACGCATCTACACCGTGCTTCGCGAACGCGAGCTTCTGCTCCGCACCAACCCGGCTGACGCTAAGGAAGAGGGCAAGTGATGTCTGAAGTGACAGAAACCACCCAGCGCGGCAGCCGTAAGACCGCGCGCGGCTACGTTGTGTCTGACAAAATGGACAAGACCATCGTGGTTGAGGTCGAGCGCCGCAAGCAGCACCGCCTGTACGGCAAGATCATGCGCACGACCACCAAGTTCAAGGCCCACGACGAAGACAACACCGCTGGTGTTGGCGACCTCGTGCGTGTTGCTGAGACCCGCCCGTACTCGGCAACGAAGCGCTGGCGACTCGTAGAGATCATCGAGCGCGCCAAGTAATTCGCGGCCACCGGCTGCGGTCCGCCCCGGTCCCGCCCCCACTCCTGGGGGCGGCTACCGGGGAACCGCACACGGGCACTGTAAACACAACCGTTCCGCAAGGCTCATAAAGAGAACCAGCGAGACGACAGGAGAAGACATTGATCCAGCAGGAGTCGCGACTGAAAGTCGCTGACAACACCGGTGCCAAGGAGATCCTTGCCATCCGGATCCTCGGGGGTTCAGGACGTCGCTACGCGTCCGTCGGCGACACGATCGTCGCTACGGTCAAGGACGCAATCCCCGGCGGCAACGTCAAGAAGGGCGACATCGTCAAGGCCGTTGTTGTGCGCACCCGCAAGGCGCAGCGTCGCAACGACGGTTCGTACATTTCGTTCGACGAAAACGCAGCCGTCATCCTCAAGACCGACGGTGAACCGCGCGGCACCCGCATCTTCGGCCCCGTGGGCCGTGAGCTGCGCGAAAAGAAGTTCATGAAGATCATCTCGCTCGCACCGGAGGTGTTGTAAGAATGACGGCACCTAAGCTGCACATCAAGAAGGGCGACACCGTTCAGGTGATCGCCGGTGCAAAGCAGGAGCGCGGAGGCGACCGCGGCAAGCAGGGCAAGGTTCTGGCCGTGTACCCCGAACGCCAGCGTGTTCTGGTCGAAGGCGTCAACCGCATCACCAAGCACAAGCGCGCCACTCAGACCGCAGCCGGCGCTACTGCCGGAGGCATCGAGATTCACGAAGCTCCGATTCACGTTTCGAACGTCATGCTCGTTGACCCCAAGGACAACAAGCCGACCCGCGTGGGCTTCCGCGAGGAAAAGGTTGAACGCGACGGCCGCACCAAGACCGTCCGCGTCCGCTACTCGCGTCGTACCGGAGAGGACATCTGATGACTGAAGCAACAGCAACCAGCCGTCCTGCACCTCGACTGCGCGAGTTCTACCGCAACGAGATCGTCGCGAAGATGCAGGAGGAGTTCAACTACGCGAACCCCATGCAGGTTCCCACGATCGAAAAGGTCGTCGTGAACATGGGTGTCGGTGACGCCGCCCGCGACTCGAAGCTCATCGAAGGCGCAATCAACGACCTGACCCTCATCACGGGTCAGAAGCCGGTTGTCACCCGCGCACGCAAGTCGATCGCACAGTTCAAGCTGCGCGAAGGCCAGCCGATCGGCGCTCACGTCACGCTGCGCCGGGCGCGCATGTGGGAGTTCCTCGACCGCACCATTTCGCTGGCACTGCCGCGTATCCGCGACTTCCGCGGACTCTCGGACCGCCAGTTCGACGGCAACGGAAACTACACCTTCGGCCTGACCGAACAGTCGATGTTCCACGAAATCAACCAGGACAACATCGACCGCGTTCGCGGTATGGACATCACGATCGTCACTACCGCCAAGACCGACGAAGAGGGCCGGGCGCTTATCAAGCACCTGGGCTTCCCCTTTAAAGCAAACTGAACCACTACGTTGAAGGTCCGTGTCGATCCACAATCGGAAACGGCACAGAAACCGCAGCGAGGAAGGGCTAAAGCCCAATGACTATGACTGACCCAGTCGCAGACATGCTTACGCGTCTGCGCAACGCCAACTCGGCGTACCACGAGGATGTCAGCATGCCCCACAGCAAGCTGAAGGCGAACATCGCCGACATTCTCAAGGCCGAGGGCTACATCGCCGACTACCGCGTCGAAGACGCCCGCGTCGGCAAGACTCTGGAGATGGACCTGAAGTTCGGCCCGAACCGCGAACGTTCGATCGCCGGCCTCAAGCGCGTCTCGAAGCCCGGTCTTCGCGTCTACGCCAAGAGCACCAACCTGCCGAAGGTTCTCGGCGGTCTCGGCATCGCGATTCTGTCCACGTCGTCCGGTCTGATGACTGACCGCACGGCAGCTAAGAAGGGTGTGGGCGGGGAAGTCCTCGCCTACGTCTGGTAAGGGAAGGAGAGAGCACAATGTCACGTATCGGCAAGCGCCCCATCTCCGTTCCCAGCGGTGTTGAGGTCAAGATCGACGGCCAGACCGTCAGCGTGAAGGGCCCCAAGGGCGAACTGAGCCACACGGTTGCTGAACCGATCAAGGTTGAGCTCGAAGACGGCGTCATCACCCTTGAGCGTCCGAACGAGGAGCGCGAATCTCGCGCCCTGCACGGTCTGTCGCGCACCCTGGTCGACAACATGATCGTCGGTGTGACCCAGGGCTACGAAAAGAAGCTCGAGATCGTCGGCACCGGCTACCGCGTTCAGGCGAAGGGCAGCGACATCGAAATGTCGCTGGGCTACTCGCACTCGATCCCGGTTGCCGCACCGCAGGGAATCACCTTCACGGTTGAGGGCAACAACAAACTCACCGTCAGCGGAATCGACAAGCAGCTTGTCGGCGAAGTCGCTGCGAACATCCGCAAGCTTCGCAAGCCCGAACCCTACAAAGGCAAGGGTGTCCGCTACGCAGGCGAACAGGTTCGCCGCAAGGTTGGAAAGGCTGGTAAGTAACCATGGCCTTCGGATTGAAGAAGAGCCGCGGCAAGTCCAAGACTGCTGCACGCAACCGTCGCCACGCCCGTCTGCGCAAGCACATCAACGGCACGCCCGAACGTCCGCGTCTTTCGGTGACCCGCTCGTCGCGTCACGTGTTCGTCCAGGTCATCGACGACGAAGCCGGCAATACCGTTGCTTCGGCCTCGACTATGGAAGCCGAGCTGCGTTCGTTCGACGGCGACAAGACCGCAAAGGCACGCAAGGTCGGCGAGCTCATCGCCGAACGCGCGAAGGCCGTCGGTGTTGAGGCTGTTGTGTTCGACCGCGGCGGCAACGCCTACCACGGCCGTGTGGCCGCAATCGCAGAGGGCGCACGTGAAGGAGGTCTGGCGCTGTGAGCAACGAAGAGAAGACAAACCAGACTGAGCAGCAGAACCCCGATCGCGGTCGCGGTCGCGGTCGCGGCCAGGGCGGTCGCCGCGGTGGACGCGGTGAGCGCGAAGACAAGAACCAGTTCATTGAGCACGTTGTCACCATCAACCGCGTGTCCAAGGTTGTGAAGGGCGGACGCCGGTTCTCCTTCACCGCCCTGGTCGTTGTGGGCGATGGCGATGGCATGGTCGGAATGGGCTACGGCAAGGCCAAGGAAGTTCCCGCGGCCATTGCCAAGGGTGTTGAGGAAGCGAAGAAGAACTTCTTCCGCGTCCCCCGCATCGAGAAGACCATTCCGCACCCGGTGCAGGGTGAAGACGCCGCGGGCGTTGTCCTGCTCCGTCCGGCTTCGGCCGGTACCGGTGTTATCGCCGGTGGTCCTGTCCGTGCCGTCCTCGACTGCGCTGGCATCCACGACATCCTTTCGAAGTCGCTGGGTTCGGCAAATGCGATCAACATCGTGCACGCCACCATTGCAGCGCTGAAGGGCTTGGAGCGTCCGGAAGAAGTCGCGGCTCGCCGTGGCCTGCCGGTTGACGAAGTTGCTCCGCACGCTCTTCTGCGCGCAGCAGAAAGCGGGGCAAGCGCCTGATGGCTAAGAAGCTGAAGATTACGCAGATCAAGTCGACGATCGGTGGCAAGCCGCAGCACCGTGAAACCATCCGCACTCTCGGTCTTAAGCGTCTGAACCACTCGGTGGTTCGCGAGGACCGTCCCGAGGTTCGCGGTATGGTGAACGCTGTTCGCCACCTGGTCAAGTGCGAAGAGGTGGACTGACATGGCTGAAGAACGTGCACTCAAGCTTCACCACCTGCGCCCCGCTGAGGGCGAGAAGACCGCCAAGCACCGCTACGGTCGTGGTGAAGCAGGCAAGGGCGGTAAGACCGCAGGCCGCGGAACCAAGGGCACGAAGGCCCGCTACCAGGTTCCCCACGGTTTCGAGGGCGGACAGACGCCGCTGCACATGCGTCTGCCCAAGCTGCGCGGTTTTAAGAACCCGAACAAGGTGACCTACGCGGTCATCAACCTGGACAAGCTGCAGGCGCTGTTCCCGGAAGGCGGCGACATCACGGTTGCCGATCTGGTGGAAAAGGGTGCTGTCCGCGCCAAGCAGCCCGTCAAGGTTCTCGGTGAGGGTGAACTCACCGCGAAGATCAACATCACGGCTGAAAAGTTCTCCGGTTCCGCGATCGAAAAGATCAAGGCTGCCGGCGGCACTGCAACTGAAGCCTGATTGACGGCAGCTTAGGCTGTCTGATTTCGCTGACGAGGCGGAGGTCATCTTGACCTCCGCCTCGTCTGTTTTTGTTTTGGGAAGCGTTGGGCGAGGTGCCGGTCGCCTGGTATGTCAGATTCGGGTTTGCTTGGCCTGTTGGAGCGGAGTAAAGTACCTGCGGTATCTGTCTGCGGAATCGTCGTGCCTTGAACTTGTCGAAGGTGCGGGTTCTTGATCTCAGGAGGACGTTTGTTCGGCGCTATCGGTAGAGCCTTCCGGACCCCGGATCTGAGGAACAAACTCCTCTTCACCTTGGGCATTATCGTGCTCTTCCGCTTGGGCAGCTTCATTCCTGCGCCGGGCATTGACTACGCGAACGTTCAGCAGTGTGTTTCCAATCCGCAGCTGAATTCGGGTGCCTTCGGCATGATCAACCTGTTCTCCGGCGGTGCGCTGCTGAAGCTGTCTATTTTCGCGTTGGGCATCATGCCCTACATCACCGCTTCGATTATCACGCAGCTTCTGCGCGTGGTCATTCCGCGCTTTGAGGCGCTGCACAAGGAGGGTGCTTCCGGGCAGGCCAAGCTGACGCAGTACACCCGCTATATGACTATTGGTCTGGCTGTTCTCAACGCTACGACTCTGGTGACGACTGTGCGCACCGGTGCTCTGTTCGGCAATGTCGAAGGCTGTGAAAACATCATTGTGCGCGATGAGTGGTGGGCGCAGCTGATCATCGTTCTCACCCTCACGGCGGGCACTGCCCTCATTATGTGGCTGGGTGAGCAGATTACGGAGCGCGGCGTGGGCAACGGCATGTCGCTGCTGATCTTCACGTCGGTTGCTGCTGGCTTCCCGACCGCATTCGGCGAGATCCTCAAGTCGAAGGGCCCGGACGTCTTCGCGATTGTCTGCTTGGTCGGTCTGCTGGTTGTGGCGCTGGTTGTCTTTGTTGAGCAGTCGCAGCGTCGCATTCCGGTGCAGTATGCCAAGCGCATGGTGGGTCGCCGTATGTTTGGGGGCACTTCGACCTACATTCCGATCAAGGTCAACCAGGCCGGTGTTATCCCGGTCATCTTCGCAAGCTCGATTCTGTACCTGCCGCAGCTCATCTCTCAGTTCGGCAACCCTGAATCCGGTTGGGTGCAGTGGATCCACACCTACCTGGCCCGGGGTGATCACCCGCTCTACATGGCCATCTACGCCGGTCTGACTATTTTCTTCGCGTTCTTCTACGTTGCGATCACCTTCAACCCTGAAGAAGTCGCCGACAACATGAAGAAGTACGGCGGTTTTGTTCCGGGCATTCGCGCCGGCAAGCCCACTGAGGACTACCTGCGCTTTGTCCTCAACCGCATCACGACTCCCGGTTCGCTTTATCTGGCGTTCGTGGCCATGATCCCGCTGATCGCCTTGGTGCTCGTGGATGCCAATCAGGACTTCCCGTTCGGCGGCACGTCGATCCTCATTGTTGTGGGTGTCGGCCTTGAAACGGTCAAACAGATTGATTCGCAGATGCAGCAGCGCCATTACGAGGGCCTTCTGCGCTGATCTGCCGCTGAGCTCACACAACCCTTTGATCCAGCGCACAGACCCGAATCCCGACCCAGCTGTTGGGGTTCGGGTCTTTGCGCTTAGGTAGCATTCGATTAGGAACACATCGGAAGGACGCACATGACAAAGCGCATCATCCTCATCGGCCCTCCTGGCGCAGGTAAGGGCACCCAGGCAGCCAGGCTCAGCTCCGCACTGTCGATTCCCGCTATTTCGACCGGAGACATCTTCCGCGCGAATGTTAAGGGCGAAACCGAGCTGGGCAAGAAGGCGAAGCGCTACATGGATGCCGGCGAGTACGTGCCGGACGAGGTCACCAATTCGATGGTTGCCGACCGTTTGCAGCAGGATGACGCAAAGGACGGTTTTCTGCTTGACGGCTACCCTCGCACTGAAGCTCAGGTGAATGAACTTGACTCCATGCTGGAAGCCTCCGGTCACAGCCTGGACGCTGTTGTCGAACTGACCGCTGACACCGATGAGATTGTCGGCCGTCTGCTTGCTCGCGCGCAGACCGAAGGCCGTTCGGACGACACCGAGGACGTCATCCGTCACCGTATGGATGTCTACGAAGAGCAGACTCAGCCGCTGACGGACATTTACCGCCGTCGTGGTCTGCTTCGCCAGGTTGACGGCTTGGGGGAGATCGAGGCGATTACGGAACGGATTATGAAAGCGCTTGAGGGCTGATGTTCGGTCCTAAGATCGAACTGAAGACGGACGACCAGATCCGCACTATGCGCCGTGCGGGTTTGGTCACCCGGGCGGCTTTGGAAGCCGCTGCGGCCGCCTGTGTGCCCGGAGCGACGACGGAGCACGTTGACGCAGCTGGCGCGCGGGTGATCGAGGAGCACGGCGCGAAGTCAAACTTTTTGGGCTATATGGGCTACCCGGCCACGCTGTGCGTTTCGGTCAACGACGTTATTGTGCACGGCATTCCGTCCGATGGCATTGTTCTCAAAGAGGGCGACATGGTTTCGATCGACGGCGGAGCGATTGTGGACGGCTGGCACGGTGATTCCGCAATCACGGTGTTTGTCGGCGGGCGGGAAGCTGCGCGTGGGCAGGACCTGCGGGTTTCAGATGCAACAGAAGAGGCCATGTGGGCCGGAATTGCCGCTTTCGCCCGGGCCGATCGCATTGGCGAAATCGGCGAAGCCATCGAGGGATGGGTGTTGGAGAATGCACCTGAGCTCCACGGCGGACTGATTGAAGACTTCACCGGACACGGCATCGGTTCGCAGATGCACATGGAACCAGAAGTCTTGAACTACGCGGTGAAAAAGCGCGGGCCGAAGATCAAACCCGGGATGGCCATCTGCATTGAGCCGATGCTGACCACCGGCGGGTCTGATAGCCGAACGCTTGATGACGACTGGACTGTTGTTACCGCGGATGGCTCCCGTGCATCCCACTGGGAGCACACGGTTGCTCGTCATTCCGGGGGAATTTGGGTGCTGACCGCCCCAGACGGCGGCAGGGACCGTTTGGCCGCATATGGCGTGCAGCCGGCTCCATTGGACTAGGGCTGTAGGTTCACGGGGCGGGTGTTCAGGAAGCTGAACACCCGCCCTTGTTGGTTGTGTGTGGGGTCTTCTTTTGGGCCTGGTTTTGGGTCTGGTTTTGCCTTTGTGTGGTGTTGGGCGGGGCTACTGTTGCCT
>NZ_KV823235.1:0-2204 GCF_001815905.1 Brevibacterium sp. HMSC07C04 | reverse complement strand
ACTGTTGCCTGTTATGACCCCGTTTAATTCTTTGCTCAGGCGCTGCGCACATTCTGTGTTCGCTGCGGTTGCTGTTACGTCTCTTGCTGTTGGTGTAGGTGTGCCGGTTGGTGCGAGCCCGGTGGGTGATGCTCCGGCAGAACCGGCACCGGAATCACCAAGTGCTGGTCCAAGCCATGAACCTACGGATGAGGCTGGTGAGTCTGCCTCGGATCAGCCGTCTGGTCAGCCGAAGGAGGATGCGTCAGAGGCTGAGTCTCAGAAGGGCAAGTCTTCTGAGAAGTCTGGTCAGAAGGATGCTGCGAAGGCTGCGAAGCCGGATGAGCATTATCCGGAGCTTGCCAAAAAGCTGTTTAAGAAGGGCGAGGGACGCTATGAGATTCCTGCCCCGAAGCCTGGTGGTAAGTCTGCCGGGAAGGTTCCGGCTGGTTTAGAGGCTTACTACAGTCAGAAGATCGACTGGTCTGCCAAGAACTGTGAAGCCCTCGATTTCGACGACTCGGCTGACATGGTTGACATGCTCGGGCGTGCGCCTGAGTGCGGTTACATGATTGCGCCGATTGATGCGAAGAACCCGGCCAAGGGCAACATCGCAATTGCGGTCAAACGTGTCAAGGCCGGAAAGCTGGAGCAGCTTAAAGACAGTGTAAAGTTCACGCCGAATAAAAAGCCGCAGGGCTCCATCCTGTTTAATGCCGGACGCCCTGGCCAGCCCGGCCTGAGTCACGCCGATGGGCAGGCGTACACCAATTTCGAGATTGCCGAGAACTTCGACATGGTGGGTTTTGATCCCCGTGGTGTTGGCGATTCTATGCCGTTTTCGGAGTGCGAGTCAGATAAGGAGCGGGATGCTTCGCGTGCTTTGAACCCGTTGAAAGACGGCAGGGACAAGGCTGAAGAGGTCTACAATGCCGAAATCAAGAAGACTGCTCAGGCGTGTTTTGACAACACCGGGAAGCTGTTTGGTCTTGATGCTGAAGGCCGGAAAGACCTGATTAAGCACCTGGGCACGTGGGATGCTGTTGGCGATATGGACATGCTGCGTTCTGTTGTCGGTGATAAGAAGCTGAACTACGTCGGTCAGTCCTACGGAACATCGTTGGGGTATCGCTATGCGCAGAAGTTTGGCGACAATGTCGGCAAACTGGTCTTCGACGGTGTTGTCGACCCGGGCGATGCCGAGGACGCCAAGGCGCTCAAAGAAGTCAATGAACGCTCAGATAGTTTTGCTGATCTCGAAGACCCTGAGGAAGCACCTGCCGGACCAGACAAAGCCAGCAAAGGCAAGGATGAAACGTCCGTATCCGGTGGAGGCAAAGCCAGCGGAAAACCTGACCTCGATGGCTTGAACGCCAATCAGAAAAAAGCTGTTGAACAGGGTGCCGGTTTCCAGAACGCCTTTGAAGAGTTTGCCAAAAACTGTGTTGCCGTGGGCCGGGAAGGCAAAACCTACGGCGAACTGTGGCCCCACGACTTTCAGTTTACCCCGGTTGAGAATAAAACCTTCCGGTGCGCTTTGGGTGACACTAACGATGTCAAGGTGCTTACTGAAAACAACACGAAGCTTCTGCAGAAGCTTGAAACAGCCGATGGTGGCAAGGGCCTGCCTACTGGGCGGAAAAATGACAAGCGGCGTGTGACGTTTATGGACGGACGTACGGGAATGCTCCAGGGGCTCGAGAGCACCGACTATTGGGGAAACTTGAATCTTGCGCTGAATGAGCTCAAAGAAGGCAAGTCCGCGCCTATGCTGTTGCAACTCGCTGACTGGGATAACAGTCGCTACGACGGCCACTACGATCCGATGCGCGCAGCGGGAATCAATATTCGGTGTACGGATTCTAATAGGGCTGATGAGCCGGTGGATAAGGCGAAGCTGGCTCGGGCGCGTAAGTTTGTTGAAGCGTATGATGCTGTTGCGCCGTTCCAGCGGGCGAGTGTTTCACCTGGCCGTTATGACGTGTGTGATTTTTGGAAGTTCAAGGGCACGTTGCCGAAGCCGCAGAAGTTGTCGAAGGTGCCGAATATTCTGGTGATTTCGACGACGCATGATCCTGCTACACCGTATGCCAATGGTGTGAAGATGGCGGAGATGATTGACGGTTCGCTGTTGAGCGTGTCCGGGACCAGTCATGGCGCCTTCGGTGGCCTCACGTCGACCGCTCCGGGGCCGGAGTGTGTGGATACGACTGTTCATGCGTTTT
>NZ_KV823234.1 GCF_001815905.1 Brevibacterium sp. HMSC07C04 | reverse complement strand
CCCCCCCTGACCGCCCCAGTCGAACGCGCCCCCGCCACCGTGTCCATCCACTCGGTATCGGCAACTGATGAAATCGACGTCAGCACCACGCGAAATCCCTACAAGTGCGTTATCTGGCGCGTCATCGACAAGAAGAAGTTTCAGAAGTACTGCAAATGAACCTTTCAGGCCGCCACATCCCGGTGCAAGCGCCGAGCGCTCACGGACGCCTTTCGGTGCTCATCGTGGACGACGACCAATGGACCACACGAGCGCTCTCCTACGCGCTTGTCACTGAGCCCGACATGAGTGTGCTCCCGCCAGTTCATAGCGGTGAAGAAGCCGTTGAAAGCTACCGGCAGCACCGTCCAGATGTGGTCCTCATGGACGTCAATATGCCCGACGGGATCAGCGGCGTGGATGCGACCCTTCGCATTCGTAAGCTCGACCCAGACGCGACTGTGATCATCCTCAGCACCGTCTCCCCGGGGCCAGGGCTCGCACGTGCTCTCGAAGCGGGTGCGGCCGCTGCGGTGAATAAGACTTGCTCCGAATCAACTCTGCGCGAAACGGTCCGCGCTGCTGCACGTGGAGACGACCCCAGCATGTTGAAGTTCCTCGCGCGAGACATTGTCATCGCCGGCGACGCCCTACCTGACGCCCCTGCAGTGAGCCCTCAAATTACCGAACGCGAGCATGAAGTGCTCACTCTGATCTGCGAGGGGCGCGGATACGAGGAGATAGCCGAGACCCAGGGCATCTCCGTTTGGACGGCGAAGACACAGGCGAAGCATCTGCGAGAAAAACTTCAGGCGGAGAATCTGGCTCAACTCATCGTCCGCGCCCTTCAGCACCGCTTCTACTCGGCCTAAGAGGCATGGAAGCACCTCAGGGGCGGTCTCAACCCAGGGCATAGGGTAATCGCGAGAAGTGTCCGTCATGTTCGCAGGCCCACCCCGGTATCCGTGTCCTGTGACATCTGAGGGCAATCGATATCTCGGCATAGGTGAAGCCGGCCAGGCTCCATATACCTCGAATGAGGGGTGAGAGCGGTCTTGCGAGGCACCTATGCTCCTATCACCGGACATTCCGGTGCGAAACACACTTCAGAAGGAGCACTAATGCTTCGCAAAAGAAAGTGCCTGGCAGGGTTCTTGCTGGCTGGGAGCCCGGCTCTGGCCGGAGGCCATTCCGGCCGGAGGAGCGGGAGGCGCCGGGGGTAGTCGCGAACGACTCCGGACATGACGAAGCCCAGGTCAGAAGCAGTGTCTGACCTGGGCTTTTCCGTCGGGCTAGCGGGATTTGAACCCACGACCTCTTGACCCCCAG
>NZ_KV823233.1 GCF_001815905.1 Brevibacterium sp. HMSC07C04 | reverse complement strand
TGCCGCTCACCTGAGAAGGTGAGCGGCACCTCGTTCCTCTGTCGCTTTCTGTGCTTTTCCTCAAGGATTGCGCGCACCACCGGTGGCGTATCAGGTCCTTGTTTAGTGTGTTGTTACGGAAGGAGAAGCGATGCTGATTGTCTTGATGGCCATCGTCATCGGCGCGATCATGGCCAGGTCCCCGATCACGGGAGGTTTGGCAAGGGCAGTGGCCTAACGGAGTCGGCCCGAACACCGGTGAACAGGGGTCGGGAAGGTAACGCTTCGGACTGCCTCGATGCTGCACGCTAATGACTGCAGGTGGGCCTGATGGAGCCAGTCCCAGAATCCAGGTGCAATATCGAAGGCGTAGTAACCGTTCTTAGCTTCGATGAGAACGTTGGCGTCCAGGAGGTACATCAGGCCACTCCCAATTCTGTGGCCAGGTTCTCGAAAGTTGCGTGTTTCTTGGTGCCGAGTAAGCGGTAAGCCTCCCGGTAGGTGGTGGACCCTTCGAAAGTACTGGCGATCACCGCTTGGGCGAATTGGCGGCTAAGCCGAAGTGGCTGCGTGTAGTAGTAGTTGCCGCCGCTGCTTTTGTCGCGGCTAGCCGCGAGAATGCCGATCACACGGTTGTGTTCGTTCTTATAGCGCTCACGATAGTCTTCCCAGGTCAGCAGTTGAGCGTCGAAGATGCGCCTGAGTACCACGAGGGTGCTGACTCGGTATTTTCTGGCAAGGCGTTCTAGCTCTTCGGTATCCGCTTCACCGCGGTAGTCATCGAGGAGCGCAGTAAGCGGAACCAGCACCTCGGCGGCAACTTGGTTGCACCAAAGTTCCTCGGCTGCGCCGTGGCTGGTGGCCATAGCGGCATCGGACAGGGCGCTTGTTCCCAGCCATATGTGAGCCAGTTCGTGGATCAAAGTGAAAATCTGTGCGGCCTTGGTATCAGCGCCATTTACAAAGATCAGAGGTACAAGCGGGTCAGCCAGGGCGAAACCGCGGAACTCTTCGGGGTTGAGTTTGCGATGAGTATTCGCTCCGACCACCCCATTGACCATTACCAGCACACCGATGTTTTCGATGCGATCAATGAGACGGCGCAGGGCATCCTGCCAACTGACAAATGTGCTCCGCTCAGGTAGATCAAAGCCAAGCAATTCACGCATCTTGTCCGCCACGAGCACCGGCGACGCTTGGGTCGTTGCGGAGCCGACAAACTCAGGTGCGACTATGCCGTTGTCTTGCGCATAGGTTCGGTACCAGTCTTGGCGCGCCTGGCA
This sequence comes from Brevibacterium sp. HMSC07C04, assembly GCF_001815905.1. Taxonomy (GTDB): domain Bacteria; phylum Actinomycetota; class Actinomycetes; order Actinomycetales; family Brevibacteriaceae; genus Brevibacterium. Next base: position 34,868 of record NZ_KV823233.1, on the reverse strand, counting down.
CAGGTAGATCGTGTCCAGAAGGTCAGCAGACGGCCGGGGGACAGCAGCGTTTCCGATGGTGCGCATGTCTGGGATAGGCACGTCTTCTGCAGGCGGTTCAGACAGAAACAACAGCCCGAAGGGGGTGTGAGTGTCCGCGGCGAACTTTTCCAGCTGCTTCAATGTCGGAATGCGGGAGCCAGAGAGCCACTCATCGAGTTTGGGCGCACGACGTGCGACAGTTTTGTCGTCCCACCCCGCTCTTTCGACTGCCCACTGGAGCAGATCTGGCGCGACTAATGTGGACAGTCATTCCGTCACCTCCAATTTCCACTTTCAAGTCGAGATCTGGCTCTGGTTAACAGTCTACGTAGGAGCACTGACATGAACCTTGTGGAGTTTGGCGCGGGCGCTCCAAGCTTGGGGATAGGCGATACAGCGTTCACCTTTGGAAAGCCAGAACATGGATGCACTGGTAAGCCGCTTCCGCGGGCCGGGTGTGCCAAAGCGGATGAAGGAAACGCGCTGCTGCGCGGGCTCCGAGAGCAGCACTGGCGAACGTGAGTCGGCCGGGACAACCACATTGGGCCTGTTCCTGGAAAGCTCGTTGCTTGGGATATGGCAACGTTCGGTGGATGGCTGCACGCGTCGCAAGGGCACGCTTCGCCCACTCGGTACCCTAAAGTTCTTGATCACTAACCGGAATCTTTGCAGAGTGTGAATTGATTAGATAAGCGATTGATTGCGAGCGTATAACCAAACCACGTCCTAACCAGAAAAGATAGCGCAATACAAATCCACTAAAAGCTGTTATGTCAGCTGCGGAACAGGTAACATAGAACTAAATAACAAAACTAGAAACTTGGGCCGGAGCTAATAAGTTTAGGAACCGAATGCGACAGAACCGAGATAGTATCAAATCACTCGTAAAGAAGTGGCTCCACCGGTTTGAATGGGATTCAAAACGGATTGGTGCCGGGGCTGACTATAACTGGTATCTAGCCCAAACGGCAGGAATGCTCCCTTCAAGTAGTGAAAAATACTTCAATCAAAAACCAGAGGAAAATTCTGAAAAAGCCAAAGCCGACAGGCGCCGTGTAAACGTCGGCGGAAATGTAGAGCAGCGTACTAACTTGATTGCGTTCATTATTCTGCTGATTCTATTCACAGGCGCCCAAATATGGCTATCGCTGATAAGTCAACTGATACTAAGTGGATCACCTGACACGCCGCGGCTCAAAAATATACTCAGACTAACTGGCAGTGAGGCGTACGGAACTATAGTTACGCTGAACGGAATCGTAGTTACAGCTATCGCGTTGTGGCTAGCGCTTACGGAATCAAAAAATTCGAGGTTGCAAACAACGATCCATGACGTTCTCGTGTCTAAAAGAGAACTGTTGAAGAAGTTTGATAGGTACCTAAAGGTAGCTCCAAGCGGCCTAAATCGCCGTTTGGGTTCAGTGGAATTTTTAAAAAGGCCAAAAGTCCTTAGGCTCCAGGTTCGAAGAGTTCCAGATCGAGAACAGTTAAGAATTCTCAACGAAGATCTTAAAAACATTAATTCACAAGCTGCCGAGTTCGACTTGACGACTGGCATTCTGTTGGGCTCGGTAATCGCTCTATCTGCAAGTCTTACCTTCGTCGGTACTGTCACAGAAGCACTCAGCTACTTTCAGAAAGAAAACGATCATAAACTAGGCCTTATTGCAATATGGGTTGGGTTTGCGTTAATTACATTGCATTGGTTTTTATTTCACGTCGTAAGTCGCGATCTAATGTGGAATCGTGGCGCACTAAAAGATGCCAAATGGGGCGGTGATCGTAGGCGGTCAATGAAGTATATGGTACAGCTTTTATACTTTTATCTGGAGGGGCCTGTGGTGCGTAAACGTCCAATTGTTCATAAGTACTTTGAATCAATATACTTTCATGTAATGGGAAGTGTCGTAGTAGTTTTCATGATTTTTCTTTGTTTCGTTCCAGCACCTGGCCTGCAGGGTTTTGCGCATGTGCAGTGGGTCGCCGCGCTAATGTATCTGGTTATCGGAATTGTATTTCCGAACTTGTGGATCTACTTTGAAGTAAAGAGCGGATCTGTTTTCGTTTCGGCTATCGATACTGGCTCTCTTCGTTGGCGGCGTCGCTTTTTGATGGGCTGTTGTTACTTGCTTAATATTTTCATCCCGGCATTCTGTGCTCTTCTGGCACCTTATCCCAGCTATTATTGGTGGTACTTATGGTGGAATCCCGCTTTTAGTGTTTGCACATTCTGGTTATCACGCCGGATTCTGTTTGAACTAAGTTCGCGCCGGTTAGCGCGGTCGGTGTCTTCGTTTCTTTCAGATATCGAGTCTCGCGCGGCGCAGCAGTTGCATTCTAAGTAATCGTTCAGGATTGGGTTACGTATTATGCATGCGCTTCGAAAGAGCGCGTTGAACGTTTGTGCCAGCGATTATGTTCCTCAGCAACTCAATTGCCGGGGTAGGGTCGCTGTCTCCAATTGCCTCGTTGATCAGCGTATACAGCTCATTCTCAATGGCAATAACCTGTTCGCAGACACCATGCCCAGCTTCCGTCAGTGAAAGCACCACGCTGCGCCGATCGTTCTCAGCCACGGCGCGGTCAATAAAGCTCTTTTCCACAAGCTTATCCACAAGTCTGCTGGGGCTCTGCCCGCTGTCGCACACAAGCAGCTCACCCACTTCACGCAAGGTCAGTGGCTGGTGCACTTGGACGATTCGCAACACTTCGGACTGTGAAGGCGTCAGCCCCAATGGCCGCAGTCCTTGTGCTAACACCCGGTTGCCCTCGCGCTGGGCAGCAAGAATCAAGTATCGAAGCTCTTCTGCAGCCTCCATAAGACACCGCCTTCCTTTCAGTCCTCTGAACAGCGACTAAGTCTGCAACCCCTACAGCTTTAACCTACAGCGATTCCCGACTGACGAAGTTTGCGACCGCTTGCGCATAGCTTTCGGGGTGGCTGAACCGAAACATGTGTCCAGTTCTTTCAAGAACCTGCTCTCGCGCGTGCGGTATTCCCTCCCGCAGAACCCGGGCAGCGTCATCACCGATCAGGGTGTCATGTGATGGCGTCAGTATAAGTGTCGGCACATTGACCCGGCTCAGCTGCTCGGTGTAGTCAGCGGCGACGACCGCCCTCACGCGCGCCCCGAATGACTCTGCTGGCGTGTTCTCCAAGAACAGCTTCCTACTGTCGCGCTTTGGCCACGGCACCTGACCCTCGAAATCGTGCGGTGAGGACAAACGGTGTGCGTGGACCCGCAGTACAAGGTGTCTGTACGCTGCACCGTGCAACCGGGCCATAGCAAGCATCACGTTCTTCGACAGGGCTGAGGACAGCGGGTTAGCCGCAAAGCCTCCCGACATCACAAGACCGGTAAGCCCTTCCGGCTGGCGAACAGCAAGCGCTAGGGCGATATTCGCTCCGAAAGAATCGCCAACCAATATGTAGTCATCAAGGCCAGCAACGTCAGCAGCAAGGACATCCGCGTACCGCTCAATGTCGTCAACCCCTTCGGGCAAAGCGGGGGAGAGGCTGGGATAGCCAGCAAGTGCAGTAAGCCTCTCGGTGTTCCAGGGCGCGCCGGAAAAGCAGGGGACATAGACAAGCGTGGGTAACTCCATAATCACATCGTATGACATAGATGTCACGACATCTAAATCACACGCGATGCCGGCCCTGACCACAGCACCCACCGCCGGGCTCCGTTCCCCAACACAAAGAACGAGGCGCCACACACCACACCCTTCCTCCCCGTCTTCCGGCGGGGTCGGGTGGCAGCGGCGCCTGTTCGGCCGATGGTGTCAGCTGACAGTTTGCTCTTCGAGCTCCACGCGCTCGCGTTCGCGTTCCTGCGTGGGGACGCGGCGTATGAAAAATGCTGCGATGAGCGCTCCGAGTGCTACGAAACCACACGTGATGAAAGCGGCACCCGCACCATCGGCGTGTGCGCCCTGTTCGGAAAGGCCAGAACTGAGTGCACGGGCCTGAGCGGAACCGTAAATCGAGATCATGAGCGCGGTGCCGGCAGCACCGGCCAGCTGCTGCATCGTGTTGAAGATGGCCGAACCGTGACCGTACAGCTGCTTTGGCAGCGAACCCAGTGCCGTGGTCATGACGGGTGTGAAGATCATGGCCAAGCCAACTGCGAAAGCCGTGAAGATCACAGCAATAAACCACGGGCTGGTGTTCCCGCTGACGGCAGCCAATACGAACATGCTGATCACTGCAATCAGCATGCCGGGAATCAGCAGCGGTTTGGGGCCGAAACGGTCAAACAGGCGCCCCGCAATGGGAGAGAGCGCGGATTCCAGGATGCCGCCGGGCAAGGTGATAAGTCCGGTAACAAGTGCGGTGGCCATCAGTCCGCCCTGGATGAACAGAGGCAGAGTGTTCATGAGTCCCAGCAGGGCTGCGAAGAAGCCCATCATGGCAAGAAGGCACAGGGTGAAGTTGAGGTTGGTCAGCGGGCGCAGGTCAAGAAGCGCGTTGCCGTGTTTGCCGCGCACAATCTGGCGCCATACAAACAGCGCAAGACCGATGATGCCGATGACCAGGATGGTTACCGGGGTGCGTGCCTCCGGCCCACCAGCCGTGATCACGCTGATCGAGCTCAAACCGTAGACCAGGCCACCGAAGGCGAATACAGACAAGATCATGGACAGCACGTCAATGCCTTCGGAGGTGCGTTCGCTGGCGTTGGTCAGTTTGACGGCGCCGATAATCGTTGCGATAGCCACCAGCGGCACCATGATGGTGAAGATTCCGTGCCAGCTGGTCACACTGAGAATCAGACCGGCAACCGTTGGGCCAAGGGCGGGCGCAGCCGCCATGACTACACCGATCAGACCCATGATGGTGCCGCGCCGGTTGGCCGGAACCATGTGCATTGTGACGGTCATGAGCAGCGGCATGATGATCGCGGTGCCGATTGCTTGGGCAACGCGGGCAAGCAGCATGATCACAAAGTTTGGTGCGAGCGCTGCGCCGATCGTGCCGACCAGGAAGATGATGGTGGCGAAGAAGAACACCGATCGTGTGGTGAACCTGCCCAGAATCCATCCGGTTGTGGGCAGCACGATCGCCATGGTCAGAAGGAATCCGGTGAGGAACCACTGAGCCAGGTCCGCACCGATCCCCAGATCTTTCATGATGGACGGAAGCGCAACCGCGACGGTGGTTTCGTTCAACACCATGACGAATGCGGTTGACACAAGAACGGTGAGGACCCATTTCACCGTCGACGGAATAACAGCGTTTGGTGACGTTTCAGGCACGTTGAATAAGCCTTCAGTTTGGACGGCCCCGTGACGCGGGGTGATGGCGGCTGCAGAAAGAAAAGGGGCAGCATTCGGATGCTAACAAGACTTCCACTCGGCCCGTAAGTTACGTGATGCGCTTCTTAGACAGTGGCAGGGTGGCGGCTTAGACCGCTGCACGGGGCTTCCCCGGTCCCTGTGTGACGAAACCATGTACAGAAGACCACCGGAAATCACCACCGAGCTTTATCGTGAGCGCATGAGCACGCACACACCCCAATCTTTCCAGCCCCGAGCCAAACGTCCCGACAAATCCGACCCCTCAAGTCTCGACTTCACGACTCAGGCGGTGCACGTCGGCAACGAGATTGATCAAGGTTCGGGTGCCATTCGCACGCCGATTGTCTTGGCGAACTCCTACGCTCTGCCCGAGGACCCATCCAACGTCAGCTGGTCCGGCACCGATGTCCCGCTTTACACCCGCAATTCGGGTGCTAACCAGCTGGCTCTGCAGCAGAAACTGGCAGCACTCGAAGGCGGCGAGGATGCTGTCGCGCTCGCCTCAGGTGTTGCCGCTTTGCATGCGGTGTTCTTCAGCTATCTCAAGTCAGGTGACCACATTGTCGTTGCCGATGTCACCTATGAGGCCACATGGCGCCTGTTCAAAGAACTGCTGCCGCAGAAGTACGGCATTGAGGCAACGTTCGTTGTCGCGAGCGACCCCAAAGAAGTCGAAAGCGCCATTCGCCCGAACACACGCTTGGTGCACGTTGAGGTCATCGCGAACCCGACAACCAAGATCACTGACATCCCGAAGAGTGCGGACATTGCCCACAGGGCCGGTGCCCTGTTGGTGGTTGATTCGACGTTCACCCCGCCACCCCTGTACCGCCCGCTGGAAGACGGTGCGGACTTGGTTGTGCACTCGCTGACTAAGTACATCAACGGTCACGGCGACGCGATGGGCGGCGCCGTCATCGGCAGCCGCGAAGCCATCCGTCCCATCAAACATGACGCGATGGTCGATGTCGGCGGCATCATCTCGCCATTCAACGCGTGGCTGATCAACCGCGGTTCGATCACCCTGCCGCTGCGGCTTCGCCAGCACCTGGACTCCGCCCAGAAGGTGGCCGAGTTCCTCGACGCTGATCCTCGAGTTGCCTACGTCGCCTACCCGGGTCTGAAGTCGCACCCACAGCATGAGGCCGCCACACGCCTCTTCGGAAACCGCGGCTTCGGCGGTGTTCTGGCCTTCGCTGTTGAAGGAGATTCCGACACCCAGAACCGCTTCGTGGCGAATCTGCGCGTGGTCACCTCCGCGGTATCGCTCGGACATGACGAATCGCTCATCGTGCACGTCGGCACCGACGGTCCTCGCGTTGCCGCCTACCCGCCCGAGTTCCAGAAGTGGGGTCACCTGCGGTTCTCGGTCGGCCTGGAAGCAGCCGAGGACATCATCGGCGATCTCGCAGCGGCTCTCGATGCCACCTTCGGCCCCGTTTCCTGACTGACAAAGCACGAGGTGCCGCTCACCTTCTCAGGTAAGCGGCACCTCGTGTGTTGGTCAGCGGTGGGACTCGCGACCGAGTTTCTTCAGAAGCTCAGCTTCGGCGTCTGGTCCGGCCTTAACCCCGCCGGGCAGGCGAACCATGAGCGCGATCCCAACGGCCAGCCACAAGCCGAACATCAGCCATGACGGCCATTCAAGCTGTGCCGACCACGGGGTGACCGGCAGGTACAGCAGGAATAGGAACAGACACAGCACAGCCGAGATAACACCGATGACAATGCCGCCGTTGCCCTTGCCGCCAACGCGCATGGGGCGTTCCATCTCAGGTTCCTTCTTGCGCAGCTGCACGAATGCAATCGACACGAGGAAGTAGGTAATGACAATCATCGGCGAACCGGCATCAACAACCCAGCCGAGCATTGCCGAACCGAGGAACGGCGCAACAACCGACAGCGCACCGATGAACAGCAGTGCGTTGATCGGGGTGCGGTAGGTGGGGTGAATCTTGCCGAACCACGCCGGCAGCATGCCCGACTGAGCAAGAGCCCACATCAGACGGGACGCACCCATGAGGAACGCGTTCCAGCTGGTGATGATGCCGGCCAGACCACCGGCGATGACAATCTTGCCCCACGTGGGATGACCCAGCATGGCTGAAAGCGCATCGGCTGTGACCAGACCGCCGTCGGCGTTGAGCACGGCAATGTCACTGTGGGGCATTGAAATCGAGGTGGTGAAGATGATGACAACGTACCAGGCGGCTGCCATGAGCACGGCCAGAACAACGAGCTTGCCGATCTGACGCGGTTTGACGTTGATCTCTTCAGCAGCCTGCGGCAGCACGTCGAAGCCCACAAAGAGGAACGGCACGGTGGTCAACACCAGTGCGAAGCCGGTGAAGCCTCCGGAGAACCACGGTTCGACATGCTTCATTTCACCGCCGACACCCGCACCGGTGACCAGCAGCAGACCGACAATCAGCAGGAACGAAACAACGAACGTCTGCACGAGGGATGCAACCTTCACACCGCGGATGTTGATGTAGGTCAGAACAATCGCAGTGACAACGCCGATGAGCGCCCAGGTCAGATACACATCGAAGCCAGCAACATTCCAGAGGAAGATCTTTTCAATGTCCGGCAGCAGATAAAGCGCGGTCTTCGGCACTGCTACGGCCTCGAACATGACCACCGTGATGTAGCCGCCGACAATGCACCATGAACCGATCATCGACAGTTTCGGCCCCATAGCGCGCATGAGGTAGTTGTGTTCACCGCCTGCAAGCGGCATGGCAGCCACGAGTTCGGAGTACACAACACCGACAAACGCCATGATGACGCCACCGCCGGCAAACGCCAGAAGAGCGCCCATGGTCCCCGCCTGCTCGATCCAACCGCCAGCCAGAACAATCCAGCCGAAGCCGATCATGGCGCCGAAGCCCACGAACAGCGCATCGAGTCGGCCCATGGCTTTCTTGAAGATGGAGTCGTGGGAAACCTGTGTGTAGCTTCCCGCCTGTTGTTCCGGCGCGTTCATGCTGTCTCCTTTGTCAGCGGCCCTCGCACGCAAGTGCGACGAGTCCGAGGGTCTGTGGAACTGTGCCCAGCAAGAATAAAGCCTTTTATGTTCAAAATCACATTGTGCTTACACGGCCCCGTCAAAAACCATGCAGCATTCGCCACGGGATCAGAGCAGATCCGCACCCAAGAGCGGGCAGCACGCAACGAGAGAACCGGCCAACAACACGCTGGGGGCGCCAGTGCTTCAGCACGCTGGCGCCCCCAGTCCTCATCGATTCAGCGATGTGTTCAGTTTGCGTGTGTCAGTCGCCGGTCGTGTCTTCCCATTCTGGGCGGCGTGCTTCCGGCTTGGTTTCCAGCGCGCACATGACCAAGACGACGATGCTGACAACGAGGCTGATGAATGTCAGTGCGCCGGGGAATCCGGCATCCTGCAGGCGCCGCCAGCCGACTGACAGCGACGGAATCATCACGGCGAGGCTGAACAGAACGACTGCGCCCCAAATGAGGAACACGAAGATGCCGGCGATTCCGGCCCCCATGGCGGCGGCGTCGGGGTTCGAGGCTGTCGCTGCTGAAACCGCGATGACGATCTGGATGATGATCACAGCGAGCATGGGAACCAGCATGATGACGCCGTTGATCAGCTGCGGCCACCAGTACTCGGATTTCGAAGCGTATCCGGAAAACCGGAAGGACTTCTTCCAGAAGCGCTTGTACGCCTCCATCATGGAAACGCCATAAACCGGTTGGCTGAGCGGAAGCGGCATTCCCTGCGCGCGGTAGTCATCAGCTGTCAGCAGCTGAGGTGCCGGCTGGCCGTAGGCTGCATTCGCACCGAACGGGCCGGGCTGGGCAAAGGGGTCCTGCTGGCCGGGCTGGCTGTAGGCACCTGGATGCTGGGCGCCGGGCTGGCTGTATGCGCCAGGTTGGCTGTAGGGAGTCTGTCCGCCGTATGCGCCAGGCTGCGATGGCTGGTTCGGCTGTTCATACGCACCTGGCTGGCTGTAGGGGTCCTGCTGACCGTACCGGTCTTGCGGGTTGTTCTGGCCGGCGTCGTTCTGCTGATTGAAGTCCGGATTGTAGGGGTCGTTGCTGCCTGGGTAGCTGCTCATAGTCTTTGCTTTCTTAGGTGTCCCGGCCAGTGTGGTGAGGTTCTAAGGTCAGCGGCCGGAGCATAACCAGCAACCATTATGCCGATGCCGTCAAGCTTGGCTTTCAGAAGAGGACCGACTGTCTGCAGGCGCGGGAATCATCATGTTGTCAATCAGCCGGACCGGCCCGACGTGAGCGGCAATGAGCGCTAGAGCGGGCAGCTGCTCGGTCACCTCGAGCGTTGCCGGATTGACCAGGGTCAGGTAGTCAAGGGTGACTCCCTCTGTGCTGTTGACTTCTTCGCGCAGCCGGTCGAGGTGGAGCTCACCACCGGCTTCGGCACGTTCGGCAAGTTCTGTGAGCACGCGGGACAGGATAAGCGCGGCTTCGCTTTCCTCCGGGGTCATCCGCTGGTTGCGACTGGACATGGCAAGGCCCTTGAGGCTGCGTTCCGTAGGGACCGGCTCAATCTCAACGTCGATGTCGAGGTCGGCAACCATGCGCTTGACGATCATGAGCTGCTGGGCATCCTTCTGTCCGAAGTACGCGTGCAGCTGTGCTGGGGAGCTGAAGATGTTGAACAGCTTCGCCACGACCGTCGTCACACCATCGAAGTGCCCGGGACGCGACGCGCCTTCAAGAACGCGCCCCATGTTTCCTGCTGTCACGGAAACCAGCGGACCGTCCGGGTAACCGGGATACATTTCTTCGACACTGGGGGCGAAGACAAGGTCAATACCGGCACGATCGAGCACCTCGATATCAGCTTCCAGGGTGCGCGGATAGTTGTCGTAGTCCTCAGCATCGTCGAACTGCAGAGGGTTGACGAAGATCGATGCGGCAACAACGGAATTGCCCTGGGCGGCGCGGAACAGCGCTTCGTGGCCCGAATGCAGCGCACCCATCGTGGGAACGAGGCCGACAGTGTCGCCGTCTCGTTCGCGCAGCAGACGCTGCAGAGCAGCGCGCAGCTCTTTCACGGTGCGGGCAACGACAACAGACATACAACCTCCCAGGCACAGTCGGCGTTCAACCAGCCGCACCAATGGTAGACCCGCGGCGGAATGGTGCAGAAGACATGCAAATAGGGGTATATTAGGTGAGCCTTACCTCATTACCACTGAAAAGTCTTGCGTAATGCTGATGCGCGGTGGTGAAACAGGCAGGGTTTTGTGAGAACACAGCGAATACCGCTGCCCGATAAAAGGACACCATGTTTCTAGCCGCTCTGCTCATCGGCCTGCGCGAAGGCCTTGAGGCCGCGCTCATCGTGAGCATCCTCATCGCCTACGCTCGCAAGTTGGGCCGTGATGATCTGCGCCGCCGAATCTGGTTCGGCGTCGTCTCAGCAGTCATCCTGTCGGCCGTGCTCGGCGCAGTATTCACGTTCGGTCGCTCCCGCTTGAGCTTCAAAGCGCAGGAAATCATCGGCGGATCAATGTCCCTGCTGGCAGTCGTCATGATCACCGCCATGGTCGTATGGATGGTCACCAGCGGCCCCAAACTGAAGAAAAGCCTCGAATCCGGGGTTGACGCCGCAGTCACGGCGGGCAGCGGGACAGCGCTGACCGTCCTCGCATTCGTCTCAGTTGCACGCGAAGGCATCGAAACAACCCTCATCCTGTGGGGCTGGACCGACACCGTCACCGCGCTCGCCGGCGCATTCCTCGGCATAGGCCTAGCCGTTCTTATGGGTTGGGGACTGTTCAAGGGAGTCCTCAAGATCGACCTCGGCAGGTTCTTCACCTGGTCGGGAGCATTCCTGCTCATCGTGGCCGGAGGAATCCTCGCTTACGGCATCCACGACCTGCAGGAAGCCGCCGTTCTGCCCGGACCGTTCTCCGGCGCCCCCATCAGTCCGACACACCCCCGTACGGGAGAAGTCCTCACCGGATTCGCGGACTACCCCTTCTGGGGTGCGGCGTTCCCCTTCGGATGGGCCTTCGACTTCTCCGATTCCTTCGCCCCGGACAGCTTCATCGCCGCACTGCTCAAAGGCACAGTCGGCTTCGTACCGCAGATGAGCTGGCTGGAAGTCACAGCCTGGTTCATCTACATGGTCCTGGTCATCCCACCTTTTGTGCGTCGAACCCTGGGCACCCGCAGGGCAAAGAAAAAGCGCATCGAAGACGCGAAAACGGCCAACCCGAAGACAAACACCCAAGACGAGCGGCACCTCGTCAGCTCATCAGAACAAGGAGAATCATGAAGAAAACCGGCCTTGCCTTGGCGGTCATCGCTGGAACCGCCCTGCTGAGCGCGTGCGAACCAGCAGCAGACGGCGACAGCATCAGCGTGAGCGCAGCCGACGACAAGTGCGACGTCTCAGCAGATTCTGCCGACAGCGGCACACGCACCTTCAGCATCGAGAACACCGGCACCAAGGTCACTGAGTTCTACATCCTCGGCGACGACGGCCTGCGCGTTGTGGCAGAAAAAGAGAACATCGCGCCGGGCTCAACAGCCGACCTCACCGTCTCACTGCAGCCGGGCGACTACTTCACTGCATGCAAACCCGGCCTGCGCGGCGCAAACATCGGCCAAACAGACTTCAAGGTCACCGGCGAAGCAGTCGAAGTCTCCGGCAGCGACAAAGAGCTGTTCGACAAAGTCGTCGCCGACTACGTCAAGTTCGTCCAAAAGGAAACCGGGGAACTCGAACCCAAGGTCGAAAAGTTCGCTGACGCCTACGCGGCTGGCGAAGACGAAAAAGCGCGGGACCTCTTCGCATCGACCCGCGTGCACTACGAACGGATCGAGCCGATCGCAGAAGCCCTGGGAACACTGGACCCGCGCATCGACTACCGCGAAGTCGACTACCTGGCAGAAGAAGATCAGCTGAAGAAAGACGACCCCGAAATCAAGGAGTGGACCGGCTTCCACCGCATGGAAAAAGACCTGTGGGAGCCGAAGAAGGGCGACCGCAACTCCGACGGCTCTGACGCATTTGAAGCCTGGAAGCCCAGTACCCCAGAGGACCGGAAGCGAATCGCTGACGCGCTGAAGTCCGATGTCAAGAAACTCAACGAAACCGTCAACGACAAAAACTTCATCAAAGACAACCAGATCGACGTCGACACCGTCTCCAACGGAGCCTCCGGTCTGCTCGAAGAGGTTGCCGTGTCCAAAGTGACCGGCGAAGAAGACTGGTGGTCCCACACCGACCTTTACGACTTCGCTGCGAATATCGAAGGATCGCGCATTGCGTTTGACCTCGTTCGCCCCATCGCCGAATCCAAAGGCGAAGAAGGCAAAAAGCTCGCAGACGAAATCGACACAGAATACGGAGAGCTCGAAGACCTGCTGGGCGAATACGGCAGCCTCGAAAAGGGCTTCCCCAGCTACGCGACCGTAAACGCCGAACAGCAGGCCGAACTCACCGCTCAGATCGACGAGCTGCGCGAACCGCTGTCCAAGCTCACCGGAACGGTGCTCGGCATCGAGGAAAGCGAATGACCGGCGAGGACGCCCAACCAGACGGCGGCGGTGCGAACACGCTGAGCCGCCGAGGACTCCTGGGAGTCTTCGGCGGCGGGGCGGCCGGGGCGGCAATTGCCGCAGGTGCGGTATACGCCAGCACCCGAGCACAGCACCAAGAAGAGACACCCGGCGATCTCATCTACGACTTCGACGGCAAACACCAAGCCGGGATCGTCACCCCGGCCCAAGACCGCATGCACTTCGCAGCCTTTGACCTCACAGAAAAGGCTGAGCGCGATGATGTCATCGAACTCCTTCAGAAATGGACGAAAGCCGCCCGCCGGCTGACGATGGGCGGCGACGTCACCGCCAAGGGCGCCTTCGGCGGGGGAGAACTCTTCCCACCGGACGATTCAGGTGAAGCCGTCGACCTCAGCGCATCAGGGCTGACACTGACCTTCGGCTTCGGACGCACGCTGTTCACAGACGAAAAAGGGAAAGACCGGTTCGGGCTGAAGAAGCACATGCCCGAAGAATTCGCGACCATGCCGGTGATGGTCAACGACTTCATAAACGCTGAACGCTCCCACGGCGATCTGTGTGTTCAAGCCTGCGCGGATGACCCCCAGGTGGCCGTCCACGCAATCCGCAACCTCACTCGCATAGCCGTCGGAACAGCACGTCTGCGCTGGTCACAGCTGGGCTTCGGCCGAACCTCATCAACCACACAAGACCAGAAAACGCCGCGGAACCTCTTCGGTCAAAAAGACGGAACCGCCAACATCAAAGCCGAAGACGGCGCAGCACTGGACGAACACGTGTGGATCAGCTCAGGACCAACCTGGACCCACGGCGGTTCCTACCTCGTGGCCCGCCGCATCAACATGACAATCGAAGTGTGGGACACCCTGCAGCTGGGCGAACAGGAACGCGTGACCGGCAGGGACAAAGCAGAAGGCGCACCCCTGACCGGCGGGGGAGAATTCAGCGAACCGGACTTCACCGCAAAAGACGAACGCGGCCGTCCCGTCATCGACGAACGCTCCCACGTGTTCCGCGTCCACCCGAAGAACAACGGGGGAGTGCGCATGCTGCGCCGCGGCTACAACTTCGTCGACGGCAATGACGAACAGGGCCGACTGGATGCGGGACTGTTCTTCATCGCATTCGTCAACAGCCCCGAACGATTCGCACGCGTGCACAAGAACATGGCGCGCGACGACTTGTTCGTGGAATACCTCAAGACCACCGGCACGGGAACCTACCTTGTTCCTCCCGGTGTCAGCGCAGACCAGTACATAGGGCAGGGCCTGTTCGAATCGAACTGAACCGCACAGCCCGGATGACCACACGGATCCCGAGGTGCCAAGCGGGTAGGGACAGGCACCTCGGGAGTTGCGCGGCGGTACGCTGGAGACATGAGTTTGCCACGCGAAGACGTTGACCCGGGCGGCCTGCAGGAATTCTCGGTGGTGTTCACCGACCGGGCCGTCAACCACATGTCCCAGAAGTTCGTCGACGCAATGCAGGAGTTCTACGGCCTGCTGCGTGAAACCTACAGCGCAGACGCGGCTGTCGTCATCCCCGGCAGCGGTTCCTTCGGCATGGAATCGGTTGCCCGCCAGTTCATGGAGGGCCAGCCCACGCTGATCGTGCGCGACGGATTCTTCAGCTACCGCTGGACGCAGATCATCGAAATGGGCAAACTGACCGACCACGAAGTCGTGTCCGCTGTCGCCTCTGACGATTCAGCCACACCCGCTTTCGCCCCGCCTGCAGTCGACCAAGTGGTCGACGCGATCAAACAGCAGGGCTCGAAAGTCGTTGCCGCAGCACACGTGGAAACCGCGTCCGGCATCGTGCTGACCGACGAATACATCAAGGCGCTCGCCGATGCCGTTCACGAACAGGGCGGACTCTTTGTTCTCGACTGCATTGCCTCCGGAGCGCTGTGGGTCGACATGCGGGAACTCGGCGTTGACGCGCTCATCTCCGCACCCCAGAAGGGTTGGAGCGGCTGGCCCGGCATGGCCTACGTCATGTTGAGCGAACGCGCGCTCGCCCGCCTGGAAAAAACCGAATCCAGCAGCTTCTCCATGGACCTGAAGAAGTGGCACACCGTGTCGGAAACCTACCGCGCCGGCAAGCACATGTACCACGCGACTATGCCGACCGACGCCATGCTGCACAACCTCGAAATCATGCGCGAAGCCAAAGAACGCGGACTGGACAAGATCATGCGCCAGCAGATCGAACTCGGTGAGCGCGTCCGCGCAGGGCTGACTGAGCGCGGCTACCGGTCCGTTGCCGCCGAAGGCTGGGAAGCTCCGTCGGTAGTTGTCGTCTACACCGACGACCCACAGGAACAGTCCGGTGCGAAGTTCAAGGCCGGTGACCTGCAGGTGGCTTCCGGAGTTCCGCTCAAAGTAGGCGAACCCGAAGACTTCAGCACTTTCCGCCTGGGACTTTTCGGCCTCGACAAATGGGACGACGTCGAAGGCACCGTGGAGCGCCTGCTGGACGGAATCGACAAAGCCCGCACAAGCTGAGGCCAGTCAAGCGTGATGGTGTGCGCCGCCCAGTGACCAACGGCGCACATTTGTCTTCACACTGTGCCGGAGTCGTGCATCTTAGCGATCTGTTCGGCAGTGAATCCGAACTGTGCGAGGACTTCGTCGGTGTGTTCGCCCAGTGCCGGAGGTGCTGTGGCATCGGCGCTGTCTTCGACAAGCGGGCTGCGCACCATCGGCACCGAACCGTAGTGCCCATCGGCTTCGATCTTGATTCCCCGGTGCTTGACCTGCGGATCTTCGAAGACCTTGTCCATGGTGTTGATCGGCCCAAAGGGCACACCGGCTTCGTCGAGAACGTGCGTCCAGTAGTCCATGGTCTTCTGCTTCATAATCTGGGCGACGATCGGCCGCAGATCGCCGATCAGCCGAATGCGATCGCGGTTGAACTGGAAACGGTCGTCCCCGCGCAGCAGTTCGAAGTCGGGCAGTTCAGTCAGTCGTCGGTACTGTTCGTCGTTGCCCACACCCAGGATCATGTGGCCGTCGGCAACTTCGAAAACGTCATACGGGGCGACATTGGGGTGCGAGGTGCCGGTCTGGGCTGGTGGCACACCCCCGACTAGGTAGTTGGATGCCTGGTTGGCGTTGAGTGCAACCGAAACATCAGCCAGCGTGACATCGATGCGCTGGCCCTTGCCGGTGCGTTCACGTTCGTGGAGGGCCGCAAGGATGGCGGTTGTGGCATACATGCCGGTCATGAGGTCAATGATGGCGACACCGGCGCGAATGGGCCCGGCGCCTTCTTCGCCCTGCGCCCGTCCGGTGTAGCTCATAAAGCCGCTCATGCCCTGAAACACGTAGTCATAGCCGGGGTTTTCAGCTTTCGGGCCGGTGGGTCCGTAGCCGGTGATGGACACCCAGATGAGCTCTGGGTTGATTTCGCGCAGGTCGTCGTAGTCCAAGCCCAGGCGAGCCAGCGAACCGGTCTTGTAGTTCTCAACAACCACATCGGCATCTTTCGCCAGCCGTTTGATGACGTCTTTGCCTTCTTCGGAGCGGAAGTTGACGGTGATGGACTTCTTGTTGCGGTTGGCCGCAATGTAGTAGGCCGAATAGCCGTCTTCGGGGGTTGTGCCCTCAAGGTAGGGAGGACCCCAGCTGCGGGTGTCATCACCGGGACCGGGCCGTTCAACCTTGATGACGTCAGCACCGAGGTCAGCGAGGTTCTGTGTGCACCACGGTCCTGCCAACACCCGGGAAAGGTCGAGAACTGTGATGTCCTGCAGTGAATTCTTCATCCGGCCCTAACACTCCTTAGCTCTGCGGCGAACACTTTCGCAGCCCGCGCTGCCGCTTATATGTCCCGCCCCATCGTATGTGGTGGCGTGGATCACTTTCAGGCCCGGTGTGCTGCCAACCGTTCAACCAGCATGTCGATGGCGTGATCCGGTGTGTCCCACGCGCACATAAAGCGATGGCCGCTGGGAACAGCCGGCCAGGCGTAGAACAGAAGCCCTGCGGCGTGGGCAGCCTGGGCGACTTCAGGGTCGATCTGGGCGATGACGGTGTTGGCCTGCACTTGCGTGGGCACCGTGAATCCGGCATCCGAAAGCTTCTGCGCCAGCCGGACCGCCTGCCGGTTGGCGTGCTGTGCATTGCGCTTCCAGAGATCGCCTTCGAACATGGCCAGCAGCTGTGCCGACTGGTAGCGGGCTTTAGAGGACAGCTGCAGCAGCACTTTGTGCAGATAGTCAATGCCGGAAACCCGGTCGGGCTGGAGCACCAGAACGGCCTCTGCACTCATGGCGCCGTTCTTTGTGGCGCCCAGGGACACGATGTCAGCCCCGGCCACCATGTCGGCCAAGGCGGCATCACAGCTGACTGCAGCGTTGGCCAGCCGCGATCCGTCCAGGTGAACGGCCATGTCAAGTTCGTGAGCGGTGTGGGCAACCGCCTGGAATTCTTCTGGTGAATATACGGTGCCCAGTTCAGTGGAGTTGCTGACCGAAACTGCGCAGCTTTGAGATTCGTGGATAAATGCCCGGTTGGATGCTGCAGCCCGCACGGCCTCCGGTGTGATCTTGCCGGCCTCGGTCTGTGCGGGCAGGATTTTGAGCCCCGCCGTGATTTCCGGCGCGCCGGTTTCGTCGGTGTTGATGTGCGCGGTGGGTGCGGCAATCACACTGCCCCAGCGTGGAACGACGGATGACAGCGACAGCAGGTTGGCCCCTGTTCCGTTGAAGACGGGGTAGATGAGGGCCTGCTGGCCGAAGGTGTCGCGCGCCCACGCTCGCAGCCGCTGCGTGTAGGGGTCGTCGCCGTAAGCGGGCACGTGTCCGCCGCTGACCCGCTTGAGCGCGTCGAGGACTTCCGGGTGGGCTCCCGCGTAGTTGTCCGACCCGAAGTGATAGACGCTCGGGTCGTGGGATGTCAGTTCAGGGGAATTGAGCTTTGCCATGTCCGTCCTGCAATCACTCGAGAAAGCTGTGTTCTTCGGATGGGAAGCTGCCGTCGGCCACTTCGGATGCGTATTCGACCGCGGCTTCGCGCAACAGAGAACGGGCATCGGCGTATTTCTTCGTAAACCGCGGTGTCCGGCCGGAGCCCATGCCCGCAAAGTCAGTCCAGACGAGCACCTGAGCGTCGCAGTCCGGGCCCGCGCCGATCCCCACGGTGGGAATGCGCAGCGCTTCTGTGACGGCGCGGGCTGCAGCCACCGGCACCATTTCCAGGACGACTGAGAACGCACCGGCTTCCTGCAGCGCCAGCGCGTCAGAAACGAGTTTCTGCACTGCGGCATCGCCGCGACCCTGCACGCGATAACCGCCCAGACCGTGTTCGGACTGCGGTGTGAAGCCCAGGTGCGCCATGACGGGGATTCCGGCGTCGGTCAGCAGTTTGACGGTTGGGGCCATCTGCACTCCGCCTTCGAGTTTGACCGCGTGGGCAAGACCCTCTTTCATCAGGCGGACAGCGGAATGGAAGCCCTGTTCAGGGCTGGCCCCGTAGGACCCAAAGGGAAGATCCGCCACAACCAGCGTGTGCGGCGCAGCTTCCACCACAGCCCGCGTCAGCGGGATCAACTGGTCGAGTGTGACAGGCAGGGTTGTGGAATAGCCGTACACGTTGTTGCCCGCGGAATCGCCCACGAGCAGGGCGGGGATCCCGGCTTCGTCAAAAATGTTGGCCGTGAATTGGTCATAGGAGGTGAGCATGGCCCACTTCCGACCTTCGTCTTTCATACGCTGCAGGTGCACAATCCGGGTGCGCCTGCGCGGCTGCTGTGCCTGTTCCGCGCCTCCGGGGGCGGGGGAGGCACCACCTGCCGAGGCGCCCTCGGCTTCCCGCTTCTGACTTCCGGGGGCCGGGGCTTGGCCGCCGTAGGGGTTCGGCTGTTCCTCTGCGCTCTGAGCGTTCATGGCCCTAACCATAGTCGGGGGCTCAGACATGAGCTCAGAGACTGACACCGACTGAGATCGTGAAAGAATCAGGCGCGAAGCCCGGTGAATCCGGGCCGCATCGCCCACCGGCGAAAACCTTCGAAAGGACAGTATGAGCAACGACGGCGTGAAGAACGGCTGGCGCAACTACAGGTTCCCCATCTTCGTCTTATCCGGGATTGCCCTCGGCGCTGTCATCGGGTTGGTGGTTGGTGAGCAGGCCGCTGTTCTCAAGCCTTTGGGCTCGCTGTTCATCAACTTCATGTTCACGCTCGTGGTGCCGATGGTGTTCTTCTCCATTGGCTCTGCCGTGGCGAATATGGATTCGGCTAAGCGGCTGGGCAAGATCATGGGTTCGATGATGGCGGTGTTCATCAGCACCGGAATCGTCGCCTCGATCATCATGCTTGCGGCACTGGGGACTTTCAGGCCGTTTGACGGGCTGAAAGTCAGCATGGACGAAAAGCCCGATGCCGGTGAAGAGGTTTCACTGGGCGACCAGATTGTCGGCGCGTTCACGGTTGACGACTTCAGCAAGATCCTGTCGGCGGAGAACATGCTGCCGCTGATCATCTTTGCGGTGCTGGTGGGGCTGTCCTGCGGTTCTATCGGCAAGCTGGGCCAGCCCTTCAAGACGTTTCTCAATTCCGGCAACGAAGTGTTCATGAAGCTCACGAGCCTCGTGATGTTCTACGCGCCCATTGGCCTGGGCGCGTACTTCGCGGCACTCGTCGGCGAACTCGGCCCGCAGCTGGTGGGAGGCTACGTCAAGGCGTTCGCGGTGTACTACCCGGTGGCGATCGTCTACTTCTTCGCGGCCTTCACCCTGTATTCCCTGCTGGCCGGCGGTGTTCCGGCTATGCGCCGCATGTGGCGCAACATTTTGGAGCCTGCCGCAGTGTCCTTGGGTACGGGAAGCTCTGTAGCATCGATTCCGGCGAATCTGCGGGCGGCCAAGCGAATCGGGGTTCCGCAGGATATTCGCGAAACGATCATTCCCATTGGTGCGACCATCCACATGGAGGGTTCGTGCCTGTCGGCGATCCTCAAGATCGCGTTCCTGTTCGCCGTGTTTGAGCGCGATCTCTTCACTCCGCAGGCGATTCTCATTGCGGTTCTCATCGCCCTGCTGTCGGGCATGGTGATGTCCGGTGTGCCGTCGGGCGGTTTCCTGGGTGAGCTCATGATCATCACCATGTACGGCTTCCCACCGGCTGCGCTGCCGGTCATTTCGGTCATCGGCACCGTGGTCGACCCGCCTGCTACCACGGTCAACGCCGTGGGCGACAACGTGTCATCAATGCTGGTGGCACGAGTTGTCGACGGGAAGGACTGGATGCACAAGAAGGACGAGGTCGCCGAGGATCCCACTGCCGAGGCGCCGGACGCCTGACCTGCTTTCTCGCCTGCTTTCGGCTCTTGTGAGCCGAATGTCGGCACTGCCGTGAGTGTTCTGTGTGACTCACCGCGCACATTTTTGGTGGTTTGTGTCACATGGTGTACATTTCTTCCATTCGTTTCCGAGCGTTTGCTCAGAAATCTCACATACTCACGGAGAAGACGATGGTCGAATCAATCAACAACGCGCTGGTTGCCGTCAGCGGCGTTATCTGGGGACCCTTCCTGCTCATCCCCCTGCTGCTGGGCACTGGTCTGTACCTGACCATCCGCCTGGGTGGCCTGCAGTTCGTCAAGCTGATCCCGGCTATCAACCTGGGTCTGGTCAAGCGCAAGGACAAGGGCGAAGAGGAAGGCGACATTTCGCAGTTCCAGGCGCTCACCACAGCGCTGGCAGCCACCGTCGGCACCGGCAATATCGTCGGTGTTGCCACCGCCCTGAGCATCGGCGGACCCGGCGCGCTGTTCTGGATGTGGATGACCGGTCTGCTCGGTATGGTCACCAAGTACGCCGAAGCATTCCTCGCCGTGCGCTTCCGCACGACTGACACCGCCGGTGAAAAGAGCGGTGGCCCCCAGTATTACCTCGAACGCGGCATCAAGGGCCCGCTGGGCAAGGTTCTCGGTCTGTCCTTCGCCATCTTCGCTGCTTTTGCCTGCTTCGGCATCGGCAACCTCACGCAGGGCAACTCGATTGCCTCGAATGTTGAGAACTCCTGGCACGTGCCCACCTGGGTCACCGGTCTGGTGCTGACTGTTCTGGCCCTGGTTGTTCTGGTCGGCGGCATCCGCTCGATCGGTTCGGTCACCTCGGCCCTTGTGCCGATCATGATCGTCTTCTACGTCGGCGCTGCCATCTACATCCTCCTTGCGAACATCTCTGACGTTCCGGCCGCTTTCGGTGAAATCTTCCGAGGTGCCTTCTCCGGCACCGCTGCTGCCGGCGGCTTTGCCGGTTCGGTCATCCTGGTTGTCATCCAGATGGGTGTTGCCCGCGGTCTGTTCTCCAATGAATCCGGTCTGGGTTCGGCTCCGATCGCAGCCGCTGCCGCCAAGACCTCGCACCCCGTGCGCCAGGGCCTGGTGTCGATGACCCAGACGTTTATCGACACGATCATTGTTGTGACCTTCACCGGTCTGGTCATCATCACCACCGGCGTGTGGAAGGCAACGGACGAAGCCGGCGAACAGCTTTCGGCGTCGCTTATGACCGGTGAGGCCTTCAGCTTCGGCCTGCCCGGTCAGTGGGGCCACTGGATTGTCACGATCGGCCTGGTGCTGTTCGCCTTCTCGACCATCCTCGGCTGGTCCTACTACGGTGAGCGCAACATCGAGCGCCTGTTCGGCCGTCGTGCGGTCGTTCCCTTCCGCATCTTCTTCTCGCTGGTCGTGTTCGTCGGCTGCACCACGGAACTTGAGGTTGTGTGGAACTTCGCTGACGTGGCCAACGGGCTTATGGCTCTGCCGAACCTTGTGGGCATCCTGATCCTGTCGGGACTCATTGCCCGCGAAACCCGGTTCTACCTCAAGCACGACCCCAAACTCGTCGCCTCGAAGGACGAAATCGAAGCCTTCATGGCCGACCAGCCAGGTTGGGCCGAATGGAAGGCGGGCAATCGCGTAGGTTCCTCGCGCGGCTGAGTGCCGTGTCAGTGGGCAGTGGCATGATGGGCCCATGCGAACACCGCCACTGCTGCTGCCCGCTGTTGCCTACCGGGAACTGACTGAATATTTTGATCCCGGGTCACTCAACCGCGGCGTTGCCTATGCGCAGGAAAAGCGGATTGTCGAAGTTGCGTGGTTTCCTGACGACAGCGTGATCGAAGCGTTCGTTGACGGAAGCTATTCCTACTCTGTTCATGTCGAGCTCGTGGAGGCTGAAGGTCCCCGCGAGCTCGACTTTATGGATCTGCCCCTCCTTGCACGCGATCGCGCGGATGAACTCCAGTGGTTCGCACCCTCGATGTGCTTTTGCACGTGCCCGGTGCAGCGGGACTGCAAACACGCGGCAGCCCTTCTGCGCTGGGTGACCGCGCTGGCCTGTGTTCAGAAGTTCGGGGGAGTGGGCCACCTGTCGCCTCTGGCAGACGCACCGCTGGGCTTTGCCGTAGACAGCGTGGCTGAAGCCGTGGTCTGCCGTAATGAAGCTGAGGCTCCCTTCCGCCAGCTGGCACCCATTCCACACGACCGGCGCGGGACTCTGGCCAGCGAAAACCCGGTCGGACTGCCTGCCGAAGAGCCCGTGCAGAACACCCCGCCTGCGTGGCGGAAGGCCCTCCAGTCGCTCTATGTTGAGGATCCTCCGGCACGCGGCGGTTTGGCGATTGCCTTTGAACTGCAGCAGCGCACCAGCTGGTTTGAACACCGCTCAAGGGGCAGTGCTGTGGTGTCTGCTGAAGACGCCGTGGACTCAGATGTGCACGTGATCATTCGGCCCATGTGCCGTGGGCAGCGTGACTCCTGGATCAAAGGAGGGCTGACGTGGCGTTCCTTTATGTCCGGCGGGGACTTCGGGTTCGACCGCGAACAGGCCAGTATGCTGGGCCAGATCTACCGCCTGTACCTGTCTGAGGGTGTTGGTCGAGCTATGAGCGAGGACCACATCAACCTGAGCATCGCCGGCAGCAAGTTCATGTTTGAACTGCTGGATCGTGCCCGGCAGATGGGTGTGGCGTTTATTGGCGTGGCGCCCATTGAATCCGTGCAGTGGGCAGACAATGCTTCGTTCGAGTTCTCGATTTCCAATGCGGAGGGTACGCGGGAACACAGCGGACTCCAGCTGACACCGACTCTGACCATCGACGGCGAACCCGTGCGGAGGCCTAAGTTCCTGGGCTCACATGCGCTGGCCGACATCATCATTCCCGGTGAGGACGATGCGGCGGGGGAGTCTGACGACACAGCCTCCGCTGGCGAAGGCGCTGCAACTGGACTCACGGCTGCGTCCCGGCCGGGTGTGCAGTTGCGGCGCGGAGTTCAGCTTCGCATTGGCCGTCTGGACCGCACGGCACACGAAGGAATGCAGCAGCTGCTGCTGTCAGACGGTTTCACTGTCCCGGCTGAAGACCGTGAGGAGTTCTTCGATGAGGGGCTGTCGGTGCTGAGTCAGGCAGCTGGTGTAGTCAGCGCGGATCCCTCGATCGAACTTCCGGATTCAAGTACTCCGCAGCTGAATCTCACAGCCTCGTTTACAGGGGATTGCGTGGACCTGTCATGGCAGTGGCGGTATCAGCTGCCCAACCGGCGTCTTCCGCTCAACCCGCCGGCCGGCAGTGGGCTTGAAGGCTCCGCGGGTGTTGCAGGCAGTGCCGGTGCCAGTGGGCAGCGCAATATCCAAGCTGAACGCGGCATACTCGCCGAAGTCCACCGGCAGTGGCCAGATCAGGCGCGCGAAGACACGCTGGTGTTCGAAGGTGGGGAGGCCGCCCAGTTCACGGCCGAAGTCCTGCCGCAGCTGGAAGCCTCGCCGCTCATCGAAGTTTCGGTTTTCGGCACGCGGCCCGACTACGTTCACATCGAGGGCACACCGAACGTCAGCGCGGTGGTCAATGAGCGCAACGACTGGTTTGACCTTGCCATGTCGGTGCACGTGGGGGAGCGCGAACTTCCCTTTGCCACGGTCTTCACGGCTCTTGCCCGGGGTGAAGACGCAGTGCTCATGCCGGATAAGTCCTACATAACACTGGACCACCCGGTGTTTGACAAGCTTCGCGACCTCATTCGCGAAGCCACAGTCCTGCAGGAATGGACGCCCACCAAGCAGCGCATCGACAAACACCAGGTCGATCAGTTCAAAGCACTCGAAGACATTGCGGACAGCATAGAAGGCGACACGGAATGGTTTGAGCGCATCCGCGGGCTCGCGCAGGCAGAAGAACTGCCCACCGCTGCGCTGCCTAAGGGGCTGCACGCCACACTGCGCGACTACCAGCGCGAAGGCTTCCAATGGCTGAGCTTCCTGTATGACGCGGGTCTCGGCGGAATCCTGGCCGATGACATGGGCTTGGGCAAAACCGTTCAGACGCTCGCACTCATCGCCCACGCCTGCGAAACAGCGGCGGGCGAGGAAGCAGAACCGCCAGCCGACACCTCGGCCCCGGCAAGCACAGACCACCCGGCGGGTGCGGATAGCGTGACCGGCACCTCGGCCCCGTTCCTCGTGGTGGCGCCGTCTTCGGTTGTGAGCGTGTGGCAGGCGGAGGCCGCTCGGTTCACCCCCGGGCTCGATGTTCGGGTGATGAACCAGACCAGCAAGAAGCGTGGAACGTCGTTAGAACAGGCGCGCAGCGGGGCGGATGTCATCGTCACGTCCTACACCCTCATGCGGCGCGACTCCGAGGAATACACCGCGCTGCCGTGGGCCGGTGCGGTGTTTGACGAAGCGCAGGCCATCAAGAACCGACAGTCGAAGGGCTTTGCTGCGGCCTCCAAGATCCAGGCGCCGTTTCGCCTGGTCATCACGGGTACGCCCATGGAAAATGCGCTCGCAGATTTCTGGTCGCTGCTGCGGATTGCGGTGCCGGGGCTCATGGGCGCCTACCGGCGGTTCAACCAGGAGTTCGCCAAGCCGATCGAATCCGGCGAAGCCCCCGAACGCATGTTGCTGCTGCGGCGGACGGTGCGGCCGTTTATGCTGCGGCGCACCAAGGAACTCGTGGCAAAAGACCTTCCGGCAAAACAGGAATCGATTATCAGTGTCGAACTCACGCCCGCGCATTCACGGGCGTACAACACGCTGCTGCAGCGGGAGCGCAAAAAGGTTCTGCGGCTGTTGGACGACATGGATGTTGACGGCAACCGGATGACGGTGTTCCGGTCGCTCACACTGCTGCGGATGATGGCGCTCGACCCGGCAATTGTCGAAGGCGGCAGCTATTCGGCGATCGAATCGTCGAAAATGCAGACGCTGCTCGAATCTTTGGCACGGGTGATCGACGAGGGCCACCGGGTGATTGTGTTCAGCCAGTTCACGTCGTTCCTGCAGCGCATCTCCGATGAACTCACTTCCCGAGGTGCCGCCCACCTGTACCTGGACGGTTCGGTTCCCATGAGCGCACGGGCGGATCTGGTCACCGAGTTCCAGGAAGGCAGTGCGCCGGTGTTCCTCATATCCCTCAAAGCCGGAGGCTCCGGGCTCACACTCACTGCCGCTGACTATGTGTTCATCATGGACCCGTGGTGGAATCCGGCAGCCGAAGCGCAGGCGGTCGATCGCGCCCATCGGATCGGCCAGGACAAAAAGGTCATGGTCTACCGGCTGGTGGCGCAGGGGACCATCGAAGAAAAAGTCGTCGAACTGCAGCAGCGCAAGGCGCACCTGTTCGATTCGCTCATGGACGGCGGAGCAGGCTTTGCACGCGGAATCTCCGTGGAGGACCTGCGAGAGCTCTTCGGTGGAGGCGACGCCTAAGCGGAGGCAACGCGGTGGTGACGGCTAGGCGGTGGCTGGGATCCGCCTCGTTGGCCTGGGCGGTTTCCCTTCAGCCCGCAGCGGATGGAATAAGCTGCCCGGCTGCCGTGCTGTACGTGACGACCACGATCTGAGGAGGTCTTCATGGCACGCATTACGATCATCGGCGGACACGGAAAGATCGCCCTGCTGGCAGCGCCCCTGCTGGTCAAGGCAGGCCACGAGGTCACGTCGGTGTTCCGCAACCCCGAACACGAAGCCGACGTCGCCAAAACCGGCGCAGCCGCGAAAGTCGCCGACGTCGAACAGCTCGACACCGCACAGCTTGCCCAGCTGTTTGATGGCCAAGACGCCGTCATTTGGTCAGCTGGCGCAGGCGGAGGCAACCCGGCCCGCACAAAAGCCGTCGACCAGGACGCCGCAATCCGTACGATGGACGCCGCCCAACAAGCTGGTGCTAAGCGCTATGTGATGGTCTCCTACTTCAACTCCAGCCGTGATCACGGCGTGGACCCCGAAGACGGGTTCTGGCACTACGCAGAAGCCAAGAGCATTGCCGACGAACACCTGCGCGGGACGGATCTCAACTGGACCATCCTCGGTCCCAGTCTGCTCACACTCGAACCGGGCAGCGGCACAATCACCGTCGACGGAAAGGGCAGTGAGGTCTCGCGCGAAAACGTCGCCCAGGTCATTGCCGCCGTGGTGGAGGATGCCAGCACCATCGGCCGCACGATCAACTTCGACGACGGCGACACCCCCATTGCCGAAGCGATTCACTGATCAAACCCGCACGTCCGCGGTGCTGAGCCAGCACGCTCAGCACCGCGGAACCGCAACTCTGGTATAGGTGCTGTGCTGCGCTTAGGGTAGAGCCAGACATCAACGACGAACCACTGCGAGGGGGGCACGAACGTGCAGTCCGCCAAGCCGTTTCACACCTCAGCCCAGACCAGCCTGAGCACGGAAGTGCACCATGACCCCGCCTCGTGCGCGGGAGAACACGACAGCCCCCTCGACTGTGCGGTCCGCGAAGGCGGGCACGCCCTTGTCGAACAGCTGGTGGCCAGCGGTGTGACGCGCGTGTTCGGGGTGCCCGGCGAAAGTTACCTGTCGGTAATCGACGGACTGTACGACCACACCGACGACATTGAAATCATCGTCACCCGGCAAGAGGGCGGTGCGGCAATGGCCGCGGCCGCCCACGGTGCGCTCACCGGTGAGCCGGGCATCTGCATGGTCACGCGCGGACCGGGTGCGACAAACGCCAGCATCGGTGTGCACGTGGCCAAACAGGATGCCAGTCCGATGGTGTTGTTCATCGGCCAGATACCGCGCGATCACCAGCACCGCGAATCCTTCCAAGAGGTCAACTACCGGCAGATGTTCGGCGAACTGGCCAAGGAAGTCATCGAAATCAACACGGTTGAGCGGGTCCCCGAACTCACCGTGCGGGCGCTCAACTCAGCGGTGTCCGGCGAACCCGGCCCGGTTGTTGTAGTCCTGCCCGAAGACATGCTGGTCGAACAGACCGACGCGCCGCTGAAATCACGCACCACCCCAGCGCCCGTGTTGCCCGATGCGCACTCGGTGCAGGAAGCCCACCGTCTGCTGGCCGAAGCCGAAAAGCCGCTCATCATCCTGGGTTCCACCGGCTACGCGCCGGAACTCGGTCCGCTTGTCACCGACTACTGCGAGCGGAACGGGGTTGCGCTCGCCGCCGCGCACAGGCGGATGCACCTGGTGGACAATTCCTCGCCCGCCTACGCGGGCACCTTTGAGTTCGGCCGGTCAGTGCTGGAAGCCAATGCTGACGAGGCGGATGTCATCTTCTTCCTCGGCTCTCGCCCTGATCCCAACACAGGTGAGGAATGGGAGAACTACCGTGGCGGATGGGCGAACTACCGCGGGGGAGCAGCAGGCGCTGATGGTCAAGCGGGGCCCGGCGTCATTCACGTCTACCCAGATCCGAACGTGATCGGCCGGTTCTTCCCCGCCCACGTCGGGACGGCCGCCAGCCCGCTTGAGTTTATGCGCGCACTGGTTGAATACGGTGCGGGCGTTGCTGCGGGTGCTGCTGTGGGTGCTTCGGCCAGCGGTGCTTCCGGTGGCCGCGTTGTAGGCGGTGTGGCAGGCGCCGGGGTCGATCGTTCTGATTTCGAACTTTCCGATGCTCGCCGGGCCTGGCAGAAGAAGCTGCACGACGACTGGGCCGACTATATTGAGCGCAATCTGCAGTCCTCCCTGGGCGGACCGTTCATGCAGAAGTTCAACGCCCGGTTCGATGCTGGAACCATCATCACCAACGGGGCCGGCAACTACACATCGTGGGTGCAGAAGAACCGCACCTACTCGACGTACCCCTCGCACATTGCTTCGCAGTCTGGGTCAATGGGCTACGGGATCCCGGCGGCACTCGCGGCCGCACTGGAGCACCGAGACCGGACGGTTGTGACATTCGCCGGTGACGGCTGCTTCATGATGAACGGTCAAGAACTCGCTACCATGGCCGCGAACAACCTCAGCGTGCTGGTGATCGTTGTGAACAACTCGCTCTACGGCACTATTCACATGCACCAAGAGCGCGAATACCCGGGCCGACCCGTTTTCACAACGCTGAACAACCCGGACTTCGCTGCCCTCGGAGCGGCCTACGGGGCCCGTACCGCCAAGGTGAGCACACCGGAAGAGTTCGATGCAGCCCTTGCCGAGTTCGCCTCGGAACCCGGTCTGCGGTTCATCGAAGTCGTCACGGAAGGCTACTGAGCGGCGGGGGCGCCGGGTGCTCAGCACGTTTCCGGCGCCCACCCGTCCCTTCGCCGACGCGTTCTCACGCGCAAATGCAGAGTCACGCTTTAATGCAGCGCATTAGCGCGTGACTCTGCATTAAAGCGTGATTCTGCGCATTACCACTTAGACGGCAGAGTAGCTTTCAGCGGCACCAACCCTCAGGCGCTGAAAACCGACGTCAGCACGTCAACGACGGTGTGTGCGGCCTGTGTCAGCGGCGCATCAGTTGACGTGAGGATGGCGATGTCGCGGCTGCCGCAGATGGTCCTGGGCAGAATGTGGACGTTCGCCGGTGCCATCAGCATGAGGTACGGGGTGGCCAATGTGACACCCAGACCGGATGACGCCATGGCCAACGCCACCGCCGAATCAGTGACAACGTGCTTTTCACGCGGCATGACACCGAGTTCCCGGCAGGCTAAGCGGAATGCGCGTCCCCACGTGGAATCCGGTGGCGGCAGAATCCACGGCACGCGGCCCAGCGCACGGCGCAGCATTTCCTGATCGCGGAAAACATCGCCGCGGCCAGGAGCAAACGCCGCCCCGGCGGCAGCTGCCGTCGTCCCATCAGCCACGTCAGCCTCACCAACCCCAGCAGCATCCAGAGGTGCGGTGTCGTGCCCGGACTCATCCACCTCGTCGGCTTTAGCAAGTGCAGAACCAACGTCAGCCCCAACATGCTGCCCTTGGGCCACGAGGGCGTCCATGCCGCCGGGGCCAACGGCAACTGACAGGCGTTCGCGGCGGACGGGCTTCATGTGGACACCACGCCGCGGTGGCAGCCGCGCATCCAGGTAGTCGATGCCGATTCCGATGTCGATCAGGCCCGACGCGACGGCCTCCTGCATTTCTTCGACGTCCACCTCAATGGTCTGCACATCAACGCCGGTGCCTTCCAGCTGCCGTGAGGCCGGCTGCATGGCGGCAATCGATGCTGACCCGAAAACGCCTACGGTCACGTTTGTGTCGGCGGAGGCCCCGCGCATGGCTCGGGCGGCTTGGCGTTCGGCGGCGACGACGGCCCGGGCACGGGGCAGCAGCGCTCGCCCGGCTTCGGTGAGGACAACAGACCGTCCACGAGGTGAAACGACGGGCGATCCGACGGCTCGGCTGAGTGCGGACACGTGTTGGCTGACCGCGCCTGCCGTGTAGCCCAAACGGGCGGCGGCTGCGGCCATTGTTCCCTGTTCGGCGACTGCGACGAATGTGCGCAGCTGGGTCAGTGTCCACTGCATATCAGCAAGCTACACGACCCATTAGAAAAGCTAAACGGAATCTTAAAAATATATCGCTTGTCCTTATTGCTTACCGGGTTCACCATTGGGGTGTGGCCCGCTGGGTCCACCGGCGAAGAGGTCAGCGTCGCTCTCAACGCCGCACCCTCGGGCACTGTTCAGCGTTGAACAGCCCGCTGCCATCAGCGTTGATCGGCAGCCTGACGAGAGGAGCTTCCGTGATTGTGAATGTTCCCCAGACTGTTCCCGCATCTGCTTCCGTAGTCATCATCGGCGGCGGCATTATGGGTACAGCCACTGCGTACGAACTTGCGAAATCCGGTGTCGAAGACATCGTGCTCATTGAGCGCGGCGAACTGGCCGGCGGTTCCACAAGCCGCGCTGCCGGTGGTCTGCGCTGTCAGTTCTCAGATGAAGCCAACATCATGTTGGGCGCGCGCAGTCTGGAGATCTTCCGCCGTTTTGAAGAGCAGATGGGCCAGAACATCGACATGATCCAGTCCGGTTATCTGTTCCTGTTGGACAACGAGGCCGACGCCGAAAAGATGTCCGTCAATGTCGACCTCCAGGCCTCGCTGGGGCAGGCGTCGCGGATGATCTCCCCGGCCGAATGCGGCGAACTCAATCCCGTCATCCGCACCGAGGATCTGGTTGCCGGTGCCTACAACCCCTTTGACGCCCATTGCACTCCCGAGGCTGCCGTGGCCGGCTACGCCAAGAACGCCCGCCGCCTGGGTGTGACAATCCTGCGCGGGGTGGAAGTCACCCGGGTCATTGCAGAGGGTGACGAGGCGGAGCTCGGCTCCCGTCGGATCACCGGGGTTGAAACATCGGCTGGGCCGATAGCCGCTGACACCGTGGTGTGCGCGGCAGGTGCGTGGTCGAAGAAGATCGGTGCCGATGTGGGCATTGATCTGCCCGTCGAACCGCTGC
This sequence comes from Brevibacterium sp. HMSC07C04, assembly GCF_001815905.1. GTDB lineage: Bacteria > Actinomycetota > Actinomycetes > Actinomycetales > Brevibacteriaceae > Brevibacterium. Next base: position 4,342 of record NZ_KV823233.1, on the reverse strand, counting down.
GCCGCCACATTGTGGTGAGCGAACCGGTGAACTTTGACCCGCGCAGACTGCCGTTCACCATCGACTTTTCAACCTGCTATTACTTCCATTCCGAAGGCGGCGGCCTGCTGTTCGGCGCCCCGGAGGTTGAAGACTCGTGGGGCTTCAGCACCCAACAGGACCCAGCGTGGCTTGAACAGCTGGCTGAACTCATGGACAGGCGCACTCCCGCACTGGCCGATGTTCAGCTGCGCCGCGGTTGGGCGGGCCTGTACGAGATCACCCCGGATCACAATGCGCTCATCGGAAAGTCTGCGCAGGTAGAGGGCTTCATGTACGCCACGGGCTTTTCCGGCCACGGCTTCCTGCAGGGCCCGGCGGTCGGCGAAATCATGGCCGACCTCTACCTGGACCGCACCCCGCTGATCGACATTTCGGGCCTGAGCTTGGACAGATTCGCGTCCGGTGAAGTCCGCAAGGAAATGAACGTCGTGTAGGCACCGCAGCCACCCACATCACAAATATACGAATTTCGAACTGACAGCGACCGATGAACCAAATCAGAAAGGACACGCACATGTCACTGCCGACACAGCAGCAGATCCTCGAAACCACCAAAAAGGCGCTCGCAGCGTGCGGTGCCGATTTCGATCAGCTGACCTCCGCCTCGTCAGGGGAAGCTGCCGCAGACAGCGGTGCGAGCAGCAGCTCGGCCAACCTGACCCTGCGCTCGCCCATCAACGGAGCACAACTCGGCCAGATTCCTGCCGATGACGAAGTCGCCATGGGGCTTAAGCTCGACGCCGCCCGCGAAGCCTTCACACAGTGGCGCGATGTTCCCGCGCCCGTGCGCGGCAAAGTCGTGCACCGCTGGGGTCAGCTGTTGGAAGAGCACAAGGCTGACCTGGGCGAACTCGTAACGATTGAGGCCGGAAAAATTCCGTCGGAAGCTGCTGGCGAAGTGCAGGAGATGATCGACATCTGCGAACTCGCACTTGGCCAATCGCGTCAGCTGTTCGGCAAAACCCTGCCGTCGGAACGCCCCGGCCACCGGCTGATGGAAACCTGGCACCCGCTGGGCGTGGTCGGAATCATCACGGCGTTCAACTTCCCCGTGGCCGTGTTTGCGTGGAACACCGCGCTTGCGCTCATTGCCGGTGACACGGTGGTGTGGAAGCCGTCCGAAACCTCGTCGCTCTCGGCAATTGGTGCGGAGGCTCTGCTGCGCCGTGCCGCAAAGGACTGCGGTGCGCCGGAAAACCTCAGCCAGGTGCTGCTGGGCGACCGTGACCTCGGTGCGGCCATGGTTGCCGACAAGCGCGTCGACTTGGTTTCGGCCACCGGTTCGGTTGCCATGGGTCGCAAGGTCGGTCCGGTTGTGGCTGAGCGCTTCGGCCGGGTGCTGTTGGAGCTCGGCGGCAACAACGCGGCAATCGTCGCCCCCAGTGCCGACCTTGACCTGGCTCTGCGCGGTGTTGTCTTCGCCGCCGCGGGCACGGCCGGTCAGCGCTGCACCACGCTGCGCCGCCTGATTGTGCACTCGTCAATTGCCGATGACCTCGTTGACCGTGTCGCCAAGGCCTACGGCACGCTGGCCATTGGTTCGCCCACCGACGACGGCACCCTGGTGGGCCCGCTCATCAACAAGGCCTCATTCGACGCCATGCAGAGCGCACTGCGCGCGGCAGAAGAACAGGGCGGAACGATTGTCTGCGGCGGTAAGCGCGTCCTAGCCGACGAAGCCGATGACGCCTACTACGTCGAACCGGCCGTCGTCCGCATGCCCTCGCAGACGGAGATCGTGGAAGACGAAACCTTCGCACCCATCCTCTACGTCATGGAATACGACGACTTCGACGCCGCCGTAGAACTCAATAACGCGGTGCCGCAGGGCCTGTCGAGTGCAGTGTTCACGGCGGAGCTTGCAGAAGCCGAACGGTTCCTCGCTCGGTCGGACACCGGCATCGCCAATGTCAACATCGGTACGTCCGGGGCGGAAATCGGCGGCGCGTTCGGCGGCAACAAGGAAACCGGCTGGGGCCGCGAATCCGGCACCGATTCCTGGCAGGCCTACATGCGCCAGGCAACGAACACCATCAACTACTCGGGCGAACTGCCCCTGGCTCAGGGCGTCGAATTCATCTGAGTCGTCCTGCCTGACGGGCCGAGTGGCTGACCGGCAGAACAAATCACGAGGCGCCGCACCTTTATCACCCTTCCCTCCCCGCACGCTTGGGGAGGCAGGAGCGGGAGGGGAGCGGCGCCTCGTGATTTGTGTTTTCCGGGAGCGGGGGCAGGTCCGGAGTGTCACCACTGAGTTGGTGCCGTGGCGGCTTAGGTGGGGCTCAGTAAGGCGGTGCTTGGTGGCGGTATTTCGAAATCTGAGCAGTATTGAAGTATGGGAACAGTGGCGCGCATCTTCCGTGAATACAGGCTGTTGGCCGCGGTGCTGGTGGAGCTGATCGTGGTGCTCGTGCTCCATTTTTCGGGGCACACGGGTGCCGCGCAGCTGGTGGCGACGGTCTTCGTTGGATTTGTCATTCTGCTGACTGTGATCGATATGGTCAAGCAGCTGATGAGGCGGGAGTTTGGGCTCGACATTCTGGCCGTGGTGGCGATGACCGCCTCACTTGCGGTTGGGGAGTATTTGGCGGCGTCGATTATTGCGCTCATGCTCACTGGCGGTGAGGGGCTGGAAGACTACGCGGCTGCGCGAGCCAAGCGGGATCTGCGGAGTCTGCTTGATCGGGCGCCGCAGCGGGCACACCGTCTGCCGGCTGTTGATGCCCCTGTTGACCAGGCAGAAAACATTGAAATCGACCAGGTGGAGCCCGGCGATGTTTTGCTTGTGCGCCCTGCCGAAGTTGTTCCCGTTGACGGCGAGGCAATCGACGCGGGGTCCTTTGATGAGTCTTCGCTGACGGGTGAATCTGCTGCTGTCGCGAAGGCTGTTGGCGACACGATTCTGTCGGGGTCGGTCAATGGAACGCAGGCCGTGCGGATGCGGGCAACACGTTCGGCGGCGGATTCGCAGTATCAGAAGATCATCACGCTGGTACGGCAGACGGAGGACCAGCAGGCGCCGATTGTTCGCGTGGCCGACCGCTACGCCATGCCGTTTACGGCGGTGTCTCTGCTGATCGCGGGGCTTGCCTGGTGGTTCAGCGGTGACCCGGTCAGGTTTGCCGAAGTGCTGGTTCTGGCCACGCCCTGCCCGCTGCTGATCGCGGCTCCGGTTGCGTTTCTGGGCGGCATGAGCCGGGCCTCGAACGCTGGAATCATCGTCAAGGGCGGTGCTGTCCTTGAAGCACTGGGTTCGGCTTCGACTGCTGCCTTCGACAAGACGGGCACCTTGACCTACGGACGGCCGACGGTTGCTGCGGTCCACGCCGTTGGCGTGTCCGAGGACGAACTGCTGGCGGCTGCGGCTGAACAGTTCTCATCGCACGTCTTGGCGCTCGGTGTGATTGAGGCCGCTGACGGGCTTGAGCTGCCCGAGGCGCGAAATGGTCGCGAGGTTGCCACGGAAGGCGTTGAGGCTGAGGTTGATTTTGTTGCAGGTGCGGCTGGTTTGGCTGGTGAGGCGGCCAGCGCTGGTGCTGGCTCGGCCGTGGTTCCTGTTGGCACGCTTGATTTTGTTCGCGGTATGGCGCCGGAGGCGTTTGAGGTTGAGTTTGAGACCGGTCAGACTGCCGCCTATGTGTCGATCGGCAATAAGTACGCCGGCGCGCTGATACTGAACGACCAGGCCCGCGACAATGCCGGACAGCTGGTTTCGGAGCTGAGGCGTCATGGCTTTGAGAAGGTCACGATGCTCACTGGCGACAACCCGCACACTGCGCAGGCGATTGCTGCTGAGGTCGGGATTGACGATGTTCACGCTTCGCTGCTGCTGGAGGACAAGGTTCGTCTGCTGCACGAGATCGAGCCGAAACCGGTGATCATGGTCGGTGACGGTGTTAACGATGCGCCGGTTCTCGCGGCTGCTGGGGTTGGCATTGCGATGGGCGCTCGCGGCAATACCGAGGCGTCGGAAGCTGCTGATGTCGTGATCACGCGTGACGATATTTCGCGTGTCGGCAAGGCTGTCGACATTGGGCGCTGGACGCTGGCGGTGGCGAAGAGCGCCATTTGGATTGGCATTCTGCTGTCGCTGGTGCTCATGGGCTTTGCGTTCTTCGGGTTCATCCCGGCCGTCGTCGGCGCACTGCTGCAGGAAGTCATCGACCTGGCCGCAATCGTCTACGCGCTGCGAGCCCTGAAGGGCCCCGAACGCTTCAAGGTGTGAGTGGGGCTGGCCGCCGGGGCGCTCGCCCTTGCGGTCGCGCCCGCCCTTGCGGTCGCGCTCGCCCTTGCGGTCGCG
>NZ_KV823232.1 GCF_001815905.1 Brevibacterium sp. HMSC07C04 | reverse complement strand
CCCGTTCACAACCTCCCGAGGAACTACACCTAGGGTGTGTTGCTAAAGGCTGATGTGTGGCGTGCGGGTGATGCTTAAGGCGTGGCGCGTACTGAGATCTCCGATGAAGTCTGGGCTGTGATCGGCCCGCTGTTCCCGGTTCCGAAGGCGACGGGGCGTCCGCCGGTGGAGCGTCGCGCGGTGGTGGAGGCGACGGCGTGACGGTATCGGACCGGCGCGCCGTGGCGGGACGTGCCGGAGCGGTTCGGGAACTGGAACACGATCTACAAGAATATCAACCGGTGGTCCGAGCAGGGCGTCTGGGCGCGCGTGCTCGAGAAGGTTCAGTCCCTCACCCACCAGCGTGGTGAGCTGGACTGGGTCTCATCGATCGACTCGACGATCGTGCGTGTCCATCAGCACGGCGCGACCCTCCGACGGGACACAGGGGGCTCGATCGAACTACAAGAAGTTCGGGCCGGAGCCGCCTGATCACGCGATCGGCCGCTCCCGCGGTGGACTGACCACCAAGAACCACCTGGTCTGCGACGGGAAAGCCAGAGCGCTGGCCTTCCTGTTGACGCCGGGGCGGGCAGCAGACACGAGCATGCTCATCGACACGCTCTCCGAGATCCGCGTCCCCGGGCGAACCGGCAGACCGAGGTCACGGCCGGACCGGGTGCTCGCGGACAAGGGCTACCCGTCGAAGGCGAACCGGGCCTGGCTGCGCGAGCACGGCATCGCCACCACGATTCCCGAACGTGACGACCAGATCGCACACCGTCTCAAGCGGCCCGGCCGGCCGATCGACTTCGGCCACGAGCAGAAAGAACGCTACAAGCGCCGCAACGTCGTCGAACGCTGCTTCAACAAGCTCAAGCAATGGCGCGGCATCACGATGCGCTCAGACAAGACGGCCCGCAACTACCACTCCGCGATCTGCCTCGCCGCAACCCTCCAATGGGTTTAGCAACACGCCCTAGCTGCTCACCAGCGAGACGTAGAGCGCATCGGTGGCCGAGCGCCCCAAGGGCACAGGTGCCACTGCGCCCGTGACGCGCACGTCCACGGCGTCGGAGAAAGGCGCACCCTCCTCCAAGGCGAGGACGGCCCCGACCACGATGCCGTGACCTTCGAAGAACTGCAGCAGCGCCGGATCCGCGTCCGAGATTCGCTCGACGAGGACCCGCTCCCCTGCTCCGATCCCCGTGAGCTGCTGCGCCTCAGGGATTACCACAGTGCCATCGGCCGCGGGGATCGGATCGCCGTGGGGATCACGCGAGGGGAACTCCAGATAGGCGTCGATCCGATCGACCATGAAGTCCGACACCGCGTGCTCGAGGTTCTCCGCCTCGTCGTGCACCTGGTCCCACGAGTAGCCCAGGACGCTGACCAGGAAGGATTCAATCAACCGATGCCTACGCACCATCGCCAAAGCGTGCGCACGCCCGACCTCGGTCAGCTCCACCGACCCGTACGGGGCGTGGGACACCAGCCCTTGGTCGGCGAGCCTGCGTACCGCATCCGACGCGGAGGACAGCTTCAGGCCCGTCCGCTCCGCGATCAGCGTAGGAGTGACCGGTTCCGTCGACCACTCCGAGAGGCCCCAGACAGCCTTGAGATAGTTCTGGGCGCTCGTGGACAGGTCAGAGACGGACATGAGTCCAGGATAGCGCGAACTCTGGACTACGAAGAGGCCGCGTAGAGAACTACGCCTCTGGCATGCCGCAGGATCATACGCTGCGCAGGCACCTCTAGAAAGTCCCTTCTGAGCCCCCGGCTTCTGAGACTGCGTTCTGGGACCAGATCACCGGCCACGCGCCGGGGATCGGGTCTCGTCTCGTCAGGGTGATGTCTGTGAGACGCGTCGAACACGTCTCACGCGGGAGCTTCGGCGACCGACCCCTGCACAAGCCAGACGAAGACGACCCGGCGAGCCATGGGTTCAGCGCAGAACGGTCTCCGACGTCCCCGAGTACCGAGCGCACGGCTCTGGCCATTAGGTCAGCAATTGCTGTATGGTCAGTACATGCTGACTATTGCTTCGCGTGTCGAGGTCATGAACCGGCTCGGCCGTGCCATGGCGGATCCGACCCGTTCGCGCATCCTGCTATCACTCCTGGACGAGCCGGGCTACCCGGCAAAGCTGGCCCGAGACCTGGAGCTCACGCGCACCAACGTTTCCAACCATCTGTCCTGCCTGCGCGGCTGCGGGATCGTCGTCGCCGAGCCGGAGGGTCGGCAGACGCGCTACGAGATCGCCGATCCCCACATCGCGGCGGCGCTCACGGCTTTGGTCGACGTCACCCTCGCCGTCGACGAGAGCGTGCCGTGCATGGATCCGCGGTGCACGGTCCCGGGCTGCTGCGCCCCCGAAGGGGCCGAGCGATGAGCGACGAGTGCTGCGGCGTCGACGAGCCGCATCGCGGGAACAGGGCGACGAAGACGGCGTCGACCCAACTGATCTCGGTCAGCAGCGGCCCGACGGCCACGGGCGATGCCTGCTGCGGCCCTGTCGACCCGACCACCGAACTATCCACGCCCGAGGGCGACGCGTGCTGCGGACCGTCCGAGCCCCGCCGCGACGAGCACGAGGACATGCCCCCATGGTGGCGCGACCCCTCTCTCGCCTTGCCTGCCGCCTCCGGGCTACTCTGGGCAGCGGGCCTGATCCTCGAGTGGACTGGCCTCGAGGTCCTGGCGCTGGTCGTCTTCGCCCTCGGGCTCGCGGCCGGGGCATGGACCTTCGTGCCCGGCACGCTCAGACGGCTGTTCACCGCAAGAGGCCGTGGACGCCTGGGCGTCGGCCTGCTCATGACCATCGCCGCGGCCGGAGCGGTGCTGCTCGGCCATGTCGGCGAGGCGGCGGCGCTGGCGTTCCTGTTCGCCTTGGCCGAGACGCTCGAGGACCGTGCGATGGACCGTGCCAAGGAAACGCTGCGCGCGCTGCTCTCGCTTGTCCCCCAGACCGCGCGGGTCTCCCGGATGTCGGGCACCGTCGACGTCCCGGTGGCGGAACTCCGGGAGCTCGACCTCCTCGTGGTCGGCGCGGGCGAGCGGGTCGCGACCGACGGCGTCGTCGCTGAGGGGCGCTCGAGCATCGACGCCTCCGCCTTGACCGGGGAGTCGATCCCCGTCGAGGTCGGCCCAGGCGACCCGGTGTCCGCCGGCGCGGTCAACGGGTCCGGTTCGCTGCTCGTCGAGGCCACCGCCGACGGCCGCGACAACTCGCTGACCCAGATCGTCGCCCTGGTAGAGCAGGCCCATGCCCGCAAGGGCGAGAAGGCCCGGCTGGCCGACCGCATCGCCCGCCCGCTCGTGCCCGCCGTCCTCGTCGCCGCCGTCGTGGTCGCATTGTTCGGCTTCCTCGTCGTCGACCCGTCGACGTGGATCGAGCGTGCCCTCGTCGTGCTCGTGGCAGCATCCCCGTGCGCGATGGCGATCGCCGTTCCCGTCACGGTCATCAGCGCGATCGGGTCGGCCTCGAAGTTCGGCGTCGTCGTCAAGTCCGGTGCCGCGTTCGAGCAGCTCGGCACGATCCGCATGGTCGCCTTCGACAAGACCGGCACGCTCACGCAGGGCAGTCCGCAGGTGACGGATGTCCGAACCGTTGCCGGGACCTCCCGCGACGATGTGCTCGCCTGGGCGGCCGCCGTAGAAGCGACCAGCACCCATCCCCTGGCGGCCGCGATCTCTGCCGCCGCCCACGACGTCCCGGCGGCAGAGGAAGTGAACGAAGAGGCCGGGCACGGACTCGCTGGCCGCGTCGACGGCCGGGCGATCAGGGTCGGCAGTCCCCGGTGGCTCGACCCGGCGGGTCTGCGCACGGATGCTGATGAGCTGACCGAGGCCGGGATGACCGTCGTGGTCGTCGAGGCCGACGGCGAGGCCGCCGGACTGATTGGAGTGCGCGATGAGCTACGCCCCGAGGCCGCCGAGACGGTGCGCATGCTCCGCGACCAGGGCATCGGCACGGCCATGCTCACCGGCGACGACTCCCGCACCGCGCGCCCTGGCACGGGAAGCGGGCATCGACGACGTCCGCGCCGAGCAGCTCCCAGCCGACAAGGCGACCGCGATCACGGAGCTGACGTCAGCCCGACCGACTGCGATGGTCGGCGACGGCATCAACGACGCACCCGCGCTGGCCACGGCCACCGTCGGCATCGCGATGGGAGCCACGGGCTCTGCCGCCGCCGTGGAGTCGGCCGACATCGCCTTTACCGGCCACGACCTGCGCTTGATCCCCGCCGCCCTCGCCCATGCGCGGCGCAGGCGGAGAATCATGACGGCCAACATCGTTCTCGCGCTGACGATCATCGTCGTCCTGTTCCCGCTCGCCCTGTTCGGCGTGCTGGGACTGGCCGGCGTCCTCCTCGTCCACGAGGCCGCCGAGGTCGTCGTCATCCTCAACGGCGTGCGCGCCGCGCGCCGCCCGGCTGCTCTGCGGACGGGTAGTGCCGTGAGAGAGCGGGACCCGGCATGATGCGCACCAATCCGCTGGACGGACTGCCGATCGCCTGCGCGTTCACGCCGGGTGCGGGCAAGGACCAGATCGAGCGCTGGCGAGCCTTCGACGACGAGTACGCCCTCGGCGTCGAGCGCACGGAGACCAGGGTCGTTGTGCGCTATGCCAGGACGGACGAATCCGTTCAGCGGCTGCGAGAGCTCGTCGCGGTCGAGAGCTTATGCTGCTCCTTCGTCGACTGGGGAGTCGAGGACGACCGGAAACGCCTGCTCTTCGTCGTCACAGGCAGCGCCGAGCAGCTCGCCGCGCTCGACCTCGGATAGTCGAATCGACGGCTCAGTCTTGCTAGCCTGAGACCACTACATCCCCCACGCCTCTCGACGACGCGCACTTGGGGGATTTTCTCTGCTCAGACCAGTGTGAGCGCCCACGCGCTCATCGCGCTGGACCTTCCCCACGAGACGACTATCGCCCCGGGAGTCCGAACCGTGAGGTCCGAATAGTCACCGGGGCGTTACATTAGACAGTATACCGTAGTCGTGCCCTCGACTCACGGGCGTCGGCGCGAGACGAGCCCGTCCTCGTAGGCAAGGACGACGAGATGGGCCCGGTCCCGGACGTAGAGCTTCGAGCGCGGGGCACTTCTACCACGGGCCCTCACCACCATGGTTGCCGGGATCGCACGCGTGAGGACCAGAATGCTGGTGCCGGCCGTAAGCCCTGCCTTCGTAGTCCGACCAATGCTCGCAGCGCTGAATTCCAGGCATCAGTCCGTCTCCACATCCGGCCCGGCAACGAAGGACTCGTACGTCGCATCAGCGGCCGAGAATCGCAAGACGTTCAACCGGCCGGTCACTTCGACTGACCCATCGATGTAGTAGTGGCTGTCGCCATCATGGAATGTGCCATGGGATCCGTCTTCGTGCATCTCGGATGTGCGGACGTGGCCGGCGATCACTGTCTTGATGAACGGCCCGAACGTCGGAGGGAACTTTTCGGCGAGCACGTGGTCGGGCGTCGCCGCGCGCCACATCTCCCCCGCCTCTTCGTCCACGCCGGCGTGCACGAAGATCTGCTCGTCGGTCTCGTGGACGCGCGGCAGCCTGCGCAGCCAACCGACGATCTCCGAGTGCTTCATCAGAATCGCGTTCTTGATGTTGTGGTTCATCGTCGGCCCGTCGAGGACGGACGCGTCGCTGCTGGGATCGCCGTGCCCGAGCGCATGAGCGAGCTCAAGAGGGTCGAGGAACGATTTCACGGTGCCGAGGTCAGCATCACCCAACAGCCAGGAAAGAGTCATCGTCATCGCCGTCCAGCCAGTCGAGAAACCAGTCGTCGTGGTTCCCGAGCAGCGCGGTCACTCGTTCCGGGAACCGCTGCTGCAGGTCCCTGACCGTCTCGAGCACCTCGCGGCTGGCTGGGCCGCGGTCGACGTAGTCGCCAAGGAGGACCAGCTCGGCAGCGGGGTCGCGGTCCAGGTCAACGAGCTGAAGGGCCGCGTGGAAGGGGTCGATGTGGCCGTGGATGTCAGACAGGGCGTACGAGCGGGCTCCGAAGCTGACGGACGAACAGCTCTTCACCGCCCGGGAGTTGGTCAAGCACGGCGTCCCGAAGGCGGCCATTGCACGGGAGCTGGGTGTCTCGGCAGACGCTGTACACCGCGCTTGCCGGCAAGGGTGTCTACGCACCCGACGATGAGTGAGTGTGCACAAAGAGCCCCGCGGTCAGAACGATCGCGGGGCTCTTTCTGCGCTCACCTGCTGGCAGCGACGCCGGTCGACGGAGAGGATGGAGACCATGACGCCGACGAACCCGCCCAGCCTTAATGACGCCGTCCGTGAAGCCGTCACCATGCGTCCGATCCCCCGGGAGGCACTACGGGCCGGAGCCAAGGCCGCGGCCGATGTCGCCATGAGACGTCACACGCTTGGTCGGTCGGTCACGCGGGACAGCGAAGGCTGATCAGACGTCCGGCCAGTGACATCGCCGGCTGCACTCAAATGCCGGGGGGTGCCCCTATGTTTTTCGTCAAGGGGTAAAGGTCAGATTCCTCAAGAATATTCGGTTTGGCTCGGATGTCAGGGGTGATCGGTCCGGGAACTGCCTCCCAGACTGACCTGGCACTTCGCTTCAGTACGGTTCAGGCAGCTGTGGCCGCCTCGGGTGTGTGGAAGTAAGCGCCATCGCGCAGCATCGCGTACAGCACGTTGCAGCGCCTGCGCGCTAAGGCGATCAGTGCTTGATTGTGTTTCTTATGCTCGGCACGTTTCTTGTCGTAATAGGCCTTCGACAACGGGTCCTTCAACGCAGCGAACGCGGACAAGAACAACGCTCTTTTGAGGATCTTGTTCCCCCGACGCGAGGAATGGTCTCCTCGGATCGAGGTTCCTGACCGCCACGTCACCGGTGCCAGGCCGGCATAGGAGGCGAGGTGTCCGGCGGATTCGAAGTCCTTACCCACGACCTCGGTCAGGATCCGCGCCGCGGTCCTGACGCCGACTGCCGGCATCGACGTCAGGAGCCCGAAAAGCGGATGTGATTCCACCAGCTCCTCGATCCGGGCGAGTACGTCGTCCCGTGACGTTCGTGTCTGCGCCAACGACGTCGCCAACTCGGGTAGGACGAGTCCGGCCGCGTCGGTGCCCGACACCTCCACCGTCTGCCCATTGAGTGCGGTGAAGATCGCTGTCGCCCACCTCTTCCACGCCCGGGGTGCCTGCTTGCGCAGCAGAGTCTCGACTCGGTGTTTCCCGGCATGCTTGAGCGCTTTCGGTGTCGGGTATTTCGCCAGCAGGGCCAGCATGGCCGGATGATCCAAGTGCGGACCGATCACGGTCTCGAGTCCGGGGTGGATCTGAGTGAACAGACCGCGGATCCGATTCGACGTGGCCGTGGCTTGTTTGGCGAGGTCATCGTCGTAGCCGCACAGCATCGACAACTCCGCGACGTTCTCATCCGCGGCCCGAATGCCCCGCAGCGTCTGCGGCATGGTTCGGGCGGCTTCAGCGATGATGCCGGCATCGCGGGCATCGGTTTTCGCCTCGCCAGGGTGTAAGTCAGCAATGCGACGCATCGCCAACCCCGGCAGGTAAGCAACCGCGAAGCCCTCTGCTTGGGCGACCGCGATGGGCAGGGCCCCGATCGTGGCAGGCTGATCGACAACAACCAGCAGCTGACCGTGTTTGGCCAGCCGGGTGAGTAGGGCTTTCAGTTTCGTTTCGTTCTGCGGCAGTGCCTTCGATAACAGTTGTTTTCCGTCGCGATCAACAGCGACGGCGTGGTGGTTGTGTTTGCCGACATCGATGCCGATGAATACGTCGGTGTCAGCGTGGTTGGTGATCATGTCACTCATCTTCTTCGACTCATGTGACCGGACATTTTGGTTGTGGTTCGGCTGGCCGGTGGTGCTGTGGCTCCAAGGTTCGGCATCCACGTTACGGTCGGGCTCAAGGCATGGGTTCTGCCAGTGGTTCTGGCCCCTATCAGCGATTTCCCTGGTGCCTTCGAACCCCGGTGACTACACCCTCCGGATCATGATGACTGGGGGCATCAATCATGCCGGGGCCCTTAGGCCAGCGACCCCTTTCTATCCTGACGGATGGTGGGGCTACTTAAAAGGTAACGGGGGGAATCGTCCTGCACACCCTCGGCAAGGACTTCCTGTGCGACAGCGACCCGTCGATCCCCCTGTCGGACAGACCACAGGGCCTTATCCGTCGGGTCGAGGTCGAGGAGGTCGGCCATCTCGTCCCAACTCAGTCCGGCCTCGTGCATGGTCCTCATCCGAGCCACGATGGACCAGTACCGCCAGCGTTCAGCGGCCAGTGGGTCATGGGCGGCGTCCTGCCGGTAACGACGGAAGTCCCGGCGAGCTTGGTCGGCTTCGGTGGTCATTGGCACTCCCCTTCCTCAACCGTCACGTGCGGACGGTCGCCTGCGTCTGCCTCTTGTTGCCGGCCACATCAGTCCAGGACACGACGCACTCGACGGCATCAGGTGATCCCATGGCCAGCAGCAAAGGGAACCTGGCTTCGCCACCGGGCGGGATCGTGCCGAGGGGCCCATCTTCTCGATGCACGCCGAAGTAGGCATCTTCGGACAGGTCCTCGAACTCGAAATCGACATCGGTGGCCGGCCCCTTGGACATGTTGTGCAACACCAGCGACCAGTGGCGCTGTGTCTTCACTCGCCCTTTGCTGTCGGTGCGGACGCTCTCACGTACCTCCGCCCGCGGCCACACGCCCTCGGATGGGTCTGGGCCTTCCGGCTCAGCACTCTTCGATGCCTCGACCGACTGCTGGAACTGCGCGGTTGCCCGGCTGAGGAAGTTGTTGAGGTGGCCCACCAGGTCACCGTCATGCGCATACTCGAAGACAAGTGCTGTCTGGCGCAGTTCGTTCAGGTAGGAGTCCAATCGCTTTCTCTCATCCAGCGCCGGACCGCTCAGAGGCGATCGTGGGCTCGAGTTCGCCAGAACGGCCACCGACTTGCCGGCATCGACGAGGACCCTGATCTCCTCAGCTGTTCCTGAGTCCGCTTCGCCGGTCTGAGTGCCGAGGCGGTCGTAGAAGAGAGCGACGGCGAAGTCGGCCTCCTCGACGATCTGATCGTTGAGGATCGCCTGAGGACGCTCACCGAACTCGGGCACAGCATGTTCGGTCCACGACACCGGAAGGACCGTGAGCCCGACGACGCGGCCGAGGTTGAGATTCCACTGGCTGATCGTTCGGCGAATGACAGCCATGTCTGCAGTCGGCACGTCGCCGGGAGCCGAGATCAGCAGATGCAGGGCGAGAGTCGGATAGGCCATCATCGGCTCCTTCGTGTGGTCGTCAGGTCGTGGACGTCTTCTGCGTGACCTTACCGTCTCGGGGTCGAAAGTCTTCCTTCCCCGCGGGTGCGGGTACAGCCGGACAGTGCAGAAGAAGTCGATGACCCGGCGCTTGATCATGAGGTCCGCGTTGTCGAAGGCCGTCACGGGGTCCTTCGCGTCCAGCACTCCCCCGAGATCGACCGTGGCCGTCAACGACCGGCGTTCGGCCTCCAGGGCAGCGATGGCAGTGTTCTCGCGGTCGCGGATGCGCTTGAGATCGTAGCCTTCGATGATCTCCTGGTCGTAGTCGTGCTGCGCACGCTTGACCCTGGCCTGGTGGGTGCCGATCTGGGCCCGAATCGCCTGCAGGCGCGGCTCGTCACCTGTGGGGATCGCATCTGCCAGGTCCGGTCGGGCCAGACGTGCCCGGATGATCTTGAGTACCCACGGCTCCACATGACTGTGCGAGCGGTTCAGGTGGCCCGCAGGACAACGGTATCTGTTCGAGGACGTGATCACCGGGGTCTCGCAGATGCCGCAGAGGTAGAGACCGGAGCCGAGGTGCTTTCTTGCCGTGGAGCCGGTGCGGTTGGTGATGCGCTTCGGCTCGTTCAGACGTTCCTGGACCGTCCACCACACCTCCGGCTCCACGATGGGCGTCCACTTCCCCATGACGGGGTTGCCGTCGTCATCACGCAGGATCTGGGCGTACCAGCTGCGGCGCTTGTTCTCGGCCCGGTCGTTGCGGTCGGTGTATACCGAGTAGCCGGCATAGCGCGGGTTGCGAAGGATGCCCAGTACCGTCGAGGAGTCCCAGGGACCGTCGTCGGGTACGGGTTGGGCGGAAGACCAGCTGCTTCACGTTTCACATTACGCTCGATTGCCAGCACCCTGTTGCGCTTGGGCAGATGCGGCAGCGAGGCCGGAACATTGTTACCGACGACACCTGACAGCGCCTTGGCAATCGATGCGACCGTGGGACCGTCTTGGATGGAGAAGAGTCGGTAGATCTCGTGAACGACCACGGCCTCGTCCTCGATGAGGTCGCCACTGGTGGCATAGCCGAGTGGGCGAACGCCCTTGGGGGCTCGACCCTGCCGAGCGCGTTGCAACTGTGCGGCCGACTGCCTCTCACCTTTAACCTCGATCTCGTTGCGGGCAATGGCGGAGAACATGTCGGCGGACAGCCGCCCCGCGGCGGTCGTGCAATCGATGTCGGAGCCTTTGGAGAAGGTCAGGAGGATCTTGTGCTCCTGGGCGGCCTCGATGATTCGCACACCGTCAGCACGGTTGCGCTCGAGGCGCGGCCACTCCTGCGCGACGATGACATCGATCAATCCACTGGCGACGTCGGTCAGAAGACGCTCGAAGGCGGGACGCTTCTTCCTGCCGGAGCCGGTGGTGTCGTTGTCCTCATACACTTGGACGAACGTCCACCCCCGCCGCTCGATGAGCGCATCCCCGCCTACATCGAGCGCATCGCCCAGCGCGATCCGTTCAGCGGCCGCGTGGTCACCGGCGGCATCGTCACCGCCGAGGACTCCTCCTGGCTGCTGAGCTGGACGGTCGATCGCCAGCCGCACTTCAAGAAGCAGCCGAAGGATCAGATCGTCGTCTGGGTCTACGGTCTGTTCGTCGACGTCGACGGCGACTACGTGAAGAAGCCCCTGGCGCAGTGCACCGGCGAGGAGATCACCCAGGAGTGGCTCTACCACCTGGGCGTGCCCGTCGATGAGATCCCCGAGCTCGCGGCGACCGGCGCCCGGTGCGTGCCGGTCATGAGGCCCTACGTGACGAGCCAATTTATGCCCCGCCGCGCGGGTGACCGGCCGCAGGTCGTGCCGGAGGGGGCGGCGAACTTCGCGTTCCTCGGGCAGTTCGCGGAGACCGGCCGCGACACGATCTTCACGACCGAGTACTCGGTGCGCACCGGCATGGAGGCCGTCTACGAACTCCTCGACGTGGAGCGCGGCGTGCCGGAGACCTGGGGCTCCACGTACGATGTGCGCGACCTCCTCGAGGCCTCGGCGCACATGCGCGACGGCAAGAAGATGGAGATGCCCGGCCCGGCCGCGCTGCGCGGCTACCTGCGCGACAGGCTCGAGCACGGGGAGATCGGCCAGCTCCTCGAGGAGCACGGCCTCATCTGAGTCCCGCCCACCGCGGGTGCGCCTCGGGCCCGGCCCCGAGGCGCACCTAGGTGTACTTCCCCGTGAGGTTGTGAACGC
>NZ_KV823231.1 GCF_001815905.1 Brevibacterium sp. HMSC07C04 | reverse complement strand
GGGCCGGGCGCTTTAAGCGCCCGGCCCCGGTATTATTCAGCGGACATGATCTGCGCCACAGCGGCGTATCATGTCATCCGAAGTTCACCAGCTGTTTTTGTTCATAAGGATTTTCATGGCCACCACCCAACTGCAGAAGCGCCTGAAGACCCGGCACCTCGTCATGATGAGCCTCGGTTCGGCAATCGGCGCGGGCCTTTTCCTCGGTGTGGGCGAAGGCATTGCCGTCGCCGGCCCGGCAATTCTCCTGGCCTATGTGGCTGCCGGACTCATCATCATCTCGGTTATGCGGATGCTCGGCGAAATGGTTGCCGCCGACCCCAACCCGGGAGCGTTTTCGTACTACGCGGGCAAGGCGCTGGGCCCATCGGCCGCATTTGCCGTCGGCTGGCTGTGGTGGGTGCAGCTGTGCCTCGTCGTTGCCGTTGAAGCGACAGCCGCCGCACAGATCATGCGGTCTGCTTTCCTGCCCGATGTCCCACAGTGGATCTGGGTGCTCGCCTTCATGATGGTCTTCACCGTCATCAACCTCATGGGCGTCGGCTCGTTCGGTGAATTCGAATATTGGTTCAGCTTCATCAAAGTCGCCTTCGTCATCCTGTTCCTCATTGTCGTCACAGCATTCCTGTTCGGACTTACCCCCGGCGAGTCACCCGGGCTGAGCAATGTGCAGGGCGTAGACCTCGCGCCTTCCGGCATCGGCGGAATCGGCACCGGCCTGCTCATCGTGATCTTCGCATTCGGCGGCATTGAGATCCTCGCCGTCGCGGCTGCCGAAACCGCCGACCCCGAAACTTCGATCCGCAAGGCGATCGCCGGCATCGTGCTGCGCATCCTCGTGTTCTACATGGGCTCGGTCGCGCTCATGATCCTCGCCGTCCGCTGGGACAACCCCGACCTCGCCGAGAACCCGTTCGTCACGACGTTGACGGCCACGGGACTGCCGGCCGTCGGCACCGTGATGGCCATCATCATCGTGGTGGCGCTGCTGAGCTCGCTCAACGCCAATGTCTACGGGGCGTCCCGCATGGTGTTCTCACTGGCCCACCGCGGCATGGCGCCAGCGGTCACAGGGCGAGCAAACAACAGGGGCGTGCCGATCCCGGCGATCGTGGTGTCGGTCCTGATCGGCTTCGCCTCCGTGCTTGTGAATGCCTTCAATCAGGACAAGGTGCTGTTCATCGGCCTCAATGTGGTCGGCTCGACGCTCATCGTCACCTGGGTGGCGACCGTGGCCAGCCACATCATTCTTCGCCGACGGGCCGAACGGGAAGGCACACACCTGCCCATGAAGATGTGGGGCTATCCGGTTCTGTCATGGCTGACCGCCGCGGCCCTGCTTGCCGTGGTCGTGCTGGGCATGTTCGCGCCGGACACCCGAACACAGATGCTGTGGACCTTCGGCATCTTCGCCATTGTGTGGCTGATCGGCGTTGTCGTGACGCGCGGGAAGTCAGTTGAGCAGGTCACCGGCGGAGACGAACTCGCCTCAGATGATCCTCACGCCTGGTAGACCAGGGCGGTCGCCACGGCGGCAACCCCTTCACCTCGTCCGGTGAAGCCCAGACCGTCGGATGTCGTGCCGGACACCGTGACCGGCGCTCCGGCGGCCTCACTCAGCACCCGCTGGGCTTCGGCCCGGCGGGTGCCGATTTTGGGACGGGTACACACGGCCTGCACCGCAATGTTGCCGATGGCAAAACCGGCTTCGCGCACCAGACGGGCGGCCTCCTGCAGCAGCTGCGCCCCCGAGGCCCCGGCCAGTTCCGGCCTGTCAACGCCGAAGTGGGCGCCAAGATCGCCGATGCCGGCGGCTGAGAACAGAGCATCACAGCAGGCGTGAGCCACCGCATCGGAATCTGAGTGGCCCTCAAGGCCCGGACCGGCGTCCTCCCACAGCAGACCGGCCAACCACAGGGGGCGCTGCGGATCGTCTGAAAAAGCGTGGCTGTCTATGCCGATTCCCACCTGCATTGTCATTCTCCTCGCAGTCGAGCGCGCGCTTGGCGCAGATCATCGGGGTAGGTGATTTTGTGTGCGGCTTCTGCTCCGGGCACTCCCCTGGCGGGAATACCGATGGCTTCCAGAAGACCGGCGTCGTCTGTTGCTGAAATGCCGGCTTCACGCGCGTGCTGATGTGCCGCCCGCAGGTCTTCTGTACGGAACCCCTGCGGGGTCTGGACTCGCCTCAGCTGGGATCTGTCAACGGGCACGGCGAGGTCCTCCGCTGCCGAGGTGCCGCCGGACACAGTTCTTATGGTGTCGGCAACCGGGAGGGTCGGCACAACATTGCGCTCACCGGCGCGCAGAGCTTTGATCACGCGGGTGAACACTGCTTCGGGCGTGAGCGCGCGGGCAGCGTCGTGCACCAGCACAAAGCGCGGACCGGCGGATTCGAGCACGGTGAGTGCGGCGGCAACCGAGTCGGTCCGCTCAGTGCCGCCTTCAACGACAGCAACCAGGCTGCGCGGAAGACCCAGCGCGTCACATTCGGCGTGTGCGACAGTGCGTGCGTGATCCAACAGGTGTGCTGGTGCGGCAATGACAGTGAGCCCGCAGCCGGCGCGCAGCCCACAGCGCAGCGACCACGCCAGAAGCGTGCGGCCTTCAAGTTCGACAAAGGCCTTCGGACGGTCAGCGCCTAAGCGCGTACCGGACCCGGCGGCAGGAATGATGAGGGCTGTCTCCACGACAGCCATGGTAGCCGTCAACAGTCAAACACAAAGCCCGCGCTCAGAGCACTCTGAGCGCGGGCCGTGCTGCGAAGATCAGGAAGCCAGAACTTCGTCAAGCATTGCTTCGGCTTCGTCTTCTTCCTTTTCCTTGGCCAGAGCCAGTTCGGAAACAAGAACCTGGCGAGCCTTGGCGAGCATCCGCTTTTCGCCCGTGGAAAGTCCACGGTCCTGTTCGCGGCGCCACAGGTCGCGAACAACTTCTGCGACCTTGATGACATCGCCGGATTGGAACTTCTCGAGATTGGCCTTGTAGCGGCGCGACCAGTTTGTGGGCTCTTCGGCAACTTCGGCGCGCAGAACTTCGAAGACCTTTTCCAGACCCTCTGCGTTGACGACGTCGCGAACACCGACGAGGTCGCAGTTCTCAGCAGGGACTTCAATAGTCAGATCGCCGTGCGAAACCTCAAGCTTGAGGAAGACGGTCTCTTCACCCTTGATCTTGCGGGTGTTCACTTCTTGAACAGTGGCTGCACCGTGGTGCGGGTAGACGACGGTGTCTCCAACCTGAAAACTCATACTCTTTAGTCCCCTTTCGGTGACCCATCTTACCACGACACTTTCCGCAAATTGGGCGGCCATCGTCTACAGTGTGATATAGCGTCTCAGCCGCATATTCAGAGGAACATGGGAGATTCCACACTGAATCCTGTGACCCGAGTTTCGGACCGTTGGCAGAAACAGGTACGATTCCGTCAGAGGCCAAGCATTACTTCTTCTAGGAGCTTTTATCGTGAAAAGGCTGACCCGCTTCGGCGCTGTCGCGCTCGCAGCAGCCCTCGTTGCACCCCTCAGCGGCTGCGCCGCGCTGATCTCGTCCCAGCAGACCGCCAAGTACCACTACAACGGCGGCGACGGCGCTGCCACCTCGATTGACGGCGTGGACGTTCGCGGCATCCTGCTCATCTCAGACGAAGACCAGGAAAAGGCCCAGCTGTTCTACACGCTGGTCAACAACACCGACAAAACAGCCGATGTTTCGATCAAGGCCGGCGACAAGTCCGTCAGCCAGACCGTCAAGGCGGGAGAAAAGTTCTCGCAGGACCCGCAGAACCCCAACGCTGAGGGCGCTGACGAAGTCATCGTCTCCGGGCTGAACCAGCCCACCGGCACCCTCGTCGACGTCACGGTCACGGTCAACGGCAATTCAGAAGACGTCCAGACCCAGATTCTCGACGGCAGCCACTGGTACTACAAGACTCTGGAGCCCAGCAGCGCACCGTCTGCCACAGACGGCGCAACGGACGACGCCACCGAGGACAGCACCACCGGCCAGTGAGCTCTGTGAGCCAGCACCCCCAGCGGACAGGCTCACACACACAGCAGAGGTCCCCGAGCGATTATCGCTTGGGGACCTCTGCTTGTGGCGGCTGCGGGTATCAGTCTTCGAATTTGTAGCCCAGGCCGCGCAGGGTTGTCAGCAGCTTAGGCTCGGAGGGGTTGACCTCGATCTTGGCGCGCAGACGCTTGATGTGCACGTCGAGGGTTTTGGTGTCCCCCACGTAGTCAGAGCCCCACACCCGGTCGATCAGCTGACCGCGCGTCATAACGCGCCCTGCATTGCGCACCAGCATCTCCAGCAGCTCAAACTCCTTCAGCGGCAGCTGCATTTCCTCACCGCGGACCGTGACCACGTGGCGGTCGACGTCGACGCGCACGCCGCCGGCTTCGAGCACATCGTCGAACTCGTCGTCGACAGAAGCTGATCCGCGGCGCAGAACAGCGCGGATGCGAGCCAGGAGCTCACGCGAGGAATACGGCTTCGTCACGTAATCATCAGCGCCGAGTTCAAGGCCGACGACCTTGTCGATTTCGGCGTCTTTTGCGGTGAGCATAATGATCGGCACGTTCGACCGGCCGCGAATGATGCGGCAGACTTCCGTGCCGGGCAGCCCGGGCAGCATGAGGTCCAAAAGCACGAGGTCCGCTCCGGCGGTCTCGAATTCTTCGACCGCCTTCTTGCCGTCGGCCGCCACAACAACGTCGTAGCCTTCGCGACCCAGCAGGTAGGACAGCGGGTCCGACAGCGACTCTTCGTCTTCGACCAGCAGAATTTTGGTCAACTCATGCCTTTCTCTCGCGACCCTCGGCGGCGGTTCCGTCAGAGGGTGTGTTTTCCGGCGGCTTCAGGTGCCGAACGTTATCAGCCGGCGCTGCCGGCAGGGCGATGGTGAAAGTCGACCCTTCACCGGGACGGCTCCACACGTCGATGCGCCCGCCGTGGGTGGCCACGATGTGCTTCACGATCGACAGGCCCAGGCCGGTGCCTCCGGTATTGCGCGAACGTGCAGGATCGACACGGTAGAAGCGTTCGAAGATCCGCTCAGTGTCTTCTGCCGAAATGCCGATTCCGTGGTCAGTCACGACAATGGAGGCATCGCCGTCAGTGGACTCAACGCCTATGCCCACGGACGTGCCCGAGTTCGAATAGTTGACCGCGTTGTCGATCAGGTTGCGCACAGCATTGACCAGCAGATCAAACGAACCCTGCACAGCGGCGCCGGGGCTGCCGGAAACTGACAGTTCGATGCCCTTTGCATCGGCATTTGTGCGGGCGCGGTCAACCGCTTCCTGCACGACGTCGTCAAGCTCGACCCGCGTTGTCGATTCCAGCTGTTCGTTGTCCTGGACCCGCGACAGATTGATGATCTCCTGAACAAGCTGCGCCAGACGCGCGGATTCCTTCTGAAGCTTCCCGCCGAAGCGCTGCACGGCGTCGGGGTCGTCAGAAAAGTCGGTGACGGCTTCGGCCATCAGGGAAATAGCGCCGATGGGGGTTTTGAGCTCGTGGGAAACATTTGCCACGAAGTCACGCCGGACGGCGTTGATTCGGTGAGACTCCGTGTGGTCATCACACAGCACAAGAACATAGGCCTCAGCCAGCGGGGCAACGCGCGCGTGCAGATAGCGGCGACTCTTTTCGTCTGATCCGCGCTGGGTTTCGAAGTCGATCTCTTCGATCAGGCCGCGCACGCGCACCCGCCCAACGGCTTCGCGCAGCTGCGGGGCGGCCAGGACGTGACCGCGCACAAGGCCGAAGGTGTAGGCGGCAGGCGATGCCTTCGTGACATCATCCCCGGCGTCGATGACGATTGCCGCACTGGGCAGAACGGCGAGAACTTCGGCGATGCCTTCGGGAAGTTCGTCATCCGAATGCAGCGACGCGGATGACCACGAGCTTTCGGACATGCGAAACGCCAGGATCCCGGCGATGCCCAGAATGAGCCCAACTCCGCCGGTAATGAGCGAAATAATCAACACGTCCACACTGACAGCCTAAACGCACGGTGACGCGGGTTCTATCTGACAGCGACGGAGCGTGCGACATTTCCCCCGGTATTCACATTGGGGACAGGCTCCTTTAACTCCCGCTTGAAAGCGTTAACTTGGTTCGTGTTGGTGTACAGTGCCTCACGTAGAACTTCAAGGAAAGGACCTCGAGTGCGCGAAGCCTTCCGCAATGAACTCGAATCCATCGCCGACGGACTTGTCGAAATGGCCGAAAAGGCCACCGTGGCTATGGAGAGCTCAGTTCAGGCTCTCTTGGAAAACAACCTCGAACTCGCTCAGCAGGTCATCGCCGCTGACGATTCGATCGACGGCATGCAGGCTTCCCTGGACCGCCGTTCAGCAGAAGTGCTGGCCCTCCAAGCTCCCGTCGCCGCCGATCTGCGCGCTGTCATTGCGGCGCTGAAGATGTCGGTTGCAATCGAGCGCATGGGTGACCTCGCCCGCCACATCGGCTCGCTCGTGCGCATCCGTCACCCCGAACCGGCTCTGCCGGAGCAGTTCCGCGATGTCTTCACCCACATGGGCACGACCGCGGTGCGCATCGGCAACGCCCTCGTTCAGCTGCTGAGCGAACCCGGCACGGCGGCCGTGCCGATGATCGCGGCCATCGACGAAGAACTCGACACGCTTCACCTGCGGGTGTTCACCATCATCGGCGAACTGTCCAACGGTGAAATCTCGCCCAGCCAGATTGCCGATGTCACGCTGATCTCCCGCTATTTCGAGCGTTTCGGCGACCAGGCCGTCAACGTGGCACACCGCGTTGAGTACCTGCTCACCGGTTCGTTCGAACCGACGCTGACAGCTCTTCACGATTCCGAACCGGCGCGCCGTGAAGCCGAGATCGCCGACATCCGCGCAGAGCAGGGCGAAAGCTGACCTCCGGCAACCTGCTTAAACGCTTAAGGCCCGGTGCCCATGTGGGCACCGGGC
>NZ_KV823230.1 GCF_001815905.1 Brevibacterium sp. HMSC07C04 | reverse complement strand
GGCGGCGGTGGAATTCTCCACCGCCGCCGGCGCTTTTGTTTCCGATAGCGCTCTTGCGCGCGATTCAGCCTTCCCGGCGTTTGTCCCAGCGGTCTTCCATGCGCTCCATAAAGGACGAGCGGCGCTTGGGGGCGGCAGAGCCCCGAGGGGATGATGCCCTGTTGGGGGAAGACGCCGCGGCGTTTTCGTCCGGGGTCACTGCGTAGTAGCCGCCGAAGACCATGACGGCGAAGCCGACAACACCGCCTACACCGGCCATCGGCATAGTGAAGAAGAACAGCGAGGCGATTGCCGCCGCCAGACCGGAAACGAGTATGACGATTCCCAGAACGAGTCGACGCGGTGAGATTCGCAGCCCAGGCGCGTCTTCAGCAGGGCGTGAAATGTTCTGGGCGAAGCCGGGATCTTCGCTTCGCAGCTGCTGTTCAAGCTGGTCGAGAAGCTGCTGTTCGTGATCTGAAAGAGCCATAGTGTGAACTTCCTGCCCAAAACTTCCTGAAGTCGATATGACCAATGATAGTGCCACATGAGTCTTTGAGTTCCATGGGCGGAGAAAAAGTTCCTATTCCGGTGGCAGAAGCGATGCTGCGGAGATGGCGTTCGCGCCGAACTTCTTGCGGATTTCGTCGACGGCAATATCGGATTCCCGCGTTGACCGCCCCTCGCCTTCTAAGGTCTCCTGCCTGCCGACAACATCGACCGACTGAAGATTCGATGCCGCCACACCCAGCAGTCTGGCTCCCGTCCGCTTAGCCGCGGCCGCCTCGAGAGCCCCGAGGAGCGCCTCGTACACCTCACCGGTGACATCGGTCGGCGCCGGCAGGGTGACTGCCCGGGTGGTGGTGGTGAAATCCGGTGAGCGAAACTTCAGCGTGACCGTGCCTGCGGCGAGCCCCTCCGCGCGGACTCGGGCAGTCACCCTGTCGGTCAGACGAAGAAGTTCGGTTCGCAGGCGCTCCAGCTGGTAGATGTCTTCGTCGAACGTGCTCTCAGCGCTGATCGAATGATCCTTGGCCTTTTCGTGAACTGTCCGACTGTCGCGCCCCTGCGCGTATCCGATAAGCGCTGGGCCGGCTGACCCAAGAGTCTTCGCCGCCCATACCGGCGACTGGCGGGCCAAGTCGCCGATCGTGCGAATACCGTAGCGAGACAGGGTTTCGTGCGTGGCCCGCCCGACTCCGGGCAGCGCCGTGACGGGCATCGACTCCATGAACTGCGCCTCTTTGCCCACCGGGACCACCAGCTGTCCGTTGGGCTTGGCTCGTGCCGAGGCGATCTTCGACACGACCATCGCCCTCGACAGGCCGATGGAGGACGGCAGGCCGGTCTTCTCGGCAATGGTCTGCCGCAGCTGCAGGGCGATTTTCGCGGGGCTGCCCAGCCTGCGCACCGCACCGGAAACATCGATGTATCCCTCGTCGACGCTGACACGGCTGAAATCCGGGGTGATGTCGCCGACCACATCAAAAACACGGCGTGAGTACTCGGAGTAGACGCCCTTTGTGGGCGGTACGACCACGGCACCTGGGCACAGCGCCAGGGCCCGGCCGATCGGCATAGCCGAATGTACGCCGTAGGCGCGCGCCTCATAGCTTGCCGAGGAGACCACTCCCCTCCCGCTGCGTCCGCCGACGATAACGGGACGGCCGTTGAGCGAAGGATCGATCAGCCGTTCGACGGACACGAAGAACGCGTCCATGTCCAAATGGAGGATCGTGCAGCCTGCGTCGTCGTCGCCCAGGCCGGTCAGGTCACCGCCGGTGCGGTCCAGCTGCTTTCTGCTCATACGTCCTCCCCCACTCATCGTACGCGGGCTGACGCCCCACGGCCCGCAACGCGCAGTCAGCCGCGGCTGCGGTTTCGGGCCGGGCCCACCGCAGACTGCGGCCCGTTTAGGCTTAGGGCATGAGCCTTACAGATCCGTCTGACGTCCGTCGCCTGGTCGATGCTGCTCTGCGCGAGGGCCTCGATCGCACCGCCAGTCGCTTCACCGCGCTGTCGCCGACAGCTGAACACCTCATGCGGCCGATTCTGGACTTCACGGCATCCGGCAAGCGCATCCGCGCTCTCGCCGCCTGGTGGGGCTTCGAAATCGCTGGCGGCAGCGCCGACACCCACCCCGGCATCGCGAACGCTGCGGCCGCCGTCGAACTTCTGCACGCCGCAGCGCTGATCCACGACGACGTGATTGACGCCTCCGACACCCGGCGGGGTGCACCGTCTGTGCATCGGCAGTTTGAAGCGCTGCACAGAAGAGACGGCTTTGCCGGCGACAGCGAACACTTTGGAATCGCCACGGCAATAGTCGCCGGCGATCTGTGCCTGGCACTGTCCGAAGAGTTTTGGTCCCTGACGGGTCTGCCCGACGCAGCATCTCCCGCGGCACTGGCAGCGCGCAACGACCTGCGCCGCGATGTCATGTTCGGCCAGTTCCTCGACATCTACGTCCAGGACGCACCCGTGAGTGCTTCCGAGGTCACTGATCGCGCATGGGAAGTTCTCACCTACAAAACAGCGAAGTACTCCGTGGAGCAGCCGTTCGCCGTCGGCGCGTCGATTGCCGGTGCCGATGACGAGGTCGTAGATGCGCTGCGCGCTTTCGCCCTGCCCCTGGGGCGGGCCTTCCAACTGCGCGACGACGAACTGGGCGTATTCGGCGACCCGGCGATCACCGGCAAGCCCGCAGGGGATGACCTGCGCCAAGGAAAGAAGACAGTGTTGGTCGGCTACACCCTCGAAGCGCTGTCAGAAGAAGAACGCGACTGGTTTGTCCGCACCCTGGCAACTGAGCGCAAAACCGCTGACGACATCGCGCAGATGACGGACCTCATCCGTTCTTCTGGAGCGCTCGAGCGCATGGAGCAGCTCATAGCACGAGAAGTCGCTGATTCCGAGGCAGCGCTGGATGCACTCGGGAAACTGGGCCTGGACCCGGATGGACACAAAGTCCTGCGCAGCTACGCGCAGTCCCTGACCGTCCGCTCCAGCTGAGCTGTCTTAGAACGCAAGCGCCTGGGCGCGCCGGCGGATCTCGGATTTCTCACCGCGACGGAGGAAGTCAATGGCCCGCCCGGGCAGAGTGTCATCGTTCTCGTACAGCCAGGCAATAGCCTCGTCGTCAGAGAACCCGGCATCCGCAAGCAGCACGAGAGTTCCCCTCAGGGCAGGCACGGGCTGACCGTCTTTGATGAACAGCGCAGGAATTCGCATAGTCGGCGGAGTCCCTGACTTCAGTCCCAGGAGGGCGCGGTCCTCGATCTTGCGGTGCACTTTCGTCACCGGAACATCGAGAAGCTCAGCCGCCTGCGCCGCTGTTACCCATTCGTCAACGATCTCTTCAGCTCTTTTCACACTTCAAGCCTACGGCACTTCGATCTGCCGACATATGGCCGCCGACGACTCCGATGATCCGACACGCCGCTGGGCCTGGCCGTGCCCGTCGACTGGTGGACCTAGTCTTGGGACAGACACACTTCCCCGTAGAAAGCGTCCTATGCAGCGAGACACCAGGCGCGACCCGAATGGCGCGCCCGCGCCGGGTTTCACCTCGGGAACCATCACCGAGGCCGTCCCGGTGACCCACGGCGGCCGCACCTACCGTGTGCGCACCGGCGATACCGTCATCAGCGTTGCCAAAAAACACGGCGTTTCAGCGCCGGCGCTGATCGAGCTGAACGAACTGCGCGGACGCACCACGCTCATGCCCGGACAGATTCTGTCCCTGCCGGAGAAGAACGTACCGCCGCCGCCTGCCGGCCACACCGTCAAGACCGGCGACACTCTCGCTTCCATTGCCCGCCAGCACGGCACCTCGACTGCTGCGCTGCAGCGCGCAAACGCCATGGGCAGCTCTGTCCTCATCACCGTCGGAGAAGTGCTCGCGCTGTCCGGCTCCGGTGCTACCAGCGCCCGCGTCAAACCTGCGATGCCGGATAAGCTGCCGAACATTCCGCACACCGTCGACGGTCGTGAATACCCGGAAGACGTGCTCTTGGCAGCACGGCTCAACAAAGCCCAGCTCATGCGCCGACCCGCCCCAACCCGCTCCTGGGTGCGCAAGACCGTTCTTCGCCTGGCCGGCGAAATCGGCGTCGACGGCCCGCTTGCACTGGCCGTGGCCACACAAGAATCCGGCCTCAACCACCGTTTGGTCTCGCCGGTCAACGGAATCGGCATCATGCAGCTGACACCGAGAGCCGGACAGTGGGCGTCATCGCTTATCGGCCGTCGCCTGGACATCCTCGACCCGGAGAACAACATCGTCGCCGGACTGGCCATCCTGCGCCGGCTGCTGGCCACCACTGACAACCGCTCGGCAGCTGTTGCCGCCTACTACCAGGGTGCTGCCAGCATCGAACGGACGGGAATGGCCCCTGACACCCGCTCGTTCGTGCGGACCGTCGACATCCTCACCGAACGCTACAGCCACAGTCCGGAGGTGCCGCATGGCACAGATCCGTGATCAGCTGATCGGCGTTGTCCTCGACGGCCGGTACCGCATCGAATCCGTGGTCGCCCGCGGCGGAATGGCGATGGTGTACCGGGGCACCGACCTGCGACTCAAACGCGAGATCGCAGTCAAAGTCATGCACGGGCACCTGGCCAGCGACCCCTCGTTTGTCGAGCGCTTCGAACGCGAGGCGATGAATGCCGCCCAGCTGTCCCACCCCAACCTCATCGCGGTCAACGACCAGTCCCGCGACGGCGACGTCGTCTACCTCGCCATGGAATACCTCGAGTCGGTCACCCTGCGCAAGGAGCTGAAGTTCCGCGGTCGATTCACACCCCGGCAGGCGATCAGCGTTGTCGACGCCATTCTCGCGGCGCTCGAAGCTGTTCACGAAGCCGGAATGATCCACCGAGACCTCAAACCCGACAATGTGCTGCTGGGCACCGACGGGCAGATCAAACTCGCCGACTTCGGGCTGGCCCGCGCGGTGACGAACGCAACAACCACGAAAACACTCATCGGAACGGTCGGCTATGTAGCGCCGGAGCTTGTCACCCGCAGCGGCGCTGATGAGCGCACTGACCTCTACACGCTGGGCATCATGTTCTACGAGATGCTCACGGGGTCTCAGCCCTACACGGACGATGTTCCGATTCAGGTGGCCTACCGTCATGTTCACGACCGCGTAAAAGCACCGTCCGAAGCTGTTCCCGGTCTGAGCCCCCAGCTTGACGCTCTTGTCCTGTGGGCCACGAGCCCCAATCCGGACGACCGCCCCGAAAGCGCGTCCTCTATGCGCCAGGCTCTTGGCGAAGCGCGATTGGCAATGACCGATGAGGAACTCGACTTCGGCGGCACATCGGATGCGGCTGATCCCACCGAACCGGTTCTGACCGCAACTGCTGACATCGACGCGCAGATCGGAATCGAAGCTCCCGAATCAGCTCCCGGCACTGGTGAGATTCCCAAGCTCACGGCAGACGAAACACCCGCCGAGATCGATTCCACGGCCGACCTTGCAGGCACCCTGACAGCCGCCGCGGTTTCTGCCGACGGCACTCCCCCGGTCGATCTGCCGCCGGTGGCAGGCGAGCCGACGGCAGCAGAAGAACTCGAAGCCGACGATGAGCCGCGCAGGTCGCGCCGTCGCCGCCCCCTGCTCATGGGGTTGATCGCCGCTGTCGCGGCGCTTGGGCTGGCGAGCTCGTTCGGCATAGCCAAGGCAGCCGGCCTCATAGGAGGGCAGGCCGAGCAGGAAGCCGTCATGGTCGCCGTTCCCAAGATTGAGGCCGGCACTGCCGAGGATGATGCTCGGCAGACTCTGGAGAAGGCCGGTTTTGCCGTCAGCGCTGAGAGCAGCCACCACGGTGAGGTTGCCAAGGGGACGGTTATTGAGACTCGACCCGCGGCTGGGAAGGAACTCCAGAAAGGCGAAGCAGTCACCCTCGTCACCTCTGATGGCCCCGAAACGGTCGCTGTTCCCACAGTCGTCGGCAAGACCGAGGACGAAGCCGCAAAGGCGCTTACTGACGCCGGGCTGAAGAAGGGCGAGGTTTCGACCGTGGAGGATCAGGGGCCGAAAGGCCGCGTTGTAGCCCAAAGTGCCAAGGCGGACAGCCAGGCCGAGAAGGGAAGCGCGGTCGACATCACGGTCTCCAGCGGGCCGAAGACGACTGCCCTTCCCGATCTGCGGGGCCAGGAATACGAAGCCTCCTATAAGCGGCTGCTGGGCCTGGGCTTCCGTGTGGCCCGCGACGATGTCTACAGCGAACACACGCCCAAGGGCAAGATCGTGGCGATGTACCCCGGTCCCGGCGAGAAGCGCACCGCCGACACTCTGGTGATCCTCAAGGTCTCCAAGGGCAAGGAGCCTCCAAAGGACGACAAGAAGAAGGACGAAGACAAGAAAGACGACAAGCCGAAGGACTGAAGCTGAGTCTGCGGCCGTCGGACATAGAAAACCGCCGGGTTGAAGTTGCGCGCTTCAACCCGGCGGTCTGTTTTCGGTCAGATTGTTCAGTCGGCACCCTCCGTGAGGTACTCGGCGACCTGGAACGCCATTTCCAGCGACTGGTCGTGGTTAAGGCGGGGGTCGACGAGGGTTTCGTAGCGACGCTGCAGGCCCTCTTCGTCGATGTTCGCTCCGCCGCCCATGATTTCGGTGACGTCATCACCGGTGAGCTCCACGTGAATGCCGCCGGGTACCGTGCCGATTTCCTGGTGGGCGCGGAAGAATCCGGTCACCTCGCCCATGACGTCCTCAAAGCGGCGGGTCTTGTATCCATTGGACGCGGTGATGGTGTTGCCGTGCATCGGGTCGCACATCCAGGTGACCTGTGGAAGGTCGTCTTTGACGGCTGAGAGCAGTTTGGGAAGCTGCTCGCCTACTGTATTCGCGCCCATGCGGGTGATGAAGGTCAGGCGACCGGGCTCGCCCTCCGGGTCGAGCTTTTCTGCCAGGCGCAGAGCGTCATCTGCCGTTGCGTTGGGGCCGAGCTTCACTCCGATCGGGTTCTTCACGCGCGAAAGGAAGTCGACGTGGGCTCCGTCAAGATCACGTGTGCGCTCACCGATCCACAGGAAGTGGCCGGAAACGTCGTAGGGGTCACCTGTGCGCGAATCAATGCGGGTCAGCGCCTGTTCGTACTCCAGCAGCAGAGCTTCGTGAGCCGAGTAGAACTCGACGGTTCGCATGGCGTCGAAGTCGACACCGCATGCGTCCATGAAACGCAGCGCGCGATCGATGTCTCCGGCCATCTTTTCGTAGCGAACGTAGTTCTCATTCGCCCCGAGGAAGCCTCGGTTCCACTGGTGCACCTGCCGAAGATCCGCGAAACCGCCCTTTGTGAAGGCGCGCATGAGGTTCAGAGTCGATGCGGATGCGTGATAGGCCTTGAGCAGACGGGCCGGGTCGGGGCGGCGAGCGTCTTCGGTGAACTCGTGGGAGTTGACGATGTCACCGCGGTAGCTTGGCAGGGTCACGCCGTCGCGGGTTTCAACATCGGAGGACCGGGGTTTGGCGTACTGACCGGCCATGCGACCCATTTTGACGACTGGAACAGCAGCACCGTAGGTAAGAACTGCGGCCATCTGGAGGATCGTCTGTACGCGGCGGCGAATGCTTTCGGCCGTGGAGTCTTGGAACGACTCAGCGCAGTCGCCACCGGCCAGCAGGAACGCTTCGCCGCGCGACGCGGCCGCAATCTGAGCCTTCAGCTGGTCGGCTTCGCCGGCGAAGATGAGCGGCGGAACTCGGCGCAGCTGTTCCAGCGATGCTTCGAGCTCTTCGGGATCGGTGTACTGCGGCTGCTGTTTGGGACTGAGATCGCGCCAGGCGTCAAGACCTTTGAGGGTTTCTTCGGAGGCGCGGGCATCGCCGGCCAGCTCAAACATAGGGTTAACGCTTTTCACAATCATCCACTCTCTGCTGTCAGCACGGGCGATCAGCGCCCCGGTCCGCCGTGGACCGGGGCATTCGGAATTCTGTCAGTATAGGCGGGTCAGGATTCGCCTTCGAAGTCTTCTGGCGACACGTGGTCAAGGAACTCTCGGAACTGGGCGACTTCGTCTTCGTCAGGTTCCGGACCTTCGATTCCGGCCTGCCCCATCAGCTCCGCTGTGGTGTAGACGGGGCATTCGGCGACAAGCGCCATGGCAACCGCATCCGATGGGCGCGCAGACACCGTGTGTCCACCGCCGGTGCGCAGCTCCGCGTAGTAGGTGTGCGAATCGATGGCCGTGATGTGCACCGACTCCAGTGTGTCGCCGTACTCTTCGATCAGGTTGACCATGAGGTTGTGCGACAGCGGCCGAGGAGGAGCCATCCCCCTGAGTGCGATGCCGATTGCATTGGCTTCGGATGAGCCGATCCAGATCGGCAGGAATCGTGGCTGAGCTGCTTCTTTGAGAAGCAGGATCGGCTGGTTTGCCGGCAGTTCAATGCGAACCCCGACCACTTCGAGCTGAACTTCGGTCACGCAGTCCTCGGACGCTGCTGGAAGATCATGCGGAACTTGCCGATCTGCACATCGGCACCGTTCTGCAGTTCGACTTCGTCAATGAGCTGACGGCCGACGTAGGTGCCGTTGAGAGAACCTGTGTCCCGCAGGGCGAAGCCCGAGGGAGTGCGGATGAACTCGGCGTGCCTGCGTGAGACCGTCACATCGTCCAGGAAGATGTCGGCGTTGGGGTTGCGTCCGACTGTCACAACGTCGGTGTCGAGAAGGATCTGCGCCCCGGCATCAGGCCCGGAGACGACCACGAGAAGCGCGTCGGTTTCCTGCAGGTGGCCGATATCGGGAACGGAGCGGATTTCCCCAGTGCGCGGGTCAAGGATGCCGCTGATCGGCGCCGGCTGAGCCGCCTGCGTCTGGTGCAGTGAGGTTTCCGGCTGGTACTCGAAGTTTCTTCCCTGGTTGCCGGGATAGGGCTGCTGAGTCATCAAGCACCTTCACTTTCAACATGTGCGCGGTAGGCTTCGGCGTCGAGGAGCGCTTCGATCTCCGAAGGGTCAGAAAGCGCGATTTCCAGCATCCAGCCTTCACCATAGGGGTCGCTGTTGATGATTTCGGGTTCATCTTCCAGCGCTTCGTTGACGCGCAGGACTTCTCCGGAAACAGGGGCTTTGAGGTCTGAAACGCTCTTGGTTGATTCGACCTCGCCGAAATCTTCCCCGGCTTCGATACTGTCGCCGACTTCGGGCAGGTCCACGAAGACGACGTCGCCGAGCTGGTCCTGAGCGAAATCGGTGATTCCGATGCGCACGGCATCGGCAGTCGCGTCGACCCATTCGTGGTCTCGCGAATACTTGAGGTTCTGCGGTGCTGCAGCGTCAGACATGTCTTCTCCTTGCTCAGGCCTGCTCAAACCTGCCCTTTCAGCTTCCGAAGATAGCATCTGCCGCCGGCTGATACCGCATACACCGAAGCTGAAGTTATGGCGCGCACTCATCGTATCAACTTTAAGTCGCACACCTCACCTGCTGTTTCAAACACGACATCGGCCATTCTCGTTTTGCCTTCGCGTGGACAAGGCGCTAGCATGTACGAGGCTCAACGCCACGGGCTATGGCGCAGCTTGGTAGCGCGCTTGACTGGGGGTCAAGAGGTCGTGGGTTCAAATCCCGC
>NZ_KV823229.1 GCF_001815905.1 Brevibacterium sp. HMSC07C04 | reverse complement strand
GGGGTGCTCATGGGTGGAACACTGCGAAACTTCTGCACTGGCGTATCACTTCAGGGTGCTCGTGGATGGAGTGTCCTTGTGGTGGTGTGTGGGTGTGGGCAGGCACGCTGTTGGGTTGTGGGGGAACAGGCCCACACGCTCGTAGGGGTGTGTGGTGGTTCTTCTTCCACCGCCGTGGATTATGGTCTCTGTTTGTGGGGGTTGTGGTCTGGGTGTGTGGTGGTTGTTGTTGATTTGTGAATAGTGGACGCGAGCATCTGGCAATCACGCGCATGTTTGTGTGTGGTTGTTGTGATTTTGTTTGATTTTGTGTTTCTTGTGTTATTCGTCTTGCCACCCTGCAGCATGTACGACTGGTTGGTTGTGTGTGTCCTGTGTGGGGTGGTGAGTGTTCAAGGGCGCATGGTGGATGCCTTGGCATCAAGGGCCGATGAAGGACGCGGTAATCTGCGATAAGCCTCGGGGAGTTGGTAAACGAGCTGTGATCCGAGGGTGTCCGAATGGGGAAACCTCGCTGCGTGTTGTGCGTAGTGACCACGGGGTGAATGTATAGCCTTGGTGGGGGTGACGTGGGGAAGTGAAACATCTTAGTACCCATAGGAAGAGAAAATAAGAATGATTCTGTTAGTAGTGGCGAGCGAACGCGGAAGAGCCTAAACCGTGTGTGTGTCAAGCGTGCTGGTTTTGCATGCGCGGTGTTGTGGGGCCGATCGTCTCAGTTCAGCATGGCTGGGGCATGGATGCAGTGTGGTAGGTGAACAGGTTGGGAAGCCTGACCGGAGTGGGTGAGAGTCCCGTAGCTGAAACCGCAGTGGTCTGTGTGTGTTGGTGCCCGAGTAGCACGGTACTCGTGGAATGTCGTGTGAATCTGCCAGGACCACCTGGTAAGGCTAAATACTCTTGGTGACCGATAGCGGATAGTACCGTGAGGGAATGGTGAAAAGTACCCCGGGAGGGGAGTGAAAGAGTACCTGAAACCGTGTGCCTACAATCCGTCAGAGCCCTCGTGTGGGGTGATGGCGTGCCTTTTGAAGAATGAGCCTGCGAGTTAGTGGCATGTGGCGAGGTTAACCCGTGTGGGGAAGCCGTAGCGAAAGCGAGTCCGAATAGGGCGTGTGAGTCGTGTGTCCTAGACCCGAAGCGGAGTGATCTAGCCATGGGCAGGGTGAAGCGCCGGTAAGACGGCGTGGAGGCCCGAACCCACCTAGGTTGAAAACTGGGGGGATGATCTGTGGTTAGGGGTGAAAGGCCAATCAAACTCTGTGATAGCTGGTTCTCCCCGAAATGCATTTAGGTGCAGCGTTGCGTGGTGCTTTGCGGAGGTAGAGCGACTGGATGACTGATGGGCCCGCGAGGGTTACTGACGTCAGCTAAACTCCGAATGCCGTGAAGTCAGCGTGGCAGTGAGACTGCGGGGGATAAGCTTCGTAGTCGAGAGGGAAACAGCCCAGACCATCAACTAAGGTCCCTAAGCGTGTGCTCAGTGGAAAAGGATGTGGAGTTGCAGTGACAACCAGGAGGTTGGCTTAGAAGCAGCCACCCTTGAAAGAGTGCGTAATAGCTCACTGGTCAAGTGATTCCGCGCCGATAATGTAGCGGGGCTTAAGCACACCACCGAAGTTGTGGCAAAAACATGTTCAACCGATAACTCGGGTGTTTTTGGGTAGGGGAGCGTCGTGTGGCCGGTGAAGCTGCGAAGTGATTCAGTGGTGGAGGCTATGCGAGTGAGAATGCAGGCATGAGTAGCGAAAGACGGGTGAGAAACCCGTCCGCCGAATGACCAAGGGTTCCAGGGCTAGGTTAATCCGCCCTGGGTTAGTCGGGACCTAAGGCGAGGCCGACAGGCGTAGTCGATGGACAACGGGTTGATATTCCCGTACCAGTGAAGAACCGTCCATACCGAAGAATCTGATACTAACCAGTGCCCCACCCGCATCATGCTCCTTTGGAGTGTGTGTGGTGTGTGGTGGTGGGACCTGAGGGTTTTGTAGGTAAGCGTGGTAACAGGTGTGACGCAGGAAGGTAGCCGGGCCGTGCGATGGTTGTCGCGGTCTAAGGTTGTAGGCCGTGTGGTTGGCAAATCCGCCACACATGAGGGCTGAGAGCTGATGGGCGCCCCACAATGGTGGGGTGATCCGGTGATCCTCTGCTGCCAAGAAAAGCATCGACGTGAGGTTCAAACTGCCCGTACCCTAAACCGACTCAGGTGGTCAGGTAGAGAATACCAAGGCGATCGAGATAATCGTGGTTAAGGAACTCGGCAAAATGCCCCCGTAACTTTGGAAGAAGGGGGACCACCCTGGTGAACAACCCTGGCGGTTGGATGTGCTGGTGGTGGTCGCAGAGGCCAGAGAGAAGCGACTGTTTACTAAAAACACAGGTCCGTGCGAAGACGTAAGTCGATGTATACGGACTGACGCCTGCCCGGTGCTGGAAGGTTAAGAGGATCTGTTAGAACTTGGTTCGAAGCGGAGAATTTAAGCCCCAGTAAACGGCGGTGGTAACTATAACCATCCTAAGGTAGCGAAATTCCTTGTCGGGTAAGTTCCGACCTGCACGAATGGCGTAACGACTTCTCTGCTGTCTCAACCGCGAACTCGGCGAAATTGCATTACGAGTAAAGATGCTCGTTACGCGCAGCAGGACGGAAAGACCCCGAGACCTTCACTATAGTTTGGTATTGGTGTTCGGTGTGGCTTGTGTAGGATAGGTGGG